>NZ_JAGGOS010000085.1 GCF_018614205.1 Streptomyces sp. ISL-36 | reverse complement strand
CTTCGGCGCCGCCCAGCGCGCCAGCTGGTGGACCCACGCGCTCGCCGACCTCCCCGTCGTCGTCTACTCCGTCTCCGGCTTCGCCGACGGCCGCCCCGTCACCCGCCCCGAGCCCGCCGACAAGGCCATGGCCGCCGGCTCGACCAGCGCCCCGGCCCAGGCCGGGCTCGGCCACGAGGCCCGAGGCGTCGCGGACCGCATCGAACGCGGGCTGCGCGCGACCGTCACCGCGGCCACGAAGGGCGAGGACGACCAGTGACCCGCCGGACCCTCGCGACCCTTCTCGCCGCCGCCTTCGCCGTCCTCCCGGCCACCACCACCCCCGCCCACGCGGACACCATCCGCGCCCGCCAGTGGGGGCTCGAAGCCCTGCACACCACCCAGGCCTGGCGCACCACGCAGGGAGAGGACATCACCGTCGCCGTCCTCGACACGGGAGTCGACGCCGACCATCCCGACCTCGTCGGATCGGTCCTGACCGGCAAGGACCTCATCGGCTTCGGCGCCGAGCGCGGCGACCGTTCCTGGGCCCGCCACGGCACCGCCATGGCCGGCATCATCGCCGGGCACGGCCACGGCCCCGGCCGCGAGGACGGCGTCCTCGGGATCGCTCCCCGGGTGAAGATCCTGCCCGTCCGCGTCATCCTCGAAGGCGCCGACAAGGCCCGCGACAAGGCCCGCAAGACCCGCGGCACCGCCCTCGCCGAGGGCATCCGCTGGGCCACCGACCACGGCGCCGACGTCATCAACCTCTCCCTCGGTGACGACTCCAAGTCCGCGCACCCCGACGCCGGCGAGGACGCCGCCGTCCAGTACGCCCTCGCCAAGGGCGTCTCCGTCGTCGCCTCGGCGGGCAACGGCGGTGAGAAGGGCGACCACATCTCGTACCCGGCCGCCTACCCCGGCGTCGTCGCCGTCACGGCCGTCGACCGCTTCGGCACCCGCGCCTCCTTCTCCACGAGCCGCTGGTACGCGACCGTCAGCGCCCCCGGCGTCGACATCGTCATCGCCGACCCCGACCGCCGCTACTACGAGGGGTGGGGAACGAGCGCCGCCGCCGCCTTCGTCTCCGGCGCGGTCGCCCTGGTGCGCTCCGCCCACCCCGACCTGACCCCCGCCCAGGTCAAGCAGCTCCTCATCGACACCGCCCGCAACCGCCCCAAGGCCGGCCGCAGCGACGCCAAGGGGTACGGCACCGTCGACCCCGCCGCCGCGATCGAGGCCGGTGCCGCGCTGAAGGGCGCCGACCCCAAGAACGCCGCCGCCGGCTACCGAGGCCGCTACTTCGGCCCGGGCCCCCTGCCCGCCGCCGACGAATCCCGGCCCATCGGCCTGCTCGCCCCGGTCGCCGGGGGCCTGGGCGCCGTACTGCTCCTGGCCGCCGTGGTCCTGTGGCGCCGCGGTCTCCCCGGTCCGCGGCCACCCCGCGCGCCCCGCCCGCCGCACTGACCGCAGCGCGCGCCGGAAGGTGAGCGCAGCGCCCGCCGGACGCGCTGACCGCAGCGCCCGCCGGGAGGCGCTGACCGCGGCACCCGCCGGGGAGGTGGCCGGCGGCCGGCGGTTAGGCTCGGTGCGTGGCGCTCAAGAACATCCCTGACCCCGGTTTCTCCGACGACGACGGCACCGCCGACCCGCGGCTCGCGGCGGCCCTCGCCGCCTGGTCGCAGGAGAGAACCGCCCACGGCCCGGTCCTGGAGGCGCTGCGCGAGGCGCGCCTGCTCGTCCCCGTGGTCGCCGTCCTCGGCGAGGTCGAGGAGGACCCCGAGACGGGGCTGCGCCGCGAGAAGACCAGCGACATGGCCGTGCCCACGCTCACCGCGGGCGACCGGCGCGCGCTGCCCGCCTTCACCTCGCTCGCCTCGCTCGCCCTCTGGGATCCGGAGGCCAGGCCCGTCGCCGTACCCCTGCACCAGGCGCTCCAGGCCGCCGCGCACGAGAAGGCCGACACGGTCGTCCTCGACCTCGCGGGGCCGGTGCCCTACCAGCTGACCGGCCCGGCGTTGCTGGCCCTCGCGGAGGGCCGCACCAGCACGGACCCGCTGGACGACCCGGCGGTACGGGACGCGGTGCGCGCAGCGGTGGCCGCCGAACCCGCGGTGCTCCGTGCCCACCTCGGCCCCGGCAGCGCCGACGGCACCCTCGCCCTCGTCCTGACCCCGGACGCGGTGCCCGCGGAGGCGGCCCGGCGCGTGGCGGCGGCCCTGGCCGCCGACGAAACACTGAGGGCCCGCCTGGTGCGCGGCCTCGACCTGGCACTCCTGCCGGCCACGGCCACCCCTCCGGGCGAGCCCTTCTACGTCAAGCGATAGCGGGGGCGCGGGATACCTCCCGCCCCCACTCCACAGTCCTAGCCGTACACCGGCCCGGTGTACTTCTCACCCGGGCCCTGGCCCGGCTCGTCCGGGATGATCGAGGCCTCGCGGAAGGCCAGCTGCAGGGACTTCAGGCCGTCCCGCAGCGGGGCTGCGTGGAAGGAGCTGATCTCGGTCGCCCCGGCGTCGAGGAGACCCGCCAGCGCGTGGACCAGCTTGCGGGCCTCGTCGAGGTCCTTGTGCTCCTCGCCCTCCTCGGTGAGGCCGAGCTTCACCGCGGCGGCGCTCATCAGGTTGACGGCGACCGTCACGATCACCTCGACCGCCGGGACCTCCGCGATGTCGCGGGTCATGGCGTCGAAGTCGGGAGAATCCGGGGAGTCTGCGGAGTCCGTGGGCTCGGTGTGGGGCGTCTCGCTCATGACCCACACGATATGCCGCACCGCGGGTGGCGCGGCGCGCGGTCCTCGGTTAGCGAACCGGCGCGTGCGGTGCTAACCTTGTGTAACGACCGGCCGGACACGTGTGTGCCCGGCCCACAAGTGGAGGCTCCGATCTCCCACCTGGCCGCCCTCACGGGCGGCGGGTCACCGGTCAGGTGGCGCCCATCGTTCCGTACGGACGATGGAGCCGCCCGATGTGCGCCCCGCGGTTGATCGCGGCGGTGCTCCGGTATTCCCGTGGAGCCCCGCCTGTGTCCCGTCCGGGGCGTTTTTCATGCGCCGGCGCGGTTGGTCTCACTGAAACAGACATACGCGTCCGTCCGCCAGGCGGTCGCGTGGTGCTACCGAGGAGGATCCATCAGCGCCGAGCCCCGCATCAACGACAGGATTCGCGTTCCCGAGGTGCGACTTGTCGGACCCAGCGGCGAGCAGGTCGGGATTGTTCCGCTTGCCAAGGCCCTGGAGCTCGCACAGGAGTACGACCTCGACCTGGTCGAGGTGGCGGCGAACGCCCGTCCGCCCGTGTGCAAGCTCATGGACTACGGGAAGTTCAAGTACGAGTCGGCCATGAAGGCCCGTGAGGCGCGCAAGAACCAGGCGCACACGGTCATCAAGGAGATGAAGCTCCGGCCGAAGATCGACCCGCACGACTACGACACCAAAAAGGGTCACGTCGTCCGGTTCCTCAAGCAGGGCGACAAGGTCAAGATCACGATCATGTTCCGTGGTCGTGAGCAGTCCCGCCCCGAGCTCGGCTTCCGGCTGCTGCAGCGGCTGGCTTCGGACGTCGAGGAGCTTGGCTTCATCGAGTCCAACCCGAAGCAGGACGGCCGGAACATGATCATGGTTCTCGGCCCGCACAAGAAGAAGACCGAGGCCATGGCCGAGGCGCGTGAGGCCCAGGCCGCACGCAAGGCGGAGCGTCAGGGCCTCTCGCCCGACGAGGTCGCCGAGGACGCTCAGGCCGAGGACGCTTCGGCCGAGGCTTCCGCCGAGGCCGAGAACCCCGAGGCGTGACCCGAGGGGCTGCCATCCAGGCAGCCCCGGGTGCCCGCCCGGACCACCAAACCAAGATCTGACGCTCCCGGATCACCGGTGCCCGCACCGGTGGGGAGCGCCACTGACGAGGAGATAACGGCGCTATGCCGAAGAACAAGACGCACTCCGGTGCCAAGAAGCGCTTCAAGATCACCGGCTCCGGCAAGGTGCTGCGCGAGCGCGCCGGCAAGCGCCACCTGCTCGAGCACAAGTCGTCCAAGCTGACGCGTCGCCTCACCGGCAACGCCGAGATGGCCCCGGGCGACGCGGCCAAGATCAAGAAGATGCTGGGCATCTGAGCTTGATCTCCCGCCCTCGGCGACGAGGGCATCCGGCCAAGACCGGGACCCATCCGATTTCCGGGTCGTGTGAGCACCACCGCGACCCCGCTACAAGGAGTTAAGAAGTGGCACGCGTCAAGCGGGCAGTCAACGCCCACAAGAAGCGCCGGGCGATCCTCGAGGCGGCCTCCGGCTACCGCGGTCAGCGTTCGCGCCTGTACCGCAAGGCCAAGGAGCAGGTCACCCACTCCCTGGTCTACAACTACAACGACCGCAAGAAGCGCAAGGGCGACTTCCGTCAGCTGTGGATCCAGCGCATCAACGCCGCTGCCCGCCAGAACGGCATGACGTACAACCGCCTCATCCAGGGTCTGAAGGCCGCCAACATCGAGGTGGACCGCAAGATCCTCGCGGAGCTGGCCGTCAACGACGCCAACGCGTTCGCCGCGCTCGTCGAGGTCGCGCAGAAGGCCCTCCCGGCCGACGTCAACGCCCCGAAGGCCGCCGCCTGATCTTCCAGGCCGCAGTACTTCTGCCCGGACCCGCAGGCCCCGCGCCTGCGGGTCCGGCGCGTTCCGGCCGGTCAGGCCGCCGGGTCGCCAGGACCTCCGCGCGTTCCGGCCGGTCAGGCCGCAGGGCCGCCAGGCCTCCGCGCGTTCCGGCCGGTCCAGCCCGGGCCCTCCGCATTCCCGGACCGCCCGCACCCCCCTCGTACCCCTCTCGCACCCTCTCGTACGGACGAAAAGAGAGCCGCCGACCCCATGGGCACCCCCGAGCTGATCTCCCCGCGTTCGCCGCGCGTCGTCGCCGCCCGGCGGCTCGCCAAGCGCAACTTCCGGGGCAAGGACCGCCTCTTCATCGCCGAGGGCCCCCAAGCCGTCCGCGAGGCCGTCGAGCACCGCGGCAGCACCGGTGAACCCACCCTCGTCGAGCTCTTCACCACCGTCGAGGCCGCCGAGCGGTACGCCGGCATCGTCGAGGCCGCCCAGGCGGCCGGAGCCCGCGTCCACCACGCCTCCGACGCCGTCCTCGCCGAGGTCTCCCAGACCGTCACCCCGCAAGGCCTCGTCGGCGTCTGCCGCTTCCTCGACTCGCCCTTCGAGGAGATCCTCGCCGCCAAGCCCAAGCTGGTCGCCGTCCTCGCCCACGTCCGCGACCCCGGCAACGCCGGAACCGTGCTGCGCTGCGCCGATGCCGCCGGCGCCGACGCCGTCGTCCTCACCGACGCCTCCGTCGACCTCTACAACCCGAAATCGGTGCGCGCCTCCGTCGGTTCGCTCTTCCACCTCCCGGTCGTCGTCGGCGTCCCGGTCGAGCAGGCCGTCGCCGGGCTGAAGAGCGTGGGCGTACGGATCCTGGCCGCCGACGGGGCCGGGGAGGACGACCTCGACGACGAGCTGGACGCCGGCACCATGGGCGGACCCACCGCCTGGGTCTTCGGCAACGAGGCCTGGGGACTGCCGGAGGAGACCCGCGCGCTCGCGGACGCCGTGGTGCGCGTACCCATCCACGGCAAGGCCGAGAGCCTCAACCTCGCGACGGCCGCCGCCGTGTGCCTGTACGCCTCCGCGCGTGCCCAGCGCCCCCGAAGCTCCGTCTGAGGGGGTCCACTCCGTCACCTCCACCTAGTAGGGTGGCGGGCTCGGGGGCCCACTGCGCAACACGGAGGGGTGGGGAACGGGGATGACGGTCGACACGGACAGTCCCGCACACGCACGGAGTGCCCCGCCGGGCGTCCCGGAGCAGTGGCCCGGCATCGACCCCGACGACCTCCCCGACGGTCTCGTCGTCGCCGACGAGACCGGCCGTGTCATCTGCTTCAACGCGGCCGCCGCCCGGATCACCTCCGCGTCCGGCGGCGAGGTGCTCGGCCTCCCCCTGGAGCAGGTGCTGCCCCTGGAGGACCTCAAGGGGCGCCGCTGGTGGACCCTCACCGACCCGTACGGCGGGCTCGCCACCCGCCGCGGCCAGCCCGAGCGCAACCTGCTCCTGCCCGGCGGCCGTGAGGTCCTCGTCTCCGCCCGCTACGTCCGCGAGCACCCCAAGGGCCCCGTCCGCCGCGTCGTGGTCTCCCTGCGCGGCACCGAGGCCCGGCGCCGCACCGAACGCAGCCACGCCGAACTCATCGCCACCGTCGCCCACGAGCTCCGCTCCCCCCTGACCTCCGTCAAGGGGTTCACGGCGACCCTGCTCGCCAAGTGGGAACGGTTCACCGACGACCAGAAGCGGCTGATGCTGGAGACCGTCGACGCCGACGCCAACCGCGTCACCCGGCTCATCGCCGAGCTCCTCGACATCTCCCGGATCGACTCCGGCCGGCTCGAGGTGCGCCGCCAGCCCGTCGACATCGCCGCCGCCGTCGGCCGCCACATCCAGGCCCACACCGCCGGCGGCCAGTCCCCGGACCGGTTCTTCGTACGGGTCCAGCCGCAGCTGCCCGATCTCTGGGCCGACCCGGACAAGGTCGACCAGGTCCTCGGCAACCTGCTCGAAAATGCGGTGCGCCACGGCGAGGGAACCGTCACCATCGAGGTGGCGCCCACCCGCGCCACCACCGACGGAGAGAAGGGGACGGCGGTCACCGTGAGCGACGAAGGCCCCGGCATCCCCGAGGAGTCGATGGGACGCGTCTTCACCCGCTTCTGGCGGGGCAGCAAGCGCGGCGGCACCGGACTCGGCCTCTACATCGTCAAGGGCATCGTCGAGGCCCACGGCGGCACGATCACCGTCGGACGCGGCCCCCGCGGCGGCGCCGAGTTCCGATTTATCCTGCCCGTCGGCGCCCCGGCCTATCTCGCCTGACGAGATCACCAGCCGCCCGGCCGCCCACGGGCTCACTCGCGTCCTCGCACCCCGTTAGACTCGACCTTTGGCACGTTTGCGCCCTTGTCGTCGAGCGGGGCCGCCCAGCCAGCCAAACGGAAGCACGGGAAGAGATGTCCGCACCCAATAAGTCGTACGACCCGGTTGAGGTCGAGGCCTTGAAACCGGAAGAGATCGAGCGCATGCGGGACGAGGCGCTCGCCGCCTTCGCCGCCGCGGGTGACCTCGACGCGCTCGCGCACGCGAAGGTCGCGCACACCGGTGGCACCTCGCCGCTCGCGCTGGCCAACCGGGAGATCGGCGCGCTGCCGCCGCAGGCCAAGGCCGCGGCCGGCAAGCTCGTGGGCCAGGCCCGCGGCGCCGTCTCCAAGGCCCTCGCCGCCCGGCAGACCGAGCTGGAGGCCGAGCGCGACGCCCGCGTCCTCGTCGAGGAGGCGGTGGACGTCACGCTGCCGTACGACCGCGTCCCGGCCGGCGCTCGCCACCCGCTGACCACGCTCATGGAGCGGGTCGCCGACGTCTTCGTCTCCATGGGGTACGAGGTCGCCGAGGGCCCCGAGGTCGAGGCGGAGTGGTTCAACTTCGACGCCCTCAACTTCGTGCCCGACCACCCGGCGCGCCAGATGCAGGACACCTTCTTCGTCCAGGGAGCCTCCCCCGACGGAAAGGCCACCACGGGCGACGAGTCCGGCGTCGTGCTGCGTACGCACACCTCCCCGGTGCAGGCCCGCACGCTCATCGACCGGGAGCCCCCGGTCTACGTCGTGTGCCCCGGCCGCGTCTACCGCACCGACGAGCTCGACGCCACGCACACCCCGGTCTTCCACCAGATCGAGCTGCTCGCCGTCGACGAGGGTCTGACCATGGCCGACCTCAAGGGCACCCTGGACCACATGGTCCAGGCGCTCTTCGGGCCCGACATGAAGACCCGGCTCCGCCCGAACTTCTTCCCCTTCACCGAGCCGTCCGCCGAGATGGACATGCTCTGCTACGTCTGCCGCGGCGAGTCCATCGGCAACCCGGACCGGCCCTGCCGCACCTGCGGCAGCGAGGGCTGGATCGAGCTGGGCGGCTGCGGCATGGTCAACCCCAAGGTGCTCATCGCCTGCGGTGTCGACCCGGAGAAGTACAGCGGATTCGCCTTCGGGTTCGGAATCGAGCGGATGCTGATGTTCCGCCACAACGTCGATGACATGCGAGACATGGTCGAGGGTGACGTCCGGTTCACCCGGCCGTTCGGGATGGAGATCTGATGCGGGTCCCGCTTTCTTGGCTGCGGGAGTACGTCGACCTGCCGGCGACGGAGACCGGGCGTGACGTCCAGGCCAAGCTCATCTCGGCAGGCCTCGAGGTCGAGACCGTCGAGCAGGTCGGTGCCGGTCTGACCGGTCCGCTGGTGGTCGGCAGGGTCCTCACCATCGAGGAGCTGACGGAGTTCAAGAAGCCCATCCGCTTCTGCACCGTCGACGTCGGCCAGGCTGGGGGCACCTCCCAGGCCGGAGGCTCTGGGGGAGGCACCGGTGAGCCGCAGGAGATCATCTGCGGCGCCCGGAACTTCGCCGAGGGCGACAAGGTCGTCGTGGCGCTGCCCGGCGCCGTCCTCCCCGGTGACTTCCGGATCGCCGAGCGCAAGACGTACGGCCGGGTCTCCCGCGGCATGATCTGCTCCGGCGGCGAGCTCGGCATGGGCGACGACGGCTCCCACGGCATCATCGTGCTCCCGCCGGAGCACGAGGTCGGCATCGACGCCACCAAGCTGCTCGAGCTGTACGACGAGGTCCTCGACATCGCCGTCACGCCCGACCGCGGCTACTGCCTCTCGATGCGCGGCGTCGCCCGCGAGGCCGCCATCGCCTACGGCCTCCCGCTGCGCGACCCGGCCCTGCTCGACGTGCCCGCGCCGAACTCGTACGGCTACCCGGTCCAGATCAGCGACCCGATCGGCTGCGACCGCTTCACCGCCCGTACGGTCGTGGGTCTGGACCCCGAGGCCCGCTCCCCGATCTGGCTGCAGCGCCGCCTCCAGAAGGCCGGCATGCGCCCGATCTCGCTCGCCGTCGACATCACGAACTACGTGATGCTGGAGCTCGGCCAGCCCCTGCACGCCTACGACCGCACCCGGCTCGACGGGCCCATCGGCGTCCGCCGCGCCGAGCAGGGCGAGAAGATCACCACCCTGGACGGCACCGTGCGCGTCCTGGACAGTGCCGACCTGGTCATCACCGACAACCGCGGGCCGATCGGCATCGCGGGTGTGATGGGCGGCGCCAACACCGAGATCGCCGACCACGCCGACCTCGCCGGGGCGACCACCGAGGTCGTCATCGAGGCCGCGCACTTCGCCCCGATCTCGATCGCCCGCACGGCCCGCCGCCACAAGCTGGCCTCCGAGGCGTCCAAGCGCTTCGAGCGCGGCGTCGACCCGCAGGCCGCGGCCGCGGCCGCGCAGCGCACCGTCGACCTGCTCGTGCTGCTCGCCGGCGGCACCGCCGAGGCCGGCGTCACCGAGATCCTCGCCCCCTCCGCGCCCCGTACGGTCGCCATGCCGGCGAACCACCCGGACAAGGTCGCGGGCGTCGAGTACGGCCGTGAGACCGTCGTCCGCCGCCTCCAGGAGATCGGCTGCGACGTCTACGGCCAGGACGAGCTCGTCGTCACCGTCCCGTCGTGGCGCCCCGACCTCAACGAGCCGAACGACCTCGCCGAAGAGGTCATCCGGCTCGAGGGGTACGAGAACCTGCCCTCGACGCTGCCCAAGCCGCCGGCCGGCCGCGGGCTGACCGAGCGCCAGCGCACCCACCGCCGCGTCGGCCGCGCGCTGGCCGGCGCCGGGTACGTGGAGGCGCTGAACTACCCGTTCATCGGTGAGCAGGTCTTCGACCAGCTCAGCCTGGAGGCGGACGACGCCCGCCGCCGTACGGTCAAGCTGGTCAACCCGCTCTCCGACGAGGAGCCCGCGCTCCGTACGACGCTGCTGCCGGGCCTGCTCGGCGCGCTGCGCCGCAACGACGGGCGCGGCAGCCACGACCTGGCGCTCTTCGAGACCGGCCTGGTCTTCCGGCCGGGCGACCAGCCGGGTGTCGCGGTGCGACTGCCCGTCGACCGCCGTCCCACCGACGAGGAGATCGCGGTCGTCAACGCCGCGCTGCCCGCGCAGCCGCGTCGTGCCGCCGTCGTCCTGGCCGGCGCCCGCGAGCAGGCCGGCTGGTGGGGCAAGGGCCGCCCGTCCGACTGGGCCGACGCGATCCAGGCGGCGCGGACCGTGGCCGCGGAGGCCGGTGTGGAGCTGATCATCAGCGCCGACCAGCACGCCCCGTGGCACCCCGGCCGCTGCGCCGCGTTCCACGTCGTGGTGGACGGCGAGAAGGTCCTCGTCGGCCACGGCGGTGAACTGCACCCGCGCGTCGTCAAGGCGCTCGGTCTGCCCGCGCGCACCTGCGCGATGGAGCTGGACCTGGACCTTCTGGAGCAGGCGAACCAGGGCCCCCTCAAGGCCCCGCGGATCTCCTCCTTCCCGGTCGCCACGCAGGACGTCGCCCTGGTCGTCCCGGCCGAGGTCCCGGCCGCCACGGTCGAGGCCGCGCTGCGTGACGGCGCCGGCGAACTCCTCGAGTCCGTCCGGCTGTTCGACGTGTACACCGGCGACCAGATCGGGGAGGGCAGCAAGTCCCTGGCGTACGCCCTGAAGTTCCGCGCCACGGACCGCACCCTCACCGTCGAGGAGGCCACCGCCGCGCGCGACGCGGCCGTGTCCCTCGCGGCGGAGCGCACGGGGGCGACCCTGCGCGGCGCCTGACGCACGAGGCCTCGGAGGGGGCCGGCCCGGTGACCACCGGGCCGGCCCCCTCCGGCGTTCCCCTCGTGTTCTTCCGGGCGGCCGGCCAGGAATAGGCGGCCGCCGGTCGGCGGTTGGGGCCGACATGGCAGACACATCCTCCGCCCAGCACGCGCTGCTCGCCCGGAGCAGGCTCGGCGTCCTCGCGACGATCAAGTCCGACGGCCGCCCCCAGCTCTCGCCCGTGATGCCGTCGTACGACCGGGCCGAAGGCGTCATCCGGGTGTCGACGACCGAAGGGACCGCCAAGGTCGCCAACCTGCGCCGGGACCCACGGGCCACGCTGGAGGTGACCAGTCCGGACGGCCGGGCATGGGCCACCGCCGAGGGCACGGCCACACTCATCGGGCCGGGAACGGACCCGCACGGCCCCGAGGTCCAGGCACTGGTGGACTACTACCGCGCCGCCGCGGGCGAGCACCCCGACTGGGACGAGTACCGGGCCGTCATGGTGTCGGACCGGCGCGTACTGATCACGATGACGGTCGACAGGGTCTACGGCACCGAGCTGCGCTGACGGCTGCCAGGACCGCACGGGCATGCGGGGATCCTCCGCCCGTGCGGGTGGCGGACGGGTGGCGCGCCGCGGCGCGCCGGGGTCACTCACTCCTTCGGGTGAGATGTCCGGGCGGTGTTCCCCCGTGCCCCGTGCGGTCGGCAGAATCGACGCGGCCACAGGGGCGGGCCTGTGCGCCGCAGGGCCTTCGGGTGCTGTCGGGCCTCAGGAAGGGCCGTGGATGATCCGTACCAGGTCGTTGCTCTCCGCTGCATCCCGGCTGCGTCGGCTGGGTCCGCTCGTCCTTCCCACCCTCTGGGGTGGCGTGGCCGTCACCTGGAAGCTCGGCTGCCCCATGGCCCAGCAGCCCGGGCTCGCCATGCGTATCGCGACGAGCGTCGTCTTCTTCACCGTCGGCACCGGCCTGATCCTCGGCATCCGTCGCGGGCTCTCCCGCGAGCTGGAGCGGATGACGGCCATCGCGCAGGCCACCCAGCGAGTCCTGCTGCGGCCGCCGCCAGCCCGGCTGGACGGACTGGCCGTCGCGGCGGGCCAGCTCTCCGCCTCCCGGGGCGCGACCGTCGGCGGCGATCTGTACGAGGCGGTGGCCACGCCCTACGGAGTGCGCGTGGTCATCGGGGACGTCCAGGGGCACGGTCTGGCCGCCCTCGGCGCGGTCGTCGCCGTCCTCGGCAGCTTCCGCGAGGCGGCCCACGACGAGCCCGAGCTCGGGGGAGTCCTGCGGCGGCTCGACCGGGCGCTGGGAAGGCATCTGCGCGAGCGCGCCCGCGACGAGCATCCGGCGTGCGCCGGACGGGAGCCGCGCGAGCCGGAGCACCCCGCCGCGGAGGAGTTCGTCACCGTCCTGCTCCTGGAGATCCGTGCCGACGGAGAGGTGTACGCGCTCAACTGCGGGCACCCGGGCCCCTACCGGATCGCCCGCGCGGTCGAGCCCGTGTCCGTCGGCGACCCCTTGCCGCCGCTCGGCGCCTTCCCGCTGCCGGCCGACCTCACCTCGTACCACTGCACCCGGCTGCTGCCCGGCGAGTCGCTCTTCCTGCACACCGACGGGGCGGAGGACGCCCGCGACGGCGCCGGACGCTTCTTCGGTCTCGAAGCCGTCCTGGCGGAGGCCGCGCGTGACGCGCCCCTCCCGCCCGCCGTGCTGGTCCGCCGTGTCCACACGGCGCTGCTGCGGCACACCCGGGGCCGACTCGGCGACGACGTGGCCCTGTTGGTCGTCCGCAACGACCGGACGCGGGTGCCGGCGCAGCCCGCCGAACCCGGGCTGCGCCGTACTCGACCCGCACCCTCCCCTCACTGACGAGCGACGGGAACGGTCGACGACGCCCGCCCCGCCACGGAGTGTCGGGCAGATCGGCGGGGCGGGCGGCGCGGAGTGAGCCGCCGCACTGTATGAGGGGGAGCAGCGGCGGCCCGGTCGCCTTTCGGCGAGGCGCTCAGTCAACCGGCTCCGGCGAGGCGGCGGCAGAGCGCACGGACCGGAAGAACGGGCACTTCGTTCACACCCCGTGCGAAACCGTCCTCCACTACGCTGTTCGACCCGAGCCACCGGAGGGGCCATGCAGCCCAACACCCTGCTCGACGCCCTGCTCGACGAAGCGGGCGTCTCGCACGCGGGCCTCGCCGCCCATGTGAACCAGGCGGGCCGCTCCCGGGGCCTCGCCCTGCGCTACGAACACACCGCCGTCGCACGCTGGTTGAAGGGCCAGCGACCGCGCGGCCAGGTACCCGACCTGATCTGCGAGGTCCTCGCCGCGCGGCTGCACCGGGCGGTCACCCTCGACGACATCGGCCTCGGTGTGCCGGGAGTCGGCGCCGCCCCGCCGGGCTCGCCGCTCTCCGGTTTCGTCGAGCGGGCCACCGCCCTGTGGCGCTCCGACGAACAGCAGCGGCCGCACATACTCGGTGCGCAGGCCGTCACCGGTACGCCGGCGGTGATGCCGGTCTGGGAGTGGGAGAACCCGCCGGAGGACTCCGACGTCTCCCGCGACGGCCGCACCCGCGTCTCGCCGGCCGACATCACGATGCTCCGGGCCGCCCGCGCGCACTACGAGCAGATGTACCGCAAGGCCGGCGGCATCGCGACGCGGACGCGGATCGTCGGCTTCCTCAACGCCGAGACCGCGCCGCTGCTCCGGGGCGCGTACAGCGACAGCCTCGGCCGCCGGCTGCACCGCGCCACCGGTGGACTGGTCGCGGTGGCCGGCATCTGCGCCTACGACTCCGACGCCCACGGTCTGGCGCAGCGCTACTTCCATCAGGCGCTGCGGCTCGCCAAGGCGAGCGGGGACCGGGGGCTCGGCGCCTATGTGGTGGCGCTGCTCGTCAATCAGTCGCTGTTCATGGGGGAGTACCGGCAGGCGGTGGCGTTCGCCGAAGCGGCGCTGCGGTCGGCCGGGCGGCAGATCACCCCTGCGCTGGCCGCCGATCTCTCCGCGATGCAGGCGAAGGCGTACGCCCATCTCGGAGACGGGACGGCGGCGCTCACCTGCATCCGACGGGCGGAGGCGGAGGCGGAGCGGATCAGTCCGGTGCATGAGCCCGCCGAGACCGGCTATGTCCAGCCGGGGCTGGTCAATGTGCAGGTCGCCGAGGCGCTGCTCAGTCTGGGTGATCTTCCGGCCGCGCGGGAGCACGCGCTGGCGGCCGTGGAGACGCCGGCGCACGACCGGGGCAGGGTGCACCGGCTCGCCATGCTGTGCCAGATCGAGCTGCGGCAGGGGGAGGCCGACGAAGCGGCGCGGACGGCGGTGGAAATGACCGAACGGGCCCGCGGAATGGAGTCGCAGCGGCTGCGCGACCGGCTGCGTCTGGTACGGGAGCATCTGCTGGCGAGCGACTGCGGGGACGCGCGAGAGGCGGCTGAGCTCATCGACGGGGCTCTACGCGTTCCCCTGTGAGCCCGAGACTGCTGCCATATTGCCACCGACCAATCGGAAGGTGGCAAAAACGTGCAGTGGACGAAACTGAGCGAACAACCTGTCTATGAGAACCGCTGGTTCCGGGTGAACCTCGCGGACGTCGAACTCCCGGACGGCCGCCACCTCGACCACTATCTGATCCGGCTCCGGCCGGTCGCCGTCGCGACGGCGGTCAATGAGGCCAACGAAGTCCTCATGCTCTGGCGCCACCGTTTCATCACCGACAGCTGGGGCTGGGAGCTGGCCGCCGGCGTCGTCGAGGACGGCGAGGACCCCGAGACCGCCGCCGCCCGTGAGATGGAGGAGGAGACGGGCTGGCGCCCCGGACCCCTGCGCCATCTCCTCACCGTCGAGCCGTCCAACGGCCTCACCGACGCCCGGCACCATCTCTACTGGGCCGAGGAAGCCACGTACATCGGCCCGCCCGAGGACGACTTCGAGTCCTCACGGCGGGAGTGGATACCGCTCAAGCTGGTCCCCGACATGATCGCTCGGGGCGAGATCCCGGCCGCCAACATGGCCGCGGGCCTGCTGATGCTCCACCATCTACGGCTCGCCTGAGGACCGCGTGCGAACGCCGAACGGCCCGTACCTGTGCGGTGTACGGGCCGTTCGGCCGGGGGGTCAGGTGTACGGGTAGAAGCCCGAGCCGGTCTTGCGGCCGAGCCGGCCCGCGTCCACCATCCGCTGCAGCAGCGGGGGAGCGGCGTACAGCGGCTCCTTGAACTCGGCGTACATGGAGTCCGCGACCGAGGCGACCGTGTCCAGACCGATCAGGTCCGACAGCTTCAGCGGGCCCATCGGGTGGGCGCAGCCGAGCTCCATGCCGTTGTCGATGTCCTCGCGGCTCGCGATGCCGGACTCGAACATCCGGATCGCGGAGAGGAGGTACGGGATCAGCAGCGCGTTCACCACGAAGCCCGAGCGGTCCTGGGCGCGGATGGCGTGCTTGCCGAGGACCTTCTCCACCATGGCCTGGGCGCGGCTGATCGTGCCCTCGGAGGTGGTGAGGGCCGGGATCAGCTCGACGAGCTTCTGCACCGGGGCCGGGTTGAAGAAGTGGATGCCGATGACCTGGTCGGGGCGCGAGGTCGCGACGGCGAGCTTCACCAGGGGGATCGAGGAGGTGTTGGAGGCGAGGATCGCGTCCTGCCGGGTCACCACCTGGTCGAGCACCTGGAAGATCTCGGTCTTGACCTGCTCGTTCTCCACGACGGCCTCGATCACGAGGTCACGGTCGGCGAACTCGCCCAGGTCGGTGGTGAAGCTGAGGCGCGCCAGCGTCGCGTCGCGCTCCTCCTCGCTGATCTTGCCGCGTTCGGCGGCCTTGTTCAGCGAGTTGTAGAGCCGCGTGCGACCGATCTCCAGCGCCTCGCCGGTGGTCTCGGCGACCTTCACCTCGAGGCCGCTGCGGGCACACACCTCCGCGATGCCCGCGCCCATCTGGCCGCAGCCCACCACTCCGACGCGCTCAATGTCGGCCATGGAGTCCGTCACCTCGTGCCTTTCGCTCTTCTCTGCGGCGGGCCCCGTGTGATTCCGGTGCGTCCGCCTCGACCCCACGACGTTACTCCGCATCGACCGATGATCGATCGGTCGGGCGGGCATGCTCTCGGGGATCGGGTGTGACGTGTCCGACACGTGAGGGGTGACAGATGGGGCTTATCGGGAGAAGAGGGTTCGTCGCGGGCGCGGCGCTGGTGGCGCTCGCCACCACGGGTGCGGGCACGGCCGGCGCGGTACGGAAGAAACCGCGCGCGTTCCGCGGCATGTGGCTGGCGACCGTCGCCAACCGGGACTGGCCCTCCCGCACCGGTCTCACCGCCGAGCAGCAACGGACCGAACTGCTGGCGCATTTGGACACGGCCGTCGAGCGGCGGCTCAACACCGTGGTCCTCCAGGTCCGGCCGACCGCCGACGCCCTGTGGCCCTCGCCGTACGAGCCGTGGGCCCAGTGCCTCACCGGCGTCCAGGGGCGCGATCCGGGCTGGGACCCGCTGGGGACGGCCGTCGAGGAGGCCCACGAGCGGGGCATGGAGCTGCACGCCTGGTTCAACCCGTACCGCGTGGCGAATCACACGGATCCGGCGCGGCTGTCGGCGGAGCACCCCGCCCGGCTCCACCCAGAATGGGTCCTGCCGTACGGCAGGAAGCTCTACTACAACCCCGGCCTGCCCGAGGTCCGCGCCTTCGTCCAGGACGCGATGCTGGACGCCGTCCACCGCTACGACATCGACGCCGTGCACTGGGACGACTACTTCTATCCCTACCCGGTGGCCGGGGAGGCCTTCGCCGACGACGCCGCGTACGAGCGGTACGGCGGGGACTTCCCGGACCGGGCGTCCTGGCGGCGGCACAACACCGACCTGCTGGTCTCCGAGACGGCCGCCCGGATCAAGGAGATCAAGAAGCACGTGGCCTTCGGCGTCAGCCCCTTCGGGGTCTGGCGCAACGTCGCCACCGATCCGGAGGGCTCGGAGACCCGGGCGGGCGTGCAGACCTACGACGACCTGTACGCCGACACCAGGAAGTGGATCCGGGAGGGCTGGATCGACTACGTGGTGCCGCAGCTGTACTGGCACATCGGCTTCGCCGCCGCCGACTACGCCAAGCTGCTGCCCTGGTGGGACGCGGTGGTACGGGACACCGGCGTCGGTCTCTACATCGGCGAGGCCCTCTACAAGTGCGGTGACCCCGCCCAGCCCGCCCCCTGGCAGGACCCGCGCGAACTCTCCCGCCACCTGGAGCTCGCTCAGCGGTATCCGACGGTCGGCGGGCACTGCTACTTCTCCGGGAAGGAGGTCGCGGCGGACCGGATCGGTGCGATGGCCGCGGTCGTCGCCGACCACTACCCGACCAGGGTTCGTCCGCCGCGCTGAGGAGTGTCCGCAAAGTGTCGCCGTCCGCCCTAAGGGCCGGGCGAGACTTCACGGACACGACCTGGGAGGCGGTCCTACATCTTTTCGTGGTGACGCACGACGGTGTCGGGGCCCGGTGACATCAGGGCCTCGTGACCGTCGTCGTCGAATCGCACGCGGTACGGGGGGGTGCCGTTCTCCCCCAGTACTTCCGTGACCTCGGCCGTACGGTCGTGCTGACCGACGGTCCGGCCGTGCACCAGCAGTTTGTCGCCCACGCTCGCCTGCATCGGGTGACCTCCTCGCGGCCGGGCTCTCTACAACGGAGTCTACGTCCGCCATTGTGACCCGCGTCACCCCCGGCTGTCCTGTCAGCCCCGGGCGCGCTGGGTCACCGCGATGCAGACGAGCACGGCGCAGGCGGCGAGCGGGGCGGCGGGGGAGAGCGACTCGCCGAGCACCGACACCGACCAGACCAGCGTCAGCAGGGGCTGCGCGAGCTGCAGCTGGCTGGCCTTGGGGATACCGATCGCCGCCATGCCCCGGTACCAGACGTACAGGCCGAAGAAGGTCGAACCGGCCGCCACCCAGACCAGTCCGATGATTCCGTGGGCGTTGAGCCGGACGGGTTCGAAGGAGAGGGCCACGGCGGAGCCGGCGGCCATCAGCGGCAGGCACAGGACCAGGGCCCAGCCGATGACCTGCCACCCCGGCATCAGCGCCGCGAGCCTGCCTCCCTCGGTGTAGCCGGCGGCGCAGACCAGGAGCGCGCCGAAGAGGTAGAGGTCGCCCCTGGAGAGGGCGCCGCCGCTCTGCTGGAGCGTGAAGGCGATGACCACCGCGGCGCCGGAGACGGCAGCGATCCAGAACGTACGGGAGGGGCGGCGGCCGGTCCGGATCGCGGCGAAGGTCGCCGTGGTGAGCGGCAGCAGGCCGACGACCACGGCGGCGTGCGAGGTCGTCGAGGTCTGCAGGGCGAGGGTCGTCAGCAGCGGGAAGCCCACCACGACACCACCGGCCACCACCGCGAGACCGGCCCAGTGGCGGCGCTCGGGCAGCGGGACCCGCATCGCGAGCAGGAAGGCGCCCGCGATGAGCGCGGCGAGCGTGGAGCGCACGGCGACGAGGGACCAGGGGCCGAAGCTCTCCAGACCCCAGACCGTGGAGGGGAAGGTCAGCGAGAAGGAGAGCACTCCGAGACCGGCGAGGAGCGTGCCGCGGGCCGGCGGGGCCGTCGGCGCCGTCGGAGAGGCCGAAGAGGCCGAAGAGGCGGAGGCCGCCGGGGCCGACGGCCGCGGGGAGCTGTCGACCGCTATCGCGATGGTCTCGGTAGCGCTATTCTGTGCTGTCATGCAAGAGCGTAGCAGTGTGGCCGAGCTGGCGAAATCCCTGAAAGCGGAACTGAACCGCTACTCACCGGGTGGGAAGCTTCCCTCGAGTAGGGCGCTCGTCGAGCGCTACCGCGTCTCCCCGGTGACCGTCACCAGGGCCCTCGCCCAGCTCGCCGCCGAGGGCCTCGTCGTCACCCGGCCGGGAGCCGGCGCCTTCCGGGCGGAGCCCCGCGACCGGACGCCCGAGGTGGGCGACACCTCCTGGCAGGAGGTGGCGCTCAGCGCCGACACCGCGACCGAGCTCGTCCCGCGCGCCGTCGACGCCTCCGGCGTCCTCGTGACGCTCGCCGCGCCCGCGCCCGGTGTCATCGAGTTCAACGGCGGCTACCTCCACCCCTCGCTCCAGCCCGAACGGGCGCTCGCCGCCGCCCTGGCCCGCGCCGGCCGCCGCCCGGGCGCCTGGGGACGGCCGCCCACCGACGGCCTGCCCGAACTGCGCGAGTGGTTCGCCCGCGAGATCGGCGGCACCGTCACCGCCGCCGAGATCCTCATCACCGCGGGCGGCCAGTCCGCGATCACCACCGCCCTGCGCGCGCTCGGCCCGCCCGGCACCCCCGTGCTCGTCGAGTCGCCCACCTATCCGGGCATGCTCGCCGTCGCCCGCGCCGCCGGGCTGCGGCCCGTCCCCGTGCCGACCGACGCCGACGGGGTCCGCCCCGATCTCCTCGAAGCCGCCTTCCGCGCCACCGGCGCCCGGGTCTTCGTCTGCCAGCCGCTCTTCCAGAACCCCACCGGCGCCGTGCTGAGCGCCGAGCGGCGGCGCGCCGTCGTCCGGATCGCCCGCGCCGCCGGAGCCTTCGTCGTCGAGGACGACTTCGCCCGCCGGCTCGTCCACGAGGACGCGGGCCCGCTGCCCGCCCCCCTCGCCGCCGAAGACCCCGACGGCGTCGTCGTCCACGTCTGCTCCCTGACCAAACCGACCTCCGCGAGCCTGCGCGTCGGAGCCCTGGCCGCCCGTGGGCCCGTCCTGGAACGCCTGCGCGCCATCCAGGTCGTGGACAGCTTCTTCGTCCCGCGCCCCCTGCAGGAGGCCGCCCTCGAGCTCGTCGGTTCGCCTGCCTGGTCCCGCCATCTCCGCGCGGTCTCGCAGGAGTTGAAGAGCCGGCGTGACGTCCTGACCGGAGCGCTCGCCCTCCGTCTGCCGGAACTGGCGCTGCCGCACATCCCCTCCGGCGGCTATCACCTCTGGCTCCGTCTCCCCGACAGCGTTCCCGAGGCCGCCCTGATGGCCGGCGCCCTCCGCGCCGGCGTCACCGCCGCGCCCGGACGCCCCTACTTCTGCGCCGAAGCCCCCGCCGGCCACATCCGCGTGAGCTTCGCGGGCGTCGCGGGCCCCGCGGAGATCGTGGAGGGTGTGCGACGGCTGAGGACGGCGGTGGACGAGCTCACCCCGTGAGTCGGACGGCGAAATCGACCTGACAACCTCCGCGGCGGCCTGCGAGCCTGCGAGCCATGAGCAATACGACCCCGTCATCGCTTCTCACGTACGGCGCCTACGAGATCTCCTCCGACCCGGACCGGATCGACCGGGACCGGGTCCACCACTGGCTCTCCACCGACGCCTACTGGGCCCTCGGACGCCCTCGCGACACGCAGGACCGGGCCATCGACGGCTCCCTCAACTTCGCCGCGTACCACCGCGCCACCGGAGAGATCGCCGCGTACGCCCGGGTCGTCACCGACCACGCCACCTTCGCCTGGCTCTGCGACGTCTACGTCGACCGGCCCGCCCGCGGCACCGGCCTCGGCACCGCCCTCGTGACCGCCGTCCGCGACCACCTGGCGCCGCTCGGGGTGCGCCGCATCATGCTCGCCACCGCCGACGCGCACGGCGTGTACGAAAAGGTCGGTTTCCAGCCGCTTCAGAACCCGGACATGTGGATGGCTCTCGGGCTGAACCGCCCCTCCGGCCCGTCCGGGGCCGCGCACACGTCGGCGCATATGCCCTCTTGACCTGCCAGGGCCGCGGCCTCACGATCGCGGCCATGGGTCTTCGGGTCACGCTCGTCGCAGCGGCGCGCAGCTCCTCCCTGCTCGCCGAGCGGTTCGACGACGACCGGCCGCTCGACGAGGCCGGCTGGTACGAGGTGCAGCTCGCCGCGCACACACTGGTCCCGCTCGGCGCGGCCGAGCTCCGCTACTGCTCCCCGACGCCCCGCAGCCGCGCCACCGGCACGGCCCTCGGCTACGCCCCGCTCGCCCAGCCCGCCCTGCGCGACTGCGACATGGGCCGCTGGCGCGGACTGACCCTCGCCGAGGTCGCCGCCCTCGAACCGGCCGCGGTCGACGCCTGGCTGACCGACCCCCGCACGGCTCCGCACGGAGGCGAGACCCTGCTCGCCTTCATCTCGCGCATAGGGGGCTGGCTCGACACCCGCCCCGCCGACGACGGCTCCATCGTCGCCGTGGCCGAACCCGCCGTCGTCCGCGCCGCTCTCGTCTACGCCCTGAAGGCGCCGCCCGCCACCTTCTGGAACGTCGACGTCCGCCCACTGTCCACGGTCACGCTCACCGGCCGCCCCGGCCTGTGGCACCTCCACCTGCAGGCCGCCGTGGGCCAATAGCCGCGGGGCACGATGCCGGGCGACGCGGCCCGGCATCGGTCCGCGCTCGCCACCGACCCTCGCTTTCCCGACGCCCCGACAGCGGCGGGCCCGCTGGTCGGTCTGCGGGGCCGGCTCGCCGCCGCCGACCGGCTAGCCTGAGACCACGATGAATCGTTTGACCACGTCATGGGGCGAGTTCCCGCTCACCCGCTTCCCCGCGGACCCGCGCGACCCGCTCCGCGCCTGGGACGCTTCCGACGAGTACCTGCTGCGGCACCTGGCCGAGACGGACACCGACCTGTCCGGCGCGGTCGCCGTCGTCGGCGACCGCTGGGGCGCCCTCACGACCGCACTCGCCGCCCGGCGCCCCGCCGATCTCACGCAGATCTCCGACTCCTACCTCGGTCGGCGGGCCACCGCCGAGAACCTCGAACGCTCCGCCGCCGACCCGTCCGCGGTCCGGCTGCTCACCACCCAGGACCCGCCGCCGGCACGCGTGGACGTGCTGCTCGTCCGCGTCCCCAAGAGCCTCGCGCTCCTGGAGGACCAGCTGCACCGCCTGGCACCCGCCGTGCACGAGGGGACCGTGGTCGTCGGAACCGGCATGGTCAAGGAGATCCACACCTCCACGCTCCAGCTCTTCGAGAAGATCCTCGGCCCCACCCGCACCTCGCTCGCGGCCAAGAAGGCCCGGCTGATCCTGTGCACCCCGGACCCCGCCGCCGACCGGGGCGCCAATCCGTGGCCGTACCGGTACGCCCTTCCCGCCGACGCGGCGACCGTCGGGGGCCTGACCGTCACCAACCAGGCCGGAGTCTTCTGCGCCGACCGTCTCGACATCGGCACCCGCTTCTTCCTCCAGCACCTGCCCAAGGGCCTCGGGCGGGCCCGCGTCGTGGACCTGGGCTGCGGCAACGGCGTCGTGGGCCTCGCCGTCGCGCTCGCCGAGCCCGAGGCCGAACTGGTCTTCACCGACGAGTCGTACCCGGCGGTCGCCTCGGCCGAGGAGAACTTCCGTACCCACCTCCCCGCCGGCCGCGAGGCCCGGTTCGTGGTCGGTGACGGGCTGGCGGACACGGCCCCCGGATCGGTCGACGTCGTACTCAACAACCCCCCGTTCCACAGCCACCAGGCCACCACCGACCGCACCGCCCGCAGGATGTTCACCGACGCGCGGCGCGCCCTGCGGCCGGGCGGCGAACTGTGGGTCGTCGGCAACCGGCACCTGGGCTACCACGTGACGCTGCGCCGCATCTTCGGCTCGTGCGAACTGGTCGCGAGCGACCCGAAGTTCGTGGTGCTGCGGGCCGTCAAGCGGGGCGGTCCCCCGGAGCGCTGACGGCCACGCGCCGCCGGAGCCCTGAGGACCGCGGGTCCCGTGAGGCCCGGCGGCGCGGGGGACCGGCCCTCAGGAGTCCGGGAAGACCAGGTCGAGCGCGCGCAGCCGCTCGGCGGAGGTCGTGATGTCGAGGGCGACGATCCGGTCGCCCCGGAGAGTGAACGCCACCGCGGAGACCAGCTGCCCGTCCCGGAAGGCGACGACCCCCGTCGCCCCGTCCACGAGCGCCGGCCTCGCCACACCGGCGAGCCGGGCGAACGCCGCCGCTCCCTCGGCCACGGCGGGAGCGCCGTGGACGGGGCCGGCCTCCGCGTACGCCACCACCTCGGGGTCCAGGACGGCGGCGAGGGCGCGGGCG
>NZ_JAGGOS010000084.1 GCF_018614205.1 Streptomyces sp. ISL-36 | reverse complement strand
CACAGGGCAATACACCTAGGCTTCCGTCGGTGCAGACCACCACGGCGCTGACAATGACGACAACGACCAGGATCACGACGACTACTGGCGCGGCTTTCTCGATGTAGTAGCCGGTGCAGCCCAAGAAGCCGTCACAGTCGTCGTCTTCGCCACCTCCTCCGCCGGACGAGGTCGTTGTGATTGTGGTGGTCGTGGTCGACTGCTGGCAGTCGACCACGCACTTGTTCATGGCCGGGTCGTTGTACCAGGCGTCCAGACCGCTGGGGTCACTGGCGCTGGCCGGGTTGTCTGCCGCGTAGGTGTAACCACCCATCTGGTTGGGGTCGCCGGCCTGGAAGATCGGATCGGGGCTGAGGAAGCGGCCCGTCGAAGCGTCGTAGTTGCGTGCGCCGAGCAGGTTGATGCCAGTGACGGTGTCGAGCGGCTGGCCCAGGAACCCGCGGTTCTCGTCCGCGGACACCCAGGATGTGGGTTTCGGGCCGCGCGCATTGCCGTACGGGTCGTAGTACCGGCGCGTGGCAAGGAGGCTGCCCGCGTCAACGGACGTCGTCGACGTGCCCTGCGCGTTCGGAACCTGGTAGCTGACGGCGCCCGTGCTGGTGCGTGTGATCATGGTGCCGTCTGGGCCCTTGTAGTGGCGCAGACCGGTCCAGCTCTTCGCCGTGACGTTGAGCGTGATCTGTTCGGCACCGCCGAACAGATACAGAATCCGGGTCTTGTCCGCTCCTCCGACCGCGCTGGTCTGGATGAGTAGGTTGCCGTCGGCGTCGTACAGGTACTTGCTGAGCGTGCTGGTGGTGCCAGACGGAGTGGTGACCGAGGCTGTATGCCCCTCGGCGTCGTACGTAAGCGTCTGAGTCTGACCTGCCGGAACCGAGCCGGTCGTCGTTGTGTTCCACACCTGCCCGGCGCTGCCGCACGTGGCGACGGTCAGCTGGGAGCCCTTGGTGGCGCTCGCCGCTGGGTCGGTGAGGCACAACGCGCTGTTGGCTGCGTTGACGAGGGTCCCGGTGGTGGTCGCCTTCCATTTCTGGGTGGTGTCGGCACTGCACGTGTCGATCACCACGAGGGAGCCCGCGGTGGTGGCGTTGGAAGCGGTGTCCAGGCACATCCCGAGCACCTTGACAGTGCCGTCCCCGCCGATGGTCCATTTTTGTGCAGTGCTGGTGCTGGAGCAGGTGTTGATCTGCACCTTGGTGCCGGGCGTGATGGCACCGCCGGCGTTCTCCACGCAGAGCTTGCCGCCGCCAGACAGGGCGAACCCTGTCGCCAGCGGGCCCGTCGTGGCGACCTTGCGGGTCATGGTGTTGCCGGCGTTCTTGTTGCCGTACGCCGGGTCGGTGTAGGTGTTGCTCCAGGTCGCGGTGCCGTTGGTGGGGTTGCCGTTGACTGTGGTGCCAGCCTGGTTGGGCAGGTTCGCCGCGATGGTGCCGTCCACGCCCGGGTAGGTGATGGACTGTGTGGTGTCCGCGAGCGCGTTACCGCCCGGGTCATGGTTGACCATGCCGGTGCGGTCACCGAGGTGGTCGAAGGTGTACGTCTGCCAGTAAGGGGCGGGGCCGCCGACCGTGGTCGTTTTGATCTGTCCGCTGCTCGTCGTCTGGACCCGACCACTATTGCAGCCGCCGATCGCACCCACGGGCGCTGCGGACGGAGAGGTGATTCCCGCGGTGTCTGCCCATGCCTGCGTGAGCCGCTGGAAGGAGTCGTAGGTGAAGCACTGTGTGTCGTGTGTGGTGTTGTTCTGCAGGTCGTCGATCGCGGTGATTTCGCCGACTTGGTTGTACCGGTAGCTCACGACGTCGAGCGCAGTGGCGGACGTCTGCACCATGCTGGAGGTCTGGGTGATCCGGCCGGTCGTGGTGTCGTATTGGGCGAAGATGGCCAGCTGCTTGCCGCTGGGACCGTAGTTGGCCTGTTGGACACGGCCGAAGGCGTCGTGGACGGTCGCGGACAGGTAGGCAGGGGTGTTGGCCGCGTTGATGTATCCGCCGAAGGTGTCCAGGTTGCCCTGCTGGGTGTAGCCATAGTCGACGTCCTCCCTCGGCAGGTTGCCGTCGGCCTGGTAGTGAGTGGTAGACAGCAGGCCGACCGTGGGGGTGTAGTCCGCGGTGGTCGTGTAGGTGACCGTGCCGCTTGTGGGCGCAGCGGTCTGGCCCGCTGCCGCGAAGCCTTCCGTGGCAGGGATGGTCAGGGTGTTACCGAGAGGCTGGTAGGCCGTGTTGTAACCGATGACGCCCTTGGTGTACGCCTTGCCGGAAGCACCGCCGACGTAGCGGGTCGAGGAGGTCGGGTAGCCCTTGGCCAAGGTGTCGTACACCCAGGCGGCCTGTTGCTCGGCCGGGTCCGGGGTCGCCGACCACGGGCCGGTGTATTCGCCGGTGCGGCGGTTGTTCCAGTCGTAGGTAAACGACAGCACCTGGCCGCGCGGGTCGGTGGTTTGAAGCAGGTTGCCAGCGAGGTCGTACTTGTCGAACGTGCCAGTGCCGGTGTTGGGGTCCGACTGGGAGACCTTCTGCCCGAGGAAGTTGTAGCTGTAGGACCAGCTGTTGCCCGCGTTGTCCTTGACCGTGGCGATCTGGCCGCCCGGCGTGTAGGTGTAGTTGGTCGTCGAGTTCGCCGCCGGAACCACGCCCGCGGTGCCCTGCTTCCAAAGGACCGTGGAGCCGTTCGTGGCGACCACCGCCATGGTCGAGTCGTTCCGGATCTGGAAGGTGGAGCCCGTCGTGGTGGTCAGGCCCGTCGTCCACTTCACGGCCCCGGACGTGGTGTACACGACGAGGTTGCCGTCGGTGCCGAACTTGGCGTAGGCCCCGGCATTGCCGCCCGTGCCGCTCGACCAGATGGCCTTGCCGGTCGCGAGTGCGCTCAGGACCAGGTTGCCGTCTGCCTGCATGGTCAGGCGCACGCTGTTGGAGGCCAGCGAGGTGCCCGATGGAATCACTTCTCCGCCGACAAGGGTGACGATGGCGTCGGTGTTCTTGGCGACGGTGCGCACGGTCTGGCCGAGCGCGTTCGTGTAGGTGGCGGTGCTTCGCCCGCCCGCCGGTGGAGTGGTATGCGTCTGATCGGCGCCGGGGTAGCTGGTGGACGTGTGCCATTGCTCGACCGCCTGATGCCAGAGCGTCGAGGTGATGGTCCGTCCCTGGCCGTCGTAGGCCGTGGTGGTCTCGGACGGGATCTGGTTCTCGTTCGCGGCGAAGAGCGTGCTGGACGGCTGCGCGCTCGGCTCGAGGTAGGGGGCGTAGGAAGTGACGGGCCAGCCGTGTGAGTCGTAGAAAGTGTCGGCGATGATCCGCCCGGTGTCGCTGTCGCCCTGAGGGGTGCTCTGCGTCTGGCGCGGCTGGAGCATGCCGTCATAGATGGCGACGGTGGCGGAGTATGTGCCGTCCTCGCGGAGCGTCCTCGTGGTGACCGACGTGGGTGCGCCAGGCTGGGTGACCGTGTCCCCTGGGGCTGCGACGGCGCCTGGGTTGATGGAGTAAGAGAAGGTGCGGTCCGCGCTCTGACCGGCGCCCTTGTCGCGGCCGGGCAGCCACACTGCGGTGCGCCGGCCCAGCGCGTCGTAGGTGATTTCGGTCTTGCGGCCGTTTGCGTCGACGGTTTGAGTCTCGAGCCCGCGAAGCGGCGAGTGCGTCGAGGTGACCACCCAGTTGTGGCTGTTTGTGGTCTTGACGGTCGTGGGCGTGGTGTTGTTGCCGGCAGAGCTCCAGGACGGCAGGTAGTCGGTGTGGGTGTTCTGGCCAGTCGCGTCCAGCGAGTCGGTGACGCGGCCTATGCCGTCGTACTTAATGGCAGCGGTGGTCTGCCAGTTTTCGGTGGTGCCGGTGAAGCCGGTTGCGATCTGCGCGCCGGTGGCCGCTGCAGTGGCCGAGACTTGTCCGAAGGCTCCGAGGCCCGCGAGGGTGCCGTCGCCCGTGTAGTAGATCTTCTGGTCGGACAGCAGGGTTGCGGAACTCACCGCGGTGCCGCAGGGCCCGTGGACTGTGGTGACACGGGATGGGTACGAGGCCATCTGCGGGTTGGTTGCCGGCGCGCTTGCATAGGCCGTGGTGGTGCACTTCTCCTGGCTCGCGTCGCTCACGTCGCCGTGTGCGTCGACCGCCGAGACACGGCCCTGGGGGTCGTACGTCGTGTCGGTGCGGGTGTGTCGCCAGCTTCCGTCGGCGAGGCGCGCGTAGCCGTGGCTCTGTGTGCTCTGCATCCGGTACGCGGTCAACGGAGGCAGCGTGGAGAGCGCCGGCCTGGTCTCTCCCTGATGGTCGGTCTGGTCCCAACTGCTCCACGGCGTCTGGGGGCTGGTCACGGTGCTCGTGAAGCTGAAGGGCGCGTTGATGCTGGTGGCGGTGATGGTGCCGCCCGCTGCGGTGTACACGTCCTTCTGTACCTCGGTGCCGGCCAGTTGGTCGGAATCGGTGAGGGTCTGGACCACCGCCCCACCGACCTTGGCCTCCACGGTGACCACGCGGCGTGTGCCATCGGCCTTGTAGTCGCCGTCCATGCCCTGGAGGTAGGTGGAGACGGCCTGGGTGACGGGCTCAGGGGCACGGCCCGTTTGGACGGTGACCTTGCGGAAGCCGCGGAACTGGCCCCAGGTGCGGTGTTCGTCGTCGGTGAACGGCGAGTCGTCGCGGTGCCAGGCCGCGCCCGCGTAGGTGTAGCTGGAGACCCGTGACGAGGAGCCGGCCGGGGCCGCCGTTCCATCAGGCTTGTAGGCGGTGGCGATCGTCAGATCGGACGTGGTGACCGTGCGGACGGTGATCTTGTTGAACCAGTCCTCAATAGGCTTCGAGGCCCCTGGCACGTTCCAGTACACGGGGTAGCAGGAGTTGGTGTTCGAGTCGGCCGTGGCGAAAGACAGTGTCTTGCCGGCGCACGGGTCGAGGTTGTAGTCGACCGCGATCGACTGTCCGGTCTCCGTCTGGATCGTGGAGATACGGGGGTGGTACAGCGGGGGTGCAGAGGGCATCACGTCATTGACGCGGTTGTCGATCTCCGTGCCTGTGAACGCCACCTTGTTCAAGGTGATGTCGCTGTTGCCGTTCTCGTACGTGTCCTTGCCAGTGTGCTGGACCGTCTGGAGCCACATGACGGCCTGGAGGAAGCCCGAGTGCTCCGGGTCGACGGAGGTGCCGGTGACCGGGTCAACGGTGCCGCCCGCGTCCGAGAAGACATGTGCAAGCTGGTAGGAGTCGACCGGCAACAGCTTGTCCGTCGTGACGTCCTTAACGTGGACGAGGGTGGTGATGCTATCCAGGCGCGTGGTCGCCCAGAAGGTTGGGCCCGCGATGACGCAGACGTCCTTGGGGACCGACGTTGCACCGTCCGGAATCGTGGTGGTGTCCGTGGAGTCGCAGTGCAGATCCCACGGTGTGTCCGGCCAGTGCGGCGAGGTTTCGTCCTTGAGGTTGCCGGCCGAGCAGTCCGTGAACGTGGCGGTCGGTTGACAGCGCTGCTTGGAGTTGAAGACGACCTGTGCCGAGGGTGTGCGCTCGGCCAGCGCGTCGGCGAGCGTGTAGCCGTACGAGATCGAGGCGAGTGCCCCACCGCGGACGTACGACGTGAGCGTGCCGAAGTCACCGTCGGGCGCTTGGCCACCGCCGAGGCTGTAGTAGTTGGATTCGGTGGAGTAGTCGTATCTCTGAACGAGGCCGTTCGGTGAGACGACGAAGTCGAGGTTCCAGCGCCAGCCCTCGGGCTTGGCGCAGCGGGAAGCCTTGCCCTTCGCCGCGTCGTAGCAGGGATCGCCCGACTGCGGATGAAAGGCGGGCACGCCCCAGGCGGAGTCGGTGCTCGCGTCGGTGGGGGTGCCGGACTGTGCAACACCTGCGGCGCCAACCCCGACCGGCGCATGATTCGAGCCGAAGTAGGCGGCTGAGCCGTCGGTGGTCAGTACACGGAAGTAGATACCCTCCTCAAGGCCGTTGGCGGCGCCGGACAGCTCCTGGACGATCGTGCCGTCGTCGCCCCGCAGCGTCCACTGGCGCAACAGGCCGGGAATGCTTGGATCCTTCGTGTCGGGCACGAGGACGCCGGAGTGCGGGCCGAAGGAGATCTGCGCGTTTGCACCACTCCAGCAGTTGTCGCCGGAGCCCTTGAGAATCTTGTCGCCGTTGGCATCACGGAAGGTGCCGCAGCTGCGGTAGGTCCGCTCGACGAAGCCCGGGTCGTAGTTCCAGCCATCGCCGATCCAGGAGGACTGGGAGTTTCGGGCCGAGGTCTTTCCGTCCACGACCTGCGAGTCGTACGACAGAGCAACGGAGGGCGCGTTGCCGCCCAGACCGGCGGGGACGGAGATCGGGTAGGAGTAGGTGAAGGACCCGGTGCCACTGGCCTGCCAACTCCCGGAGGGATTCAGGGATGTGGCCGCGTAGTCCCCCTGTGAGCCACCGCTACCCGAGGTCACCGCAAGGACTGTGCCCTCGGGCTCCTGGGCAGACATCACAGTCATGGCATTCTTGCCAACTTCTCCAGCGGGGGCCGCACCGAGCCTGATGGTGGCGGTGAGCTGGTCTGCCGTGGCCCTGTTGGTGAAGGGGATCGTGGTCCGGGTGCGGCACTGGCTCAGTTGCGGGGTCGTCAGGGCGCAGGCGGGCATCTGGACGAGTTGGAGGCGGGAGCCGTAGCCGCCGCCGGATGCCTTGGCAATCTTGCCGTAGTCGATGACGACCTGGACCTCGCCAGTGGCAGCCATCGGCTCGGTGGGGGCCACGGCGAGCAGCATGCCGTTGGCCCCGACTTCGAGTGCTCGCTCGTGCGAGGCCACTTGGACGCGGACCCTGGTCGGCGATGTGGCGGCCTTGGGGTCCCCCGCGGCCTTGCCGGTGCCGACGGGTGCCACCCAAACGGGGAGGGCCCCCGCCTTGACGAGTCGGTTCGTGGACTTGCTTCCGCCCTCACTCGCGCTCACGCCGTTGCCAAACTGGACCGTGGCGGAGCCGGCCTTCGGCCAGGACGGTTGCTGAGCCTGGTACGCCTTCAACGGCCGGTAGCCGTCTGGGTGGCCCAACACCGGGCCCTTCGACAGCGCGTGGCCGCCCACGCCGGAGGCAGCGGGCACCTGCTTGGGGTTCCAGACCTCACCCTTGAAGCTGTGATGCCCGGCCTGGCCACTGCGGTCCTCCCAGTCGTCGTCGCTACCAAGGCCCGGCAGCCTGAGATCGACGCCCTGAACGAACGCCAACGGCAGGATCAGTGCCAGGGTGGCCAAAAACGCCACACCCAGAAGCGACGTACCGCCCCACAGCCGAAATCTCGTACTCGCAAACCAGCGACGCCGACCAGCCATCCAATGCCCCCACCCACCAGCGCCCCGATCGGAACGCTGCAGTTATCGAACACGCGAAACGCATGATCGCCGGGAGGCTATTGATGTTCTTGGGACTTAATCAATACCGTGACTCGCCCTGCCATTCGACTGAAACGAGTCACACACAACTATGCGATGTGCCCCACTTTATGAGGGACAAAAGCCCAGCCGATCGGGCATACCCACACCCCCTGCGACGCAGTGCCGTGACGCCACCACAGACGCAAATGGGGGAATCCATTCTTCCACATGCTCACCCTTGGAAGGGAATTGACTCATGCTTTACCAATCTGCCCGATATCCAAACAAGACGAGACGTCTCAAGCTGCCCCAAAGGCTGCTGTGCGGCCTGACCGTTGTCGCACTCTCCGCTCCCGCTGCACCAGCCTGGGCAGCCCCGGTCCAAGAGCCCGCGGCCGACAGCAGCATGCTCATCGCACAGCAGGAGGCTCTCGAAAGCGGTGAAGCAGTCCCGATTGACGCGCTCACCACGGCGACCTCCGAAATAGTGGCCAACGCGGATGGCTCGTTCACGAGCACTACGAGCCTCATGCCCGTCCGGGTCCACAAGGACGGCGGCTGGGTGCCGGTCAATGCAACGCTCCACCAGAACCAGGACGGCAGCTGGTCACCGACAGCCAGCCCCCACGGAGTGGTGCTTTCCGGAGGCGGTACCGGGCCGGTGGCCCGCCTGAGTCATGAGGACGGCAACAAGCTGTCGCTGACCATGCCCTTCCCCCTGCCGGCCCCGACGGTATCCGACGACACGGCGCTCTACCGCTCAGTCCTTCCCGGCGTCGATCTGTCGGTGTCCGTCACCGATCAGGGCGGATTCAGCGACGTACTGATCGTCCATGACGCGGCCGCGGCGTCCGACCCTCGCGTCAAGGAGCTGCGGCTCGCGGTCTCGGCAGAGGGCCTTGAGCTGGCCTCTACCGAGTCTGGCGGCATGGAGGCGAAGACCGCGGACGGGACCCTGGACTACATATCGCCCCGCCCGATCATGTGGGACTCCGCCACGCCGAACGAGTCGGCCGTCTCCTCGAACAATGCCAAGGCGGCGGCGCCGCATACCTCTTCTTCCGCCGATCGGGCTCTCCTGACCAACGCAGATCCCGCTACCGCCCCCCAGCCAGTCTCCTCGGTCGACGGCCCGGGCGCTGGCGCACTCGTCGACCCGGTGCCCATGACAACTTCCTCGTCCGCCGTCACGCTGCGACCGGACCCGGCCATACTCGGCGACCCGAACACCGTGTACCCGATCTACATCGACCCATACACGAACCCGGTTTCGAGCAAGTCTGGCCACTACACCGAGGTGTACTCCAGCTCGCAATGCGCTGACAGCCCCCAGTACGACAAGCCGCAGACCAACGGCGAAGGCGTGGGCTATCAGCGCTGGGGCGGGGCCTGCGGTGTGGGCCTGGAACGCTCGTACTACGCCATCAACACCAATGGTCTCGCACCCGAGATGGTGGTCTCCAAGGCCATCATCTCGGTGCCTTCGACGTACGCCGCGAGCTGGGACTGTTCCAAGGACCAGCCCATCACCCTGCACACAACAGGCTCGATCAACTCGGCCACAGACTGGAACAGCAAGCCCGCCACGCTGGATAGCACGTACGCGGCAGTCCGGACAACCATCCCCAGCGCTGCCAATTCCAACAGCAGCTGCAGCAATCACACCGCCAGCTTCACTGTGACCGGCCAGGCGCAGAAGATCGCCGACTCGGGCACGGACTGGTGGACGGTCGGCCTCTTCGGTGACGAGACCATCTCCAGCAGCAACGACAACTACCTGCGCTTCTCCACCGTGATCACCCTGATCACGACCTTCGACATTCCGCCGAACAAGCCCACGAACCTGTACACCACCCCCTCTGCCACGGGAGCCTCCGGGCCATGTGTCACGAGTGGACTCGGCTGGGTCGGCGCTACGTCCTACTCTGCCGCGGGCAGCAACCTCCAGCTGCACGCCACGGTCACGACAAATGTCACTGGTGAACTCGCCAGCGCCGTCTACGACTTCTGGGACCGCACCGTCCTCACCAACGGCAACCCCACCACTCTCGCGACGCCCGACAGCCCGTACGTCGCCTCGGGAACGGACGCCGATGTACCCGTAGGCGTCACCCTCAAGGACGGCCACGAGTACGGCTGGGCTGTCTACGCCAAGACCAATTCGACCGCTCATCTGACCTCGGTCGGCTCCCCCCACTGCTGGTTCCGCACGGACTTCAGCACGCCGGAAACCCCGGAGATCGCTGCCAACCCCTCCTTCCCGCAGGTCGGTGGCGGGGCAGGAAGCCCTGTCGTTTACGCGGGCCCCGGCCGCACCACTCAGTTCAGCATCTCCGCGGCCGACCGGACACCGGCCGCCACTTGTACCCCGGGCCCCTGCCTGAGCAGCGGTGTAGACCACTTCGTGTGGCGGCTTGACAGTCAGCCGACCGCCCAGGTGGGAACCTCGGTGCCGGTCGGCGGCACGGACGGCACCGGAGCCTCGACAGCGACGCTGACAGTCCCCGTGACGGCCTGGGGGGTGCACACCCTCTACGTGGCCGCCGTCGACAAGGCAGGCAACCTCTCGCAGGCCCCGGTCAGTTACACATACACAGCCCCATGGAACCCGGACACAAAGATCACCCCGGGTGACATCGGCGGCGATGGGGTCCCCGATCTCCTCGCAACCACCCGGACCGGCGACCTGGTCCTGTTGCCCGGCAACACCGACGGCGCGCAGCCCGTGGCGCCGGCACAGACCGGCCCGCTGACCGAGCCCACCACGCCGGCGGGCGGCCCGGTGACTGTCTCAACTCCCGCGCAGTCCCCCGACGGCTCAGGCTGGAACAACTACCTCATCGCACACCGCGGCAACCTGCATGGCGCGGATGTGGACGACCTGTTCGCCTTCAACAAGCAGAGTCACCAGCTCTACATCGTCAAGAACGACCTCGACCCGGCCGCCGACGACACTTGGCCGAGGGTGCCCTACTCGACGTACGGCGGCTTCATCGGCAAGCGCTTCAACGTCGTACCCAAGGACCCTTGCGAGGCGGAGGACTGGGTCGCAGACCCCTCACGCTGCCGCAATGCCGGATACAACGCCAGCGCCTGGAACATCGAGCAGCTCGTCACCCCCGGAAACGTGTACGGCAACAGCGGCAACTATCCGGCGGTCATCACCGTCGAAGACAAGAAGCTGTGGATCTACCAGACCAACGGCGGCGGCCACTTCAAGCATCCGCTGCTGCTCGGCGACGGTGACTGGTCCGGCTACACGCTGCTCGGCCCGGGCACGGTCGGCGGCAGCCTCACCACGGGTGCCGACGGTAAGGGAAGCGTCACCGGCGGATCCCCAGTCCTCTGGGCCCGCGACGACATCAGCGGTTCGGTGCTCACCTTCCCGATCACTGTGGACCCCGAAACGCTGGTGCCCGCGCTGCTGCACGCCCCGGTGCGTACCGCCTTCACCGCCGGCGTGGCTGCGGCCGGCGGCGGGAAGCTCTGCCTCGATGTGTACAACGGCGGCACGGCCAATGGCACAAAGGTCCAGGTGTGGGGCTGCAACCAGACCCGCGCCCAGACCTGGAGCCTGATGTCCGACGGCACGATCCGCGCCCTGGGCGGCTGCCTCGACGTCTACGGCGGTGGCTCGGCGAACGGCACCATGATTCAGTTCTGGACCTGCCACGGCGGCGGCTCCCAGCAGTGGACCGTCGGCGCTTCCGGCAGCCTGGTCAACCCAACCTCCGGGAAGTGTCTGGATGACCCCAACGGCAGCAGCAGCGCCGGTACCCAGCTACAGATCTACACCTGTAATGGAACGGCGCCCCAGAACTGGACCACCGGCGCCACCACGGGGTGGCAGGGCACCCCAGCCACGCCGCTGGTCCGTCCTCCCCCTGGCGAAGTACCCGGCGGTGATGTCTCCAGGCGATCTCAACAGCGCCGCCGGCGGCCCGGACCGTCACCCCGAGCTGTACGCGGTCGACAACTCCGGCCAGCTCCTGGAGTACCCGGGGGCAGCCCCCCAGGGCCCCGTCGCCGCGTTCACCGCCCCCGCGTCGCTGGGCGCAGTGGGGAACACCGCCACCCACGGCTGGCGCCTGAACGAGGGCACAGGCACCTTGACGGCCGACGACCCCGGCAGCCTCAGCGCCACGCTCTCCGGCGCGTACACGTGGACTACCGACGCCACCCGTGGGAAGGTGCTCCAGCTCTCTGGGACCACCGGGTACGCGGCCACCACGGGACCCGCGGTGAACACCGCCGGAAGCTTCACCGTCTCGGCTTGGGTCAAGCTCGGATCGCTGACCAGCAACTCAACGTTCGTTTCTCAGTCGGGCTCCGTGGGGAACGTGAGCGGATTTCAGCTCTACTACTCCTCCGGCGCAAAGGCGTGGGCCTTCGGCCGCCACACCGACGGCACCGCGACTTCTTCCTTTACGGCCGCCTACGGCTTCGGATCACAGGTGGCCACCGGCCGCTGGACCCACCTGGTCGGCGTCTACGACGCCGCAGCGAACCAGCTGCTGATCTACGTGAACGGCCGCCTGGCCGGGGCGCATGCGTACACGGGCATTCCCTGGAACGCAGACAGTGGGGTACAGATCGGCCGCAAGGTATATAACGGCGTGTACGGCGAATACGCCAACGGTGCGGTGAGCGACGTGCGGATCTACCCAACCGCGCTGCCCGCGGCGAACGCTGCGGCCACGGGTGAGCTGCCGGGAATCACCCAGCTCGACTGATCAGTCCCTCACCGGCCAACAGCGGGGTGGTGCGCGAAGCGCGCACCACCCCGCTGGATCATCCGTCCGCCCCTTGCGAACGCAGAAGAACCTCGGCAACGTCCGGACTTCCTTCAGTTCAGCACGATCCGTAGAGTGCCGCCCTATGTCCTCGAAATTCGCGCTAGCACTGAGGTCCTACGCAGTCCCGGTCCTCGGCAGCTTCGCGCTAGCCCTGCATCACAAGGTGAAGGCGGGTAGCCGGACGATCTTCTTCACGATCCCAGCCTCGCGGCAGCCACGTACGCGCTCTGGTACAACTCCAACCCCGGCCGTGCAGCACGAATGCAGGCCCGTAAAGCAGAGCAGCGCGCCGCCAACTCTGAGGGCTGATTCTGCGAAGCGCTGCGGCGGCGGACTTCGCACTCGTCCAGCCGCACGGGGATCTTTGGTGATGTCCTCACCAGGAGAGTCGTAGCCGAACCGCGGCCTGCCAAGTGCGCAAAGAAATCGCGCCTTCGCCCTCCCAAGAGGGCGATGGCCGCGCGACGGATGTCCGGCGCGCTGGCGCCGCTTGGCGGTTGTCCTCAAACTCCGACCTGCTCCCGCTGCAGCCTTTACGACGCGCCGAATCCCGCAATGGGCGCCTGAGCATCACTGGACCAGGACCCATTGCCGCAACCGAAGGCCGACACGGCAGGACTCCATCAGATCCGATGCTGACCATTTGCTGACCTCAGCCCGATCACCATGGCCCTCACCTGCACAGATACCCGGATGCTAGATGTAGGACTTGAACATGGTACGCAGCATGGACAAACTCCCGATTTGTCTGCTCCCTGCCTGCTTCTTGCAGGTCAAGGGCGGTCTTCGGAGCGTACAACGATTCGCATCTTCGGTCAGGCGTCCCCAGGTGTTGCAGAGCTCACGCTGACCAGTTGCCGACGTGTACCACTTCACCCCGTACGACAGCGGCCCGGTAGCCCTCCACTGGAGGGGTACCGAGCCGCCGCTGGTTCACCGGGCGGGGATCAGCAGCCGCTCACGCATGCGCCGTTCACCCACGAGCGGTTGATCTTCAGTTTGAGGCGCGGGTCTTTGGGGATGGAGTCCAGCCCGGTCGGGCTGGCCATGCTGTCCTGGGCGATCAGCCGTGGTGCCATGCCCTTGCGGTACTGGAACACTTCCATGTCCGGATAGGGGTCGCCCTTCCGTGTGATCTTCACGTCCGTCTTTGTCGCCTCGACCGTGAGTTCGTTGTCCACCGCGAACAGCCTCCAGAGGCTGTTGACGGCGTGGATGCCCACGTCGAGCTTCTCCGGGGACACACTTGCCCCATCATTGTGCAGGTTGACAACGTTACGCCCCCTGATGACCGTGTCATCGGTGAATCCGTCGACTTCGATCGGGCGGGCCGGCGGCATTCTGCCGGGGACTTCCGTCGTCTCCCACTTGAAGGGCGCATTGCTCCCCGGGTCCGCGGCCACCTTCTTGGCCACCGGTCTCGACGGCGTCTCCGACGCGGCGACGGTGAACAGGCACTGGCCCGTGGCGGTGTCCCACAAGAGTGTCATCCGGAACGGCGCGTTCGGATCATCGGTCGATCCGCGGTTGTCGCCGACGAGCATGCCCAGGGCGGCCTTCTCCGTGTGGATGTAGAAGCGGACCATGATGATGCCGCGGTCCTCTCCCCGGCCGACCTCGAACGACTTCCATTGGGAGCCTTCCGGGTGGTTGTCGAAGAGGTCCACAACGTCCTCCCACTCGTCCTCCTCGGTGTCGTCCTGCTTGAGGCGGTCCCCTTCGCACTCCGACCGGTTCTTCTGGCAGTAGTCCCGCAGGTCGGGGTCGTACAGGCCCGTCGGATCACTGGAGGCGAGCGGGTTGTTGTGGGCGTACGCGTACCCGTTGATCTGCTGGGTGTCGCTGAGGTCCATCACCGGGTCGGCGGAGATGAAACGGCCGATCGCCGGGTCGTACTCACGTGCCCCCAGGTGGGTCAGCCCGGTGGACACGTCGCGCGTGCCCCCGATGAAGGCCCGGTCCCCGGTCCACCCGGCGGGCTGGGCGCCCCTGGCGGCCCCGAAGGGCATCGTCCGCCGCTTGGGGTGCGCCGGGACGACACGGGTGACATCTACCAGTACGTCGGCAAGAAGACCCCGGACGGGCGCTTCGACCTCGGCTCCTGGGGCGAGTCCGCCCAGCCCGTGAAGATCCTCTCCGGGGCCGGCGCCGACGCGTACCCCGAGCTGTCCTCCAGCACCGATCTGACCGGCGACGGCCGCCCCGACCTCTGGGGCCGCGCACAGGGCAACTCGCTGACCGTCTGGCCCGGCAAGGGTTCGACCGAGGGCGGCTACACGTTCGACACCCCGCTGACCGCAGGCTCCACCCACACCGGGCCCAACCTCGCCAAGGGCGTCCCAGTGACCGCCACCGCCAGCTACGAGGCCGACGGCTGGAGCAGGACCGCCCTGGTCGACGGCCGGCGCGAATCCCAGCCCGGCTCGAACGGCTGGAGCACCACCACCGCCAGCCCCAACAGCGACCGCACCGAATCGGTGACGGTGGACCTCGGCGTCCGACAGGCCCTGAACTCGGTCGACCTGTACCCGCGCAACGACGGCGCCAACACCGGTATGGGCTTCCCCGTCGACTTCACCATCGAGGTCTCCGAGGACGGCACCACCTGGGACAGCGTGATCGAGCGCACCGGCTACCCCAAGCCGGGCAACTCCGCGCAGTCGTTCTCCTTCGACACCACCAACGCACGGTACGTCAAGGTCACCGGCACGAAGCTGTCCACCGACCCGCACGGCGACTACCACCTGCAGTTCGCCGAGCTGGAGGTCTACGGAACCCAGAAGCTCGCGACGGGCGCCTACAACTTCGCCAAGGGCATGACCGTCACGGCCAGCAGCAGCTACGAAGGCGACGGATGGCCCCTGAACGGCCTGGTGGACGGCAGTAACACGGGCGGCTGGAGCAGCGCCGACAACACGGGTGCCAGCCACACAGAGTCCGTCACCGTCGACCTGCGGGCACCGCGCTCGGTCAACTGGATCAAGCTTCGTCCGCGCGGTGACGGTGCCAACACCGGCGCCGGCTTCCCCGTCGACTTCACCGTCGAGGTCTCCCCGGACAACGTCACCTGGACCAAGGTGGTACAGCGGACCGGCTACCCGCGCCCGGACGCCGCCGCGCAGGAATTCCCCTTCGACACCAGGCAGATCCGCTACATCAAGGTCACCGGCACGAAGCTGTCCAAGGACAACCTCGGCGGCTACCACATGCAGTTCGCCGAGCTGGAGGCGTTCAGCGACCAGGCTTACGATCCGCGGGTCCCGGACCTCGCCGTGGGCACGGCCGTGACCGCGAGCAGCAGTGCCCCGAGCGGGCCCGCCGGCGCCCTCGTCGACGCGAACGCCTCCACGTGGTGGAGCAGCGACACGTTCTTGGCCAACCACACCGAGTCCGTCACAGTGGACCTCGGCGCGAGCCAGTCGCTCAACTGGGTCAACCTGCGCCCGCGCAACGACGGTGCCAACACCGGCATGGGCTTCCCCGTCGACTTCACCGTCCAGCTGTCGGGCGATGGCACCACCTGGGGGACCCCGGTCGTCAGCCAGACCGGTTACCCCCGGCCCGGTGACGCCGGCCAGTCCTTCTGGTTCCAGGCGCAAAGTGCCCGCTACATCAAGGTGACCGGCACCAAGCTGTCCCAGGACAACCTCGGCCGCTACCAGATGCAGCTGGCCGCGCTGGAGGCGAGCGGCGGCCGCTACCTCCTCTCCTCCGCCGTCAACCTCGCCAAGGGCGCCCCCGTCACGTCGACCAGCACCTACGAGGCCGAGGGCTGGAGCCGCGCCAACATCGTGGACGGCAAGCGCGACTCCACCTCTGCTTCGAACGGCTTCAGCAGCAACGACAACACCGCCATCAACCACACCGAGTCCGTCACCGTCGACCTGGGCACCCGCCAGTCGGTGAACTGGGTCAGCCTCTACCCGCGCACCGGCACACCGCAGTACACGGGCTACTCCTTCCCGGTCGACTTCACCATCGAGGTGTCCGAGGACAACACCACCTGGACCAAGGTCGCCCAGCGCACCGGCTACCCCAGGCCCGGGAACGCCGTCCAGCCCTTCCCGTTCAACAGTCGCAACGCGCGCTACGTCAAGGTCAACGCGACCAAGCTGGCGGTTTCCGGCGACTACCGGCTCCAGCTGGCCGAGGTCGAGGTGTACGGCCAGAAGGCCTTCAACTCGGCGGCGCCCAACCTGGCCCTGGGCGCCGCGGTCACGGCCAGCAGCAGCTACGTGGACGCGACCTGGAGCCCGGGCGGCCTGGTCGACAACAGCACCGCCACCGGCTGGAGCAGCTCCAACAACGTCGGCGCCAGCCACACCGAGTACGTGACGGCCGACCTCGGCACCCTCCAGAGCCTCAACTGGATCACGCTGCGGCCGCGCACGGACGGGGTCAACGCCGGCAACGGCTTCCCCGTCGACTTCGCCATCGAGGTCTCACAGGACGGTACGACCTGGACGAAGGTGGCCCAGCGCACCGGCTACCCCAAGCCCGACGCCTCGCCGCAGCACTTCCTCTTCGAGCCGCGGCCAGGCAAGTTCGTCCGGATCACCGGGACGAAGCTGAGCACGGACAGCCGCGGCGAGTACCGCATGCAGTTCAGCGGGCTGGGGGCCTACAGCGGCAAGTCGCTGCCCCGGGAGAGCCGCAACGTCGCGAAGGGCGCGGCGGTGGCCGTCAGCAGCAGCTACTCCGGCCCCGGCTGGACAGCCGCCGCGCTCACCGACGGCAACCCCTCCGCACTGCCCGGCCTGCAGGGCTGGAGCAGCGACAACACGCTCACGGCCAACCACCAGGAGTGGGTCAAGGTCGACCTCGGTACGTCCCTGCCGGTGGGCTGGATCAACCTGTATCCGCGCAACGACGGCGCCGCCAACACCGGTGTCGGCTTCCCCGTCGACTTCGCCATCGAGGTCTCACAGGACGGTACGACCTGGACGAAGGTGGCCCAGCGCACCGGCTACCCCAAGCCTGGCAACGCCGTCCAGCAGTTCCCCTTCCCTATCCAGAACGCCCGGTACGTACGGGTGACCGGCACGAACCTCTCCCAGGACTCCTCCGGCCACTACCGGATGCAGTTCGCCGAGGTGGAAGCGTACGACCCGTCGGCGACCTAGCCGACGAGCGCACGACCGAGTGAAACAGCGCGGGGCCGCCGGTGTGACCGGCGGCCCCGCCGTGTCCGGCACTTCATACCCCGCGCCCGACGAGTCGCTTCCCGGGACCACTTGGATCTGCGCGGACACCGGTACCGCCTCAATGATGCCTGTCGTCGCCGGCAACAAGGGGCCTGTGGTTGATGCGGCGTCCTGCACCGTGGCGCGATCACAGCCGAGAGCCGCCACGGAAGCGCTCCGATCCCGCACTGGACCGAGCCGCGTAGACATTGCTCCGATCGGCGCCTACGACGCCTTCGCCCGCCTGCCTGCCGGAGCCCGACCCGGAGCCCACCGCACACGCCCCGTATCTCGCCGGGTCCTCGGTGTCGGAGCCGGCCAGGGCAGCAACTGCGCCGCCGACCGGATGGGCAGCCTTCACAGCGCTCGCACGTGCGCCCGTTTTATCGGCTGATTACGCTGTTCCCAGCGTTGAAAGTGGGTTGCTGGCAGACGCTGCGGAGGAACCGGTGACGACATGACCGGCACGGGAAGAGCGGGTCCGCCCGGGGCAGGGAAGGCTGCGCGCCCTGGATCCGGGCTATTGCCCGTCGTCGGTCTGCCTGAAATGCCGGGCCCTGGGCTCGGCGGTGCCGCTGTCGCGGCGGTCTACTTGCTGGAGGGCGCCGTGGACGCCCTGGCCCTGGTCCAGACGGCCGCCCGTCCCGCCGACAGACTGCAGTTGGCACCTCGGTACGAATTGACCGACCGTTCCGCTTTGACACACGCCTTCCGCACAGGCCGGCCGCTGTGGCTCGACGCCACAGACCTGGCCCAGTACGGACACCGCGGCTCCACCGCCGGCGTGTCCATGGGCGTGCTGCCGCTCGCGTCGACCACTGGGCGGTCCGGCTGCCTGGTCGTGGTCGGCGACATGCCCGACGGTTTCAGCGCCGAACAGCGCCTTCTGATCGAACTCAGTGCGGATGGCGTGGCTGCCCGCTTGGAGGGCGACGGAGACCCGCTCGACGGGATCGGCGCGTTCGCCATGGCGCTGGGATCGGAGTGGATCGAGGCCGACAGGGGCCTGCTTGCTCTGGCCGGCATCCGGGCCGAGGAGTTCGACGGCCGGGTCCAGACCCTGCTGGAGCTCGTCATGCCTGAGGACGTGCCCGCGCTGACGGCCATCGCGGATGCTGAGGGGCCGGCTGCCGGTGAGCGCGAGTTCCGGGCGCGTCGGCCGGCAACCGAATCTTGCCGACTCACACTGCGGTACCGGTTCGGCGGCGAGGAGAAACGAGTCCTCGGCGCGGTCGCGAAAGCAGCAGAACCGCGCTCTGACGGGCACCTTTCGGTGTTGCGTCCTCTGAGCGCTGTCCTGCGGGCGGCCCTCAAGGCGGACCGCACGGCCTTGGCGGAGGTCACCGCGGATCAGGTGGTCGTGAGCATGTTGGACCCTCCGGACGCGACCGCTTGGCCCGAAGGCTGGTGGCCCGGCCGCGAGGGACCAACCGAAATTTCGGCAGCCGCCGTTCCCAGTGTGCAGACGGCACTGGAGACAAACCGACCCACGCTGTGGCGAGGCGCGAGAGCGGACGGTGGAACGGCAGACCTGGAGCCGGAGCTCGCCGCAGTGGGCCCCGGCGCACTCGCATTGCTGCCGCTGCGTGATGAGAGCTCCGTGCCTGCCCTGTACCTGATCGGCTGGGACACACCGAACGCCGTCGACTCCGACGTGCACTTGCTGCTCGACACAGTGGCGAGCCATGCGGGACAGGCCCTGATGCGGGCGCGGGCCGTGAAGGCCAGTCTCGAACTGGCGACCTCGCTCCAGCGCGGATTGTTCCCCCGAACGTTGCCCGCGCTGTCCGGCGGGGTCGCCGTTGCGCGATTCCGGTCCGCCACAGCGGGTCTGGAGGTGGGCGGCGACTGGTACGACGTTGTTCCCCTGCCGGACAGCCATGTGGCTCTCGTCGTGGGCGATGTCCAGGGGCACAGCCCCGTTGCGGCCACGATCATGGGCCAGATCCGTACGGCGATCAGGGCGTATGCAATTGAGGGCCATCCTCCGGACGTGGTCGCCTCGCACGCCAACCGGCTCCTGCTGGGAATGAGCACCGACCTCTTCGCCACCTGCCTGTACGCGGATCTGAACATGGAGGACGGCAGTTGCTGGCTGGTAAGGGCCGGCCACCCGCGACCGCTGCTGCGCCACCCGGACGGCAACACGGAGGAGGTCGCGGTCGAGGGTGGGCCGCCGCTTGGAGTGCTCGCGGACGCTCAATACGTGATGGCGACGATCGGTCTTCCCCCGGGTTCGGTTCTCGCGCTCCTCACCGACGGGCTGCTGGAGTCGCCCGACCCGCGTCCGGGCGACGCTGCCCGGCGGCTGCGCGAAGCGCTGTCCCGGCTCGACCCCTCACACCCGGCCGATGCCGCTGATGCGCTGCTGGAGGGTGCTCCCCGACGCTACGACGACGCGGCGCTCCTGCTCTTCCGCTACGACGGCATGCACGACAAACCGGTTCGGGCCGGCGCCACGGTGTGGCGGCTGCCCGATGCCGTGATGCATGCCCGTAGATACGTCAAGAGAACTCTCAGGACGTGGGGTGTGGGTACGGAGGCAGACGACGTGATGTTGATCGTCTCCGAACTTGTCACCAACGCACTGGTGCACACGCAAGGTCCGGTGCGCTTCGACCTCACCCTCACTGGCGACCGGCTACGGGTGGCGGTCAGCGACTCGTCGCCACGTACCCCCGTCAGAGCCGCGTCGCTGGACTGGGAGGCCACCGGCGGGCGTGGGATGCTGCTGGTGGAGGCGATGGCGGAGACCTGGGGATCCGTGCCTCTCAGCGGCGGCAAGCAGGTGTGGGGCGAGGTCACGCTGGCCTCCCGCCCCCCGGTTGCCGGGCCCGCAGCGGACGGACGGCGACCCAGATGACCCGGTCGAGCGCTCGCAAGACGGCCCCGCCCCTTCGTCGGCGCCGCGTGGGCATAGCCCTGACGGCTCTCTTCCTGGCCTTCGGCACAGCCTCTTGCGGCACGGCAGAGAGCGGCGACGGGTCGCCTGATCGAGCCGGCGAGGGTGCAACGATCGGCCTGCTCCTACCGGAGAATCAGGCGACACGGTACGAGACCTTTGATCGCCCCTTCACCGAGCAACGGATCGACCAACTGTGTCCCGCCTGTACGGTGACGTATGCCAACGCCCATGACGATCCGGCGCTCCAACGTCAGCAGATCAACGCCATGATCAGCCGGGGCGTGGAGGTGCTCGTCCTGGACGCTGTCGACACGGCGGCCGTCCGCCCGGCGGTCGTCGAGGCGCGGCGGGCAGGCATACCAGTCGTGGCCTACGACCGGCTCGCCGCAGGGCCGGTATCGGCCTTCGTGGCGGGCTCCGAGGCGACGGTCGGCAGATTGCAGGGCGAGGCGATGCTCGCGGCCCTGGGGCCCGAGGCGGCCGGCGCCCGCATCCTATGGCTGGAAGGGCCTTCGCTGAGCGACCAGCCGGGCGAGCGGCAGAAGGCCGCGCTGTCCGTCCTCGAGCCACGGGTGCACTCCATCACCACATACCGCTCCGCTCGCTGGGACGCGGCAGACGCGCACGCACTCATGACCGGTGCCATGGCCAAACTGGGCGCCCACCGCATCGATGGTGTCTACGCCGCCGACGACGCCCTCGCAGCCGGTGCGATCGCCGCGCTCGAAGCCGAGGGCATCACCCCATTGCCACCGGTGGTGGGCCAGGACGCCGAGTTGTCCGCCGTGCAGCGTGTCCTCGACGGGCGGCAGGTCATGACCGTCCACAAACGGGTGAAGCAGGAGGCGGAGGTGGCTGCCGACATGGCGGTGGCGCTCAGTCGTGGTGAGAGGTTGGGTGGCAGAGCCGAGGACACGGTGAGCAACGGGACCGCGTCGCACATCCCGGCTGTCTTCGTCGGTGCCGAGCCGGTCACCGCGGCCACGGTGAAGGACACCGTCGTCAAGGACGGCACCTATACGGTCGCCCAGATCTGCACCCCGTCCTATCGGACGGCCTGTGTGCGAGCCGGGCTCCTTCCGGCGGGGAAGTGAGCACCATGGAAAGGGTCTCCGACGCGCCGGTGCTGGAGTTGAGCGGGGTCTCCAAGCGATTCGGTGCGGTGCACGCACTGACCGACGTGTCTCTGGAGATCCGCTCCGGCGAGGTCGTCGCGCTGGTCGGTGAGAGCGGCGCCGGCAAGTCCGCCCTGGTGAAAGTGATCGCCGGGGTGGAACCGGCCGACTCGGGCACGGTCAGATGGCAGGGCCACGCCGCACGGATCGCCCGTCCCCACGACTCGCGCCGCCTGGGCATCGCAGCGGTCTACCAGGACCTCGGGCTGTGCGGAAACCTCGACGTGGTGGGGAACATCTTCCTCGGCCGGGAACTCGGCACGGTCTTCGCCGTGGACGAGGTCGAGATGGGCCGCCGAACCCGCGCCCTGCTGCAACGGCTGTCCATCGACCTCCCGGACCTGCGGGCTCCGGTCGCCTCCCTGTCCGGAAGCCAGCGCCAGATGGTCGCGGTCGCCCGCGCGCTGCTGAGTGACCCCGTACTGCTGATGCTCGACGAACCCACCGCCGCACTGGGGGTCGCCCAGTCCCACCGGTTCCTGGACATGGTGGAGGAGCTGCGCGAACAAGGTCTCGCCCTGCTTCTGATCAGCCGCAACCTGGGCGACGTCAAAGCCGTCGCGGACCAGGTCGCGGTCCTGAGGCACGGCCGGAACAACGGATTCTTCTCCGTGCACGACACATCCGAGGAGCAGATCATCGCTTCCATGACAGGCGCGACGGACAACGCCGTCACACAACGCGGCGTGGACGATGTGGAGGAGGGCCTGGCGTGAGCAGTTCCGGACGGTCCACGACGGCCACTTCCGGCCCCCGCCGCTCGACGGCCGGACCGGACGGAGGCCGAGGCCCCACACAGGAGACCCACCGGACGAGGGCGGCCATGAGCGCGGCGGTGAGCCGTGGGAAGGCGGCGGTGAACCAGGCCATCAGACCGGTGCGCCATCACATCCACCGGGGTGAGCTGGGTCCCGGAGCGGCGGCTCTCGCGCTGCTGCTCGTATGGATCATCTTCCAGAGCCTCGACGACGCCTTTCTCAGCCCTCGCAACCTGACCAATCTCAGCGTGGACATCGCCGGGATCGGCATGATCGCGCTCGGCGTCGTGTTCGTGCTGCTTCTGGGCGAGATCGATGTGTCGGTGGGAGCGGTCAGCGGCTTGTCCGCGGCGGTGTTCGCGGTTCTCAGCGTGTACCACGGGGTGCCTGAGTGGGCGGCTGCCGTCCTCGCGGTGCTGTGCGGCGCGGCGATGGGCGCCCTCCAGGGCTTCGTCGTCGCCGTGTTCGGGGTGCCCTCTTTCGCTGTCACCCTGGCCGGCCTGCTGGGCTGGAGCAGCCTCACCTTCGCCCTCCTCGGCGCTCGAGGCACCATCAGCCTCCCGTCCGACGGACTGATCGCGGACCTGACCAACCACTACTTCCAGAACGAAGCCGCCGCATACGCCCTGGCGGCACTCGGAGCCGCCCTGTTCCTGCTCGTCTCCCTCCAACACGGCCGCCGACTGCGGGCGGCAGGCAGCCGCTCGCGGTCACCGGTCGAGATCGCGGTCCGTACAGCGGTGATCGCCGCCATCGGATTCGGCGCCGCGTATGTCCTCAACCGGTTCCGAGGGCTGCCGCTCGCCCTCCTGGTCTTCCTGGCCGTCGTCGTCGGCCTGGACTACCTCCTGCGCCGCACGCCGTACGGCCGCAAGATCTACGCACTGGGAGGCAACACCGAGGCGGCCCGCCGCGCCGGGATCAACGTCACGCTGATGCGCGTTTCGGTCTTCACCATGTCCGGGACAATGGCTGCGGTAGGCGGCGTGTTCCTGGCCTCGCAGATCACCTCGGTGGGTCAGTTGACCGGATCGGGGCCCCTGGTGATCAGTACGATCGCCGCGGCCGTCATCGGCGGGACCAGCCTCTTCGGCGGACGAGGCAGGGCCTGGTCCGCCGTGCTGGGAGTCCTGTTCATCCAGTCGATCGCGTCGGGCATGGTGCTGCTGAACGTTCAGAGCGAGGTGCAGTACGTGATCGTGGCCGCGGTGCTGGTGGCCGCCCTCATCACCGACTCCCTCACCCGCCGCACCCAGCAGGCGCACGGTCGGCTCTGACCCGCGCGCACCCGGCACTCGACAGGCGGCGCCGTCAGGAGGCGCCCGCATCCGCCCCGACGAGGCGTGCCCGCACGAGGCGTCCCTGCTCCCCGGTCACGCCGGTCGTGTCGAAGGGAATGGCCAGGACGAGGGCCGCCGCTCCTTGCGCCCTCGGCGTGCTGGTCGAATCCGGCTTCACCGGGCTGCCGGCCACACCGGACGCAGGGCCCCTCAGTTCACCGCGCCGTCTGCTCAGGGCACTTGGCCGGGTGCCGGGTATCCGCCTTGGCTCTGCGAGTGGAAGAAGCCGATCAGCACGGGGCAGCGGAGCCGCGCCCGACACCGATTCGGAGCTGCAGCCAGCACGAGAGTCGGTCGTCCGGGTCGTCCAGGTCAAGGCCGAACAGCTCACGCGCGCGGCGCAGACGGTACTTGAGGGTGTTCTGGTGGATGGTCAGGCGCCGGGCCGCCTCACCGACATTGCCGACCGCGTCGAGCCAGGCGGTCACCGAGGCGGCGTAGTGGGTGTGCTGGACGCGGTCGTGTTCGAGCATCGCCTCGACGCCCGGGTGGCGCAGCCTCGGCCGGCGTTCGAGCTCGTCCGCCAGGTGAGCCAGGAGCACGTGGGCGTGCACGTCGGTCAGCATGGCAACAGGGCGCGCCGTCTCGTCCGCGGTAATCACCTGGAGCACGTCGTCGACCTCCGCGCGCAGCGCCGCTAGATCGGCAAGGCCTGCGCCGGTCCGGCTGACGGCGGCACGTAGCGGTTCCGCGCGAGGACGCGCGACCGCTGCGAGGGCCTGCTCGGCCAGTCGTCGCGCCGACGCCGGATCCTCGCCGGGCAGCAGGGCGTACACGGCGCGCGGCCCGGTCGCGACGGACGCCGAAGGGCGTACGGCGGCCCAGTGCCTGCCGAGATCGGAGCCCGTCCGGGCCAGCAGAGCCGCCGCCGGCGGGGAGGTGCCGGCGGGGGCGAAGCCGAGGAGGGTCAGGGGCGAGCGCGCGGGCAGGCCGAGCCGGTACGCGATCTCCGGCGCGGGGGCCGTGCCGTCCAGGCCGGCGCGCAGTGCCTCCTCGCGGGCATGGAGCTCCAGAGCGACGGCGCCGCGACGCCGCAGCATGTGCAGGGCGGCCGTCAGGGCGCCCTCCAGCAGCGCCTGCTCGCCGGCCGCGTCGAGTCTGCCGCCGTCCACGATCGCCCAGATCGTGCCGAGCGGAAGGTCCCCGGCGCGGATGGCGACGGCGGCACGGGGCAGCTCGTCCTCGGCCAGGCCGGGCAGCCGTACGACGCCGGTCGCGGCCAGCACCTGCCGGTACTGGCGCTGCTGCCGCTCCGCCTGCGGACCTGACTGATCGGGTACGCGCCGGCCCAGGATGCCCTGGCGGCGCAGCTCGTCGATCCGCTGGCCGGGCCGCGTGGAGTAGGCGAGCACCCGTGCGTCCAGATCCTCGATGGCCACGGAGCCGCCGATGACCGCGGCGATGGCGTCGGCGAGAGCGAAGAGCTCCTCGCCGGAGCCGTCCCCCGCACCTTCACGGATTGGCGTATTCGGCAAAGGCATGTCTGGATTCTAGGTGATCTCGACAAAGCGAGAGCAGGTGAAGCGGCTCGACCATGGTGCGACCGGCCCCCCGGAACGAGCCGGCTGCACCCACCCCGGAGGAAAACCATGCCCGTCCAGGCCCCGCCGACCGCCTCACCCTCGCAGGAGTCGCTGCTCGAACTCTTCCCGCCGGGCACGGCACTCGCCGATGACGGCGCCCTGGTGATCGGCGGCTGTCGGGTGACCGACCTCGCCGAGCGCTTCGGCACCCCGGCACTGATCGTCGACGAGGCGGCACTGCGGTCCCAGGCCCGCCGGTACGCGGACGGGCTCGCCGCCCGGTGGGCGAACTCGCGGGTGGCGTTCGCGTCCAAGGCGTTTCCCTGCACGGCCGTCTACCGGTTGCTGGCCGAGGAGGGGCTGAGCATCGACGTCGCGGGGGGCGGCGAGCTTGCCCTCGCCCTGGCCGGCGGCGTCGCCCCCGCCCGGATCGTGGTGCACGGCAACGCCAAGACGGACGCCGAACTGCGGATGGCCGTGGACGCCGGAGCCGGGCTGATCGTCATCGACAACTTCGACGACATCGACCGGCTGGAGCGGATCGTCGCCGACGAGCAGCCCGTCCTGGTGCGCGTCACACCCGGCATCCGGCCTGACACACACGCGGCGGTCTCCACCGGCCAGGAGGGCTCGAAGTTCGGGCTGACGCTGTCCCAGGCGCGCGAGGCCATCGCCCGGCTGCGCGGCAGCAGCCGGCTGAGGCTGGACGGAGTGCACGTCCACATCGGATCCCAGATCCTCGACACGGAGCCGTTCGCCCGAGCCGTCGAGGCGGTTGCGGCCCTCGGCGCGTTCGCCGTCTACGACCTCGGGGGCGGCCTGGGCGCCCGCTACACGTACGACGACCGCCCGCCCAGCGTGGAGGAGTACCTGGACACGCTGGTCGACGCGGCCCGCCGGGTACTGCCCGAGGAAGCCCACGTCATCATCGAGCCGGGCCGGTCCATGGTGGCCGAGTCCGGCGTGACGCTCTACCGGGTGGCCAGCGTCAAGCGCGGCGAGCCCACCTTCGTCGCCGTCGACGGCGGCATGGCCGACAACCTCGAAGTCGCCCTGTACGGGCAGCGCTTCGAAGCCACCGTCGCCACCCGCGTCGGCGGCGGCGACCCCTGCCACCTGGTCGGCAGACACTGCGAGTCCGGCGACACCCTGAGCGCGGAAGCACCACTGCGCGACCCCCGCCCCGGTGACCTCATCGCGGTGCCCGTCACCGGCGCTTACACCTACTCCCTCAGCAACAACTACAACGGCGCGCTCCGGCCGCCCGTCGTCTTCTGCCAGGGCGGCGATGCACGCGCCGTTGTGCGCCGCGAAACGTACGGCGACCTGCTGCGCCGCGACCTCCCCTGAACCTCGCCTCCGCCCGTCCGGCCTGGCAGCCCGCCCCTCCCCCTCCCCCTCCCCCGCAGGAGTCCCTGATGCCCTCTCGCCCGACACTGCGCCGGCAGATGCTGAGACGCAAGCCACTGCACACCTTCACGACGGACGCGGACCGGGCCGGCGGCCTGCGCCGTACCGTCGGCCCCTTCCAGCTCACGATGATCGGCATCGGCGCCACCATCGGCACCGGCATCTTCTTCGCACTCGGCAGCGCCGTGCCCGAAGCCGGCCCCGCAGTGATCGTGTCGTTCGCGGTCGCGGCGGCCGCCGCAGCCCTCACCGCCCTCTGCTACGCGGAACTCGCCTCGGCCGTCCCGGTGTCCGGTTCCTCGTACTCCTACGCGTATGCCACCCTGGGCGAGTTCGCCGCCTGGGCGGTGGGCTGGTGCCTCCTCCTGGAGTACGCGGTCTCCGGCGCCGCGATAGCGGTCAGTTGGGGGCAGTACCTCAACGACCTCACCCTGCGCCTCTTCGACTTCCGCATGCCCGAGGCCATCTCCTCGCCCCCGGGCGCGGGCGGCGTCATCAACCTGCCCGGCGTCGTCCTGGTGGGTCTGTGCTGCCTGCTGCTGGTACGGGGCGCCAAGGAATCGGCCCTGGTCAACACTGTGATGGTCCTGGTCAAGCTGGGGATCCTGGCGCTTTTCATCGTGGTCGGCGCGACCGGCTTCGACGCCGGCAATCTCCAGCCGTTCGCCCCGCTGGGCATCGCCGGCGTCAGCACCGCCGCGGCCACGGTCTTCTTCGCCTTCATCGGCCTCGACGCCGTCTCCACCGCCGGCGAGGAGGTCCGCAACCCCGGGCGCACCCTGCCCGTGGCCATCATCGGCGCCCTGCTCGTGGTCACCACTCTGTACATCCTGGTCGCCGTGGTCGGGGTCGGAGCCCAGCCCTGGACGGCCTTCGAAGGACAGGAAGCGGGCCTCTCCGCCATCCTCGGCGACATCACCGGGGCCCGATGGCCGGCCCTGCTGCTGTCCGCCGGCGCGGTGCTCTCCATCGTCAGCGTCACTCTGGTCGTCCTCTACGGACAGAGCCGCATCCTGTACACCATGGGCCGCGACGGCATGCTGCCCTCCGCGTTCCGCCGCGTCAGCCCGCGCAGCGGCACACCGGTGTTCACCACCCTCCTGACCGGCGGCTTCGTCGCCCTCCTCGCGGCGGTCTTCCCCCTGGACCTGCTGGCCGACCTCACCAGCATGGGCACCCTCGCCGCCTTCACCGTGGTATCGGTCGGCGTGCTCATCCTGCGCCGCACCGCTCCTGGTCTCGACAGAGGCTTCCGTGTCCCGGGCTACCCGGTGGTCCCGATCCTGTCCGTCCTCGCCTGCGGCTATCTGATCTACGAACTTCCCCTCGACACCTACCTCCTGTTCGGAGGCTGGCTCATGCTGGCCTTGGCCGTCTACCTGATCTACAGCCGCAAGAACTCCCGACTGCAGACGGCCCCTGACACCACCCGGGACCGGTCCCGGGTCTGACCGGCCGAAGCCGGTCAGCAGTTCGTGAGGGTGACGATCGCGGCAACGCCGTCGACACCGGGCGGCGGGCCGAGGACCGTCGGGCTGTCGAGCCCTCTGTCCGAAACAGTCGCCGGTTGAAGTACGGCGTTCTCCCCCAAGCCCTCCACCGAGCGGGCCGTCACGCGGTTGAATGGCCGTTGTGACACACCGATGGGGATTCACCAAAGGCGATCTTCGGGAGCGGGCCGGGGACCGCTCCTACGAGCGGGGCCTCGGCTATCTGGACGCGGTGTCCCGACTGGAGATCGGGGACGTGGCCATCAACGCCACCGTCGACGGCACGGACAGATACCAGGTCGAGCTGACCGCCGGCGAGGCTGGGGACGGGCCAGGCCTCACCGGCTGGTGCAACTGCCCTTACGGACTGGATGGCAACTTCTGCAAACACTGCGTGGCGGTCGGCCTGGCTGTACTGGGGCAAGCCGAGTCGCTGCCCCGGCAACGAGCCGCCGCCCGCCGCCGTACCGAGGTGTTGGACACCTGGCTGGAATCCCGCAGCCGGGAGGAACTGCTCACCCTTGTACGGCAACAGCTCGCGGAGGACCACGATCTCCGCCGCCGCCTGGAGCTGCGCGCCGCCACCGCCGGGGAGGACACCGGCATCGTCCGGGAGCGCGTCCTGAACCTGCTCGACACGAGCCCGTTCGCCCGGTACGGCTACGTCGAGTACGCCGACGCCCATGCCTACGGGCAACAGGCAGCGGAGGCGGTAACCGCTCTGCGCGCGCTGGCGGCGAGCGGCCGGGCGGCGGTCGCTGTGGAGGTGGCTCGGGAGGCGCTCGCGGCGCTGGGCCGGACGTACGGGGAGATCGACGACTCGGACGGCCTGCTCGGGGAGGTCGCGACGGGGCTCGCCGAGGCGCACCTGGAGGCTTGCCGGGCCTCCCGGCCCGATCCGGTGGAAACCGCCGACTGGCTGGTGAACCATCTGCTGGATGAGGCGAACGACGTCACCGGCATCGACCTGTTCGACTACCAGGAGGTGCTGGGCGAGCCGGGCCTGGCCCGGGCCCGGGAACTGGTGGTCGCCGCCTGGAGGGCCGAACCCAAGGGATGGGCCGAGAAGTACCTGATGGAACGGCTGCTCAAGGCGGACGGCGGCAGCGTGGACGAGGTGATCACAATTCACGCGGCGGATCTCGCCCCGAACGGCCACACCCACCTCGTGATCGCCAAGGAGCTGCAGGCGGCGGGCCGCCCGGCGGACGCCCTGAAGTGGGCCGAACGCGGCCTGCGGGAGACCGAGGCGGAGTGGGGCCCGGACGGCGAGTTGGTCGCCTTCGTCTGCGCACGGTACGCGCGGACCGGTCGCCTGGCGGACGTGGTCACGATCCGCCGCGACCTGCTCCGGGCCCGCCCCTCGCTCGCCGCGTACCAGAACCTTCGTACAGCGGCCCACGCGGCCGACGCCTGGGACGGCGCCGAGCGCACGAGCGCGCTGGAGGTGCTGCGCGCTGCAGCCCAGCCCAAGAAGGGCCGCTGGTACGGCGGTTCCGTGCTGGTCGACGCGCTCATGGACGAAGGCGACCTTGATGCCGCCTGGCAGGCCGCTGCCGAGGGCTACGCCGACCAGCAGCAGTGGCTGGCGCTGGCCGACCGGATCCGGGAACATCGCCCTGCCGACGCCCTGACCGTCTACCTGCGCTGGATCGAGCCGCTGCGCAAGCAGACCGGCGACGCCACGTACGAGCGCATGACCGAGCTACTGCTCAGCGCCCGCGCCTGCCACCGCGCGCTGGGCACGGAGGACGAGTTCGCCACATACCTGGCCACCCTGCGCGCCGACCAGAAGCGCAAGCGGAAGCTGATGACGATGCTCGACCAGCACGAGCTCTGACTGGTCACCTGCCCGCCGCCTGGGCCACGAACCCGATTGTCCCCGCCGTCACGTCCCAGGTGATCGCAATCCGGCCCGGCCGGCCCCTCGCCGGTGCCGTGACGGTCGTCGGGCCTGCTCACACCAGGCCACCAGATCCCGCACTCTGAGCGCACCTCGCCGGTACGCCTCCTGCAAAGCTGGGCCGGGCTGTACCCCGACACCACGTACGACCTCGGCCGCCAGACCGAGCCGCTACCGCCACGGCGCCCACGCCTACGGCACTTCCAAGTGACGCCCAGTTCGCAGAAGCGTTCCTGCGCAGGCGTGTGGTGTCGCGGTGAGGGTGCGGACGTCGGGGGGTGGGTTGAGGAATGCTCCATGCGCTCCGAATGCGCCCTGGGTTATGGCTTGTGTCGGTTGGTGCTGGCGTATGAGATGGATTCGACTGCCGTGAGGCTCCGCTGCCGGCGGCCATAGGGGCGGGCGGCTCGGAAGGGCCTGGGGTCGGGGGTGGCCTGTCGTTCACTCGGGTGGGGAGGCGGCACGGATGACAGTGATCTCGTCGGTACGCTCGGCGCGCTGCGCGTGGCAGTTGCTGCGTGACGCGGGTGCGGTGACGTTCGCAGGGGTGCGGGAGGCGGTGGAGACGCTGCCACAGGAGATCCGGCACCCGGTGGGCGTGCACTTCGGCTGGTGGGACGAGGCAGGCGACCCGGCGACCGGGAACTCGGGCAAAGCCGTGCGGCCGGCTCTGGCGCTCCTGGCCTGTGAGGCGGTCGGCGGTGAGCAGGCAGCGGGTGCGCCGGCAGCGGTCGCGGTGGAACTGGTACACAACGCCTCGCTCCTCCATGACGACATCATCGACGGGGACCGGATGCGCCGCGGGCGACCTGCCGTCTGGGCTGCTCTCGGGGTGCCGGCCGGGATTCTGGCCGGAGACGCGCTGTTCTTCCTGGCGTGCCAGGTCCTGCTCGCGGCCCCCGCTCCGCTGGGGACACAAGGGGTGAGTCAGCTGACGGCGGCCGTGCAAGCACTGATCGGCGGGGAGTACGTCGACACTCTGTTCGAGAAACGGTCCGTGGTGTCGGTGAAGGAGTGCGCGGTGATGACGGCCGGCAAAACCGGTGCGTTGATGGCAGCGGCTTGTGGACTCGGGGCCCTGGCCGGAGGGGCCGCTGAGGCGCGGGTGGAGCATCTCCGGGCCTTCGGCGCGCACTTGGGGGCGGCGTTCCAACTGGTTGACGACCTGCTGGGCATCTGGGGCGACCCGCGGCATACGGGTAAGCCGGTTGGCTCCGACCTGGTCTTCCGTAAGAAATCCTTGCCCGTCGCGTACGCCTGTGCCGCGGACAACGCGGCCGGGCGAGAACTCGTCCGCCTCTATGGCCGACACGACCGGTTGACCGCGGAGGAGTCGGAGCGGGCCGCCCACCTGGTGGAGAAGGCCGGCGGACGGGCCTGGGCGACGAGCGAGGCCAGGCGCCATGTCCGCACGGCCGTGGAGCGGCTATCGGCCGCTCACCCCGTCCCGGTCGTAGCGGCCGAGCTGACAGCCCTGGCCCAACTGATCACTGAACGGCAGTGCTGACGGCACGCCGCCCGGCCGGCCCTGCGTGGCCGGTACAGCGCCTGCTGATGCACCTGCACAAGCGACGAATCTTTGGACCGTTCTCGCACACCGAGGGAGTGACGCCTTGTCCATCACATCCATTCCCTCGGCTCCTGGGGCACTCCCCATCCTCGGGCACTCCATTCCGCTGCTGCGCGACCCCGTGGGTTTCGTCAGTTCCTTGCCCGCCCTCGGACCTTTGGCCCGACTCCATGTCGGGCGGCGCAGCGTCGTCATGGTGAGCACACCGAACCTCGCCTGGCACGTGCTCATCAACGACCGTATCTTCGACAAGGGCGGTCCTCTGTACGAACGGGCACGCGACCTCGTGGGCGACGGACTCGCGGTCTGCCCACACCGTCTCCACCGGCGACTGCGGCGGCTCTGCCAGCCGTCCTTCCACCCGGACAGGGTCGCCGGGTACGTTCCGCGCATCGCCACCGTCGCGGAGGAGATGGCCGCCTCCTGGCACGATGGGCAGGTCATCGACCTGCACGCCGAGATGACGGCCTTCGCCAGGCGCTCGGTGGTGGAGACGCTGTTCACCGCGGACGCCCTTCCCGCGGAGACCGAGCGCACGCTCGAGGAAGATTTGGAGACCCTTGCCACAGGAGTGGTCCGCAAGGCGCTGACGCCTCGGTCCCTGGACCGACTGCCGACCCCGTTCAACCGACGTTATCGGCGGGCGAGTCAGCGACTGCGGCGCAGCCTCATAGCCCTCGTGGTCACCCGTCGCGCTGCCGACGCCGACCGCGGTGACCTGCTGTCCCGCCTGATCACCGCGGTCGACGACGCGTCCGGACCGGCCCGCGTTCTGACCGACGAAGAGGTGACCGACCAGATCATCACCTTCTTCGGCGCCGGCGTCGAGAGTACGGCTGACACGCTCACCTGGGCGCTCCTTCTGCTCGCCGGCCGACCCAAGGTCGCGGTGCGCCTCCAGAGCGAAGGTGACGCCTTAGCGGCCGGAAGGACGCCGACCGTCGAGCGACTTCGAGCTCTCAAGGACACCGCGCATGTGGTCGCTGAGACGCTCCGCCTGTACCCGCCCGGCTGGTTGATGACGCGGGAGGTCGCTCGGCCCACCGAACTCGGCGGCCACCACCTGGTGCCGGGCACGACGGTCGCCTGGAGCTCGTATCTCATTCACCGTCACCCTGGTATCTACGCTCATCCGGACCACTTCGTCCCCGACCGGTGGCATGACTTGAAGCCCGACCGCGGGACGTACCTCGCATTCGGTGGTGGTGCCCGCAAGTGCATCGGTGATCAGGTCGGATTGATACAGACCACTCTCGCTCTCGCCGCCATCAGCTCCCGCTGGCGTCTCGAGCCGGTCACCGCGCGGGAGCCCCGCATCAGAGCGGGGGTCGATCTGCGCCCGCGCGACGCGCATCTGCGGGTCAGGGCCCGCCGCGGCCCGGGATCCCCACCGCCCGGCAACGTTCGCACATCCGCCGGAGACGCAGCCCCTACGGGCAGCGCCTTGCACTGACGAGGCAGGAATGGCTCAAGACCTCACACTCGCCCAGACGCTGGAAAGCCTTTCGCTGAAGGAGGTGAAGTTGTTCTGCCCCATCACTCCGGCGCCACCGAACGCGGACGGAAAAGAGCTCGACCGCCATGCCGCACAGTGGGCGGTCCAGCAGGGGCTGTGTGCTCCGGACTCACTGATCACCCGAGCGAGGCTCGGAGAACTGATCGCGACCGGCATGCCCTTCTTCACGCCCGAGGCCGCCGTCTCCCTGTCCTGCTATACCTATTGGGCCTTCGTGTGGGACGACCACCTCGACAGTCTCGTCGACGACCCGGCCGCGGCCATCGCGCTGACCGCGGAAGCGAACCGAGTGATGACCGAACCCGCGGCCGCGCCGCTGCTCGACAACACCTTCGTCACATCCCTGCGCGAGGTCCGGACCATGATGGACGGTTGCCTCGACCCCGACGCGATGCACACCGTGCGCGCGGAGCACATGCAGTGGCTGGGCGGACAGCTCTGGAAGCTGGCCCTGCACCGGCGACCGACACCCCCGACGGTGGGCGAGTGGCTGCGGATGCGCTGGCAGAAGGCCGGCACCGGCGCGCTGGCCGCACTCGTTCCCCCGGGCGGCGGATACGCCCTGCCGCCGCGTGACGTGGACGACCCGCTGGTGCGCGCCTTCACGCAGGCAGTCTTCTATCCCTGCACCATGGTCAACGAATTGGGCAGTCTGATGAAGGAGCAGGCGGACGGACAAGGCCACGTCAACCTCCTCTCCGCCATGGCGGTCGAGCACGGCATCGGTCTCGCCGAGGCGTTGATCAAGGTCTGGGAGCTGTACGAACGCACCGTCGCAGTCATGCTGCGCCTGCAAGAGCGGCTCCTGCGCGACGCTCGCTCCTCGGTGGTCCGCTACGCCACCGAGTTGCCGCAGTGGCTGCCCGCCACTGTGACCTGGATGTCCGGCAACATCCGTTACCTCACCGCACCCGACCGCAACAGCCGCCAAGAACCAGCACTGGCCCTGTGTCCACCACCCGAGCTGTCGCTGACCGGCAGCCCTCAGCTGTGGGACCCGGACGACCTCACTCCGCCCCCGTATCCGGACATCGCCTGGTTGTGGAACCAACTGGACTGAGAACACCGCAGCCCCGGGAGGCGCCAGAGAGGTAAGGATGCTTCCACACATGCGGGCACCACGCGGAATGGACGTACGTCCTGCTCAGCCAACCGTCCATGGTGATCGGAGCCGTCCTCTACGGTGACGAGGATCCACCGTCGCTCAACCGGCTCCGCGCTCACATCGCCCGCCGCTGCACGACGCTGCCGACTCTGTCATCGGTGGTGACGACACGCGGACGGAGGACCCGCTGGGAAACCCGCCTGCCCCACCTCGGCACGCAGGTGGTCGACCATGTCCTGGAAGCCGGTGACGACATCCGCCTCCGCGCCCGCGCTCTGCAGTTCCATCCGTTCGCCTCCGACCGTCCCCCCTGGCAGATCACCCTGCTGCGGCACCGCGACCGCAGCGGATTCGCCCTCGTCTACCGGACCAGCCACCCCACCACCGGCCCTCTCGGAGTCGGAGGCGACTGGTACGACATGATTCCGCTGTCGGGCGCCCGGGTCGGGCTGGTGGTCGGCGACGTGGTGGGGCGCGGAGTGGACGCCGCGGCCACCATGGGACGACTACGCACGAGCGTGAGGGCGCTGGCCGCCCTCGACCTGCCGCCGGACGAACTTCTGACCCGGCTCAACGACTTGGTGAGTCAGGCACGAGTGGGAATACACCGGACACCGGGCGATGAGGCGACGGACAGGGCACTGGGGGCGACCTGTCTTTACGCCGTGTACGACCCCACCTCCCACACATGCGCCGTGGCCAGCGCGGGCCATCTCCCGCCGGTCGCCACCGGCCGTGGGGCGGGGGCCCGACGGACAAAGCGCTCGATCTGCCTACAGGCCCCCCTGGGCGTCGGTGGGCTGCCCTTCGAGAGCGAGGAGTTCGAATTCGCCGAGGGTACTGTGCTCGCCCTGTTCACCGACCGAATGGTCGAGGCGCGCACCCGGGACGTGGACGAGGGAGTGGCGGACCTGTGCGGCGCACTGGACGCCTGGACCGGGTCCCTGCAGCAGGCGTGCGGCGAGATCGTCTCTCTGCGTGTGCAGGGAGCCGCCGACGACGATGCCGCGCTGCTGTTGGTGCGCGTCCGCGCCTGCCCCGAGGACAGCATGGCGTTCTGGCCTGTCGCCTCCGACCCGGCCGAGGTCGCCGGAGCGCGTGCGCTCGTACGAGGAAAGCTGGAGGAGTGGGGACTGGAGGAGGCGGCGTTCGTCGCAGAACTGGTCGTCAGCGAGCTCGTCACCAACGCGATCCGATACGGCCGTCCCCCGGTCTCCCTCCGCCTGCTCCGAGGAGAGACGGGCCAATGGGTGCAAATGACCGCCGAGTTGACGGGCGGCCGACCGAGGCGGCGTTGGACTTCGGTCGAGGTCCGCTTCGACACCTCCCGGGCCGCGGCCGTCGACGTCCCGCTCGACCGAACCGCTGCCGTCGACGCACTGGTCGACGCGTACCCGATGGGGAGGGGAGGACGCCTGGTCCATCGTCCCGAGAAGCCGAGCCACCAGGGGTCGAAAATGCGTCACGGCTGCCCGGAAAATCCGAGGACATCGCTACCTCCCCGCACGACTGGACGTAGCCATCCGGCTTGAGACGGGAACAAGCACAGCCGACTGCCGACCCGCTGCCGGCTCCCTGCGGATCCAAGGCCGCATTCCAACCGCTCGCCTGCGGGGGACAGCGCCCATGCGGCCCGCCTCGCCTCCCACCCAGCGCACCCCCCCCGTCACCATCCGTGATCATGGACGCTGCGATTTCCAGAGCCGATGGAGTCACCCACGGTGAGTTCTCTTGACAGAGAGTGATGGCTGCGGTTGATTCTGAACTCGGGCCACCGAGAGATAGGGACTCGCACCCATGGCTGTCGCACCCACCTATCCGGGCGTCTACATCGAAGAGCTCGAGTCCGCGACGCGGACCATCGTCGCTGTTCCCTCATCGATCGCCGCTTTCGTCGGATACACGGCCCGCGGACCTGAGAACGTCGCCACCCGCATTTTCACCTTCGCCGACTTCGAGCGCCTCTTCGGCGGGCTCGACAGGGAGAGCGAACTGAGCTACGCGGTCCGCCAGTTCTTCCTCAATGGCGGCACCGACGCCTATGTCGTGCGTGTGCCGAAGACCGACGGCGACGCCGCCGGCATCACGCTCCGCAGCGCAACGGACAACACAGGCAGGCCCGCGCTCGTCATCACCGCGCTCAGCAAGGGCTCCTGGGGGAACAACCTGGTGGTCGACGTCGACCACGACGGTGTCCCGGCCCAGGACACCAAGACGTTCAACCTCACGATCAGCGATCTGGCCACGGGCACGACCGAGCGGTTCGCCGGCGTAAGCATGGACAGCACGAGCAGCAGTTACGTCGAGACGGTCACCAGCGACCCCGACAACGGCTCGCGCACGGTGAGCGTGAAGATCGCGCCGAGCGCCGTCACACGTCCGGCCGCCGGAGGAACACCGGGCGGCGACATCAATTTCGCCGCCCTGAAGAATGACAAGGACTACTCCCTCAAGGCCACCAGCGACCTGCCCAACGGGAGGATCACCCAGGTGCCGGTGACGGTCATCGCGGCGAACGAACCGCTGCCGACGTCCGTAGCCGGGCTCTGCGCTCTTCTGGAACGCAAGATCAACGCCGCCCTCGCGGCCCGGGTCGCCGGCGCCAGGGTTCGCTGCGTGCCGTCGTCCAGCGGCAAGGGGATCCGGGTCATCAGCGACTTCGACCCCGTCGCGCTGCCCGACGCGGTGGACGCGGTCATCACCTTCGCCGAGGGGGACCCCGACAGCCTCCTTCCCACCCTGAACCTCGATTCCGCCAAGGCCAATGTCGGCAGGTACCGGCTCGGTGTGGGCCGTGCCGTCCAGGCCCAGCAATCGGCGGTCGAAGGCGAGGACGGGACACATCTCCCGGGCGACGCCGCGCTGATCGGAAGCGCGCACGCCTTCACGGGTATGCATGCGCTCGGCAGGGTCGATCTCTTCACCATCCTGTGCATTCCCGATGCGACACGTCCCTCGGCGGGCAACCCCAACGCGCTCGACTCGACGATCTCGAATCCGAACGCCGTGTTCACCGAGGCGATGCAGCTGTGCGCCAAGCACCGCGCGATGCTCATCGTGGACCCGCCCCCCGCCGTGCGGACCGTCGACAAGGCCCTGGACTGGATCAGCTCTGGACTGACCGCCAAAGGCCCTGACGCCACCGCCTACTTCCCCCGGCTGCGGGTGCCCGATCCGCTCAACGGGTTCCGGTTGCGCACGGTCGCGCCCAGCGGCACCCTCGCCGGTCTGTGGGCACGCACCGACGCCGCACGCGGCGCGTGGAAGGCGCCCGGTGGCACCGAGGCGAGGCTCCTGGGCGTCGGTGGCCTTGACTGCCCGCTCACCGACGCCGAGAACGGCGTCCTCAATCCGCTGGGTCTGAACTGCCTGCGCACGCTGCCGGTGTACGGAACCGTCAGCTGGGGCGCCCGCACCCTCGACGGCGCGGACGTCATGGCCAGCGAGTGGAAGTACCTCCCGGTGCGCAGGCTGGCCAAGGTCATCGAGGAGAGCGCCTTCCGCGGTACGCAGTGGGCCGTCTTCGAGCCCAACGACGAAGCGCTGTGGTCCCAGCTCCGGCTCAACCTCACCTCGTTCATGCACGGCCTCTTCCGGCAAGGGGCCTTCCAGGGCACGACGCCTCGCGACGCCTACCTCGTCAAGTGCGACGCGCAGACCACCACCCAGTACGACATCGACCGCGGCGTCGTCAACGTGCTCCTCGGATTCGCCCCGCTCAAGCCGGCCGAGTTCGTCTTCATCCGTCTTCAGCAGCTGACCGGTCAGACGCAGGGTTGAGAGGGATCACATGCCGTCGTTCACCGTCAACACCAATCGGTTCGACCCGTACAAGAACTTCAAGTTCCGGGTCCGCTGGGACGGCAGGTACGTCGCGGGGGTGAGCAAGGTCAGCGCCCTGAAGCGGACCACGGAAGTGGTCAAGCACCGGGACGGCGGGGACCCGAGCTCCAGCCGCAAGTCCCCGGGGCGCACCGAGTTCGAGGCGATCACCCTGGAGCGTGGTGTCACACACGACACCGCCTTCGAGGAGTGGGCCAACAAGGTGTGGAACTTCGGCTCCGCGCTCGGAGCGGAGTCCGCGCTGAAGGACTTCCGCAAGGACCTCGTGATCGAGGTCTACAACGAGGCCGGCCAGCTCGCGCTCGCCTACAAGGTGTTCCGTGCCTGGGTCTCGGAGTTCCAGGCACTCCCCGATCTGGACGCCAACGCCAATGCCGTGGCCATCCAGCACCTCAAGCTGGAGAACGAGGGCTGGGAGCGGGACTACGAGGTGGTCGAGCCCGCCGAGCCCTCTTTCGTCGAACCGTAGGCAGCAGATGGCCCCTACGCCGCTCGTGGACGACATCTGGATCCTCGATGTCTGGAGCACGGCCCGGACGTTCCCCGCCTCCAGGCGACGACTGCTGCTCAGCAAGGTCGACCCTTCGCTCTCCCTTCATGAACTCGGGCGTCTGTCCCTGGGCCGCTGCAACCAGCTGGTGCTCCGCGCGAGACAGGCGGTCTTCGGCAGCCGGCTCGACGGCGAGACGGCGTGCCCGGATTGCGGCGAGCGTTTGGACCTTGAAATCGAGTTCCAGGGGCTGCTCGACGGCCCGGCATCCGATCGGGGCGACACCGAGCCCCCTGCCCACTCGACCGAGTCGATCGGCACGGTCCGCGTCGGCGGCCTGGAAGTGCGCTTCCGAGCGCCCAGCGTGTCGGACTTCGAGCGTGCTTCGGAGAGTGCGGACCCGGAGTCGGCGGCACAGACCTTGCTGAGCTCGTGCGTGATCGGGGCGCGCCGCCTCCCGGCCGGTCCCGGCCCGGACGACCTGGCCGTCGATCCTTCCCCGGGCGCCGGGCTCTCCCTCGACGCCCTGCCGGAAGAGGTTGTCGACGCGCTGGACACCGAACTCCACCGCCATGACCCCTACGGCGACCTTCGCGTCACCACCGTCTGCCCCGCTTGCGGCCATGGCTTCGACGTGGGCTTGGATCCCGTGACCGTCTTCTGGGAGGAGATCGAAGGTCACGCCCGGCTGCTGCTCTTCGACGTACACCGGCTGGCGTCGGCGTACGGATGGAGCGAGCAGGACTGTCTCCGTCTCGATCCCGTACGGCGTGCCTGCTACCTGGAGTTGATCGGATGAGCGGGTTCCTCCGCGCCCTGGCCCGCATGGCGGCCGGTACGACGCCGACGGTGCGGCCCCGAGCGCGCTCACGGTACGAGTCGCCGACGGGACCGGGCCAGGTCTTCTCCGCACCGGCCGAGCCCTGGACGGGCGTCCCCGGCCGAACCCCGCCGCTCGCCCCGCGCACGCGCCCCCGTACCGCTGCGCGCGAACGGTCCGCGGCGGATCCCTCGTCCCGCGCGGAGTGGGCCGACGCCACCGAGCCTTCCGCGGCCCCTCGGCCGGCCGCGCGACGGAGCGGCCCGGATCCCGCGCTCGATCCCGCGCTCACGGAGCTGATCCCCCTCGCATCCGCATCGGCGCCCGCGGCACCGGACCGCGCACCGTCCGCCCCTGGCGCAGGGAGTCGGGACCGGACCGGACCGCGTCCACCGGCCCCGCCCGTCGCCGAGGATGCCACCGGTCGCTCCGAGGCCACCCCGCCCCTCCAGGCGAAGCCGACGACGCCTTCGAACCCACCGCACGAGCCGCACCCCGGCCGTGCGCCCGAGAGCCGAGCCGTCGCTGCGCCGCAGGCATCGGTGACGACGGCCGGGAGCCGGCAACCCGGTACCCCGCCGGCGTCCGAAGGGCCGCCGACGGCGGTGCGCCGGCGCTTCGGCCTGCGAGCCGAGGCCGACACTCCCGTAGGGACGACAGAACCCCCCGTGGCGCAGGCCTCCACGCCGGATTCGACGCCTCGGCGCGCGACCGAGGAGCGTCCATCGCCCGTGCCGACGGTCACCGCACGGATCGCCGACCCGGCGCTGACGCAGCCCGATCCCCAACCCGGACCGCCCGCCCCCACCGTCACCGTCGTCGTCGGCCGCATCGAGGTTCGTGCCGCTCACCGTCCCTCCGCCCCACCCCCCGCGCCCCCACGCGACGCCAGGCCCAAGCAGGTCGCACCCGATCTGGAAAGCTACCTGTCAGGGCTCGGGGGCAGCGCGTGAGCACCGCGTACGCGCTCGCCGCCGTCACGGCCGTGTTGTGCAGCCGCCTCCGCGCCCGCATCGCCGAGGCCGATCTCACCGTCCGCTCATCGGAGATCGCGGTGAGCGCCCTGCCGCCCGACCGGATCACGGTCGGCGCCCAGGAGCCGGCCCAGCTCAACCTCTTCCTCTACCAGGTCACTCCGAACCACGGCTGGAACAACGTCGCAATGCCCGCCGCCGCGCCGACGGGAGGACCGCTCAACGCTCCTCCCCTCGGGCTCGACCTGCACTATCTCCTGACCGTGTACGGCGCAGAGGCCTATGTCGGCGAGATCATCCTCGGCCACGCGCTGCAGGCTCTGCACGACGAGGCGGTCCTGACCAGGGACGTCATCAGGAAGGCACTCGACCCGGATCTCACCGACCAGTCCCTCCCCAAGGAGTTGAAGGAAGCCGGCCTCGCGGACCAGCTGGAGCTCGTACGGCTCACTCCCACCACGATGTCGTCGGAGGAAGTGTCCAAGCTGTGGTCCGCTCTGCAGGCCCACTACCGGCCCAGTGCCACGTACACGGCCCATGTCGTGGTGATCGACAGCAAGCGGCCGCGCCGTCCCGCGCTGCCGGTCGCGGGGCTCGCCGCATCGTCCACCGTCCGGCCCCAACTCCCCCCGGTGCTCGATGCCGTGATGAACAGTGGCGCCGGTGGCGTCATCACCCCCGACAGCACCATCGTGCTCCGCGGCCGCGGCCTCGGTGGCAACGGCCTGGTCCTGCTCGGTGGATTCGGGTACCGCCCGACGGCCGCGGAGGTCACGGAGTCCGCGATCACCGTCCCCCTCGCCACCGCCGCTCCCGCGCTCAGGGCCGGAGTCGTCCCGGCGCAGGTGCGGATGGAGGTCCCTGTGAGCGTCCCGCGTCCGGAGGGTTCGCCCATGCCCGCCGGCGAGGAGACCGCCGAGGTCACGGTCTACCCGTCGAACGGCGTCTCCTTCCTCCTCGCTCCGGTCGTCACCGCCACCGCACAGGTCAGCGGTACGGAGACGGTGAACGGTGTCCCGCTGGTGTCCGGCACGGTCACCGTGACCGTCACACCAAGGGTCACGGCGACGCAGCACGTCACCCTGCTGCTCAACGAGATCGGCGCGCCCGCCGGCCGTCGGGCCTTTGGCATCGCGATCGCGGCACCGAAGGACAACGGCGTCACGACGGGCGGCACCGACACCGCCACGATCACCTTCGGCTTCAAGAAGGTTCCCAAAGGCCGGTACGTCGTCAGGCTTTCCGTGGACGGCGCCGAGAGCGCCCTGGGCCGCGACAGCCGCACCGGTCTCTACAAGAGCCCAGGGGTGGATCTGTGACGACCGAGAACGAATCCTGGGCTTCGGCCAATCAGCGCTGGCTTGCGGCAGAGGTCACCGCACTGGAGCTTCGGCTGCGCCGCTACGCGGGGCTGCCGGGCGGGGACGACCCCGCGGCCACGGACGCCGCCCGACAGGCCTGCGACGAGGCGGCCGCGGCGCTGCCCGGACCGTCCGCCCTGGATGTCGTGGCGCAGTGCTTCGGACTCGGCGCGTTCGAGCGGAACATGCTCCTGCTGACGGCCGCCGACGAACTCGACGCTCGTATCGGTGAGATCTGTTCGATGGTGAACGGCGGCGTGCACGACCGCCCGACCTTCGGGCTCGCGCTCGCCGCCCTCGACGAGCCTCACTGGAGCGCCATCACACCGGAGGGGCCCCTCCGGGCCAGACGGCTCGTCGACGTCGGGGACGGTCGCATCACGGCGGCGCCCCTGCAGATCGACGAGCGGGTGCTGCACAGTCTGCTGGGGCTCTCCCGGCTCGACCGGCGGCTGCGCCCGTACGCCGTCCAGGTCCTCGCCTCCGACGTACCCCTGCCGCCGAGTCTCGCCGCCGCGGCCGGCCGGGTGCGCGGCATCTGGGGGACCCATCGGACGGGGCCGATTCCCCCGGTCGTTCTGCACGGGCCCGAGCCGCGGGATCTCGACGCCGTGGTCGTGGCGGCCGCGCATGGCGTGCCGGTGTACCGCGTGACAGCCGCGGACCTTCCGGCCGACCCCGCCGACCTCGACAGCTTCGCCCGACTGTGGGAGCGGGAGTCGTTGCTCGACCGCACGGTGATGGTCCTGGCGTGCCAGGACGGAGGCACCCAGGAGCGTCGCGCCGTCGCGGCGCTGCTCGACCGCGCCGACGCCCCGATCGTGGTCACCGCCCCCGGCCCGGTGCCCCTGCCGGGAGCGGGTGCGCACCTGCCGGTGGGACGACCTCCTCGATCGGAGCAACGCGCCCTGTGGCGGAGTGTCCTCGCGGATCCCGAGGAGGCCGACGACCGGCTGACTCGTCAGATCGACGAAGCGGTGACCCAGTTCGACATGGGCTTCGCCGATATCGTCCACCACGGCACGGTGGACGCCGGTCCCTCCGGGGACTCTCTGTGGAACGTCTGCCGCACCCGTTCGAGGGACCGGCTCGGAGACCTGGCACAGCTCATCGAACCGCGGGCACGCTGGCACCAGCTGCGGCTCCCGGCCGAGCAGTACACCGTCCTGCGGGACATCTCCGCACAGGCCCGCGGGGCCGCCAAGGTGCAGCACGCCTGGACCTCCGCCGAAGACCACCCCCGTGGGCTCGGCCTCAGCGCGATGTTCGCCGGACCGTCCGGCACCGGTAAGACGCTGGCCGCGGAGGTGATCGCAGCCGAACTCCGTCTGGACCTCTACCGCATCGACCTGTCGGCCGTCGTCAGCAAGTACATCGGAGAGACGGAGAAGAACCTGCGGGCCGTCTTCGACGCGGCCGAGAAGGGCGGCTCCGTGCTGCTCTTCGACGAGGCGGACGCGCTGTTCGGCAAGCGGACGGAGGTCCGCGACAGCCACGACCGGTACGCGAACATCGAGGTCAGCTATCTGTTGCAACGCATGGAGAGTTACCGGGGTGTAGCCATCCTCACCACCAACATGCGGTCCTCCCTCGACCAGGCGTTCCTGCGGAGGCTGCGCTTCGTGGTGAACTTCCCCTTCCCGGACGCCGCACAGCGGGCGGACATCTGGCGCTCCGCGTTTCCGGCACAGGTACCCACGAGCGGCCTGGATCCGGAGAGGCTGGCCCGGCTGAACGTGTCCGGCGGCAGTATCCGCAACATCGCGTTCCACGCCTCGTTCCTGGCCGCCGACGCGGACGAGCCGGTGACCATGGCCCACATCCTGCGGGCGGCGCGCAGCGAGTACGCCAAGCTCGACCGGCCGCTCACCGAGGTCGAGGCAGGAGGCTGGTCATGAGTACCCAGCCGCACGCCGTCGAGCTGCGCATCGACGAAATCGTCGTGCACGGGGTGGACATCGAACGACCCCACGGCCTCGCCGAGGCCTTCGAGACGGCGTTCTCCCGGCTGCTGCTCGACCGGGGCGTCCCGCCGGGCTGGGTGGCAGGCACCGTCGGGGCACCGGACCGGCCTCTCTTCACCGTGCTCCCGAGGTCGGCGGCCGTGGAGGAGGTCGCGGACGGACTGGCCCGCACGGTGTACGAGGGGCTCGGCGGATGAGCGCCGCGGAGAAGGGGGTGCCGGGAGCGAGCCGTCGCTCGGCGGCCGGCCCCGAGAAGGAACAGCTCGCCGCGCGCGGCGACCGGCTCTCGTCGGCGCGGGGTCGTTCCACCGATTCGCCGGCCGCCCGAGGCCCGCGGGCGCTCGGGCCCCGGCCCCGGGCACACCCGGGAATCGTCGACGGTGACGCGGCCCGCGCCGCGCTCACCGCCCGACTGCTGGGGCGGCTGGCCGTTCAGCTGGGCTTCCGTCTGGACACCGCGAAGGTCGTCGTCGACGGCGAAGCCGCCCGCAGGACCGCCCCACGAGGCGCTCGCGGGCTCCTCGCCGACGGGGTGATCTGGCTGCGCCCCGACGGCTACGACCCGGGCACGGCTTCCGGCCGGGCGCTGCTCGCGCACGAGGCCACCCACCTGGCACAGCGTTCCGTGGCCCCCGGCACCACTCGCCGCCGCACCAAGGCGGAGGCCGAAGCGGAAGCCGCCGCTGCTGCCGCCGATTTCGCCGAGGGACGCGAGCTCGGCGCCGCCGTCGTACCGCTCGCCGAGGGAATCGCCGCGGCCGACACCGACGCCCTGGCCGAGGCGCTGCCGCCTCCCGGGGCCGCGGCGGAGGCCGGGGACCGGGTGGCGCAGGTCTCCCGGACCTACGCCAAGGACATCGAGATCCTGAGGGACCGGCTCGGCCGGCCCGTCGGCGAGGCCGACGTCTCCTACGCGCTGGTGATCCTGGACCAGTACCCGCTGGACATCGCGTCCGCCATCGCCAGGGCGGTCGGCACGCCCTGCGTCGCGCGGCTGGCGAACGAGCTCACCGACGGGCAGCGGCGCCGTCACCGCCGGTCGGTGCTGTCCTGCTACCGGGCGCTCCCGCAGCCCGTCCTCAACGATCTGGACGAGCGGCTGTTCGCCGGCATGGACCTGTCCGGGCCGCCGGAAGAGGAACGCGCGGCGGCCGTGGAGGTCCTTCGAGCGCTCACCGACAGCACGTTCGCCGGGCTGCTCAAGGGCAAGCAGCGCGAGCCGATCCTGGCTCTCATGCAGCCGGCCGCACCCACCGCCGGGCGCGCGGCGGCGGCCCGGCCCGATCCGGATCTCCCCCGGGTGCTGGACCGCGGGGAGCTCGGAGACGCGAGACGACGGACCGACGTCGTCGCCCGGGTCACCAAGCTGGTGCGCGACGGCGGCGCGGACGGGGCCCGCGCCGCGCTGGAGCTCCTGCGGCCCGGGGTGCCGGGCCCGCGGGAGGAAGCGCACCGCACCCCCGCGGAGCGACCCCTGTCCGGGCCGTTGCGAGACGTCGTGCGTGCCCTGGAGGACGGCGGCACGGTGGAGCGGCTGATCGACGCCCTGCCGGAGGACGAGCGGGACGAGTCGAACGCGTACGGCCATGTCCTGCTGGAGGTCGTCAGACACCGCCCGGTCGCGGCGAACCTCGTCCGCCTCCAGTCCCTCCTCACCTACGGGCTGTTCGGCTCCCTCAGCGGCATCGGAAAGCGGGACGCCTGGCTGGCGTACCAGATCGTCCGACGGCTCCCCCCGGCGGACCAGGACCGCTGGCGGCGCCTCGACGGCGGCAAGTGGTTCCGGCGCCTCGAGGACAACATCCCCTCCGAACGCCGCGAGCAGTACGAGGGGATCGTGGTGGAGACCGCCGAAGGACGGCTCGCCGACGTCGCGGGCTCTGTCGCCGACGAACTCTCCGACAAGCCCGCCCGCACGGTGTGGCAGCGCGTTCTGGAGGACGTGACGCGCGGCGCCCGCCAGTCCTCCGCCCCGGATGCCGTCCGCCGGATCGGCACCGCGGGCAACGAGCTCGGGCCGGAGCGCGCCCTCAAGGTGCGTCGCGCCGTCGTGGTCCGTCTCGACCAGCTCGGCAAGCTCTCCCCCGTCCTGTCCGCGCTGCCCCTGGCCTTCCTCCGCGACCTCGACGCCGTCCAGGTGCTGCGTTCCGTCGTCGCCCTGCGCGACCCGGTCCACCTGATCCGCCACATCCACGATCTGATCTCCCGTAACTTCTGGTCGCAGCTGCCCTTCGTCGGAGGTCTGTTCTCCCGCTGGTCCGTCTCCTCACGCGAAGCCTTCCTCGCGTTCCAGCTGGCGCGCTGCCTGCCCGCGGATGACCGCGAAGAGCTGGCCGCGACCGAACGCTGGGCGGCCATGACGGACGCGCTGACCGAGGAGATGCGGCAGTCGGCGGGCGTCAGCCTGTTCGTCGACAGGGAGGGCAAGGAAGGGGAACGGCTGCGGGAGCGGTTGCGCGACAACCGCCTCTGGACCGAGGACCGTGCGGCGGAGCTGCGCACGCTGGTCCGGATGGCCGTCGAACTGGGCCTGCGACGGTTCGTGTTCGACCGGTCCAGGGAGACCCAGGCCTTCTCTTCCAAGGGTGAGCGGCTCCCCGCCCTGGTGGAGGCCTTCGAGCTGTACGCGCAGCCGCACCGGACCGAGTACGCGCCGCAGACGCTCAAGGGGAGAGCACCGGAGGGTCTCCAGGACGCCATCCGGCTCTCGGGCGGGTTGATGTGGTTCGTGATCAAGCTGATGGTCCCGGTGCCACACGGCGTCGTCTTCTCCCGCAAGTCCATCGGATTCGAGAACGTGGAGTTCCGCGGCGCACTGGTGACCGCCGAGTACGAGCCGGAGACCGGTCAGCTGCATGTCGCTGCCAAGGGTGCGCTCGACCTCGGTCCGGTCGACCTGGTCACCCCCGGCAAGGTGCTGAAATGCGGCCGGATGGTTCTGAGCGACTTCGAGGCGCGCGCGAACTACCCCGTGGAGGAGGCAGGCCGGCCGACCGGGGTGCAAGCCAAGCTGGGCAGGGCCGAGGCGACCGACGCGCTCGTCACGGGCGAGGATCTGATGCTGGGCGTGGCAAGGCTGCTGGCCACCTCGCTCGACGCCAGAGTGGGCCGGACGGGCACGGAAGAGCCGACGGCCCAGCCGCCCGTGAGCCCACCGTGGCTCTCCCTGGCCCTCGGCCCGGCGGTGACACGCTTCATCGAGCCGATCCTGCGTGTCGTCCGTCTGCCGTTCGTACGGTCCCTCCCCCGTGCCTTCTCCCTCCAGGGCATGCAGATGACCGTCGGAAACCTCACGCTCGAGGGGCTCGCCTACGGCGCCGGCATCACCGCCGAGCGGGCGAGCTTCGACCATCTCCTGATCGGCGGCGGCCTGAACCAGGTCGCCCTGTGCAAGGCGCGGGTCGAGGTGCTGAGGCAGCGGCTGGACCGTGAGAAGCCGGACGACGACGCCGCTCCGGCACGCACGGCGCTGCGCGAACAGCTCGACAGGGCCCGCGCGGAGCTGGCCCGGTGCGAGGAGAAGGACAAGCGCCTGCAGCAGTTGCGTCAGCAGTTCCTGAAGTCGGCCTCCAGCGTCGGGGAGACGGAGCGGAAGGAGGCCGCCCGGCTCGAACAGGAGCTGGCGGGTGGACTCGTCCTCGATGTCGCCAAGGCCGAGCTGAAGGGTCTCTCCGGCGACGTCCGCGCCGCCTCGTTGACGCTGGGCGGAGTGGGTGGCGAGGTGTCGGGACCGGCCTTCACGCCGGACATCGAGTCGACCTCGGTGTTCGTCACCGACGCCGACCGCGTCAAGGCCTTCCGCGCCCGCTCCTCCCGTGCCGGCACCGAGGCGGCGGGTCCCGCGCTCACCGGCGGGATCCGGGCCGCCACGGCCACGGCCACCGACGTCGCCGTCCTCGGGGAGATCCCCGGTTCGTCAGAGCTGGAGCAGCAGCTCAAGGGGCTGCCTCCCCAGCAGCGCGGACCTTTGGAAGGGCTGCTCGGGAGGGTCCGGTCGTACGAGGAGCTGGACAGCAGGGCCCGAGGCGTCAGCACTCCACCGCTCACGCCGCAGGAAACGCAGACCCTCGTCGAGGAACGGGAATCCCTGCGCCTCGTGTTCGGGTACCGGGCCGAGACGGTCGAGGGGCGGGGCGTCGGCGGGGGCTTCGAATCCACCGGACCCTCGTTCCTCGCCGGCCTGACCGGCTCGGGAACGGCCGACTCCGTGACCGCGCGCGGCGTCCGAGCCGGAGCAGTCTCCGTGAAGGAGCTCACGGTCGCGGGTGTCAAGGTGGCGTCGAGGAAACGGGACTCGTACGACATCGAGGCGGACAAGATCTCCGTACAGGGCGCGGCACTCGGCCGCCCGGACGCGAAGGCCGCCGAAATCGGCCTCTCCGGCCTGAGGAGCAGCGTCACCGTGCTGCGCGAAAAGCCGGGTGGCGCGATCACGGGGATCAAGCCGGTCCGGATCGATCTCGCGTCCGCGACCCTCAGGGGCCTTGACTTCCGCACCTCCGACGCATGGGTCCACTCCGACGACACCGCCCGGCTCGACGGCGTCTTCCTGGACGCGGGACTCCTGCGCCGTGCGGGGGACCCGAAGGGCGGCTGGCACGCTCATGTGGTCCAGCTGCACTGCGCCAGGGCCGCCGCGCCCGGGCTCGTCTTCGAGAACAACGGGGCGAGCACTCCGTTCCGGGCGGAGGTGAAAGGCGGCGCGCTGCTCGACATCGACGTACGCGGCATGGACTTCGCGATCGGTGCCCCGGCGACCGCCGGAAGCCCGCTGCCCGACGAGCTGAGCGTCGGCGCGATCGAGAACCTGGACATCCAGCTGACGGCGGGCGCCTTCGGCGGCCGGCTGGGCATCGCCAGTGCCCGAGTCCAGGGTCCGCCGGTGATCAACGGTGCTCTCCGGGTGCGGGCCGCCACCGACGGCACGGGCGTCAAGAGCCTGAGCGACGTCGATCTTGGGGGCCTCCAGTTCACGGGCGAGGCGGACAGCGGGCCGAGCCGCGGGGTCGTCCTCCGAAAGCTCCTCGTCGGAGGCGCCTCCGTGCACCGCTCGGGGGACGTGTGGACGATCCGCACGCTCCTGATCCCCACCGTCGAGCTCGGCCGGCTGCACTGGGCCACGGCCGACGGCGCCTCGCTGGTGTCGGACGGACCGGCCGTGCTGTCCGGGCTGACCGCGACCGGCAGCGTCACCGCCCCCACGGGCGGGCCGATGCGCGTGGCCGTCGACACCCTGAAGGTCACGTCCATCACCGCCGATCAGCTGGCGTACCACCAGGGTTCGCTCCATCTCGAACTGGGCCGCACCCCCAGGCACTCCAAGCTCCCTCCAGGTCATCACCCGCTGGAGATCCGCGACATCTCGCTTTCCGGCTTCGCCTGGACAGCGGACCGTGGCGTGACGACGGGCACTTTGGACGTCGGGTCGGTACAGGCGGAGTTCCGCGGCCAGCTCGCGCGGAACCTCCTGGCCGAGGCGACCGTCCGCGTCACCGGGCTGAACGCCTCGTTCCTGTCGAACGGCCATGTCAGGCTCAGGGCACGTGCCTCCGTGGACGCCGAGGGAGTGTGGTCCGACCCGGGTCCCACCGGTGCCGAGGAGTCGGCCCACGTGGCGGAGAGCCGGTTCACCATCGACGGTCTGGACACGGGCGTCGTCGACATCGGGCCGGAGGGGGTCGAGTTCGGGCCGGGCGACGAGCCGGGCCTGCGGATCGCCGACCTCGGCCTCGACGAGATCCACTACCGGTCCGCGAACGTGCTGCTCGACAGCATGCCCGGTGGCCGCGGTGTCCGACTGCACCGGATCGCGGCCAGGCTCAAGGTGGAGCTGCGCTCCCCGGCCGAACGGGCGGCCCGTGGGCGCGACGCCTCGCCGATTCGCCGGATCGTGCTGCGTGAGGTCGGGGTGGACACGATCGAGGCGGACGGTCTCAAGCTCACCCTGCCGCAGCTGTCCGCCGGGGAGAAGCCGGAGGAGCAGGGTCCCGTCGAGGTGTGGCTGCCGCCGGGCGAGTCCATGGTGCTGCGGGACACGCGCCTGGTGCTGCCTCCCGAGGGGGTCGTCCTGGCCCCGCCGACCGCTCCGGGGGGCGGCTGGAGCATCCCCGAACTGCGGTTGCGGATCGGGGGCGAGACCGACCCCGGTCAGTCCACCGCATCGCGGCCGGCGCTGCTCGTCCCGGACATCCGGGCGCGGGTCAAGGGCATCGTCCAGGAGGCACAGGCGCGAGCCTTCGCCGAACGGATCGACGTGCGCTTCCTCAGTGGGGGCGGCCTCCTCCTCGACGTCCTCCACCCCAGCCTGACCGGCATCGAAGCCGTCTTCCGGAGCACCCCCCGCCACCGGCTGCGCACCAGGGGGATCCCCGGCCAGGGGCGTCCCCGAGCGGCCGGGGTCGGCGCCGAGTCCGTGCACTACGAATCGGCCACGGGCAGGATCACGCTCACCGACCTCGGTGTGACCGGACTGCAGTACGAGAACCAGGAGAGCGGTGGGTCGGAGTTCCAGGTGACCGTGGACCGGGCCACGTTGCCCGGGAAGTCCCGCATCGACACGGACCGGGCCAGGGGACCGGTCGGGGTCACCCTCGACGAACTCGAGATCCAGGACGCCCGGTTCGAGGCGCGGTTCCACGGCCCGCCGCAGAAGAAGCCGGCCGCACAGCACCCGTGGACGGCCACCCTCGCCACGCTCGGCCCGTATCAGGAGGTCTTCGATTCGCTCCAGGGCAGGATCGCCATGCGTCTGCCTGCCTTGGGCGACCTCCACGTCGACCTGCGTGTCGTGGACGGACGGCTGCGGTACCGCGAGATCGAGCGGCAGTTCCTCGGCGGGTGGCGTCACGCCATGAACTTCACGCTGCACTCCACACCGCCCCACCTGGAGTTCGGCGTCGGTATCCGGGGCGACAAGGGATCGGAACGCTTCGTCGTCGCGAGCTGGGACCTGGACCGTGACGAGCTCCGCGAGGCCGAGAAGTCGGAGCGGGTGCGGATCTGGAGACTGCTGAACATCGAGGGCGAAGCAAGGCAGAAGCTCGACGCACCGGAGAAGAAGGACGAACCGCCGGGCATGCCGTTCAGCCTTCGCGACATCGACGTCGAACTGTCGATGCGGAGCGCGAAGCCGCTCCCGATCGATCTGGCGGCGGCCAGCGGCGGGTTCGTCTCGGGCACGGTGACGCTCGCCCGGGACGCCCTGAGTGGACTGCACCTCACGGGGCACATCCCCGGTGAGGTGAAGCAGGTCGCGGCGAGCGTGGCCCAGGTGGCGCCCGGCGAACCCGCCGACACCCGGGCGAAGATCGAATCGACGATGATCCGGCTGCCCGGCGGCTCCGCCGTCTCCACGGGCAGGATCGACATCTACGGCTTCCGTGACTTCGAGGTGTACCTGCTGCCCGGCTTCACGCCCCATCGGGTCACCGCCCATATCGAGCGCGCCGTCGCCAAGGACATCGTGTGGAGGACTCCGTGACCGGCTTCTCCCGTTCCCCCCGTTCGCATCCGGAGGCCGGCGACTCCGGTTCACCGTCCCCGCGCCGGGCCGCCGAGCGCGAGGCGGACCGGGCGGCGCGGACGGCCCTGGACCCGTCCGCTCGGGCCACGCCGCGTACGGCCGGCGAGGTGCCCCACCGGGATCACCGCGGGGGCGGTCCGCCGGGCGTCGGCCGGCCGATCGAGGACGCCGACCGCCGCTTCTTCGAGCGGCGCTTCGGTGCGGATCTGCGCTCGGTCCGCGTGCATGACGACGCGGCCGCGGCACGCGCGACCGAGCGGGAGGACAGTCTCGGGTTCACGGTGGGCGAACACGTGATGCTCGCCCCTGACGCCGACCGGGCCGTCCTGGCCCATGAGCTCGTCCATGTGCTCCAGCAGCGCAGGGCCGGGGTGACCGCCCTGCAGCGGCAGGAGCGCTCACCGGGTCGCGCGACGCCGCTCGCGCCGCCTTCCACGCCGTTCGACGTCGTACGGACCCGGCCGGCCACGGAGGACGCGCGGGTGCTGTTCGACCACGACTCCACGGGCCCTTCCAGCATGGACCTCACGTCCCTGCGGGCCGTCCTCCAAGGCCACCAGCCGTTGCAGGTGGACGTGGACGGCTACGCCAGCCGGGAGGGCGACGCCGAGTACAACGTCAACCTCTCCGCCCACCGGGCGGCGACCGTGGCGGTGGTGCTGGGGGCGATGCTGCCGGCCGGGTCCGTGGTGAGGATCCACGCGCACGGGGCGACGACGGAGTTCGGCGAGGACGCCACGGCGAACCGACGCGTCGGCATCCGGGCCACCGCGCTCCCGCAACCGCAGCCCCCGTCCTCGTCGCAGGCGCCCGGCCCTCAGCAGCACGGCGGAGGACTGCGGCTCGACCCGGTGCAGCCGCCGCTCCCGCCGGGGAAGCTGCCGGACGTCCCCGACGTCAGGCTGCGGGAGCCCGTCCCGTACTACCGGGATCCCCGTCATCCACTGCCGACGCTGCGCGATCCGGGGCTCGCGGACTCCCCCTTCCACAAGCCGCCTCCTCGCACCGAGGAGCCGCTGGTGAACTGGCCGGCCATGCGGCAGTCGTTCGTCGCCCACGGGGCGGGCGCCATCGATCCCCGTACCGCCGCGGCCATCGAAACCCACACGCGCTACTGGTACGAGCGGTTCCGCGCCATGGGTGTGCCCGAGCAGCACGCGCGGAACGCGGCCAACCTCGGCACCCAGGTCCTGGTCGACCGCGAGCTCAGCCGCGAGGGGCTCACCGGCCCGGACCGGGTGAACGACGAATTGCGCCGCCAGGGCATCCACACGACGACCGGCGGCATCGACCTGCTCAACGTGCTGCGCATGCTCAAGGAGAAGCGATGAGTCCGGTTGGCTCGCCCCGTACCGTGCGCGGTGGCATCGTCCTGCTCGATCCGACGAGCGGTGCCGTGCGCCGGGTCATCACCCTGCAGTACAACCCCGACACGGTCGCCCGTTCCTTCCAGGTCCGCGGTGCCGGGGGTGACGCGGGGGCGAAGGCGGAGGCCCTGCGGCTGACCGGGCCGCCGGCGCAGACCATCACGCTGGACGCCGAGTTCGACGCCGCAGACCAGCTGGAGTTCCCTGAGGCCAACCGTACGGTCGTGGAGGTGGGACTGCGGTCCCAGCTCGCCCTGCTGGAGACGATCGTCTATCCGACGGTGGACGCGGTCCGCTCCGCCGCGGCCCTGGCCGCCGCGGGCGCGCTGGAAGTGATCCCTCCACCGACCCCGCTGACGCTGTTCGTCTGGTCCAAGCACCACATCACGCCCGTCCGGATCACCGAGTTCTCCATCACCGAGGAGAGCTTCGACACGCAGCTCAATCCCGTCCGGGCCAAGGTCCATCTGGGGCTGCGGGTCTCCACGGTCAACGACGTCGGCGTGGGCACGCTCGCGGGCAGCCTGGCCATGACGCATCATCAACGGCTCGAACAGCTGGCCTCTCGGCAGGCTCCGGCCGGCATCGCCGCGCTCGGCATCGGAGGAGTGTCATGAGTGTCGACATCAGCCAGTTCCTCGCCTCCGTCACCGGCGCGCCCCCGGTGCACCAGGCACCGAACAGCCGCTACCGGGACACGCCGACCGCCGAGCGGCGGAACCCGGACGGCACAGTGACCGTGCACCTGCGCCGACGATTCGTGCCCCAGCCCGACGCATCCGCGACACTGGGCCGGGTCCGGGTCCGGGACGGCGACCGGATCGACACCCTCGCGGCCGAGGTGTTCGGCGACCCCACGCTCTTCTGGCGGCTGGCCGATGCCACCCTCGACGCCCGGCCCGCCGGGCTGGCCGCCGAGCCCGGCCGGGTCCTGCGGGTGAGCGCCGCCGCGGAGGGCCCCGGAGGCGCCGGTGCTTAAGGGCGTCACGTTCACCCTGATGACCGGCGCGCTGCGTGCCGAGCCGGTACCCGCCGAGCTGGCCGAGGCTCTGCTGGAAGCTCAGATCACGGTCTCGGCCGGACAGCGCAGCGGCTTCCAGCTGAAGTTCGCGCTGGCCCGGGACGGTCTGCTCAACCGGAGGCTGCTGCCCGGCCGTTCGCTCGATCCGCCGGCCCGGGTGATCCTGGTGGCCCATGTCGACGGGGTCTCCACCGTCCTCATGGACGGAGTGATCACGCGCCATGACGTCGCGCCGAGCAATGACGCCGCGCAGTCCACCCTGACCCTCACTGGTGTCGACGTGACGCAGATGATGGACCTGGTCGACATGAGCTGGCTGAAACTCCCGGCCATGCCGCCCGAACTGTGTGTCGGCTTCCTCGTCGGCAAGTACGCGATGTACGGACTGGTCCCGCAGATCGTGCCCAGCGTGCTGCTGCTGGCCCCCAACCCCCTGGAGCAGGTGCCGAACCAGCAGGGCACGGACTACGAGCAGATCAGCAGGCTCGCGGACGAGGCAGGCTACGTCTTCTACGTCGAGCCGGGACCGCGCCCCGGCCAGAACCTCGCCTACTGGGGTCCGGAGGTACGCACGGGCCGCGCACAGGCCGCCCTCAGCGTCAACATGGACGCCGCGACCAACGTGGAGTCCCTGTCGTTCTCCTTCGACGGCATCGCGCGCTCCGTGCCGCTCGTCCTCGGGCACCTGCCGAAGGCGCACCTCACCATCCCGATTCCGGTACCGGACATCACCCCGCTCAATCCCCCGCTCGGCCGGAAGATCCCGGTCCCGCTGTCCGTCAAACCGATCAACGCCGGCCGCAAGGCGACCGAGGGCACGACCGACCGGGACGATGCCACGGCCAAGTTCGACATCGTGAAGACGACGGCTCGCGCGATGGCGAGGGCGGCCCAGTCCGCACAGGTGATCTCCGCCTCGGGGTCGCTCGACGTGATGCGCTACGGACGCCCTCTCCAGGCCCGTCGCCTGGTCGGGGTGCGGGGCGCGGGTCCGGCGTACGACGGCGAGTACTACGTCAAGAGCGTCACCAGCACGCTCAAACCGGGCGAGTTCAAACAGAGGTTCAGTCTGAGCCGCAACGCACACGTGGCCATCTCGGAAGCGGTCCATCCATGAGCAAACGCTATTACGGCAAGCATCGCGGCACGGTGATCAGCAACATCGATCCCCTGCAGACGGGCCGGTTGATGGTCCAGGTGCCCGACGTGTCCGGGCCCGGCCCCTCGACGTGGGCCATGCCGAGCTTTCCGACCGCCGGAGTGCAGCACGGCGCCTGGATGCTCCCGCCTCCCGGCGCCGGGGTGTGGGTGGAGTACGAGCAGGGGGACCCGAACCATCCGATCTGGTCGGGCTGTTGGTACGGCAGCGCGGCGGAGGTGCCGGCCCTGGCGCTCGCGGTGTCCCCGGTCGTTCCGTCCATCGTGCTGCAGACGACCCGGCAGAACGGACTTGTGATCTCCGACGTTCCGGGCCCTACGGGAGGGATCCTCATCAAGTCGACGTCCGGGGCCTTCATCTCCGTCAGCGACGCGGGCATCACGATCAACAACGCACGTGGGGCGAGCATCGTGCTCGCCGGTGCGAGTGTCGCCGTCAACCAGACCGCTCTGGTGGTCACCTGATGCCCGGAGCCGTCTCTCATCTCACCGCCAAGGTCTCCTGTTCGCACGGCGCACCCGCACAGATCTCGACCGGTCAGAGCAGGGTGTTCGTGTCCGGTTTCCCGGTCGCCACGGTCACCGACAACACGCCGGTGACCGGCTGCCCGTTCCAGATCCCCTTCGGAGTCGGCACCAAGCCCCAGCCCTGCGTCCGTGTCGTGTGGGCCACACCGGCCACCCGGGTCCTGGTGACCGGGCGGCCGGCCCTCCTCAACACGAGCACGGGCCTCTGCCAGAGCGTCGAGCAGATTCCGCAGGGGCCGCCGATCGTCACCACGACCCAGACCAAGGTGATGGCCCAGTGACCCATTTCGCCGTCCCGCCGTTGATCGACATCTCCGGGCGGAGCGCCGCGCTGCCCGACGACGAGTACATCCGGGCGCTCATCGGTGAGGTGCTCATGACCCAGCCGGGCGAGCGAGTGAACCGGCCCGACTTCGGCAGCGGTCTGCTCCAGCTGATCCTCGCCCCGGCCGACCCGACCCTCGCCGCCACGACACAGCTCACCGTGCAGAGCGCCCTGCAACGCTGGCTGGGCGACCTGATCGAGATCGGTTCGGTGGAGGTCGACAGCGACGAGGAGTCCCTGCGCGTCCTCGTGGTCTACTCGCCGCGCGGATCCGACCGGCGTGTAGCCGAGGAGTTCGGATGGTCGCTGTGACGGGTGCCGCGGTCGCACCGGTGTTCACGTGCGCCGACGAGAAGCGTCGGCAGAAGGTGCGGGAGAGCACCACCCACAACGGCATCGACTACCTCGAGGTCGACCCCGACGATCAGCGCAGGCTGGCGGTTCACTTTCTGCATCCGCTGCCGGGCCAGACCGGCGGGATCCCCGCGACGCCGGCACTGGACCGTAGCCATGTGGTCGTCGAAGGGGGCGAACGGGTCACCGCCATCGGTGTGACCGGTGTCGAGGCCTCCGGAAGCGTGCTGACCGTCTCGGTCGACAGGGCCGGGGACTTCTCCTCCTACACGCTGCGGTTGGTGAGCCGGGCCACCCCGGCCGAGCCGCCGGACGGGTTCGATCCGGTCCTGGCCATGGTCCGGTTCTCCTTCAAGGTCGGCTGCCTCAGCGCGTTCGACTGCCGGCCGCGGCCCGACGAGCCCCCGCCCTCGCCCGCTCCCCCGGTGCTCGACTACCTCGCGAAGGATTACGAGGGCTTCCGCCGGCTGATGCTCGACCGGCTGGGCACGCTGCTGCCCACCTGGACCGATCGCAGCCCGGCCGACGGGCTGGTGAACCTGGTGGAGCTGTTCGCGCACATCGGTGACCAGCTCAGCTACTTCCAGGACGCGGTGGCCACCGAGGCCTATCTCGGTACGGCACGCAGCAGGATCTCGGCACGCAGGCACGCCCGCCTGCTCGACCACCACGTCCACGACGGCACCAACGCCCGCGCCTGGATCGCGATCGACGTGAAACCGGACACGACGAGCAACGGCCAGGAGGTGAAGGCGGGCACGCCCGTGCTGCTCGGCCGCCGCGAGGATGCGAAGACCCTGAGCCGCGCGCAGGCGGAGGCCCTCGGGGACGTGATCACGTTCGAGACGATGCATCCGCTGACTCTCGTAGCCGCGCGCTCCCGTATCGCCATTCACACCTGGAGCGCCGACTCCTACTGTCTGCCTGCCGGATGCACCAGCGCGACTCTGGTGGACGCGGGGTTCGTCCTGGCCGCCGGTGACGTGCTGATCTTCGAGGAGACGGCCGGCCGGGAGACCGGTCTGGAGGCGGACGCGGACCCGGCGCACCGCCACGCCGTCCGTCTGATCGAGGCCCGGCGCCGGTTCGATCCGCTCGAGCAGGTGCAAGGGTCGGTAGGCGGGCGCCCTGTGTACGACGTCCGCTGGCACCACGCGGACGCCCTGCCGTTCCCGCTGTGGGTGAAGGACGCCTCCTCGCCGGGCGCCGGCGAGCAGGCACTCGCCGTCGCCCGCGGCAACGTCGTGCTCGCCGACCACGGGCGCGGCGTCACAGGGCGCAAGCTGCCCCCGGTACCCGACCGGGGGCGCTACCGCCCCGTCCTCCCGGACGCCCCGCTCAGCAACGCGGAGCCGTACGTGCACGACAAGGCCCGAACGCGGCCCGCCTCGGACGTGTTCCGTCGCTCGCCCGATACGGCGCTCCCCCAGGTATGGCTCACCGACGAGCTCGGCCACCCCTGGCGTGCCCAGCTCGATCTGCTGGGCAGCGACCGGTTCGACCGGGACCTGGTGGTGGAGACGGAGCGCGACGAGACCGCCCGGCTGCGGTTCGGGGACGACGTGCACGGGATGCGCCCCCTGAAGGGCACGACCCTGACCGCGAGTTTCCGGATCGGCAACGGCCCCGAGGGGAACGTCGGCCACGGCACCCTTCGCCGACTCGTCTGGGATCGCGAGGGGATCGAGGACGTGACCAACCCGCTGCCCGCCCGGGGTGGCACCCGCCCCGAGTCCATGGCGGAGATCAAGGAGTTCGCCCCCCAGTCCTTCCGCGTCCAGCAGCGGGCCGTGACGGAGGCCGACTGGGAAGAGGTCGCCAGACGCCACCCCGAGGTGCAGAACGCCAAGGCGAGGTTCCGCTGGACCGGCAGCTGGTACACCGTCTTCCTCACCCTCGACCGTCGCGACGACGCACCCGTCACCGGCGATCCCGCCTTCCTCGCCGAACTGTCGGCGCATCTCCGGCGATTCCGGATCGCGGGCTACGACTTGGAGGTGACAGGTCCGCAACCCGTCGCGCTGGACCTGGAGTTGAGCGTCTGCGTGAAGCCCGGCTACTTCGCCCGGGAGGTCGAGCGGGAACTGCTCGACGTGTTCGGACCCCGCAGGCTCGCCGACGGAACCGGCGGCTTCTTCGCACCGGACCGCTTCACTTTCGGGCAGCCGCTCTACGTCAGCGAGATCCACCGTGCCGCCATGTCGGTCGCGGGCGTGGCCTTCGTGACCGTCACCCGCTTCCAGCGGTTCGGCCGCGTGTCGGCGGGAGAACGCGACCGCGGCCTGCTGGCCGTCGGAGACCTCGAGGTCATCCGGCTCGACAACGACCCGAGCCGCCCCGAGCGGGGCCAGCTGCGCATCGTCACCGAGGGGGGCCTGTGACCGGTACCGACTGCGGCTGCGGCTGCGGCCCCGCCTTCCCGTCCCGGCCGGCCACTCCGTCCAACCCGCCGGGGCTCGACGGCCTGACGTACCGGGTGGGCGTGCACGGCCAGTTCAAGGCCGCGATGCTCCGCGCGCTGGGCACGGACCCCGTGCTGCGCCACCTCGCCACCCGGGACGACGGCGACCCGGTGGTCGCGTTGCTCGACGCGTGCGGGTCGATGCTCGACGTCCTCACCTTCTACCAGGAGCGCATCGCCAACGAGGGCTTCCTGCGGACGGCGACCGAGCGGCTGTCGGTGCTCGAGCTCGCCCGGATGATCGGATACGAGCTGCGCCCGGGGGTGGCCGCCTCCACCGCTCTCGCGTTCACCCTGGCCGAGCCCACGGTCCCCGCCCCTTCCCCCCTCGTGGATCTCCCGGCCAGTGCCCTCGCGGCCACCACTCCGGAGGCGGTACGGCTGGCCGTGGGGACCAAGGCGCAGAGCGTCCCGGTCCAGGACACCCTGCCCCGTACCTTCGAGACGACGGAGGAGGTCGAGGGGCGCCCCGAATGGAACGCGATGCGGGCCGTGTCGATCGTGCGCTCGGTGCCGAAGCTCGGCGACACGACGCTCCGGCTGGCCGGCACGTCCACGGGCGTGGCCGTCGGAGACGTGATCGTCCTGCTCCCGACACCACTGCCGGCCAGTGCCGATCCGGTCCTCGACTGGGAGGCGTGCCGAATCACGGACCTCCGTACCGTCGAGCGGTCCGGATCCCTGGCGGAGCACACCGTCGCCACGGTCGAGTCGATCCGGCCGGTCGACTCCGCGCATCTGGGCCGTCCGGCCGACATGTACGTGATGCGCGTGCGGGCTCTCGTCTTCGGGTACAACGCCGTGCCGTGGAAGGCCCTGCCCTCCTCGCTCCGCGTGGGCGAGTGGGTGACTCCGGCCAATGCGGACGGGAGACCGGGGACGCCGAAGTTTCATCCAGGGCTCTACGCGGACCGCCAGCTCTCCTGGGCAGAGGCGCAGCTGCCGGCGGACGGAGTGGTCCGGCTCGACCGGGTCCATCCCGGGATCGCGGGCGGCAGTTGGGTGGTGCTCGCCTCACCCCAGCAAACGGAGAAGTACACGGTGTTCAAGGTGACCGAGGAGAGCGTCGATGACTTCCTCATGCAGGCCCAGGTCACCGTTCTCGACCTCATCGGCGACAACATCACCACGTTCGACATCCGCTCCACCACCGTCTACGCCTGTCCTGAACCACTCGAGCCGGCCTACCAGCGCGTGACCCAGGCGGTGTCGGGCAAGGAGATCGAGCTCGCCTCCGCACCGCCCGTCCTGCCGCCGGAAGGCAGGCTGGTCGCGATCCGCGGCACGGCCGCCCGCACGGGCGACGAGATCGCGGAGGTCAGCCGGATCTCCTCCATCGGGACGGGCGCCTCCACGACGCTCTTCCTCACGGAAGAACTGACCCACTCCTATCTGCCGGACTCCGTCCGGGTGAACGCCAACGTCGCACCGGCCACGGACGGCGAGAGCCGGACGGAAACCCTCGGCAGTGGCGACGGGTCCGTGCCCTTCCCCCGCTTCACCCTCCTGGGCAAACCGCTCACCTACGTGTCCGCCCCCACGCCCACCGGGGGCCTGAGCACCCTCACCGTCAGGGTCGACGGCGTGCGCTGGACGGAGGTCCCCACGCTCCACGGCCAGCCGCCCGATGCCCGGGTGTTCCTCACCCGACGCGATGACGACGGCACCGTGACCGTGTGCTTCGGCGACGGCCGGACCGGAGCACGGCTGCCCACCGGAAAGGACAACGTCGTCGCCGAGTACCGGATCGGGACCGGCCGGGCGGGGAACGTCGACGCGCGCCGGATCAGCCTTCCGTTGTCCCGGCCGCTCGGTCTGCAGGACGTCATCAACCCCGTCGCGGCGACCGGCGGCGCCGACCCCGAGCAACTGTCCCAGGCCCGACGCAACGTGCCCGGCACGGCGCTGGCCCTGGACCGCATCGTGTCGCTGCGGGACTACGAGGACTTCGCGCGCTCCTTCTCCGGTGTCGGCAAGGCGCGCGCAAGCGCCCGATGGACCGGTGAGCGGCTCCAGGTCCGGCTCGTCGTCGCCACGAGCGACGAACAGCCCGTCGCCCCCTCCTCCACGCTGCACGCCCACCTGACGGCCGGCATCGACGCCGCCCGGCACGCCCGTCACGACGTCAGCGTCGACACTTTCACCCCCCGGCCGTTCATGGTGGAACTGGGTCTGCGTACGGCGGGCACACGGGTCGTCTCGCAGGTGTACGCGGCCGTGACCGACGCTCTCGTCCGCGCCTTCTCCTTCGCAGCACGGGAGTTCGGACAACCTGTCGCGGCCGGCGAGGTCCTCGCGGTGACCCAGAGTGTCGACGGCGTCCTGGGCGTGGAACCGGGGAAGCTGCGCTTCGCCGGCCAGGCGGCCGAAGCGGACGTCCTGCGCGCCCGACCCGACGAGGTGCTGACCCTGTCCGCGCCTCACATCACGCTCACCGACGCCCCGGAGCCGAGTCTGTGACCACGAACACCGCCCCGCTCACGGGGGACCGTCTCTACGCGCTCCTTCCCGCCGCGCTGCGTCGCCGCGACGCCGAGAACGGAGGAACCGCACGTGCGCTGATCGACGTCGTGGCCGAGCAGATCCGGGTGGTCGACGCCGACATCGAGGAACTGGGCGAGAACTGGTTCATCGAGACCTGCGCCGAGTGGGTCATCCCCTACATCGGCGACCTTCTCGGCGTCCGCAGCGTCCACCAGGTGGCCGGGGTCACCTCCACGACCGCTCGGGCCTGGGTGGCCAACACCCTTCGGCTGCGCTGCCGCAAGGGCACCACCGCCATGCTGGAACAGCTGGCCCGGGACGCCACCGGTTGGCCGGCGAAGGCCGTCGAGTTCTTCGAGCTTCTGTCCGCCACCCAGAACGTCAACCACCCGAGGCCGCACCGGCCCGCGTCGGCCGATCTGCGCCACGGTGACGCTCTGGAACTGCTGGACGGGCCCTTCGACACGTTGCCCCACACCGTGGATGTGCGCCCGCCCGGCAGCGATGGGGGCTGGTTCAACATTCCCCATCTCGGCCTGTTCGTGTGGCCGATCGGCTCGTCGTGGCTGCAAGGGGTCACGCCGTACCCGGTCGGCGACCCCGACGACGGTCGATACCGGGTGGATCCGCTCGGTGCCGACCGTCCGATGTTCGTCCGGCCGGCGCCCGAGGGCGGCATCGAGCAGTTCGCCCAGGAGGAGCACGTACCCGGTCTCGCACGCAGGAGGCCGCTCTTCCACGAGTTGGAGGAACGCCGGGCCCCCTTCGCCCAGGGGCGGACTCCGGTCGAGCGCTTCTTCGGCAAGTCTCCGGTGTTCCGGATCCACGTGGCCAAGGAGGAGGCCGACCCGCTCGTCGAGGTACCCGCGACACGGCTGCGGGTCTGTGATCTCACCACCTGGCGACGGCCGGAAGCGGACCACGTCCTCGTCGATCCGGTGCTCGGCCGGATCTCCTTCCCTCTGCCGGCGCCGCCCCATCGGGTACGGATCGACCACGCCTACGGGTCGGGCGGCGACGTCGGCGCGGGCGCCTACGGCCGTTTCGACAGCCTCGACGCCGTCCTCGACCGTCCGGTGGACTGGCAGCGCTCGGTCGGCACCGCCCGCGACCCGGATCACCCCGTCGACCACACACGGCTCCGGGACGCGGTGGACGCCTGGAACACCTGGCAGGACGATCGGAGGGGGGTCTTCGGGGTCATCGCGGTGACGGACAGCCATCGCTACGTGGAGGCGCTCACGGGGGACCATGCCATCCGGCTGGGCGAGGGCAACAAGCTCGTGGTCATCGCGGCACGGACCAGGCGGGCACCGGACGGCGTCGATCCTGCCGCGGTCCAGCGGACGGGCGACGTCGAACCGTCCGGTGTCCGGCCCTGCCTGGTGGGCGACATCGAGGTGTCCGGGACGGCCGCCGCTGATCGCGAGCCCGGCGAGCTGGCATTCGACGGGCTCCTGATCGACGGCGGGCTGAAACTCCTGGACAACGGCACCGCGCGGCTCGGCCGGATCGCCGTGCACAACTGCGGCATCGTGCCCGCACGGGGCGGGATCCGCATCACGGGCGGCGATGCCGAACTCGCCGTGGAGATCCACCGCTCCCTCGTGGGGCCCGTCACCCTGCCCGCCACGGTGCGCCGATTGCGGATCGAGGGCTCCGTGGTCCAGGCGCACGGCGGCGCCCGCGCCATCGACGCGGTGGCAGCCGATGCCGCCCTCGCGGGCAGCACGGTTCTCGGCGAGACGGTCGTCCGCGAACTGTCGGCCGACGGCACCCTGTTCACCGCTCCGGTCCAGGTCGAGCGCCACCAATCGGGATGTGTACGCTTCTGCTACGTTCCGCCGGGCTCCAAGACCCCGCGCCGCTACCGCTGCCAGCCGGAAGCCGCCGTCGAGGACGTACCCCTCAGTCTCGCTCCCGAGGTGCGGACCCGACTCGCACCGCGTTTCGTGTCCACGGACTTCGGCCACTTCGGTTACGCCGTCCTCGCCTTCGACAGTCCGCCGGAGCTGGTGTCAGGTGCCGAACACGGACTGGAGATCGGGGCCTTCGGATCCGCGCAACGGTCTCAGCGGCTGGCGAACCTGGTCAACGCGCTCGACGAATACCTGCCGTTCGGTCTCGTAGCGGCGCCGCTACCCGTCATCCCGAGGAGTCAGCAGTGAAAGCCGACATCAGCCGTTCGTCCTTCGACCCCACGCGCCACTTCCGTCAAGTCCTCCGGCAGCAGGGGCGCGTGGATCTGGACGCGGACTGGAACGAGCAGCAGGACATTGTCGACCATCTGCGTTCATCGACCGGTGCCGACCTGCTCGGCCCGGCCGGCGGCCCGGCGTCGGCGGCCGCCTTCGGCCTGACGATCAGCAGCGACGGGAAGGACCTGCTGCTTTCGAACGGGCACTACTACGTCGACGGTTACCTCCTCGAGAACGAGGGGCTCCCCTCGGGGACGTCCGTCTGGAAGCAGCCGGACCTGCCGGCCAAAGGCGTCGTGCACAACGACGACGGGTCGCTGAAGGACGGTCCGGCCACGGCCGGCCGCTACCTGGCCTTCGTGCACGCCTGGGACCTGCACCGCACCGCCCTGGAGGAGAACCACATCCGGGAGGTCGCCCTCGGCGGAGCCGACACCACCACACGTCTCAAGACGGTCTGGCAGGTGGGGCTGCTGCGCCTCGGCGACGTCGGCGGTACCGGGGCGGGCTGCGACCTGGAGACGGCGGGCTGGAAGGCCCTCACCGCCGCGTCCACCGGTCTCCTCGAAGTGCGGACGGACGACCCCGACGAGGGCAGCGGACCGTGTTACGTGCCGGCCACCGGCGGCTTCCGCGGGCCGGAGAACCAGCACTACCGCGTCGAGATCCATCAGGGCGGTCCCGCGGCTACGGCGACGGCCGTGTGGGCCCGGGACAACGCCGCCACGGCGGCATCGTGGGTGTCGGGCCCCGACTCCGAGGGGTTCATCACCGTGGCCGACCCCGGGAGGGACGGTGTCGTCGGCTTCACCACGGGCATGACCGTCGAACTGACGGATGACACACGCGAACTGCTGGGCCGGCCGGGCAAGCTGGTGAGGCTGGCCGATGTGCGCGGGAACCGCCTCAAGATCGACGGCCTCCCCGCGACCCTTCCGGACGACCTGAAGCACGAGTCCTATCCGGCCGGGCCCCGCGTCCGCCGCTGGGACTCGCAGGGCACGGTGCCGGTCGCCACCGGGGCCGACGAGTGGAGTCTGCTGGAGTCGGGCATCCGGATCCGATTCGCGCAGGGCGTCACCTACCGTACGGGCGACTACTGGCTCGTCCCCGCGCGCACCCGGCTCGGCGACGTGATCTGGCCGCGAACCGCCGACGGCAAGCCGCGGCAACAGCCCCCCAAGGGAATCCGGCACCGCTTCGCGAAGCTCGCCACGGTGAGCTACGACGGCGCCGTCTGGAGCGACGTCCACGACTGCCGTGAACTTTTCCCCGACCTCACCCAGTTGATGACACTGCGCGCGGTCAGCGGCGACGGCCAGACGGTTCAAGCCGGTGCGGCGCTCGTGATCGTCCCCGCACCTCTCGTGGTGGGCGTCTCCAACGGCGGGATCCCGGTCAAGGGAGCCAAGGTCCGATTCACGGTGACCCGCGGCGGCGGCACACTTTCCGTCGGGACACCGCCCGTCGTCACGACCAACGACCAAGGCCTCGCGAGCGTCGACTGGAGCGTGGACTCCGGGACGGACGTCCAGATCGCCCGAGCCGAACTACTGGATCGCGCCGGCAATCCCACGGGGCTGCCCGTGGACTTCACCGCCTCGCTCCTGACCGCACACCGCACGGCGTACGACGGAAACAACACCTGCCCGGATCTGCTGGACGTGACGACGGTGCAGGACGCGATCGACAAACTGTGCGTCAGGCCCTCCGGCGGCTTGCCCAAGCAGGAGGGCGTCCAGATCACGGATGTCGGACCCGGCCGGCAGCCCATCGAACCGGATCCCACGCTCCCGATGCCGGCCTTCGGCATCATGGCGAGCAACCTCGAGGCGGGCATCGTGGTCACGGTGTCCGAGGCACTGGATCCGGCGACCGTGACCCGGCTCAACTGTTTCGTCGTCCTCGACCTGCCCTATCCCCTCACCAGCAGCGACATGCAGCAATGGGAGACCCGCGGAATCGCCGGTTACCAGGCGATCACCCTGGACGGGGACGTCACGTACAAGATCGAGGCAGGCGGCAGCGATGAGGATGTGTACACGCTCGTGTGGACACCCACGGACTCCGCCGCCACGTTGGTCCGGCGAGTACAGACGCGACTCGTGAATCTGCAGCTGGATCCCGTGTTGTGGTGCCGTCTGGTCGTCAAGGGCAACACGATCATGTCCAGTCATCGCGACCGCTACCTCGACGGAGACGTGTTCCTCGATCCCGAGACTCGTCGTTCGAATCTGCGGATGCCCAGCGGGGACGACCGCAACGGCGGCACGTTCGAGCTCTGGTTCACGGTCAAGCACGGGTGACGCGCCGCCCCGGCCAGCAGATCGACGAGTGCCGTGGAGATGGGCAGGCCCGCAGCGTCCTGGAAGTAGCTGTACGCGGGCATCGGGTTCGCCTCGAAGCAGACCCACCCCCCGTCCGGCCGCACTCTGAGGTCGAGCCCGGCGAAGGGAAGGCCGAGGTCCCCGGCCAGCCGGACGCAGCGGGCGGCCACGTCGGCGGGCAGTTCACGCGGCCTCAGGACGGCTTCCAGTCCGTCCTGGGCCGCGTACCGGTAGTCGGTCGCCGCGCAGTCGACCTCCGCGGCGAACGTACGCTCTCCCACGACGTGGACCCGCACATCGGTGCCGGGGACGTACTCCTGGAACTGGGTGGGCAGCCGGCGCACCCGATCCAGCCGGTCCATGTCGGCCGGGCCGAGTTCGCGGACGATGGAGCGCACACCGCTCAGCGACTTGTAGACGACGCGGCCGTGGCATGCCTGGAACTCCCGCACGTCGTCCGGGTCGTTGGTCACCAGGGTCTCCGGTACGAGGAATCCGGCGGCGGCGATGAACTGTGACTGGTAGGGCTTGGAGGCATTGGACGCCATGGCCTGTGGGCGATTGAGCACGAGCGCCTGTGCGCGGTCGAGCCAGTCGACGAACTCCTGGTGGAGGGCGGCGACGCGGGCGCGTTCCGCGGGGTCCTTGGCGTGCGCCGGCGGGTGGAGGGGGCGCGCGTAGACGGCCGTGATCTCGTCCAGAGCGATCCGTACACCGTCGGCGGCCAGCCAACCGTCGCTCTCGGGCAACCGTGTCATCAGGTCGTACCGATGCAATTGGGCCTGGTCCACGACGTGGTGGTCGGCGCCCGCCTGCCGCGCGGCCTGGATCGCCTGTGCCAGGGGGGTTTCGTTCTGCCAGCCGTAGAAGACGATCACCGAATGCTCACCGCCCGGGACCGCGCTTCGACGGTCAGCAGCAGATCGGCCGCGGCGTCGGCGTGGCTCGGCATGTCCAGGCGTGGGTAGAGGTCGACCCGGGCGAGAGCCGGCCGGTCTCCCACCGTTACCATGTGCGCCTCCGCCAGCGTCGTCCCGAGGCGCGCGGCGAGTCGGCGGCAGGCGTCCCCGTATTCCTCGGCCCCCGCGCCGATGACCCGGTCGCCCGCGATCAGCAGCCGCCGCGCTTCCGACCTCGGCTCTTCGGGCAGCTTCATGAGGGGGACCCGGGCGGAGCTCCCGCCGGGCCAGTCGATCAGGGCGACGAGCCTCTCGCCGGTGACGGTCGGATCGAGGAGTCCGGCCCGCGTGGCGCTGGAGCGACGGACAACGGGCAGTCCGCACTGCCAGGCGTGGAAGTGCACGATCGACTCGGACATCTGTGCGGCGGGGGCGGGGCAGGTCATGACAGGACCGACGACGCGGGAGGCGATGCCGTGCAGCCAGCTGGCGACGAGTGCGTGCAGTTCCGCCGTCGCGTAATGGCGGTCCTTGACCTGGGCGGCCAGGAATCCCATGGGCGGCACATAGGGCATCCGGTGCAGTACGGCACCGATGTTCCGGTCGTCGAGCACCCCTCCGTCGGGTAGGACGATCCGCGTGGTCGTCGCGCCCTTCGCGTCCACGCGGTGCTGCCACCGGGCACGGGCGAGTTCATGGGGGCGTACGACGGTCACCCGGTCGGGTCCGCCATGTCCGGTCAGGGCCGAGACCACGGCCGTGGCTCCGGTGTCGTGCTGGTCCGCGAGGACGACGACGGGGCGGATCATTGTCCCGGCCTGCTGTCGAACGCCCGCTTGGCCAGTGGGTCGCCCGCCTCGGCAGAACGCCGCAGGCTGTCGTCGTCGCGGTCGTACTGCGGCCCCGCGGTGAGATCGGGACGGAGAGCAGCACCGATGAAGGGCTCGCCCTCGTCCTCGTCGACGGTCCCGGCGACCGTCTGCTCAAGTGCGGTCACCCGGGCCTGCAGTTCGAGGATCAGGGTGCTGAGAGCGCCTGGCTCACCCGCGCAGTAGGGGGCCACTTCGAGTTCCGTGCCTCCCTTTCTGCCTGGGGCGAACGGATGGTCCTTGGTCTTGCCGCCGCCACCCCCACCACCCCCGCCGCCGCCCTCCCCCCCGTCCTTGTGGCCGTCCTTGGTGTTGTCCTTCCTGTCCTTGCTGTCCTTGCTGTCCTTGGTCTGGTCCTTCCCACCGCTGACGCTGACCTTGGCCTTCATCGTCGGCCCGGATCCCGAGATCCCCGTGACAGCGACGAGCGTGGACCCACCCGCGTGGGAGTGGGAGGTGGGCTTGCTGGTGGCGGAGAAGGCGACGTTCTCGGTGGAGCCGGGATAGGGGTCCCCCTGGTCGCCTGTGTTCTGCCTCAGTTCGAGATCACGCTTGTTGTCCGCCTGTACGAGCCGCACCTTGAGGTGGTTCTCGTCCGAGTTGTCCGGCCGGCTCTCGTCGATGTGCCAGATGAGCAGCCCATGACCCGGCAGGCCCGCGTCGTATGCGACCCGTTGGCGGTTCTCGATCAGGAAGTACTCCTGGCCGCTGGCCCCGTTGGTCCACAGCCGGTGCACCACGCGGGAGGTCTTCACGTCGGTGAAGGACACCTCACCCGACGAGCTGACCACGGAAGGGGTCACCCAGCCCTGGTTGAGCTTGCACCAGGCGGACGGATGCACGGGCACTTCCCCGCCGTCGCCCGTCCAGGAGCCGGTGCCCATGAGGCACCAGTTGCCGATGCCCATGGAACTGTCGTCCGGGTCGTAGAGATCGGGCAGACCGAACAGCAGATGCCCGAGCTCATGGGCGCAGACGCCGATCGTGGCGTCCTCGCCGACCGCCATATAGCCGTAGGCCTTGACGCGGTCGACGGGCCTGGCCGCCGGCAGTACTCCTTTGTGCGACCAGATGTCCTGCGGGTTTCCGGTGCTTTCGGCTCCCGGCCCCGCGTGCACGACGACGATGGCCTCGATGTACCCGTTGCCGTCGTTGTCGAAGGGTTTGAAATCCAGGACCGGGTTGGCCTTCACCACGGCGTCGTCGGCCATCTGGGGAGCCCGCGCGGGGCCTTGGCCACCGCGGCCGACGCCGAAGTTGTGATGGGCGTACCAGGTCAGCTCCTTGGGGAGGCGGACGGTCGGAACCACCGTGCCCTCCAGCTCGACCTTGCCCCCGCTCACCTCGCGGAAGTACTCACGGACGCTTCCGTTGGGAAGCTTGCCCTCCGAGAAGAACAGGTCCCGGACATGCTCGACACCGACACCCATCGCCCGGTCGGAGAAGTCCACCATGATGACGGCGATCTTCAGCTTGCCTTGCAGGGGGGCTCGTTCGGCGGCGGCGGAGCGGATCGTGGCGGACGGAGTGCCCGGGGCGAACTCCCCCGGCGGATAGATCAGACCGTCGTCGAATCCCGGCCAGCGAGGCGATCGCCCCAACCTGGCGAGCTCGGCAAGCCCTGCGTGCGGCAACTGGAGCGATGCCATCTCGTCCTGGATCCGCCGACGGAGTTCAGGACTGGGGGCAACGGCACAGAAGTCGGCCCACGCTGCGGTGGCAGTCCACTCCTCAAGGCGCTCGGGCACGTCGCCCTCCCTCATCGGCCTGCCACAGGTCCGCACGCCGGAAGACCCGGCTCTTGGACATCGACTGCGGCTGTCCTCGCCTTCCAATGTCCCCAAGGGCAAGCGCCGCCCGCAAAATGTGCTGCGCCGAACGAGTCGCCCCCCGGTCCGCGTTCTCCCGCCTCCGACAGGCACGTCCCTCGCGATGTCGCGCCGCCCACGGCGTCGTCCTCGGCGAGTGTCAGGCCGGAACAGGTCGCTGCTGCCCGACGACGCGATGCTCGTGATCACACGCGGGATGATCCAACGGCGCGTGCCCCGACTGTCCGGCTGTGGCCCGCCCGGGCACTCCGTCACACGGCGGGCTGTTCACAGCCGGACAGTCCGGTCATGGCTGTGCCCGCCCACCACCCCCGTAGGGGGCGGGGTCAGCCATGGCTGTGCCCGCCCACCACCCCCCGCGGTGGACGGGGGCGGGTGGGCGGGCGTGAAGAGCCGGGTCGGGATCAGAGTGTGCCGGCGAGGGCGATGGAGCCGAGCGGGGTGGCCGCGATGCCCTGGATCGTGGGCACGGTGACCGGGTTGGTGAAGATGGCGCCAGCGGTGTTGCGGCTGGTGAACACGACGCGGTTGTCGCTGGTGGTGAAGGCGATGTCGACGTCGCGGTCGACACCGGCCGCGCCCACCGACTTGACGGTGATGTTGCCGAGGTGCGCGGTCAGGTCCTTGACCGGGCTCCAGGAGCCGCTGCCGAGGCGGACGGTGTGGTACTGGCGGGTGCCGTTGTCGGTGGCGAGGATGACGTGGGCGTTGCTGCTCATGCCGGCCATGGCCACGGACGTGATCGGGCCGGTGGCGCCGGCGGCCTGGGCGACGTCGCCCCAGACGGTCCAGTGGCCGGCGGTGGCGCGCAGGGTGTGGTAGGCCTTGCCGCCGGTGACGGCGATGACCTGGAGCTCGCCGCCGGTGTTGGCGGTGGCGATCGAGGTCACGCCGCTGATGGGGCTGCTCACGGAGGCGACGTCACCGAAGGGGGCCCAGGTGCCGTTCGCGCGGCGCACGGTGTGGAAGACCTTGCCGTTGGAGACCGCGACCACCTGGATCTCGGTGCCGGTGGACACGGCGGAGACCTGGGTGACGTTGGTGAGCGCGCCGGCCTCGCCGAAGACGTCCCCGAAGGTGCCCCACGTGCCGTCCGCCTTGCGGATGGTGTGGTAGATCCGGCCGTTGGTGCCGAGCGCCACCACGTGGGTGTCGCCGTTGATCCCGGCGACGGTGGCCGTGCGGATGCCGCCGATGTTGCCGGCCTTGGTCTGGACGTCGGTGAAGCCGGTCCAGGCGCCGTCATCCATGCGGATGCCCTGGTAGAGGGAGGTGCCCGCCTGGACGACGGCCTCGGTCTTCCAGCCGGCGGTCAGCGAGCGGACCTCCGCGGACCACGCGCTCAGGTTGTCGGCCCGTGCGGCGATGGCCCCGGTGCGGGTCTCGGTGGCCGCAGTGCCGAGGCAACCACCCTGCCAGGAGCGGCTGTTGACGCCGACGAGCTGGCCGGCCGCGTTGAGGAGCGGACCGCCGGTGTCGCCCTTGCAGATGGCGTCGGTGCCCTTACCGGTGATGGTGACGGTGCCGGTGTCGGACGCGTTGGTGGTGAAGGTGCCCGTGTGGAGCTTGTCGGGGACCCACTCGGTCTTCGTGCGTCCGAACCCGGCGGCGGTGAGGTCGGTGCCGGCCGCGGGAACCGCGGGGGCGAACCTGGTCCACGGGAGACCGGTGGCGCCGGTGGCCAGGCGGGCCAGGACCAGGTCGCGGTCGGTACGGGGCACGAGGTCGACGACCTCGACGGCCTTGCCGTCGGACAGCGTGGCGATGGACTTCAGCTCCGGCTTGCCGGCCGGGACCGAGGTACCGGGGGTGGCGGCGAAGCAGCTGGCGGCCGTGATGATCCAGTTCGCGTCGACCAGGGTCGCCGTGCACGCACGGGAGTTGGCCTCGTCGCCGATGTTGAGCTTGACGACGGATTTGTACTGGTCGGCCGGAGCCTCGGGACCGGATACCGCCAGGGCGGGGGCGGCCGAGATCAGGCCTGCGGCGACCGTGGTGGCGGCGACGAGCAGATCGGTTGTCCGCGCCGGGCGCAGACGGGGTGCGAGCATGGTTTTTCCTTCGGTGAACAGGTGCCTGGGAAGCGAACGGGTGCCGTGGAGGCGTTACTTGGAGGTGCGGATCTCCATGAGCATGAACTCGCGGCCCTGCTCGTCGGCGCTCTCGCCCACCGCGGTCCAGGAGTTCTTGTTCACGTCCCACGTCTTCTCCTCCGCGCCGACCTTCATGTCGACCTGGGCGGAGTAGTCGTTGCCCTTGACGGCGAAGACCGAGGGGATCTCCAGCGTCAGGTAGCCGGTGGTGCCGGTGACCTTGAAGCAGATCTTCTCCTTGGCGCGGGACCAGACCTCCAGGAGGTCGGTCGCGCTCGCGCAGTCGGCGAGGAGGATGTGGCCATCGCCTCGCTTGAGGGTGATGTTCTGCTCGGCAAGGATCTTGTCGGCGTTCGGGTAGCCGAAGTCCTCGATGGCGTAGCCCGGGCCTTCATCTGCGATGGCCTTCATCGCGGTGGTGTCCGCGTTCGTCCCGCCTGCGGTGGCACCGCCGGCGCCCGTGATCGCCATCCATGCGAGGGCGCCGGCCGCCGTGGCCGCGGCCACCGTGCGGACGAGTGTCTTACGTGCCTTCATCCCTACCCCAGTCCTCAGTTCCGGTCACTGCCCGGAAGATGCCATACGGATGCGAAGGCTCATGTCCAACCAACAAGAGATGCGTCAAAGACGGGTGGTCTCTCCTTGGAAGCCCCCAACTTCCTCCGGGATCTTAACCGCACACCTGGAGCGGAAATCAAGTCCAACAAAACGCACGTGACAGCCTGTCAATCAATTCCGCCGCATTGTCGGAGACGCGAGGACGCCCGTGCACCAAGCGCCGTACGAGTGGGATCAAGCGCAGCGGATGGGCTTCGGCGAGGCCCTGGGTAGGTGACGTGGCTCACATGGAGTGTAGGAGCTGACCTGGGAGTACGTGTCACTCGGGGCCGTTTGCGCCCGATTTGAGTGACCGGTCGACAGCCGGTCGAGCCCCACTGAATGAGGTTGAATAAACGACCGTTGATTGACCATCAACTACTGTCTAGCCAACGCCGCGTGTCCCGGGTAGGGTCAGGCTGCGCGCCTCTCGGACCTCGCAATGCGTTCCAAGGTCCGACGATTGAAACGCGACTCACACCTTGCCGCCCTGGACCCGCCGCACTCTTTTGCAGCGTGCCATGCGCCGATAGCGAAGGACCGTTTTGGACACCATTTATTGGAGTAGGCGGCGCATTCTCGGCGCCATCGCGGCCACTGCTGCCGTCGTCACCACCTCCAGCCTCGTCCTCAATCCCACGGCAGCCTGGGCCGAGACAGCGCCTCCGCAGGACGACCCGTTCCTGCTGCCGGACACCGACCGCGCCAAGGTCGTCAAGGCATGGGTGCTGGGCGGAAAGGCAGTTCGTGCCGCCGCCGCTGCCGCCCTGACCGGGTCGGACGCCGACGTGCAGAACTTCCTGGCCGTCAAACTCGCGTCGGAGACCGCGGTGGACAACCGCGCCGCGCTCCTGAGCAGCCTCGCGGTGGCCGGCAAGGGGACCCGTCGTGAGGCGACCGCCGCGCTCAACGGTGGGGACTCCGCCATCGCCGCGTTCCTCGCGGGCGGCTTCAAGACCGCCCACGTGGAGGACCTGCGAGTGGCCACCGTCACGGTGATGTCCACCAGTGGGAAGGCCGTGACCAAGGCGGGCAACGCCGCCCTCACCGACGGCTCCCCTGCCGCGCTCGAGAAGTTCCTCACCACGGACCAGTTCACGGCCAGGTTGGAGGACTCGCGCGTCGAGGCCTCCAAGCTCTTGATGCTGGCGGGCCCGGAGGTGCAGAAGTACGCCAACAGGGCGCTGTCGGGTACGGAAGCCGATGTCGAGTGGTTCCTCGACACCGGCCAGCACATCGCCCGCGCCCGCGACCAGGAGCGGTCCAAGATCGAGGAGCTCCTCGCCGTCGCCCAACGCGAGGGCAGGACAGCCGAATCCAAGACGAAGCAGGCCGAAGAGGCCTCCGCCCGGGCCGTGGAAGCCGCGGCCAAGGCCAAGCAAGCCGCGGAGACGGCGGAGGCCGAGGCCCGCCTGGCGGAGAACGACGTCGTGAAGGCCGCCCAGGCGGCCCGCAAGGCGGCCGAGGCCGCGAGGGGAGCGTCCGACGCGGCGCGGATGGCCACCAACGCCGCCCATGCCGCCATTCAGGCTTCCCGTCGGGCCGCGAACGCCGCCATGGCCGCGAGCCAGGCGGCAGCCGCCGCGGGCACCGCCGCGTCAACGGCGTACAGGGCGGCCATCGCCGCCTCCAAGGACGCCGCTCTGTCCGGCAAGGCCAAGGATGCCGCCGTCTTCGCCCGGAACGTCGCCGCCAAGGCCCGGGCCACGGCGGATCAGGCCGAGCAGGCCGCCAACGCCGCGCAGCAGTGCGCCGACATCGGTGCCAACGCCGCGGGCGCGGCACGCCAGGCCGCCGCCACGGCGGAGGCAGCCCAGAGGTCCGCGGAGCGGTCGGCCGGTGTGGCCCAGTCGGAGGCCGCGGAAGCCACGCGTCAGGCACAGATCGCCACCACGAACGCCCGGATCGCCACCAACGCCGCCGGGACGGCGCAGGCTCTCGCGAGCGCGGCCGCGACCGCCGCGCGTAACGCCCGGAACGCCGCCTACAGTGCGGCCGCCCATGCGATCAAGGCCGCGGAGGCCTGCGACTGGGCCGTCACGTACGCCGGTCAGGCGGTGGACTACGCGAACAAGTCCACCGAGTTCGCCAACGAGGCCACCTTGGCCGCCGACAAGGCCACGGCAGCGGTCGTCGAGGCGATCAAGGTGGAGAAGGACGCGCGCGAGGCCGAACAGCAGCGGCTGGACCACGAGGTGCAGCGGGCCATCGAGGAAATGCGCCTCTTCGCCCAGGCCGAGGTCCGCTGGAAGGCGGAGACCGAGGCGAAGCGAGCCCAGGCCGAGCAGACTTCCCAAGCGACGAAGAACCTCATCGCGCAGGCGGAATCGGCGCTGCGGGCCGGAAACCTGGCAGCGGCCGCCGACTTGGGCCGCAAGGCGGCCCTCGCCGTCATGGACTCCCACGGCGTCTGGTCCCGGGAGGCCGCCCAGTTCGCCCTGGCCGGTACGGACGCGGACGTCCACGCCTGGGTCGACAGCGACCGGCAGATCGCACAACGGCAGGACGACCGGGAGACCACCGTCCACCTCGCCCGGATCTCCCCCTCGAAGGTCGCCTTCGCCGCGACCTCGGCGCTGAACAGCAGCGATCCCGACGCTGCCGCGACGTTCCTGCGCACCGGTGCCATCCAGGCGGCGGGGGCGGACAACCGCGTCATCGTCGCGCGCCTGCTGGCCCAGCAGCCCGGCCGCGCGGTGACCGAGGCGGCCAACGCCGCGCTGGACGCGGGAACGCCCGAGGCGCTGCACCAGTTCCTCGCCGTCACGTTCGAGAAGGCCCAGCGGGAGGACGACGCGGTGGCCACCGCGGCCCTCCTCCAGACCGCGGGTCCGTACACCAAGGCCCATGCCCAGGCGGCTCTCGAGGGTCCCGCTTGGATGCGCCGGAAGTTCATCGCCTCCGCCCAGTACGAGACCGCGCAGCTGGACCACGACTTCGCCACCCACGTCGCGGCGATGCAGGGTGCCATCGCCGCCGCCGCGAGGATCGCCGACAAGGCGCAGGAGGATGCCGCCCGCGCCCAGGAGGCAGCGGCCACGGCTCGCAAGGCCGGCGAGGAAGCGGTGTTGTGGGCAGGGAAGGCGCAGCAGGCGGCCACTCGAGCCGCCACCTCCGCTGAGCGGGCGAACGCATACGCGGACCAGGCCGAAGCGTCCGCCCGCCAGGCGCAGGCCTCGGCCGACCAGGCGAAGCAGGCAGCGGTCGCCGCCCGCGTCGCCGCCCGCTCGGCGAACTTCTCCGCCAACCAGGCCATCAAGTCCGCTCGCACCGCGATCACCTTCGCGGCCAACGCGAAGGCGTGGGCGACTCAGGCCCGTGCCTCCGCGATCCTGGCGGGCAAGAACTCGGCAGAGGCGGCCGCCGCGGCCGGTGAGGCTCGTCTGGAGGCGGTGCAGAAGCGGGAGGCGCAGGACAGGGCAGAGGCCCAGCTGGCCGCGGAAGCGATGGCGGCGGCCGAGGCCGCCAGGACGAACCTGGCCGACGCCTCCGAGCACGACGAGGTCAGGTGGGGTGTACCCAAGTCGGAGTGGAAGGCTGCTGCCCACCGCAGCCATGAAGTGGCCTTCTACGCCGGCGTGGGCAGCATCGTGGCCGGTCTCGGCGGTGTGGCCGTCGGCTTCACCGGAGTCGGTCTTCCCGTCACCATGGCTCTTGAGACGGTGGCACTCGTCCTGAGTGTGACCGCCGTCGTCTTCGACTTCGCGACCGCGTTCTACACCGGGATGGGCTACGGATTCGGCAGCGAGGAGTTCTACAGCTCCCTCGGCGTCGCAGGGCTCAGCCTCATCACCTTCGGGAAGGGGAGGGTGATCGCCACGCTGGCGAAGGACGTCCCCCACGTCGCCAAGGAGCTCACGAGCGCCGCATATGACGGCTTCAGCGCGATCGTCAACCGGCTGACCGCGCACTGATCGGTGCCGAGTCGGAACACCCTGAGGTCCGGTGGCAGCGATGCCGCCGGACCTCGGGCGACTGCCCGGAGGATTACCGGTCCCGACTCGGGGAAGCCGCCGCTCCGGCAGGACCCCCGTACGGCATGACGGCCAGGGCCGGAAGAGCCCGGGAGATGCCGACCAGAAGGTCGGGGTACTCGGCTTCGGCGGCCCGCAGCGCCCGAACCGCCACCACGCCCTGTTCCTTGTCGGCGGGCATCTTCAGGGCGCGGGCGTCCGCCGCAGCCCTGAACATGGCGGCCAGGCCGAAGGCGACACTCTCGGCCTCCGTCCTGCCGCCCTCCAGGGCCCGGGCGTAGGCGTCCGCCCGTACGTCCTCCGAGCAGTACGCCCCCAGCTCCAGCATCCGGTCGTGGATGTCGGTCATCCGGTCCGTGAGGCGCCGGCCGGGGCCGGCGTACCAGGGAGTGGAGAGCCGCATCCGGCCACGGGGACCGCCGACGCCGCCGATCGTTCGCCGCAGGGGACCCAGGGAGCGCAGCGTCCGCAGAGGTCCGAAGACCTGTGGGGTCATCCAGGGTCCGACGATGGGGATGAGGAAGCCGACGGCGACGAGGAGGGTGCCGAGACAGGCGAAGGACATCGCCGCCCGGTTGAGCGGTTCCCAGTCCCGGCCGCTCCAGGCGGCCACGACCGCGGCCAGCTTGGCCGTACCGTAGGTGACGTTGGTCAGGAAGCCGACGGCCAGGACGGTGAGCCCGATGCGCAGCAAGCCTCCGGCCGGCGTCCTCCGCTCGGGGAGCTCCCTGCGGATGTCTCGCGCCCATTTCCAGCACGCGGCTGCCGCCGCGGCGGCAGCGGCGGTGACGGCGAACAGGCAGAGCAGCACCATCTCGCGCATGAAGGGGGTGTTGGCGTAATACGTCTCGAAGTCACGCTGACGTTCGACCGGCGCCTCGCCCCATACGAAACAGCCGATGAGCAGGACGGTCACGACACCGTGGCCCCATATCCAACGCCTGACCCGGCGGCGGGTGTGGGGCAGGACCTCCACGTCCTCGCGCCAGTTCTCCATGAGGACCCGGGAGGCACACGCGTAGGCGGAGAGAATGCAGTAGACCAGTACCGCGGAGAAGTTGCTGACGCCGGTCATCTCGTTGACGACCGTGATGGTCGGGGGCGCCGAGAAGAAGAACGCCGCGGCCTGCAGGAAGATCACGGCGTTGACGCTGCGGACCACGGGGCTGTGCCAGCGCCTCACCAACGAGGGGAGTTTGACGACCAGCACGATGCCGAGCGCGGCGGCCGGGATGTAGAGATTCACGCCTTCTCGCCCGTCATCCTCTGAGCGACGCCCAGATGCGGCCGGGCACTCCGCCGGAGGGTGTCGTGCCACGTCTGCGCTCCAAGTACGGCCTCACCCGGTCGGCCAGCATCCGGCCGAACTCTTCCGCACGCCGCTCCTCTTCGAGGTCCGGCTCCGTACGGGCGGCGACGTGGGTGACTGCGTCGGAGAGGCTCCAGCGGTCCCCCAGCATGCGGGCCGCGGCCCTCGCACCGGCCGCGCTGCCATGGCCGACGTGCCCCTCCTTGAGGTGCCACAGCTCATGCCCCAGGATCACGACCTGGTGCAGAGGAGAGGTGTTCGCCTCGACGACGATCAGGTCGTGGTCGCCCATGTCCAGCCACAGGCCCGTCACCGTGTCCGGCGGGAACTCTTCGAGCATCAGGCGCACTTCGCGCCCGCTGCTCCGTGCCGCACACACGCAGAACGCCTTCAGCAGCTCCACCGGTCGCTCGGGAACCGGCTGCGGCAGACCCATGAACAGCGCGTCGCGATACCGTCTCATCTCTCGCGAGACCCCCACGCCCGTGCCACCCGTCCCTCGTCCCGGATGCACAGCCCCCCATGCATCGCTCCTTGCGCGTTACCGCTGGTGAGACATGGTTTCCACGCCGCTGCGGTCAATCGACGTCATTGTGCACCACGCCGTTCTCGAGCGCCGCGCGGGCCTCCCGGGCACGCTCCTCCCGGGAACGTCGAGCGACGGACTCGATCAGGGCGATCAGGGGCTGGGCGGTGTCGTCCGGTACGTCGGCCAGAGCCCGGGCAGCGTACGCGACAACGCCGAGGGCGGGATCCACCTCGCTCGCGGGCCCCGCGGTTCGCAGGCGCCGCAGGTCCTGGTCCTGGCGCTCCACGGTCCGCTCCAGCAGGTCCTTGTGGATCTGCTGCAGGACCCGGTCCAGCGCCTCGGCCGGTTCGGCGACCAGGAACTCGATCTTCTCTCCGAAGAATGCCGCGATCCCGGCGGCGTGGTCGAGGTTCGGTGCCCTGCCTGTCTTGATCATCTTGTCGAGCCACTGCGCACTGGTTCCCGCGCCGGCCGCGATCTCCGCCAGGGAGTAGGCCCGCCTGCTGCCGTCCGCGGCCGCGCGCAACCGCGTCGCGCGCAGGAACAGGATCCGCTCGACCACGCGCCGGTGGCGCGCCTCGACCATGTCCACATCCGGGCCGGACTCGGCGGACCGCTCGCCACGCAGCAGTTCCCGTACCTCGTTCACGGCCACCCCGGAGGCGTACGACAGCCCACCCTCGCCCTCCACCCGCAGCACGTCCCCGCGGTTCAATCCCATGCGGTCCAACAGCGAGTCGATCCGACGCACCGTGCCCATCAGGTCCTGAGCAGGCCCATCACTCACAAGAACTCCCGCGGTTTTCGGACGAGGCCCTGCAAGGCTAGCAACCACCGTTGATCCGTCATCACCGATCCCCCGCTCCCCCGATCACGCCAGGTGCGGTGGGCGGCGGCGGAGCCGCCGGGGGCCGGCGCCTTCCGGGCGGTCCGGGCCTCGGGGGGGCGACAGCGGCGTACTGGATGGGGCCCTCGTCGGGGCGGCGACGCGCATGCGGGCCGGACCGAGACCTCCGTCATGCCGGCGCTCGCGCCTCACCTCGTACGGCTGCACGCGGCACAGGCCGGAAACGCCTCTCCCCTCCACGCTCTCCTCCCCAGGCTCCGGGAGGGCGGGCTGTCGGCCGTGACCTCCGACGGCGTGCTCGGTGATCCCGCGGGCGCGCAAACGCCGACGAGGCCGGCTTCTGATCCAGCGGGTCGTGGCCGAGCTGGTCGGAGAGCCGGACCCCGTGAGAACAGCCGACGCCGCTCCGGCAGCCGGCGCGGCGGTGTCCCGAATGGGACCGATGGAGGACGAGACCTCGACGGCATCGGGCCCGGAGGTCCCGCACAGCCCCGTCCTCGTGTGCCGGCCGCGGGCCGCCTACTTGTTGACGGAGAAGCCCTGGTCGGTGCCGTACTTGACGCTGGTCCGCTGCCAGTCCTCCAGCCCCTTGGACAGCGGCGTCGAGGAGACGTACGCCTTGCCCACGGTGTCGTTGAAGACGGAGTTCGCGTACACCTGGTACGGCAGGTACGACCAGCCGGTGCCGACGTCGGCGGCCGACTCGGCGAAGATCTGGTTGGCCTTCTGGCCGCCGAAGTAGGGGAAGGGGGCCTCGAGGAACTTCTTCGACTCCAGGTCCGCCCTGGTGGCGGGGAAAGCGCCCTCGGCGACGCGGCCAGAGGCACCGGCGCCCGTGGTCGCGTACTCGATGAAGGCGTAGGCCAGTTCCTTGTTCTTGGCGGCCTTCGGTACGGCGAGGGAGCTGCCGCCGTTCTCCGCGCTGGCGTTGGCGCTCGTGCTCCACTGCGGCAGCGGGGCGACGCGCCAGTCACCGGAGGCGGAGGCGACACCGGAGGTGAAGTTGGCCGGCATCCAGGCGCCGATGGCCAGCGTGGCGATGGAGCCGTCGGCCAGGCCCTTGTACCAGGCGTCGCTCCAGGAGCTGATCGGCGCGACCAGCTTCTCGTCGAGCAGCTTCTGCCAGGTGGCGGTGTACGTCTTGGTGCCGGCGTCCGTGAAATCGATCGAGACGTCGGTGCCGGACGTCTTGTAGGGGCGGCCGCCCGCCTGCCAGATGAGGCTGGTGGTGGCGCCGGCGTCACCCGTGTCGTTCGTGATGAAGATCTTGGGGTCGGCCTTGTGGAGGGCGCGGGCGGCGTCCACGTAGGCGTCCCAGGTGGTCGGCACCTTGATGCCGTGCTTGTCGAAGACCTTCTTGTTGTAGAACATGGCCATGGGCCCCGAGTCCATCGGCAGGGCGTAGACGGACTCGTCGTACTTCACCGCGTTCCACGGACCGCTGGTGAACGTCTTGTCGTACGCGGCCGCGCCGTAACCGGAAAGGTCCTCCACGGACTTGGCGATGGCGAACTGGCCGAGGGCGTAGTACTCGACCTGCGCCACGTCGGGAGCGCCCGAGCCGGCCGCTATGGCGTTCTGCAGGGCGGTGTACTGCTTGTCGCCCGTCCCGGCGTTGACCAGTTCGATGTCGACCTTGGGGTACTTCTTCTCGAAGTCCGCCGCGGCCTTCTTCAAGGTGGGTTCCCAGGCCCACACCGTCACCTTGCCGCCCTTCTCCAGCGCGGACTTGACGTCCTTGGGACCGGCGCTGTCGGCGGCCGGGTCCGAGGAGCCGCAGGCGGTCGCGCCGAGGGCCATCACACAGGCCGTGGCGACGGCACCGAGAAGCCGGCGGGTGCTGTTCGTTCTCATGGGTGGTGCTCCTGGTTCGGTGTGCGGGTGGGACATCGGAGGGGGAACACGGATCGGGACGGGCGTGGGGTCACTCCTTGACGCTGCCCGCGGCCAGGCCGGACTGCCAGTACCGCTGGAGCAGGAGGAAGATGACGACGATCGGGACGATCGTCAGCAGGGAGCCGGTGATGATCAGGTCGAAGACGGCCTCGCCGCCCGCGGTCTGTGCCTGCGCGTTCCAGGCGTTGAGGCCGAGGGTGAGGGGGTACCAGTCGGGGTCCTTGATCATGATCAGCGGCAGGAAGTAGTTGTTCCAGGTCGCGACCATGGAGAAGAGCAGCACGGTGACGGTCCCGGGCATCAGCAGCGGCAGCGCCACGCGGAAGAAGGTGCGCAGCTCCCCCGATCCGTCGATGCGCGCCGCTTCGAGGAGCTCGGTCGGTACGGCCTCGGCGGCGAAGACCCACATCAGATAGAGCCCGAAGGGCGAGATCAGGGACGGGATGATCACGGCCCACGGGGTGTTGGTCAGGCCCATGTTGCTGAACATCAGGAACGTGGGGACGGCCAGAGCGGTGCCCGGGACGGCCACGGCTCCGATGACCACCGCGAACACGGCCCGGCGGCCGGGGAAGTCGTACTTGGCCAGTGCGTAACCGCCGAGGACGGCGAGGACCGTGGCACCGCCCGCGCCGACGGCGACGTACAGCAGGGTGTTGAGCAGCCAGCGGACGAACACGCCGTCGTCGTAGGTGAGCGTGCGGGAGATGTTGCCCCAGAGGTCGAAGTCCTCGCCGAACCACAGGCCGAAGGAGTTGAGGAGGCCGTTCTGGTCCTTGGTGGCGTTGATGACCAGCCAGGCCAGCGGGAGCAGGGTGTAGAGGAGGACGAGGCCGGTGACGAGGGTCAGCGGGACACTGGGGCGCGGGTTGAGCGGGGTGTGGGGGCGACGACGGCGGGAGACCGGCCGGCCGGCGGCGCGGGAGGCGCGGGGCGTGGTGGCGGGAGCCGGTTCGGAACGGTCCCCGGCGTTCGCCCCGATGTCGGCGAGGTTCGTGGTCATGGCTCAGCCCTTCCGCATGCCGCGCAGCTGGACCGTGTACGCGATGACCGCGGTCACGACGCCCATCACGATCGCCACGGTCGCCGCGTAGTTGTGCTGCTGTCCCGAGAAGGACAGCGAGTAGGTGTAGAGGTTGGGGGTGAAGTCGCTGGTGATCGCGTTCGGGGCGAGCTTCTGCAGGATGCTGGGCTCGTTGAAGAGCTGGAAGCTGCCGATGATCGAGAAGATCGTCGCGATGACCAGTGCGCCGCGGATGGCCGGAAGCTTGACCGAGGTCACCACCCGCCACTCGCCGGCGCCGTCGATCGCCGCCGCCTCGTAGAGCGATCGGGGCACGACCTTCAGCGCGGAGTAGAAGATCAGCATGTTGTAGCCGACGAACTCCCAGGTCACGATGTTGCCGATGGAGGCGAGGACCAGCGAGGGCGAGAGCGGGTCGGGCAGGGTGACCCCGAAGGTGTCGTTGATGTTGCCCACCAGGCCGAAGCGCGTGCCGTAGATGAAGCCCCAGATCAGACTGGCGACGACGGCGGGGACGGCGTACGGGAGGAAGATCGAGACGCGGAAGAAGGTCTTGCCGTAGAGCCGCCCGCTGTCGATGGCGAGCGCGACGAGCAGCGCGATGCCCAGCATGATCGGCACCTGGACGGCGAGGAACAGTCCGACCCGGGCCAGGCCCTCCCAGAACTTCGGGTCGGTGAGCGCCTCCCCGTAGTTGTCGAGGCCGACGAAGGAGGTCCCGCCGATGAGCCGGTCCCGGAAGAGGCTGAGGTACAGCGCGTAGCCGATCGGCGCCAGGAAGACGAGCCCGAAGACCGCGACGAACGGACCGGCGAAGCCCCAGCCGACGAGGGCCTGCTTGCGGCGACGGAAGCGCGCTCGGGGGCGGGGTGGAGATACTGCCTTCGCCGACGTCGGCAGGAGCGTCATCGTTGGTTCCTTGTGTCGGTGACCGACCGGTCTGTTACGAGGCGGGGAGGGGCCCTCGTGACCCGAAAGGGCCGGATGGGGGGCTGCCCGACGAGAAATGTTTACGTAATCATCGGTAGCGTGATGGTGACACTCCCGCTGGGGGGCGTCAAGCACGAAGCGGTGGTCGATGGAGGGGATTTCGGTGACGGAGAACGGGATGGCCGACCGTGAGGTCGCGAGCGTCGACGACGGCCGGCGGGCCGGGAACGGGCGGCGCTCAAGGGTCTCGATGGCGGATGTGGCGCGCGTCGCGGGCGTCTCCTCGCAGACGGTCTCGCGGGTGTCCAACGGGGACCCGGCGGTGATCGAGAAGACGCGGCAGAAGGTGCTGGACGCCATGCGTCAGCTCGGCTACCGGCCCAACAGCGCCGCCCGCGCCCTCAAACGAGGGGAGTTCCGCACCATCGGCGTCATCACCATGAGCCTCTCCAGCACCGGCAATGTGCGGACCCTGGAGGCCATCGCGAAGTGCGCGTCGGCCGCCGGGTACGCGGTGACCCTGATCCCTCTCGACGCGCCGACCCAGGACAACGTCCGAGGCGCCTTCACCCGGCTCGACGAGCTCGCGGTCGACGCCGTCGTCCTGATCATGGAGGTGCATCTGCTCGACACGGCGTCACTGACGCTGCCACCCCATGTGAAGGTGGTCGTCGTGGACTCCGACGCCGGGGACCGCTTCCACGTGGTGGACACCGACCAGCAGCAGGGCGCGCGTACGGCCGTACGGCACCTGCTGGAGCTCGGCCATCGAACGGTCTGGCACGTCGCCGGGCCCGAGGAGTCGTTCGCGGCGGGCCGCCGCGAGGCGGCGTGGGAGGCGACCCTGGTCGAGGAGGGGTGCGAGGTGCCGCCGGTGCTGCGCGGCGACTGGGCGCCGGAATCCGGTTACGAGGCGGGGCTCCGTCTTGCGGAAGAGCCCGGCTGCACAGCGGTGTTCGTGGCGAACGACCAGATGGCCCTCGGTGTGCTGCGGGCGCTGCACGAGCGCGGAAAGCGTGTGCCCGAGGACGTCAGCGTCGTCGGTTTCGACGACATCCCCGAAGCCGGCTCGTTCATCCCGCCCCTGACCACCGTCCACCAGGACTTCGCCCGGGTCGGTGAACTGTGCGTCGACGCCGTTCTGCGCGAGCTGCGCGGCGAGACCGTCGAGGGCGGCACGACGCTCGTCCCGACCCGCCTCGCCGTACGCGCCAGCACGGCACCGCGCGCGAACGGGGAGGCGGGGTAGGAGGGGAGGTGGGGTAGGCGGGAGGCCGCGCACGAACATCGTTCGCCGCCGGTGCCGCTGCCCCGGCCAGGCGGTGCCATTGCCGCGACGAAGGCCGGTGACGCCCCGGGGGGCGTCGGTCGCTGTCAGGTGCCGCGCGCCGGGGAGGGCGGCGCTGTGCTCGCGCGTACCACGAGGGCGGGTTCGACGGCCCTCCTGCGCGGGCCGTCCGACCGGCCGTCGATCTGGTCGAGCAGCAGGGTGACGCAGTGCCGGCCCACCAGGTCGAAGTCCTGCCGCACGGTGGTCAGGGGTGGCTGGAAGAAGGCCGCCTCCGCGGTGTCGTCGAAGCCGATCACACTGACGTCCCCCGGCACATCGCGCCCGGCCTCGTGGAGCGCGCGCATGAGTCCCAGTGCCATCTGATCGTTGGCGGCGAAGACGGCCGTGACCTCGGAGCGTTCGGCCAGCTCCCGGCCGGCCCGGTATCCGGAGGCCGCGGTCCAGTCCCCGTACAGCGCGGGCGGTGTCAGGGCGCCCGCGGCGCGGAGCGTGGCGTCCCAGGACTCGGCGCGCCTGCGCGCGGCGAAGGAGTCACGCGGGCCGGCCACGTGCCAGACGGTGCGGTGGCCGAGGCCCAGGAGATGTGTGACCGCGCTGTGAGCGCCGAGGGCCTGGTCGAAGTCGACGTTCGGGTAGCGGTGTCCGGCATCGCCGTCTGCGACGACGACCGGCATGGCGGGCGGCAGGTGCAGGGACGGAGTGTCCAGCATCTGCGACTCGACCAGCACGATGCCGTCGACGGACTGGAGCATCAGATGCTGGAACGCCCGTTGCACGGCGGCCTCGGTCTGAGCCCGCACGCCCATGAAGTTCACGGAGAAGTCGGCCTCGCGAGCGGCGTCGGCGATGGCGCCGAGCGTCCTCGCGTTGCCGTGGGCGCTCATGTCGAAGCTGATGATGCCGAGCGCGCCGAATCTGCCGGTGACCAGGGCCCGAGCCGCGGTGTTGGGGCGGTAGCCGAGGGTCTTCATCGCGGCCAGGACCTTCTCGCGGGTGGCCGCGTCGACGTTCTGTCGGTTGTTGGCCACGCGCGAGACGGTCTGCGAGGACACGCCGGCCAGCGCCGCGACCTCCGCCATGGAGGGCCACTGTCTCGGTGCACGCGCACGCGGTGACCTGGGCCTCTTCTCCTGCGTCATTCGTCCGTCCCTGGGGAGTGTCCGGAAAGTATGGCCGTCCGTCGAAGGGAGCGGTGCCGGCGCCTGCGGCCGCCAGGCGCCGAAATGCCTTCTCAGCGGGGCCACTTGGGCATTTCCGCAACGCCTGTGTGGGGGAACCTCGCTCGCCGGAGGGCTACGGGGCAGGCCACGCTGGGTGTCGCGGGCCGGGCAAGACCTTTCGACACGAACCGTCCGCAGCCCCTGGAAGTACGCATGTGGGCGCATCGCACCTCCGCGCATGTTGACGTAAACACGGCGGACGGTCAAACCGGGGGCGTTCTCGTCCAGAGCCTTGACAGGGTCAGGACACCCTCCCAGACTCACTCCTCGGCGGGGTGTTTACGCAAACATCGAGGACCCCGCAGCGCCTTGTCCTGTCCGACAGACGCAAGAGGTGGACCATGCAACGCACGCTCCCCCGCGCGGCGATGCTCTTCGCCGTCCTTTCCGCCCTCCTCCTGAGCTTCCTGGGCGGTGCCGGAACCGCCCAGGCGGCCTCGGTCACCCTCACCAACGCCACCCAGTTCACCGACCCGAACGGCAACCCCGTGCACGCCCACGGCGGCGGGGTCGTCAAGGTGGGCCCGTACTACTACTGGTTCGGCGAGAACCGGAACGCCGACAACAGCTTCCGGTACGTCTCCGCGTACCGCTCCACCGATCTCAAGAAGTGGGAGTTCCGCAACCATGTGCTGACCCAGGCCGCCGACCCGGAGCTGGCGACCGCCAACATCGAGCGGCCGAAGGTCATGTACAACAGCGCGACCGGCCAGTTCGTCATGTGGATGCACAAGGAGGGAAGCGCCACCGACTACTCCGAGGCACGGGCCGCGGTCGCCGTCTCCGCCACGGTGGACGGCGCCTACACCTGGCGCGGCAGTTTCCGCCCGGAAGGGCACATGTCCCGTGACATCACCACCTTCGTCGACACCGACGGCACGGGCTACATGGTCTCGGCCGCCAACGAGAACAGGGACCTGCACATCTACCGGCTGACCGCCGACTACACCGCCGTCGACGCCCAGGTCCAGATGCTCTGGGCGGGCTCGTCCCGTGAGGCACCGGCCCTGTTCAAGCGCGACGGCGTCTACTTCCTGCTCACCTCCGGCGCCACCGGGTGGGCCCCGAACCAGCAGATGTACGCCACGGCCGGCAGCATCACGGGGACCTGGAGCGGCCTGAAGAACATCGGCGACTCCACCACCTACCGCAGCCAGACCGCCTACGTCCTGCCGGTCCAGGGCGCCGACGGCACCAGCTACCTCTACATGGGCGACCGCTGGGGCAACTCCATGGGCGGAACGGTCAACGACTCCCTGTACGTCTGGCTGCCGCTGAAGTTCCCCACCAGCACCACCATGACCATGGAGTACTCCCCCCGGATCACGGTCGACACCGCCACCGGCACCGTTGCCGGCATGGACGTGCCCTGGGAGACGCTGACGGCCCGCAACAGCGGCAAGTGCGCCGACGTGGCGGCCTTCGCTCTGGCCGATGCCGCGCAGCTGGTCCAGTGGGGCTGCGGACAAGGCGTCAACCAGCACTTCTGGCTCAAGAAGCTCGGTACCGGCCACGTCCAGATCATGGCCCGGCACAGCGGCAAGTGCCTGGACGTGAACGGCGCCTCGACCCTGGACGGCGCGCTCGCCGTCCAGAACGCCTGCGACGGCCGTTCCTCCCAGCAGTGGCAGGTCCGGTCGACGGACGTGGCCGGCCACGTCCAGCTCGTCGCCCGCCACAGCGGCAAGTGCCTGGACGTGGTGAACCGGTCGACCGCCGACGGGGCCGCACTCGAGCAGTGGACCTGCAACAGCGGCGACAACCAGAAGTGGCGCCGCTCGGCCGCCTGACACCCCGCATCGCCCCCACCCCCACATCGCCCCCCGTCCCCCCGTCCCCCCGATCCCCCCACCTCTCAAGGAGCCGTACGTGTTTCCCACCCGCTTTCCGACGCGCGAGCGATCGGTGCCCCGCGCCCGGCCTCGCCGCCGCTCCGGCTTCGGCCGCCCGGTCGCGGCCCTCGCGACCACGGGCCTCGCGGTCGCCCTCGCCGCCACCGGCCTCACAACACCCGGAGCATCGGCAGCCGAGACGGGCGAGACCGCCGACACCGCCGTGGCCGCCGCAACACCGCTGACGGTCCGCCTCGACCCCAGCTATCAACAGCCGCCGTTCCAGGGCTGGGGCACCGCCCTGGCCTGGTTCGCGAACGTCACCGGCGGCTGGCCCGACGCCCAGCGCAACAAGCTGGCGGACGACCTCTACGGCGCGAACGGGCTCGGCTTCACCATCGCGCGGTACAACATCGGCGGCGGCGACAGCCCCGAGACGGCACCGTACATGCGTGCCGGGGCGGCGGTCCCCGGCTACTGGAACCGTCCGGGGCCGGAGTCCCCCGACTGGTGGGACCCGGCGAACCCCACCCACTGGAACCCGAACGCCGACGCCAACCAACGCTGGTGGCTCACCGCGGCCAAGGCACGCGGGGCACAGACCTTCGAAGCCTTCTCCAACTCCGCCCCGTACTTCATGACCAACAGCGGGCTCGTCTCCGGCGCCACGAACGCGGGGCAGGACAACCTCCGCTCCGACCAGTACGACCGGTTCGCCGCCTACCTCTCCGGAGCCCTCCGTCGCGCCCAGGACTCCACCGGCGTACGGTTCGACTCCCTCTCCCCCGTCAACGAACCCAACACCGACTACTGGCGCGCCGGCGGTCGGCAGGAGGGCTCACACTGGGATCCGGCCTCGCAGGCCCGCATGATCTCCACCCTCCGCTCCCACCTCGACGCCAAGGGCATGACCACCCCGATCGCCGCGATGGACGAGACCAACCCGGGCATCTTCCGCACCAATTGGGAGTCGTACGCCCCCACCGTCCGCGACGCCGTCGGACGGATCAACACCCACACGTACGGCACGAACGGCCGCACCGGCGTGCGGGACATCGCCAAGGGCGAGGCCACGCCGCTGTGGATGTCGGAGGTGGACCTCGGCGGCAGCGTGCCGCAGTCCTTCACCGACGTGAGCCCCGCCCTCGACCTGACCCGTCGCATCAACGACGACATCAGGGAGCTGGAGCCCCGCGCCTGGGTGCTGTGGCAGGCCGTCGAGGACTACGAGAACATGACCCCGGAGCGCGAGAACTCCAACTGGGGCCTCATCCAGACCGACTTCACCCCGGCCGATGCGGCCACCGAGCCGATCCGCAAGAACAAGAAGTACTGGGCGATGGCCCAGTACAGCCGCTTCGTCCGGCCGGGCGCCCGTGTCATCAACACCGACGACCCCCACACGCTGGCCGCCCTGCGCCCGGGGGGACAGGGCGCCGTCGTCGTCCACACCAACTCCACCGGTACGGACCGGCAGCTCACCCTGAACCTGGACGGGTTCCAGAATGTCACCGCCGCCCCCGTCGAGCGCTACACCACCGACGCCACCAAGAACTTCCAGCGCGGGAGCGACGTGACCGCCGCAGGCAAGACCCTGAAGGTGACCGTCGGCGCCGGCTCCGTCACGACCTTCGTCCTGCCGGGCGTCACCGGGGTGAACACGGCCGCCACCACGGCCCCCGTCGGCGGCTCACGCCAACTGGTCAACGACAACAGCGGCATGGCGCTCGCGACCGCGACCGCCGACGGCAGGACCGTGGCCGTGCAGCGCACCTCCGACCCTGCCGACACCGCCCAGCAGTGGACCTTCACCAAGCTCTCCTCCGCCGACTGGGGCAACACCGCCGTCTACCGCGTCACCAACGTCAAGACCGGCAAGGCACTCTCCGCCTCCGGAGGAACCCTCACCCTCGCGGCACCCGGATCCTCCGCCGAGCAGCAGTGGATGCGTTCGACCACCGGCAACGGCCACAGCACGCTGATCAACCACGCCACCGGCAAGCTCCTCGACGTCACCGGCGCCTCCACGAGCGACGGAGCCCCCGTCGGCGTCTACCAGCCCACGACGGGCAGCAACCAGTCCTGGACCTTCCGCGGTACCGCGCCGGACACATGGAAGACGCTGATCCCGCGCCACAGCGGGAAGTGCCTGGACGTCAGCGGCGCCGCCACCTCCGACGGGGCGGCCGTGCTCCAGTACGGCTGCAACGGCGGCACCAACCAGAAGTGGTCCCTGCGCTCCACCGGCGGCGGCTATGTGAACGTCGTCGCCCGGCACAGCGGTAAGTGCCTGGACGTCAGCGGCGCCTCGTCGGCCGACGGGGCGCAGATCTTCCAGTACGGCTGCAACGGCGGCACCAACCAGGAGTGGTCGGTGCTGAACGCGGCCGACGGCCACGTCACCCTGATGGCCCGCCACAGCGCGAAGTGTCTGGCCGTGAGCGGCGCGTCCGCCGCGGACGGGGCGGCCGTGATCCAGCAGACCTGTGACGGCGCCACCCACCAGCAACTGCGCCTGGGCTGACGCCCGAACGACACGGCACCGGCCCGAGAGCGCAGGGCCCCGCCGCCGTCCTGAGGACGGAGGCCCGGCACCGACCTGAGTCGGTGCCGGACCGTTTCCGTGCCTCTGGGCCGTTTCCGCGCCTCCGCCCCTCCCCCGGTCCCGGCCCTGGCCCTGGCCCTGGCCCTGGCCCGGTCGAGCGTCACTCCTCGGTGGGGCCGAGGTCGGGCGTGTTCCGGAACGCGACGGTACGGGCGTGGCGGGAGGCGTGCAGTTCGAGCACGACGAGCTCATTGGTGCCCTGGCGCAGCACCGGTGCGGGTACGTAGAGGGACCGCTGCGGGCCGCGGGACCAGTAGCGGCCGAGCGCGAAGCCGTTGATCCACGCATTGCCCTTGGTCCAGCCGTCGAGGTGGAGGAAGGTGTCCGCCGTCTCGCCCAGTTCGAAGGTGCCGCGGTGGAAGGCGGGACCGACCGGGGTGGCGGTGGTGGGGGCGAAGTCCAGCGTGTCGAGGCAGGACAGCGGCAGCGGCCGGCTGGTCCAGCCGACGAGCTCCGTGCCGTCCAGCAGGACCGTGCCGGGCAGCCCCTTGCGGTCGTGGATCCCGGTTCCGTAATTGACCCGCCCCTGGTTCTCGACCAGCACGCTGAGGACCGAGCCCGGGCGCGGCACGGTGAAGGCGAGGGCGTGTTCGTGGTTCTCCCGCTCCAGAACGCCGACGGGCAGGCCGTCGACGAACACCTGAGCGCGGTCGCGGACCAGCTCCAGTTCGAGGAGAGCGGGTCCGGCGGCCGGCAGGGAGGTCTCGTACAGGACGAAGCCGAAGTCCTGACCGAGCTGCTCCATCGTCAGCGGATGCGGCGACCCGACGCTGTCACCGAGGGCCGGAGCGCTCCGCAGAAGGCCAGCGCTCTCGGCCAACTCCACGCCGCCCAGGTCGAGTTTGGCCGCAGGCGCGGGGGCCGGCTCGTCGGGGACCGGCGCGTACTTGGCGATGACCTCGCGGAAGGCGTGGAACTTCTCGGTGGGGTCGCCCGCTTCGTCGAGGGGCGCGTCGTAGTCGTAGGAGGTGACGGTCGGCCGGTAGGTGTGCTTGTCGTTGGCCCCGTTGGTGAAGCCGAAGTTCGTGCCGCCGTGGAACATGTAGAGGTTGACCGACGCGCCGGTGGCCAGGAGTTCGTCCAGCTCCCCCGCGGCCCGGTCCGGGTCCCGGACCACGTGGTGGCCGCCCCAGCGGTCGAACCAGCCGATCCAGAACTCCGTGGACAACAGCGGGCCGGCCGGCTGGTGGGCACGCAGCGCGGCGAGGTTCTGCGCGGAACGGCTGCCGAAATTCGCCGTCGCGAGAACACCCGGCAGCGCCCCGCGCTCCAGGTCCGCGGGCTGGTCGCAGGTGAACAGGGGGACGTCGACACCACAGCGGCGCAGCGAATCGGCGAGGTGCTCCAGGTAGGCGGTGTCGTCACCGTAGGCCCCGTACTCGTTCTCCACCTGCACGGCGAGAACCGGACCGCCGCGTGTTGCCAGGTACGGCTGGAGCGGGGTCAGGAGCCGGGTGAAGTACGCGTCCACCGCGGCCAGGAAGCGGGGGTCTCGGCTACGGAGCCGGATGTCGGGGTCGGCCAGCAGCCAGGACGGCAGGCCGCCACCCTCCCATTCGGCGCATATGTAGGGGCCGGGACGGAGCAGGACATGGAGCCCTTCAGCGGCGGCGAGTTCGAGGAACCGGGGCAGGTCGAGCCCGCCGTCCATACGGAAGTCGTCCGACCGGGGTTGGTGGAGGTTCCACGGGACGTAGGTCTCGACGGTGTTGAGACCCATGAGACGGGCCTTGCGCAGGCGGTCCGCCCACTGCTCGGGGTGGACCCGGAAGTAGTGCAGGCCGCCGGACAGGAGCCGGAAGGGTTCACCGTCGAGCCGGAATCCGCCGTCGTCGATCTGAAGAACGGGCATGTGGTGCTGCTCCTGTACCGAAGGGAATGCGCAGGGGGCGGCGCATCGGCGGGTGACCCAGCCAGGAGACCTATGTTTACGTAAACATGACGGACGTGGCAAGCCTTTTCACCACGCCTCACGGGAGGGACGCGTCAGGCGTGTCAGGCGTCGGTGCGGACGATCACCACCAGAGTGCGCGGTCCGTGTACGCCCTCCACACGCTCCAGTTCGATGTCCGAGGTGGCGGACGGTCCGCTGATCAGGGTCGTCGGGCGTTCGGGGACGAGCCGGGCCAGCAGCTCCGGGACGCCGGTGACGACCGAGGAGAGGTCAACGACGCACACATGGACGTCCGGGACGAGGGTCAGCGCACGGCGTCCCTGGTCGGCGGAGCCGTCGAGGACGATCGTGCCGGTCTCCGCACAGCTCGCCGCCGAGGCGGTCACCACCGCGTCGAGGGCCTCCAGCGCGGAGGCCGGCGCGTCGCTGTGGTCCTCCTCCACCGCGCCGCCCCACGCGGCGAGCCAGGAGCGGTCCAGGCCGGCGGGCACCCCGATCCGACGGGCCCCCAGGGCGTCGAGGACGTCCGCGAGGGCCGCGGCAATCTCTCCCGCCGTACAGATTCGCACCTGCGCCTTGTAGTCGAGGAGCCGGTCCGTGAAGAGCTCCAGGCGCTCGTCGTCGGGGAGCGTGCGGTCGCGCCGGTAGGCGCGTTCCACGGTGACGGCCGGGCGCGGCGCGAGGACCAGCGCGTCCCGTACACGGCCGAGGACGGTCTCACGTGCGGTCATCGCGCCTCCTCCTGGATGTCACTGGTGCCGGCGGTGCCGGCGGTGTCGGCAGTGTCGTTGGCGTCATCGGTGCCGTTGGCGTCGGCGGTGCCGTTGGTGCCGGCGGTGTCGTCGGGCCCTTGGCTCGGGGCGGCGTCGGCGAGGGCGCGCCGTCCTTCCTCCGAGGCGTACCAGTCGCGGAAGGTGCGACGCGGCGGGGCGGGAGTGTCGCGGCTTTCGCTCCAGCCCCGCAGGGGCGGAGGCAGATGGGAGATCACCCCGTCCCGCCCGGCGGCGATCCGGCCGAGCCGGGCGGCCTTCTGCGCGGCCGTGTACAGCTTCGGCCGGCCCATGACGGCGGCCGCGGCCTTCATGGCGAGCTGTTCGGCGCTCCGGCCGGTCCGCTCGGTGGTCTGATGGCGCAGTTCCACCAGCAACGACGGGATGTCGATCTTCACGGGGCAGGCGTCGTAGCAGGCGCCGCAGAGGGTCGAGGCGTAGGGCAGCGAGGAGTTGGGGTCGTTCTTCGCGGCGTGCGTGCCGGCGAGCTGGGGAGTGAGCACGGCGCCGATCGGGCCGGGGTACGTCGAGCCGTACGCGTGGCCGCCGACCCGCTCGTACACCGGGCACACGTTGAGGCAGGCCGAGCAGCGGATGCAGTGGAGGGCCTCTCGGCCGACCGCGTCGGCGAGCGCCGCTGTGCGTCCGTTGTCGAGCAGCACGAGGTGGAACTCCTGCGGGCCGTCGCCCGGTGTCACGCCGGTCCACAGGGAGGTGTAGGGGTTCATCCGCTCACCGGTGGAGGAGCGCGGCAGCAGTTGGAAGAAGACCTCGAGGTCGGCGTAGCGCGGCAGGACCTTCTCGATGCCCATGACGGTGATCAGTGTGCGCGGCAGCGTCAGACACATCCGGCCGTTGCCCTCGGACTCGACGACGGAGAGCGTGCCGGTCTCGGCGATGCCGAAGTTGGCCCCGGAGACGGCGACCGGGACGGTCATGAACTTCTCGCGCAGATAGGCACGAGCGACGGCGGCCAGTTCCGCGGGCACGGAGCTCAGGTCGGGGTCGACGCCCGGGATCTCCTGGAGGAAGATCCGGCGGATCTCCTCACGGTTGCGGTGGATCGCGGGCACCAGGATGTGCGAGGGGCGGTCGTGGGCGAGCTGCACGATCAGTTCGGCGAGGTCGGTCTCGTGGGCGGTGACGCCGTGGCTCTCCAGGTGCTCGTTGAGGCCGATCTCCTGGGTGGCCATCGACTTGACCTTGATGACCTCGCTGCTGCCGGTGGCGGCGACGAGCCGCGTGACGATCGCGTTCGCCTCCGCCGCGTCGCGGGCCCAGTGCACCGTGCCGCCCGCCTCGGTGACCTTCGCCTCCAGCTGCTCCAGCAGTTCGGGCAGCCGGTTCATGACGTCGGCCTTGATCGCCGCGCCGGCCGAGCGCAGTTCCTCCCAGTCGGGCACCTCCGCGGTGACGGCCAGGCGCTTGGCGCGAATGGTGTGCGTCGCCTTGTGGAGGTTGGAGCGGAGCTGGCCGTTGCCCAGCTCGGCCGCGGCCGCCTCCGGGAACGCCCGCTCGCCTCGCAGGTTGCCCTCGCCATACGGGGAGCGGGGCGGGGCGGCGGGCATGCCGAGGAACGTGCTGCTCATCGTGCGGCCTCCGTCAGGACGTGCGGCGAGGTGCGGGTGGCGGCGAGGATCTGGGCGAGGTGGAGCGTCCGCGTCCCGGAGCGGATGCGGGACAGCCCGCCGCCGATGTGCATCAGGCACGAGGAGTCGCCGGCGGTGCAGACGGCGGCGCCGGTCGACGCCACGTGGTCGAGCTTGTCGGCGAGCATGGCCGAGGACGTCGCGGCGTTCTTGACGGCGAAGGTTCCGCCGAAACCGCAGCAGGCGTCCGCCTCGGGCAGTTCGACCAGGTCGATGCCCTCGACGGCCCGCAGCAGGCGCAGCGGTTTGTCGCCTACCCGGAGCATGCGCAGCGAGTGGCAGGTGGGGTGGTACGTGACGCGGTGCGGGAAGTACGCCCCGACGTCCACGGTGCCGGCGACGTCGACCAGGAACTCGGACAGCTCGTACGTCTTGTCCTTCACCGCTGCCACGCCGGCGCGCAGGGCGGGGCCGCCGTACCGGTCGGCGACGGTCGCGTGCTGGTGGCGCACACAACCGGCGCACGAGCCGGAAGGCATGACGACGGCGTCGATCGTCGGGTCGCCGAACTGCTCGGCGTAGGCGCGGACCAGGGTCACCGGTTCGCGCTGGTAGCCGGTGTTGACGTGCATCTGGCCGCAGCAGGTCTGGTCCGGCGGGAACACCAGCTCGTGGCCCAGCCGGGTGAGCAGCAGGGCCGTCGCCCGCACCGCGTCGGGAAAGAGGGTGTCGCCCAGACAGGTGGCGAAGAGTCCGATGCGCATGAGGGCCTCCCCGGTGGCGGTGAAAGTATGGTCCGACCATACTTTGGGTCGCCCGCGGCGCCAAGAGTTGACCACCATATGGTCGGACCTCAGGGCGTTCCGCCCCTGCGGAGGGGGCGACGCGCCGGGTCAGTCCCGGGACTCGTCGTCCCCTGGCGGGCCGACCAGAGTGCCGTGGAATCCGCGGATGTGGCGCTCCACGAGGTCGGCCGCCGCGGACCCTTCTCCGGCCCGGACCAGCCGCAACAGCTCGGCGTGTTCGCGGTTGAGCTGCTCGGCGATCGCGGGCCAGTCCTCGGCGGCCTCCTCGGCCTGGAGGATCAGGGCGCGCACGGACTCGCGGACGGCGGAGGTGAGCGTGGAGACCAGTCCGTTGCCCGAGCTGCGGGCGAGCAGCACATGGAAGGCGGTGTCCAGCTCGTTGAAGAGGGCCACGTCGGCGCCGACGTCTCTCATCCGGGCCAGTACCGCCTCCGCCTCGTCGAGGCTCTCGTCCAGGTCCTCGCCGAGGTCCCGGTCGAGGTCCTGGCCCAGGCCACGGTCGAGGTCACGGTCGAGGTCCTGGCCCAGGCGACGGCCGAGGTCCCGGTCGAGGTCCTGGCCCAGGCGACGGTCGAGGTCACGGTCACGCCCCGCGTGGGACGCACGGCGAGCCGCCGCCTCGACGCTGGAGCGCTCCAGCACGACGCGGGCCTCCAGCACGTCCTCGACGCCGTAACTGCCGAGCGCGAGATGGAGGCGCAGGACCCGGCCGAGGGCGTCGTCGGGGTTCCGTACGATCCGCGCGCCCGCGTCCGGGCCGCGCCCCACATTCGCGACGAGCACCCCGATGGTCTCCATCACCCGCAGCGCCTCCCGCAGGGCGGACCGGCTGACGCCCAGCGCCGGCGCCAGCTCCCGCTCCGGGGGCAGCCGGTCCCCTGCCTTGAGTTCACCGGCGAGCACCTGTCGCTCGATGCTCTCCAGTACGAGCTCATGCGTCCGCGACTGCCTCGCCGGTCGCCCTTCGGCCTCCACGGCAACTCCTCTCCTCGCGGGACGGGCTCGGCCCCTCGCCCCACCCTCACCATGGTCCGACCACAGCCCTCCCGGTAAAGGTACGGGCCCTGCCGGACAGCGACTCCAGGGCGGGTGTGGGGCCCGCTCAGGCGAGCGTCTCGACGGCCGTGGTGGCGAAGGCATGGTCCTGGTCGGGAGCGCCGCCGCCGACGCCGATGGCGCCGATGAGCTTGCCGTCGCGGTGGACGGGGAGCCCGCCGGCGATGAAGAGGAGCGGGCGGTCGAGCGCGGTGGTCAGCGAGTGGAAGGGGCCGTCGGGCTTGACCAGGTCGACGAGGTCGGCGGTGGGGGCGTCGAGCTGGAGCGCGGTGTAGGCCTTGCGGGTGCTGGTCTCGCCGGAGATGAGGACCGCGCGGTCGTCGCGGCGGAAGGCGAGCAGGTGGCCTCCGGCGTCCAGGACGGTGACGCTGACCGTGACTCCGGCGGCTTCGGCGGCGCGCCGGGTCGCGGTGAGCAGGATCTCGGCGTCCTGGGTGGTCAGCGGCGCCACAGCGGTGGCGGTGGCGATCCCGGTGCTGTCGGTGGCAGCGGCGGTCGCGGTGGTGGCGGTGGTGCTCATTTCTTCTTCTTCCTTCGATTTCTGCTTGGTGTGGGTGTGAGGGGTACGTGTCAGCGGCGCGCGGCCGGGACGCCCGCCGTGGCCGTGGCGCCGTCGGCGGCCACGACGCGCGTACGGGCCTGGAGCGCCGGTCCAGCGTGGCCGCGAGGATCGCGAGGAGCAGCGCGGTGCCGGAGAGCAGGGCGCCGACCCAGTTGGGGGCGGTGTAGCCGAGCCCTGCGGAGATGACGATGCCGCCGAGCCAGGCAGCCAGGGCGTTGCCGAGGTTGAAGGCGCCGATGTTGGCGGCCGAGGCCAGCGTCGGAGCGGCCGAGGCCTGGTCGAGGACCCACTTCTGCAGCGGCGGGACGGTGGCGAAGCCGAGCGCGCCGATCAGGGTGAGGGTGACGGCGGCGAGGGCCTTGTCGTGGGCGGTGGCCGTGAAGGCCAGCAGGGCGAGCGCGAGCGCGCCGAGGCTGGTGAACAGCAGGGGCATCAGGGCGCGGTCGGCGAACCTGCCGCCGAGGAGGTTGCCGAGGAACATGCCGATGCCGAAGAGGACGAGCAGCCAGGTGACGGCGCCCTCGGTGTAGCCGGTGACGTCGGTCATCATCGGCGTGATGTAGGTGATGGCCGCGAAGACACCGCCGTACCCGAGGACGGTCATCGCCATGGCGAGCCAGACCTGTACGTTCCTGAACGCGGCGAACTCGGTACGGACGCTCTCCGCCTCGGGCCTGCCCGTCTCCGGCACCAGCTTGGCCACGCCGAGCAGGCCGACGACGCCGAGGGCGGCGACGATAACGAAGGTGACACGCCAGCCCGCGGACTGTCCGATGTGGGTACCCAGCGGCACGCCGACGATGTTGGCGACCGTGAGGCCCATGAACATCAGGGAGATGGCGGACGCCTTCTTCTCCGGGGCGACGAGGTCGGCGGCGACGACCGAGCCGATGCCGAAGAACGCGCCGTGGGCGAGGGACGCGACGATGCGGCCGGTCAGCATCAGGCCGAACGAGGGCGCGAACGCCGAGAGCAGGTTGCCGACCACGAACAGGCCCATCAGGAAGAGGAGCATCTTCTTCCGGGACACCTTGGTGCCGAGCACGGTCAGCAGCGGGGCGCCGAACACCACGCCCAGGGCGTAGCCGGTCACCAGCCAGCCGGCGGTGGGGATCGAGACACCGAAGTCACCCGCGACCTGGGGAAGCACGCCCATGATCACGAATTCGGTGGTGCCGATCCCGAAGGCTCCGATGGCCAGGGCCACGAGCGCGAGGGGCATGGCGAAGCACCTTCCAGATGATTGCGTAGAACCCTTACGAGCGTCGACAATACTTGCATGCGCCGTTAAATTGCAAACGATGGATAGTGGCGCAGGGGCTGTACCCTTGTGTGCATGAAGCCTGCCGCACCGAAGAGGAGCCCTGAGACCGCCACCCCGGCTCCGGCCCAGGGCTGGCGCGCACTCTCGCTCCTGCACGGCACAATCGAGGGCCGCGTCGAGCGCGCCCTGCACGGCGGGCACGGTCTGAGCGCGCGGGAGTACTCACTCCTCGACGTACTCAGCAGGCAGCACGACGGGGAGGGCGGCCATCTACAGATGAAGCAGGTCGCCGAGGCCGTCGCCCTGAGCCAGAGCGCGACCACGCGCCTGGTCAGCCGGCTGGAGGACCGGGGTCTGCTCTCGCGCTACCTCTGCCTCACCGACCGGCGCGGCATCTACACGGACGTCACGGACGCGGGCCGCGAGCTCCTGGACGCGGCCCGACCCACGCACGGGGCGGCCCTCCGCGAGGCACTCGCCGCCGCCGCGCTGGACCCCCGGCTCCGCCCGTTCGTCGAGGTGGTGGCCGCGGCCTGAGACCACGAGCCTGGGACCACGAGCCTGCGGCCCCGCGCGGCCTACGCGCAGTCGACCAATCGGCCACCATGTGATCGAAATTCGATCAATCGACACCGATGCATTGACTCGATCACCGGTCGCACATAGCTTCTGGCGGCACCAGACCGCCAGAAGGGTGTCGCGTCATGACCAACAGACCATGTTCGCCACGGCAGTTGTCGGTCCGCGGGCTCCTCGCCACCGCCCTCGCTCTCACCGGCGCCGTCGCACTCACCGACGCCCCAGCCTCGGCCGCCGGAAGCACCACCTATGTGGACTGCTCGAGCACGGGCGCCGGAGACGGCAGCCAGATCTCGCCGTTCAACAGCATCGGCCAGGCCAACGGAAAGACGTACGCCCCCGGCGACACTCTCGCCTTCGCGTCCGGCACCACGTGCACCGGCTCTCTCGCACCGCGGGGCAGCGGCACCGCTGCCGCCCCCATCACCCTCACCGCCTACGGCGCCGGCGCGCTGCCCGTGATCGACGGCAACGGCGCCGCCGACACCGTCTCCTTCACCAATCAGGACCACTGGCGGATCAGCAACCTCAAGCTGACCAACCCCGCCACCTCGCTCGCCCGTCGGACCGGTCTGCGGATCTCCGCCACCGACGGAGCGGCGCATCGCGGTTTCGACATCGGCTATCTCGTCGTCGACCGCGTGGCCGGTCAGACGAACAAGAACAGCCCGACCACCGAGGACTTCGTCCAGTCCGCCGGCATCGTCACAGGTGCGAGCGGTACGAACTCGACCCTCAACGACGTCCACGTTCACCACAACCAGATCAGCAACACGGGCGGCGGCGGCCTCAAAGTCCGGGTCGGCGCCATGGCGGTCAAGGGCTCCGGCGTGCTGATCGAGCACAACGTCATCAAGGACGTCGGCGGCGACGGCATCATCGCCAGCTACGCCGACGCACCCATGATCCAGTACAACAACGCCTCCGGCGTCGGCAACGGCGTGTACCCCTTCTCCGGCGGCAACTTCGCGGGCATATGGGTGCTCGGCGACCACAACCCGACCATCCAGAAGAACGCCGTGTACGGCATCACGCGGATGTCCGTCGCCGACAGCCAGGCCTTCGACTGCGACTGGGGCAACACCGGCGCCTGCACGATCCAGTACAACTTCAGCCGCGACAACATCGGCGGCTTCTTTCTCGACTGCGACGGGTGCGGCACCATCGGCGGCGCCAAGCAGATCATCCGCTACAACATCTCCGAGAACGACTGCCGCATGAGCAGCGTCAGCGCCGGCCGCTCCGCACTGCACATGTACAACAACGTCTTCTACTGCACGGACAAGAAGCTCAGCATCACGCTCCCCGACGAGAGCGTCGTCGAGAACAACATCTGGGTGGGCACCACCGACTCCCGGCTCCCCACCGGCCCCGGCGTCCAATGGCTGTGGAACGTCTTCCAGGGCGTGCCGCGGCCGACCGCCAACGGCATTGTCGGCGACCCGCTCTTCGTGGACCCCGGCGCCGGCGGCGACACGATCCACTCCGTCGACGGCTACAAGCTGCGCTCCACCTCCCCCGCCCTCAGCAACGGCTCCGTGATCAGCGGCAACGGCGGCCGCGACTACTGGGCGAACCCGGTCTCCGCGACCTCCAAGCCCCACCGCGGCGCGTACAACGGCTCAGGGTTGTAGTCCTAGATGTATTGATCACGGACGTTGTTGACACGGATGGGTCTTGATCATGGCGAAGGCCCCCGTGTGTGGTGGAGGTGTCGAAATCTTCACCGCACGGAGGCCTTCGTGTCCCACCGTAATGCCCGGCTGACTGTCTTCGGGAGACGCCTGCTGGTCGAACGTGTCGTATCGGGCCGTCCGGTCGCTCATGTCGCGGCCGAGATGGGGATCTCGCGGGCAACAGCCCACAAATGGATCCGCCGCTGGCGGGCCGAGGGCGAGGCGGGTCTCGCCGACCGTTCCAGCCGCCCGCTCACGACGCCGCACCGGACCCCGGCCGCCATCGAGGCGCGGGTGTGTGACCTGCGACAGGCCCGTAAGCTCGGGCCGGCCCGGATCGGCCCGATCCTGGGCCTTCCCGCATCCACCGTGCACCGCATCCTGGTCCGGCACGGACTGAACCGCCTGGCCTGGCTCGACCGGCCGACCGGCGAGCCGATCCGCCGCTTTGAGCGCGCCAGGCCCGGCGAACTGGTCCACGTCGACATCAAGAAACTCGGCAACATCCCCAACGGCGGGGGCTGGCGCGTGGTCGGCAGAGAAGCCGGCGAGGTGAACCGCCAGGCGACCACCGGCCAGCGCCGCAGCTGCAAGCCGGTGATCGGTTACAGCTACATCCACTCCGCCGTCGACGACCACTCCCGCCTGGCCTACAGCGAAGTCCTCTCCGACGAGCGCCAGCACACCGCGATCGGCTTCTGGCAGCGGGCGAACGCGTTCTTCCAGGCTCACGGCGTCACCGTCGAGCGGGTGCTGACCGACAACGGCGCCTGCTACAAGTCGAAGCTCTTCACCCAGAACCTCACCGCGGCCGGCATCGTCCACAAGAAGATCCGCCCCTACCGGCCGCAGACGAACGGCAAGGTCGAACGCTTCAACCGCACCCTGCTCGACGAATGGGCCTACCTACGGCCCTACACCTCGAACACCGAGCGGACCGAAGCCCTGGCAGACTTTCTCCACACCTACAACCACCACCGCTGCCACACCGCACTCAACGGCCAACCACCGATCAGCCGTGTCAACAACGCTGCGGGTCAATACACCTAGAGAGTGTCCGCGCGCCAGGCGAGACTTTACGGGCACGACCTAGCGGCCGGCGCGCAGCCGTGCGGGAAGCCAGCGGAGCTGGGCGGCTTGCTGGAAGGTGTCGCCGCCCTCGTGGTCGTTGAAGTCGTAGACCTCGATGGCCTTCTCCTCGTGGGCGTACGCGTTGAAAGCCGCGAACACCGTAGAGGGCGGGCAGGTCAGATCCTCCAGGCCCGTGGAGAAGAGCGCCGGCGCCGTGGCGCGGGCCGCGAAGTGGACGCCGTCGAAGTAGGCCAGGGTCCGGTGGACCTGGTCCACGCGGCCGCGGTGCATCTTGAGGTAGTTGCCGATCTCGCGGTACGGGTCGCGGTCCGTGAGCGTCGTCGCGCGCGGGAAGTCGCACAGGAACGGCACGTCCGGTGCCACGGCCACCAGGTCGCGGACCAGCCCCGCGACGGCCAGCGTGATGCCGCCGCCCTGACTCACCCCGGTCACCGCGGTGCGTGCCGCGTCCACGAGAGGGTGCGCGCGGGCGGCCTCCACGGCACGCACGGCGTCGGTGAACAGCCGGCGGTAGTAGTACGTGAAGGGGTCCTCGATGCCGCGCGTCATGAAACCGGGGAACGCCGGCGCGCTGCCCACGGGGTCGGGGGTGTCACCGGTCGCCCAGCCGCTGCCCTGCCCGCGGGTGTCCATCACGAAGTGTGCGAAGCCGGCCGAGGCCCAGAGCAGGTGGGTGTGGGGAAGCCCGCGCCCGCCTCCGTACCCCAGGAACTCCACGACCACCGGCAGCGGTCGGTCCGTCCCGGCCGGGAGGACGAACCAGCCCTTGACCGGGTGCCCGCCGAAGCCGGCGAAGGTCACGTCGTACACCTCCACCGTCGCCAGCCCGCTGGCCACCGGCTCGTACCGCGCGTCGAGTCGGTGGGTGCGGGCCTCGCTCAGCGTCTTGGACCAGAAGGCGTCGAAGTCCTCCGGTTCCTCGGATGCGCTGCGGTACGTGCGGAGTCGGTCGAGGGGCAGGTCGAACCGGGCCATGGCTACCGCCTTGATCGTGAGAAGTCGCGTCCGCCGTCATGCCCGGGCCGGGTCGGCCGGGTCGACCGGGTCGGCCGCCCTCACCGTACTCGCGGAATCCGCCCTCGTCCCGGCCCTCGCTCCCCGAGGTCGAGCGCGGTGCCCGGCACGCGGGCACCGCGCTCGGTTCAGGTTCGGGCTCGGTCTTCGGGTTCACGTTCGGTGTCCGGTCCGTCTCCGGGTTCAGTGCCAGTACTTCATGTCAGTTCCTCCTTCCCCGTTCGTGGGCGCACCGTGATCTCGAAGCGGTCGAGGCCGCGGAAGGTCAGGTTGCGCCGGTGTTCTGGTTCCGCGACCGGCCGGGCGTCGGGGTGGTCCGTGGCCAGGGTCGTGAGGACCGATCCGGTCAGCCGGATCGCCATGGACGCGCCCAGACAGGCGTGGGCACCGCGTCCGAACCCCGGGTGGGGGTTGGGGGCGCGGTCCAGTCGCAGCTCGGAGGGGTGGGTGAAGCGGAGCGGGTCGTGGTTGGCCGCGCCCAGGAGAAGGGTGACCGGATCGCCCGCCCGGACGGTGACGCCGGCCAGTTCGGTGTCGGACACACAGACGCGGGCGTCCGCCTGGACGGGGGCGTCGTACCGGATCAGTTCGTCCACGGCGGTCGCCGGAGTCTCGCGGAACGCGGCGAGCGCCTCCGGAGAGGTCAGCAGGGCCGAAGCGGCGTTGCCGAGGAGACGGGAGGCGGATTCGTAGCCCGCGTGGAGAACGGCGCGCAGGCTGTTGCGCAGGACCGACGGTCCACGCCGCTCGCCTTCGCGTGCTCCGCGACGTAGGCGATGAGGCCTTCCTGGGGCGGGTCGGCGAGCCAGCCGCCCGCGTACGGCGAGTTCCGCCCGTGCCGCGACGGCGGGTTGGTGCTTCTCGGGCCACAGTCCGGCGTCCATGCCGTCGACGACGGTACGGGACATCGGGACGAACCAGGACAGTTCGGGGGCGGGTACGCCGAGGAAGGCGGTGATGAACCGGAGGGCGAGCGGTTCGGCCAGCTCTCCCACGACGTCGAAGGAGGGCCGCCGGGCCAGCTCGGTGAGGAGTTCGCGGGCCTGTCGCTCCATCGCGTCGTACAGGGTCTGCCGGTCCTGTGCCCGGAATCCGTCGAGCAACAGGTGCCGGATCGCGGTGTGTTCGGGCGGGTCGAGCGTCTGCACGCTCAGCAGCGGGGCCGGTATCTCCTCTCCCGCCCTGCGCCAGTCGGAGGCGAAGCGTGCGCTGTCGGTGAGGACGGCGAGACAGTCGGCGTGCCGCGTCAAGACCCAGGATCCGAGCGGTTCGTGCCAGAAGACGGGGGTGTTCTCGCGCAACCGCGCGTAGGCGGGATACGGGTTCCGCAGGACCGACGGGCGGGCCAGGTCCAGGATCGGGTCCACAACAGCCGCTTGATCCACGAAACGGGGAGCTGCGGATGCCGGATGCGGATCGCAAGGCGGAGCCGTGTGACGACCTGCTCAGCGCGCTGTGCGCGGCGCAGGCCGAGGAGCGGATCAGCGACCGCGAACTGACCGCCATGGCCATTCTGCTCACGCTCGCCGGGCACGAGACGACGGCGAGCCTCATCGCCAACGGAGTGCACGCCCTCCTGCGTCACCCCGACCAGTTCACCGCGCTCCGGGACGATCCCACGCTCCTGCCGGGCGCGATCGAGGAGCTGCTGCGCTACGAGGGCCCGGTCAGCCGTGGTGTCGCCCGCTTCACCGTCGAGGACTTCGAGATCGCCGGCGTGACCGTCCCGGCCGGCGAGATGATCACCATCGGCCTCGCGGCGGCCAACAGGGACCCGGCGCGCTACGACCGACCCGACATCCTCGACATCGCCCGCCGGGAGATCCCGCAACAGCTCGCTTTCGGCCACGGTGTGCACTTCTGCCTGGGCGCGCCGCTGGCCCGGGCCGAAGCCAGGATCGCCATCGGCACCCTGCTCCGCCGATTCCCCGACCTGCGGTTGGCCGCTCCGGAGGAGGTCCTGACCCGGCGGGAGGGCATCCTGCGCGGGATGGCCACCCTGCCCGTCGCCTTCGCGCCGCAGCATGACCACATTTGCGGCCGCCGGGACGCGTCGCGCGGCGCCGTGGCCGGCGGGTCCGCCTAGCCTCGCCGTTTCGGTTGGGGTTGCCGGGCGGTTGAGTGTGGCTGTTCGAGGCAGTGTCGGTCCGTGGGCACGGTGAGTGCCCGGCGCGGTGGTCGGGTTCTCCGGGGTCCTTTGGGGTGTGGGCGGGCAGGATGGGTAGCTGTCAGTTGGCCGGGCGGGGAAGTGCGGCGAGGCGGTGAAAGGCCGTG
>NZ_JAGGOS010000083.1 GCF_018614205.1 Streptomyces sp. ISL-36 | reverse complement strand
CCGAATTAACCAACAGCGTCCCCCCGTGGACGGGCCCCTCCCCTCCCCACAGCACCGGTCACTCGTACTCGGTGCCGCCCTTGCGGGTCAGATACGCCGGGCTGACCGCCTCGGCGATGGCACGGCCGCCCACCACCGGGCTGTACCGCTCCCTCGCCGGGCGGATCACCACCCCCTCGCGCAGGTGCAGTTCCCGCCCGGACACGGTCTCCCGGCCGCTCGCCAGCTCCAGCACCGTCCCGAGGTCGTACGGACCCGCGTACAGCCGCGGTACGAGCGGCAGTTCGCCCGGCTCCAGGACCTCGGCCGGGTCCAGCCACCGGACTTCGCCGTCGATCTCGGCCGACACGTCGAAGACCGCGTAACCCAGCTCCTCGCCACGGGCGTTCGCGCCGTACCCGAGGTCCTGCACACCGGCCCCGTACACCTCGCCGAACAGCCCGACCCGGCGCGCGCCCAAGCGTTCGGCGAGCCGCGCCGCGACCGCCGGGACGTCATGGCCGAGAACCGCCCGCCAGTACAGATTGCGCGGGTCCTCCTGGAGCGCGAGGCCCTTCGCGCCGAAACCCTTCGAGGAGACCTGCAACCGCCGGTCCTGCGCGAAGTACGTCGCCAGGCAGGCCGAACCGTGCAGCTTCTCCGTCAGGACGACCTGCTCACCGGGCTCGAAGATCCCCGGATACCGCTGCAGGTTCTCGATGTCGACCCACGGCAGCAGATCCGGCGCGGACTCCACGTCCCCGCTCATCGTCGGCGGGATCGGCGGCGCCCACTTGGTGATCCCCAGCACCTCGGCGAAGTCGGTCCCCTCGGTAGCCGCCTGGACCAGGTCGACGTCCGCGAGCGCCTTCGGCCGGCACACGATCCCCTGCGACAGCTCGCCCCGCAGCCGCACCGCCTTGACCCGGTCCGACGCCTTTCCTGCGAGCCGCCCGGTCAGCCCCAGCTCGTCGACGAGCGCGGCCGGCAGCACGGCCTGCTCCGGGATGTACAGGGCGACATCGCCACTGCGGTACGCGCCCTCGGGGACGACGGCCCGGTACAGGCCCACCTGGGCCAGTTCGAGCGCGTCGGCGTCGGGATGGGCGTGTACGGTCAGCGGTTCGGCGGTGACGCGCAAGGTCGACATGGTCCGGTCTCCGGTGGGTCGTTCGGCTCGGGTGGCGTTCTCATCGCCGGACACTGTGCCGGTGCCGAATTCCCCTGGGCCAGCGATTTCGACCTCTGGTAGCGTCGCTCTCTTCGCCGGACATGCGCGGGACATGCACGGGTCGTGCGCCGGGCATTCGCCGGATACGCGCCGGGCATTTGCCGGACGCCCGCTCCTCGCCCGCGAGGTGGCGCTCCTCGCGCTGCCGCCGCAGGAGCGGTGGGACCGCTTACACCGAGAGCGTCGCCGAGACCAGCTGAGCGTTGGACCCCGCCGGGCTCCCGTCCGGCAGGAACAACGTGTCCTCCAGGCCGATCCGGGTCTCCAGGCCGAGGCGGCGGGCCAGCCGCACGACCGGCCACGCGCCACCGTCCTCGCCGTGGAGGAGGAGCGGGGCGGCGGGGGCGTCCGCGAGCGTGGCCAGCAGGTCGAGGGCCGTCGTTCCGGCCGTGGCGGGGTCGGTGTCCATGACCTCCGCGAGGATCCGCAGCACCCGCGGGGCCAGCGGCGAACGGAGGAACCGCGCCGGGCCGTCCGTACCCGACCACAGACCCGCCTCCACCCCCACGCCCCGGTCCAGGAGCGCCGCCGCCAGCTCCTCGGCGCCCTGCTCGTGCCAGTTCACCGAGGCGTGGTCCGGCAGGACCGTCCAGGACCGGACGCGCCCCACCCGCCGTACCGGATCCGGCTCCGCCCACGCGCCGGTCGTCACCCCCACCGGGACGTCGACGGCCGCCCGGATCGCCGTCAGCGTCTCCGCGAGCACCCGGGGCGAGACCGTGTCACCGCCGCACGGCGTCTTGGGGTGGACGTGGACGTCCGTGGCCCCCGCCGCGACCGCTCGCGCCGCCTCCTCCGCCATGGCGGCCGGCGACATCGGAACGGCCGCCGAGTCACCGGGGCCGCGTCCCCCGTTCAGACAGACCTGGACCAATGCTTCTTCCCGTACCTCAGGCCACCGACGCCAGCCGCGGGAACGTCTCTCCCCGCGCCCGTGCCAGTGCCCCCGAGGTCAGCACCGCCTGCGGCACCACCACCCCGCAGTCCCCGCACACCGGCCCGAACCACGGCTCGTCCTCCAGGTCCGGCCGCCACTCGATCCGCGGCCCGGCACACACCGGACAGGCCTCGCCGGGGCCGGACTCCAGCGCCGCGATCAGCCGGCGGAGCACCTCGGCCAGCGGCTCCGTCGGGTGCAGCTCCGGATCGTCGCACCGCGCCACGCCGTTGCCGCCCCACGTCCGCCGGTGCCAGTCGTCGAGCGCACCGGGCCTGCGCAGCCCCTCGTGCTTCTCGCGCCGCCGCCGCTCGGCGAACTCCTTCTCGTACGCGAGCCACACCGCCCGCGCCTCCTCCAGCTCCTCCAGCGCCGCCACCAGCCGCCGAGGGTCGAGCTCCCGGTCCTCGGGCCCGAACCTGTGCCTGCGACACAGGTGGTCCCAGGTCGCCCGGTGCCCGTATGGGGCGAACCGCTCCAGGCACTTACGCAGCGAATACCTCCGCAGCGCCGTGTCGCACCCCGGATCACGCACCTGTCTCGCAAGACTCCGGAAACCCGCCATCGCTCCGCACCTCCGTCGCTGGTGTACTTCGGCGTCAAGGACGTTATGGAATGGACGAACGACTGCCCCGTCGTGTTCCATCGAAAATTCGATGGGGCCCATCAGAGGGGCGCGGATGGCTGAAAAGCACGGCGCACCGCAGGCGCGCACGGCCGGTCCGGGCAACCGGCCGGCCTACCGCCCGAAGGCCGTCGTCCAGGCCCCACCGGCCGGCCCTCCGCCCAAGGGCGCACCGCCCAAGGGCCGTCGCCCAGGCCCCACCGCCCCAGGGCCGCCGGCCCAGGCCCCACCGCCCCAGGGCCCACCGGCCGGCCCAGGGCCTCCGCCCACGGGCCAGCCGGCCCAGGGCCTACCGCCCAAGGGCCCACCGGCCGGCCCAGGGCCTCCGCCCACGGGCCAGCCGGCCCAGGGCCAACCGCCCCAAGGGGGCCCCGGGCCCGCCGGCTCACCGCAAAGGGCCGTCCGTGGGCGGCTCGCCGCCCACGGCCAGCCCCGTCGCTCACCCGCCGATCCGGCCCGCCGAGGCCACCACCCGCGCCAGCTGCGGATGACAGATGTCGCTGTGCTCCCCGACGACCTCCGCCGCGTCGACGCTCACGCACCCCGACGCCGGAACCCCGCTCCGCAGCGCGGCGGCCAGCGTCAGCGCGGCCGTACCCGGCACCGCCTGGATGCCGTCGTGTCCGATCGCCCACCACCGCCTGTCGCTGCCGAGCAGCGACTCGGCGTCCCGCGCGAGCCGCGAGGCCAGCGGATAGATGACCCTGAGCGCGGTGTCGTGCCGGGAGTAACAGGCGACCACCGGCCCGTCGACCCGCCGCTGCAGATCCCGCAGCGCGCCGCCCCTGCCCGGCTCGTGCGGCAGACTCGCCGCGAAGGCGTAGTGCGAGAACGCCCCCTGAAGAAGCGTCACCGACCCGACCGTACGCACACCGTCCGGCAGGCCGCGCAGCGCGTACGAGACCAGCCGGGCACCCATGCTGTGCCCGACGAGATGGATCCGCAGACCGGGGGAGGAGCGGGCGAGCCCGCCGAGCAGCGGGCCGAGGCCGCGCTCGCCGACGATGCCGGCCCGGCGCTTCATCGTGTAGTACGTGGCCTGACGCAGCGCCTCCCGCGCACCCTTCCAGTACCGCCCGAGCCGCCCGCCGAACGCGTCGCGCGGTGTGGGCACACTTCCCGGCCCCGCCGCCTCCTCCAGCGCGTCCGCGAACATGGCGCAGACCACCACCGGGTCTCCGAGCAGGAAGTCCGGAACCGGCGGGACCGCCGGTCCCTCGGCGAAGGCGGACGAGCCGTCGGTGTCCGTCAGTACCCGCAGCAGCGCGCCGAACTCCGTGAAGGCGGACTCGTCCTCCGGCTGCTCCCGCAGCAGCACGGCGAGCCGCTCCACCACCGCGTCCTTGCCCGGGTGGACGGCCGCCACGGACTCGAAGTCGGGGATCGGCTCGTCGCTGAACATCATCGAGGGCCAGACCACGCCCACGTACCCGACCCGGACGCCCGGCCGCACCACGCCGGGGAACGGGGCGAAGAACGCCGAGTACAGCCGGGTCGCCACGGACCTGGAGTTGTTCCATCCGTGGGCGAACACGACCAGATCCGTGACCCCCTGCGCCGCCATGGCCGACAGCGCCTCGCGCTGCCCGGCCGCCCCGTCGCCGTCCTTGTCGAAGGTGATCTCCCGGTACGGCTCCACACTCATCCCGGCCATGGACGGTCCGTCCCTCCGCGAAAGCTCTTCTCGTCTTCTTCTCGCGACAGCATCCTGCGCGCGCGGCGGGACGGCCAGGTTTTCAGCGCAGACGCGCCGCCGAGACCTCAGGGGGGGTCCGGCCCGGACGAGTGGACGTGTTCATTGATCGAGGGTGTCGGCGGGCGGCCCTGGTGGGTCAATCCGCCAACACCCCGTCCGGCAGGCGGACATCCCTCAGCGGTAGAGCAGATACTCCGCGCGCACCGCGCGGAAGGCGCTCAGGTCGGCGTCCCAGGCCCCCACCACCTCGTCGGTGTCCGCGCCCGCGTCGATCAGGTTCCGCACGCGCGTCGAGCCGGTCAGCTTGTCGATCCAGTTGTCGGGACGCCAGGCGAAACCGCTCCACGACCGCTTGGCGCTGACCAGCAGCCCGATGCCGGTGCGTACCGGATCGAAGGCCGTCCGGTCGTGCACCTGGAGCTGCACGCCGCCGACCGTCCTGCCCTGGAACTTGGAGAAGGTCGGGGCGAAGTACGCCTCGCGGAACCGTACTCCGGGCAGGTCCAGGGCGTTCGCCGCCTCCGCCCACCGCCGGTCGATCCCCTCCGCGCCCAGCAGCTCGAAGGGGCGGGTGGTGCCGCGCCCCTCGGAGAGGTTCGTGCCCTCGAACAGACAAGTGCCGGGGTAGACGAGCGCCGTGTCGGGCGTGGGCATGTTGGGGCTCGGCGGCACCCAGGGCAGCCCGGTCGCGTCGAAGAACTCCGACCGCTTCCAGCCCGACATCCGTACGGTCTCCAGCGCCACCGGCCTCGCCAGGAACTCGCCGTTGAACAGCCGCGCGAGCTCCGCCACCGTCATCCCGTGCGCCTGCGCGATCGGCTCGCGGCCCACGAAGGTGGCGAAGGCACGGTCGAGGACCGGGCCGAGCGCGGCCCGGCCGGTCACCGGGTTAGGCCGGTCCAGGACCACGAACCGCTTCCCGGCGAGCGAGGCCGCCACCATGCAGTCGTAGAGCGTCCAGATGTATGTGTAGAAGCGCGCGCCCACGTCCTGGATGTCGAAGACGACCGTGTCCACGCCCGAGGCGGTGAAGACGTCCGCGAGCGGCTGCCCGCTCTTGAGGTACGTGTCGTAGACGGGGAGCCTGGTCGCGGGGTCGTCGTAGCGCCCCTCGGAGCCGCCCGCCTGGGCCGTTCCCCGGAAGCCGTGCTCGGGGCCGAAGACGGCCACCAGGTCCACCCGGTCGTCGGCGTGCATGACGTCGACGATGTGCCGGACGTCGGCGGTGACACCCGTCGGGTTGGTGACGACGCCGACCCGCTGCCCGGCGAGCGGCGCATAGCCGTCGGCCGCCAGCCGGTCGAAACCGGTACGGACCCGGTGGGGGTTGTCGTGGGCGAGGGCGCCGGGCGCGGTCACGGCTCCCACCCCCAGCGCGCCGCCGACGGCCAGCAGGCCGCGTCTCGACAGGCCGGACGGGCTGGACGGGCTCATACGGAAACCTCCCTGATCGCCTTCCCCGACATGGGCACGCACGCTAGCGCTCCTGACGGCCCCAGGGAACGAGGCGTGCGCCCGAGGGCTTCCCCTGCCACATACCGACTGGTTAGTCTGCTCGCACGGTCGCAACGGAGAGGCGGATCTCGATGAGTACGGTGCAGGGCGCTGGAGTGGTCGTCACGGGCGCGGGGGGCGGGATCGGAGCCGCACTGGCCCGCCGGTTCACCGCCGAGGGCGCGCGGGTCGTCGTCAACGACCTCGACCCCGGCCGCACCAAGGCCGTCGCCGAGGAGATCGGCGCCATCGCCGTCGCGGGCGACGCCTCCGCGATCGTCGACGAGGCCCGGGAGGCACTCGGCGGCACCGTCGACGTCTGGTGCGCCAACGCCGGACTCGCCTCGCCCGGCGACGCCTTCGCCGACGAGGAGGTCTGGGCCGCCGCGTGGGACGTCAACGTCATGGCCCATGTCCGGGCGGCCCGCGCGCTGCTGCCCGACTGGCTGGAGCGCGGCAGCGGCCGCTTCGTCTCCACCGTCTCCGCCGCCGGCCTGCTCACCATGGTCGGCGCCGCCCCGTACAGCGTCTCCAAGCACGGCGCGTACGCCTTCGCCGAATGGCTCTCCCTCACCTACCGCCATCGCGGGGTCAAGGTCCACGCGATCTGCCCCCAGGGGGTGCGTACGGACATGCTCACCGCCGCCGGATCGGCCGGCGAACTGGTCCTGGCCCCCACCGCGATCGAACCCGAGGACGTCGCGGACTCCCTCTCCGACGCCATCGAGTCCGACCGGTTCCTGGTACTGCCACACCCCGAGGTCGCCGACTACTACCGGGCCCGGGCGACCGATCCCGAGCGGTGGCTGGGCAACATGAACCACCTCCAGCGGAAGTGGGAAGGGGCGGGCGCATGACCACGACGGACCCGACGGCCGGGACAGCCCCGACGGACCCGACGGAGGAGCAGGGCTCGATCTATGCCGCCATGCCTTGGCTGGCCCAGCTCACCGAGGCCCAGCGGGCCCCCATCGCCCCGCCGCCCACCGTGCTCCACGCCTTCCGCGCCGCCGCCGCCCGCGCCCCCGAGCATCCCGCCCTCGCCTACTTCGACGGCCGCCTCACCTACCGCGAGACCGACGCGCTCTCCGACTCGGTCGCCGGGCACCTCGCGGCCCGGGGCATCGAGCACGGCGACCGTGTCGCGATCATGCTCCAGAACAGTCCGCACTTCGTGCTCGCCCTGCTCGGCGCCTGGAAGGCGGGCGCGACCGTCGTCCCGCTCAACCCGATGTACAAGTCCGGCGAGGTCGGACACGCCCTGCGGGACTCCGGCGCCGCCGCCCTGATCTGCTCCGACCGCGCCTGGGACGCCTATCTGCGGGACACCGCCGCCGACGCCCGCGTACGGATCGCGCTCACCGCCTGTGAACGCGACCTCCAGACCCGCGACGACCCCCGCGTCCTCGGCTTCGACCGCGTCCCCACCGAGGTCGACGACCTGCTCACGGTCGCCCGCGCCGGGCACCCCGCTCCCACGGACCGCGCGCTCGACGGCGACGACGTGGCGCTGATCAGCTACACCTCCGGCACCAGCGGCACGCCCAAGGGCGCCCTCAACCTGCACCGGGGCATCATCCGCAACGCCGAGCGCCAGCGCACCGGACACCCCGTGCCGGAGGGGGCCGGCTACTTCGCGCTCGCCCCGCTCTTCCACATCACCGGGCTCGTCTGCGAGCTGTCCGCCTGCTTCGCCAACGCCGGCACCCTCGTCCTCGCCTACCGCTTCGACGCGGGCGTCGTCCTCGACGCCTTCCTGGAGCACCGCCCGGCGTACACGGTCGGCCCGTCCACCGCCTTCATGGCGCTCGCCGCGCACCCCGGGGCCGGCCGCGACCACTTCTCCTCGTTCCTGATCATCTCCTCGGGCGGCGCCCCGGTCCCGCCCGCCCTGGTGGAGAAGTTCCGCGCCGGTTTCGGGCCGTACATCCGCAACGGTTACGGCCTCACCGAGTGCACCGCGCCCTGCGCCTCCGTACCTCCCGAGAAGGAAGCGCCGGTGGATCCCGCCTCCGGCACCCTTTCGGTCGGCGTCCCCGGCCCCGACACGGTCGTCCGCATCCTCGACGAGACCGGCGCAGAGGTGCCCTTCGGCGAGCAGGGCGAGATCGCGGTACGCGGGCCCCAGGTCGTCCCCGGCTACTGGGGGCTCCCCGAGGCGACCGCCCAGGCCTTCCCCGGCGGGGAGCTGCGGACCGGCGACATCGGTTTCATGGACGAGGACGGCTGGCTCTACGTCGTCGACCGCAAGAAGGACATGATCAACGCCTCCGGCTTCAAGGTCTGGCCCCGGGAGGTGGAGGACGTCCTCTACACGCACCCGGCCGTCCGGGAGGCCGCCGTCGTCGGCATCCCCGACCCCTACCGTGGGGAGACGGTGAAGGCGTACGTCAGCCTGCGCCCCGGCGCGCAGGCCGGGCCCGCCGAACTCTCCGCGTACTGCGAGCAGCGGCTCGCCGCGTACAAATACCCGCGGGAGGTCGAGATCCTGCCGGAGCTGCCCAAGACGACAAGTGGGAAGATCCTCAGACGGGAACTGCGTTCCCCCAAGTAAGGACGATCATGAGTGAAAGGCGGCGGCGCATGGCCAGGACGACGGACGGGAGCGGAACCCCCGTCCCCCAGAGGCTGCTGGCCGCCGCCACCCGGCTCTTCGCGGAGCAGGGCTACGACCGCACCTCCGTCCAGGAGATCGTGGAGGCGGCCGGTGTCACCAAGGGCGCGCTCTACCACTACTTCGGCTCCAAGGAGGACCTCCTGCAGGAGGTGTACTCCCGGGTGCTGCGGCTCCAGCAGGAGCGGCTGGACGCCCTCGCGGACGCCGACGCCCCGGTCGAGCGGCGGCTGCGCGACGCCGCCGCCGACGTCGTCGTGACCACGATCGAGAACCTCGACGACGCCTCGATCTTCTTCCGCTCGATGCACCACCTGAGCCCGGAGAAGAACAAGCAGGTCCGGGCCGAGCGGCGGCGCTACCACGAGCGGTTCCGGGCCCTGATCGAGGAGGGCCAGCAGGCCGGGGTGTTCTCCTCGGCGACCCCGGCCGACCTGGTCGTCGACTACCACTTCGGCTCCGTCCACCACCTGTCGACCTGGTACCGCCCGGACGGCCCGCTCACCCCGCAGCAGGTCGCCGACCAGCTCGCCGACCTGCTGCTGCGCGCGCTGCGCCCGTAGCGATCCGCGGGTCCACCCCGGAGTGCCTGTCCCCGACCACCGGCCGGAGGCGAATCCGGGCCGGAGGCGAACCCGGCGGGCCGCCCCCGGCCACGTCGGGCTTACAGGTACTGCTTCAGCTCCCGACGCGCCAGCGAGCGCTGGTGCACCTCGTCGGGGCCGTCCGCCAGCTTCAGGGTCCGCGCGGCGGCCCAGAGCTCGGCCAGCGGGAAGTCCTGCGACACCCCGCCCGCGCCGTGCACCTGGACCGCCTTGTCGAGGATGTCCACCACCGCGCGCGGGGTCGCGATCTTGATGGCCTGGATCTCCGTGTGCGCACCGCGGTTGCCGACAGTGTCCATCAGCCAGGCGGTCTTGAGGACCAGGAGCCGCAGCTGCTCGACCGTCACCCGGGCGTCCGCGATCCAGTTCTGCACCACCCCCTGCTGGGCGATCGGCTTGCCGAAGGCCGTACGGGACACGGCCCGGCGGCACATCAGCTCGATGGCCCGCTCGGCCATCCCGATCAGGCGCATGCAGTGGTGGATCCGGCCGGGGCCGAGCCGGGCCTGGGCGATGGCGAAGCCGCCGCCCTCCTCGCCGATCAGGTTCGAGGCCGGGACGCGGACGTCGTGGAAGAGCACCTCGGCGTGGCCGCCGTGGGAGTGGTCCTCGTAGCCGTACACCTGCATCGCGCGCCGCACCTCGACACCCGGGGTGTCGCGCGGGACGAGGATCATCGACTGCTGGCGGCGGACGTCCGTGCCCTCGGGGTCGGTCTTGCCCATCACGATGAAGATCTTGCAGTCGGGGTTCATCGCCCCGGAGATGTACCACTTGCGGCCGTTGACGACGTACTCGTCGCCCTCGCGCCGGATCCGGGTCTCGATGTTCGTCGCGTCCGACGAGGCCACCTCGGGCTCCGTCATCGCGAACGCCGAGCGGATCTCCCCGGCGAGGAGCGGCTCCAGCCACTGCTTGCGCTGCGCCTCGTCGCCGAACTGGGCGAGCACCTCCATGTTGCCGGTGTCGGGAGCGGCGCAGTTGAGGGCGGTGGGCGCCAGATGGGGGCTGCGGCCGGTGATCTCGGCGAGCGGCGCGTACTGGAGGTTGGTCAGGCCCGCCCCGTACTCCTCGTCCGGCAGGAAGAGGTTCCACAGCCCCTGGCGCTTGGCCTCGGCCTTCAAATCCTCGACGACCTGCGGGGTGTCCCACGGCGATGCGAGCAGCTCGCGCTGCTCGTGGGCGACCTGCTCGGCCGGGTAGACGTGCTCGTCCATGAAGGCGAGCAGCTTCGCCCGCAGCTCCTCGGTGCGTGCGTCGAATGCGAAGTCCATGGCGGTTCAGCCTTCCTGGAGGGTGGTGAGGCCGTGCTCGATGAAGACGGGGACGAGGTCGCCGATGCGGTCGAAGCCGGCACCGACGGTCTGGCCGAGGGTGTAGCGGTAGTGGATGCCCTCCAGGATCACGGCGAGCTTGAACCAGGCGAAGGCCGTGTACCAGGAGAGGGCGGAGGTGTCCCGGCCCGAGCGGGCGGCGTAGCGCTCGATCAGCTCGGCGGGGGTGGGGTGGCCGGCGGCCGCGGCGGTGGTGGAGACGGGGGAGTGCGGCAGGTCCAGCCTCGCGCTGTACATCGCCAGCAGGCCGAGATCGGTCAGTGGGTCGCCGAGCGTCGACATCTCCCAGTCCAGGACGGCCTTGATGCGGTCGTCCTCGCCGATCAGGACGTTGTCCAGGCGGTAGTCGCCGTGGACGACGGTGGCGGCGGGAGAGGTCGGGAGCGCGCGGCCGAGGGCGGCGTGCAGCTCGTCGATGCCCGCCAGTTCGCGGTTGCGGGAGGCGTCGAGCTGTTTGCCCCAGCGGCGCAGCTGCCGGTCGAGGAAGCCGTCGGGCCGCCCGAAGTCGCCGAGGCCGACCTCGGCGGGGTCCACGGCGTGCAGCTCGACGAGCGTGTCGACCAGGCCGAGGACGGCCTCGCGGGTGCGCTCGGGGCCGAGCGGGGCGAGCTGTTCGGCCGAGCGGTACGGGGTGCCGGCGACGAACTCCATGACGTAGAAGGGCGCACCGATCACCGTGTCGTCCTCGCAGAGCAGCACCGGCTCCGGGACGGGCACGGCCGTCCGGTGCAGGGCGCTGATCACGCGGTGTTCGCGCTTCATGTCGTGGGCCGTGGCCAGGACGTGGCCCAGCGGGGGCCTGCGGAGCACCCACTGGCCGGTGCCGTCCGTGACGACGTAGGTGAGGTTCGACCGGCCGCCCTCGATCAGCCGGGCGCCGAGCGGGCCGCCCACCAGCCCGGGCCGCTCGCGGTCGAGGAATCCGCGCACCTGCTCGAGGTCGAGACCTGGCGGCTGGGCTGAGCTCATCGTGCGTACCTCCGGAAGGGTCGGGTGGTGGCGTTCATGATGACCGACCAGTCGGTATGTCGTCCAGGGCGGGACCGGAAATGGCCCGCAGGGTCTGGCCCGGAGATCTGACCCGTGAATAGAGTTCACATATGCATCCAGAGCTGATCATCGACCGTGTCCGGCTGACCCCGATCCTCATCTCCGACCCACCGCTCCTCAACACCCAGGGCGTGCACCAGCCCTTCACGCCGAGACTCGTGGTCGAAGTGATCACCCGCCGAGGTGTCACCGGCCTGGGCGAGACCTACGGCGACGGGAAGTATCTGGAGCTGGCCCGGCCGCTCGCCGAAGCGCTGCCCGGGTGCCCGGTCACGGACGTGAACGGCCTGTTCTCGCTCGCCGCGCGCGTGTGCGGCGACTCACGCGCGGTGGACGGGTGGGTGGACGCCGGCGGACTGCGCGGGGTGCAGACCGCGGACAAGCTCCGCCTCTCCGTCGTCTCCGCCTTCGAGGTGGCCTGCCTGGACGCGCTCGGCAAGACGCTCCGGCTCCCCGTCCACGCCCTCCTGGGCGGCAAGGTCCGCGACTCCGTCGAGTACAGCGCGTACCTCTTCTACCGCTGGGACGCCCACCCCGGCAGCGGTGAGGCGGACGGCTGGGGAGCGGCGCTGGACCCCGCCGGCATCGTCGAACAGGCCCGCCGCTTCGACCGTACGTACGGCTTCCGCTCCTTCAAGCTCAAGGGCGGCGTCTTCCCGCCCGAGCAGGAGATCGCCGCGATCCGGGCCCTGGCCGAGGAGTTCCCCGGCCGCCCGCTCCGCCTCGACCCCAACGGCGCCTGGTCCGTGGAGACCTCCCTGGCCGTGGCGCGGGAGCTGAAGGACGTCCTGGAGTACCTGGAGGACCCGGCGAGCGGTACGGAGTCCATGGCCGAGATCGCTGCCCGCACCGACGTGCCGCTCGCGACGAACATGTGCGTGACGACGTTCGAGGAGGTGCCGGAGGCCTTCGCCCGGGACGCGGTACGGATCGTGCTCTGCGACCACCACTACTGGGGCGGCCTGCACCGCACCCGTGAACTCGCCGCGCTCTGCCGCACCTACGGCGTCGGGCTCTCCATGCACTCCAACACCCACCTGGGCATCAGCCTCGCCGCCATGACCCAGGTCGCCGCGACCCTGCCCCACCTCGACCACGCCTGCGACACCCACTACCCCTGGCAGACCGAGGACGTCGTCACCACCCGCCCCGACTTCCGGGCGGGCCGTCTCACCGTCTCCGACGCGCCGGGCCTCGGCGTCGAACTGGACCACGACAGCCTGGCGGCCCTGCACCGGCGCTGGCTCGACGACGACGGGGGAATGCGCGACCGCGACGACGCCGCGGCGATGCGGGTGGCGGATCCGGCCTGGTCACCCCGGAGCTGGTGACACCCTCCCGCCGCGGCGCCTTCCCGCCGTCACGACGGGCCGGCCCGGAACGCCTGGCACGGCCCGTCAAGCGCGCACGCCGCAGGGCACGGCCCGTCAAGCGCGCACGCACGCCGCAGGGCACGGCCCGTCCCGCGCGCACGCCACCGGGACGGCCCGTCCGCACGGGACACCACCGGGACGGCCCGTCCGCACGGGACGCCACCGGGACGGCCCTCACGCGTGGCACGCCACCGGCACGCCCCCGTTCATCGCCGCCATGTCCCCGAACACCGCCGCCGCGTCGAGCGGCGACCCCTCCGGCAGCCCGTCCAGCTCCGCGTACGCCCGATGCAGGTTGGCCACCAGTCGCTCGCTCTCCCGCCACCGGGCGAACTCCCCGAGATCCGCCCGCCGCGCCGTCTCCAGCGGCGTCGCCCCCTGCGCGTACCCCTCCTTCGCCAGCTCCGCGACCCATCGCAGATACCGCTCCGTCGCGTCGTACGCCGACGGGTCCGTCACCCGTCCATGCCCCGGCACCACCGTCGCCGCGTCCAGCGAGCGCAGCAGGTCGAGCGCCCGCAGCGATCCGGCGAGCGAGCCCATCGGCAGGAACGGCGTCCCGCCGTGGAAGACCAGGTCCCCGGTGAACACGACACCCTGCTCCGGGAGATGGACGATCGAGTCGCCGGTCGTGTGCGCGGGCCCGGGGTGCAGCACGCGCACCTCCACCTCGCCGACGTGCAGCGTCAGCCGCTCGCGGTAGGTGAGCGTCGGCGGCTTCACCTCGATGTCGCCGAAGTCGGTTCGCGGCCACAGCAGATGGAGCTGGCGGCCGGCCGCCAGCTGCTCGGTCCGGCAGTTCTCGTGCCCGACGATCCGCGCCTCGGGCAGGAAGACCCCGTTGCCGTAGGTGTGGTCGCCGTGGTGGTGGGTGGAGACGATCGTCCGGGGGAGCGCGAGTCCCTCGGCGAGCACCGCCTCGCGCAGCAGCCGGGCCCGCCGCTCCGTGGCGGCCGTGTCCACGAGCAGGGTCTCGCCGGCGTCGCCGACGAAGCCGGCGTTGTTCAGACACCAGCCCCCGTCGGGCTGGACGAAGGCGTGGACGCCCGGTGCGAGCGGGCGGACGTACGGATCGGTGACGGACAAGGAATCCCCCGGACGGGCAGGACGAACGAGAAGGGCTCGACTGACAGGTGGCAGCCTGCCAGTCGAGCCCGTCCCGCGGAAACCTCAGTGGTCGTCCCAGTGCCCGTCGTGCGCCGCGTGCCGGTGCCCGTCGTGGACATAGTCCTGGTGGTCGCCGTGGGTCACCGTCGTGTGCCCGCAGCCGGGGCCGTGTTCGTGGGTGTGTCCCTCGTGAGCGACGTGCCCGTGCCGCTCGCACTCGTCCCAGTGGCCCGAGTGCTCCCGGTGCAGATGACCGTCGTGGGCGTAGTCGACATGGCCCTCGTGCTCGACGGCCGGATGGCCGCAGGCCGGGCCGTGGGTGTGCTCGTGGGTCGGGTGCTCATGGTGGAGAACGGTCATGACCTCGCCTCTGTGCGGGTGTGGATGACGCCTCCAGGCTAGCCCTGAATGTCCTGCTCGTCCTGATTCCACCCCTGGGCGTCGGCGAACGCGTCGCCGTACTCGGCCGACCAGCGCCCCAGCGCCTCGATCGGCCCGAGCAACGTGCGGCCCAGCGCGGTGAGCGCGTACTCCACGCGCGGCGGCGACTCGGCGTACGCGTGCCGTTCGACCAACGCGTACCCCTCCAGGCGGCGCAGCGTCTCGGTGAGCACCTTCGCGCTGATCCCGCCGATCCCGGCGCGCAGCTCACGGGGGCGGCGCGGCCCTTCCGCCAGGGCGTACAGCACCACGGCGTTCCAGGTGTTCGCGAGCAGATCGAAGCCGAGCCGGGCCCGGCAGTCCGCGAGCAGACGGTCATGCATCGGCGTTCACGCACCATTCGGTAACCACGGGCATCCCTAACGTCGTTCGCATCGGCCCACACCATCACAGGGAGCGGACATGCGGATCGGAATCATCGGCACGGGGAACATGGCCGAGGCGCTCGGTGGACAGTGGGCCCGCGCCGGCCACGAGATCCTCGTCGGCGGCCGGGACCCGGCGCGGGCCGGCGCGCTCGCCGCACGGATCGGCGCCCGCCCGGGCACCCTCGCCGACTCGGCCCGCTTCGGCGACGCGACCCTGCTCGCCCTCCCGTACGACGCGGTCCTCCCCGTACTGGACGCCGTGGGCGAGCTGCGCGGCCGGATTCTCGTCGACTGCACCAACGCCATCGGCCCGGGACCCACCCTCACCACCGGCGAAGGCGGGGGACTCACCCTCACCACCGGCGAAGGCGGGGGACCCACTCTCACCACCGGCGAAGGCCCGGGCGCCGCCCGCCGGATCGCCGCCGCCACCGGCGCCCGGGTCGTGAAGGCGTTCAACCACGTCACCCCCGCCGTCTGGAGCCGTACCCCGCCCGTCTTCGCCGACGGCCCGCTGAGCGTCCCGCTCTGCGGCGACGACGAGGAGGCCCTCGCCCTCGTCGCCACACTGGCGAAGGACATGGGCTGCGCGCCGCTCGTCACCGGCCCGCTCGCCCACGCCGATCTGCTGGAGGCGGCCACCGCCTTCCTCATCGGACTCTGGCACTCCGGCCACGACCCGCGCACCCTGCTGCCGCCCCCGGCGGCGATGGGCGGCTGACGCACTGTCGGGGGAATCCGGCTTGCGGCGTGCGCGGAGCACCCTGAGGGTTCGGGGTATGAAGGCGATCAGCTACAGCCGGTACGGGGGACCAGAGGTGCTCGAGTACGGCGAGCGGCCCGACCCGAAGGTCGGTCCCGACGACGTGCTCGTCAAGGTGCGCGCCGCCGCTGTGAACCCGGTCGATCGGAAGGCCCAGGCCGGATACCTCGACGGGATGATGGACGCCGTCTTCCCGGTCATCCCCGGCTGGGACGTCTCCGGAGTCGTCGTTCAGCCCGGCGTCTCCGTCACCGAGTTCGCCGTCGGTGACGAGGTCATGGGTTACGTCCGCGAGGACTTCCTCTGCCACGGCACCTTCGCCGAGTACGTCGCCGCCCCGGTCCGCACCCTGGCCCGCAAGCCCCGCACCCTGGGCTTCGAGGAGTCCGCGGCCCTTCCGCTGGCCGGTCTCACGGCCTATCAGGTGCTCCACCAGGCCCTGGCGGTGCGCGAGGGGGGGACCGTCCTGGTGCACGCGGCCGCCGGCGGGGTCGGTTCCATGGCCGTCCAGATCGCCCGCCACCTCGGCTGCCGGGTCATCGGAGCGGCGCGCGAGGCGGGCCAGGACCGGGTCCGGGAGCTCGGCGCCGAGCCGGTGCTCTACGACGAGCGGACCTTCGCCGAACAGGTCCGCGCCCTGGCCCCGCAGGGCGTGGACGCGGCCTTCGACACCATCGGCGGTCCCTTCCTCAAGGCCACCCCTGAGGTCCTGGCGCCCGAGGGGCGCCTGGCGTCCATCGCCGACGGCGAGGTCATCGGCCTCGGCGGTCGCTACTTCTGGGTCCGCCCCGACCCGGACGACCTGGCCGCGCTCGCCGCCCTGGTCGAGGAGGGGGCGCTGTCGGTGAACGTCGCGAAGACCTTCCCCCTCGAACAGGCGGCCGAGGCCCAGCGCGCCAACGCGGAGGGAGGACTGAACGGCAAGGTCGTGGTCACGGTGGAGTGGCCCGGCTGACCGGCACCTGCCGTCCGTCGCGGCCCGCCGCCCCGTCAGCGCCGGTCAGCGGTCCGGCCGGTCGTCCCGTCGGGCGCGCCCCGTCAGCCCCGTCGTTCCGTCAGCTCCGCCGTCCCGTCAGCCACGTCGCCCCGCCGTCAGCCCCGCCGTCCCGTCAGTACCGTCGTCCCGTCGGGATCAGAGCATCACCGCGACGGCGAACGCCGCCAGCGCGATCGTGCAGGCCGCCACCAGCAGCGCGCCCCGGTGCGAGAGCGCCTGCGGCCGGGCCGCCTCCAAGGCCTGGATCCGCCGGTGGCCGACGGCCAGAAACCCCACCCAGACCAGCGCCGAGGCCGAGGCGCCCGCCACCCCCGCCGCCGTGATGTCGTCGTGGATCGCCTGCTTGCCGGCGAGTACCGCCACGACCGTGCAGGTCAGCGTCGTACGCCGCCACGCGAGCCGCGTCCGCTCCGGCTGCAGCCCCGGGTCCCGGGACGACGTCACCTTCCGGCCCAGCCGAAGACCACGACCACCACCATCGCCAGCGCCACCACCGCCACGGCGAGGCTCAGCACCGTCGGAAAACGCGAGACGGGCAGATCCTGCCCGCGCCGCATCGCCCGCTCGCACCGCACCCAGTGGTTCACCGCGCGCAGGGCGCACAGCACACCCGCGCCGAGCAGGGCCAGCGCAAGCCCGACCCGTACCCCCCAGCGCAGATCCGGCAGGAACTGGTCGACGGCGAAACCGCCACCGACGAGGGCGAGCGCGGTCCGGATCCAGGCGAGGAACGTACGCTCGTTGGCCAGCGAGAAGCGATAGTCGGGCGTCTCGCCCTCGTCCCGGATCCGCTGAGGCGCGAACCACAACCTCAGGCTCTGTACGAAGTCGCTCACCCGGGCACCCTATCCGCCGGGTGATCTGCCCGCCCGGTGCTCCCTCAGCCGCCGGTACGCGTCGAGACCGTCCGGCACCCACGCCCACTCGCCGAGCCGTGCCGCCAGCTCCTCCTCGGGCAGGAAGGCGTGCCAGGCGACCTCCTCCACCTGCGGCTCCACCGGCAGGAGGCAGCGCACCTGGTAGACGGCGGACCACCACTTCCCCGCGACGCCCCCGGAGTCGTGCAGGAAGCGGAAGAGCGGCTCGGGCGCGGGCAGGCCGCTCACGCCCAGCTCCTCCTCGGCCTCGCGCAGCGCTGCCTCGTCGTACGACTCGCCGGCGCCGACGACACCGCCGACGAACATGTCGTACAGGGAAGGAAAGAGCAGCTTCGTGGGGGTGCGGCGGTGGACGAAGATCCGGTCCTCGGCGTCCCTGACGAGGACGAAGGTGCAGCGATGGATCAAGCCCCGTGCGTACACCTCGGCGCGCGGGGCCCGTCCGATCACCTCGTCGTTCTCGTCGACGACGTCCAGGATCTCTTCGGCGGGGTCGGTCATCCCGCCATGAAATCACCGGCCCCCGGCGCTCGCCGCCCCACGGTCCACGGAACTCACTGCCCCATGACGTACTTCACCGTCGGACCGGTCGTCCAGCCGCCGTCCACGGCCAGCTCGGCGCCCGTCACGCAGGACGCCGCGTCCGACAGCAGGAAGACGACCGCGCCCGCCGTCTCGGACGCCTCGCCGACCCGCCCCATCGGGGTGTTCGGGTACTTCCCCTCGCCGCGCTCGATGCCCACGGCCGCCGTCATCGGGGTGTACGTCATGCCCGGGTGGACCGAGTTGACGCGGATACCCGCCGTGCCGAGCTCCACCGCGCCGATCTTCGTCAGGCCGCGCACACCCCACTTGGAGGCGCCGTAGCCCGCCGTCAGCGCCAGACCCATCAGGCCCGCCGCCGAGGAGATGTTGACGATCGAGCCGCCGCCGGCCTCCTTCATCGCCGGGATCGCGGTCCTCATGCCGATGAAGACGCCGGTGAGGTTGATGTCGAGGACCTTGCGGAAGTGGTCGACGGACTCGGTCTCCAGAAAGGCGCCGGTGGCGATCCCGGCGTTGTTCACCAGACCGTGCAGCCCCCCGAACTCGGCGACCGCGAAGGCGACGGCGGCGGCCCACTCCTCCTCGGAGGTCACGTCGTGGTGGCGGAAGCGCGCCCGCTCACCCAGTTCGGCGGCGGTCGTCCCGCCCTCCTCGTCCAGTACGTCGGTGATCACGACGTTCGCGCCGGCGGCGACGGCCTGCCGGGCGGTCTCGGCGCCCAGGCCACGGGCGCCTCCGGTGACCAGGACGGTCCTGCCGGTGAGGTCGTTCATGCGGGGTCCCTTCGGGGTCCGGGGCCGCTCTGCGGCCGCGCGGCCAGGAGCAGCGCCGTGGTGGTCTCGACAAGGTCGGCGAGGAAGAGCGCCTCGCTCGTGAGCGGTTCGGTGCCGTCGAGGTACTGCCGGGCCCGATCGGCCATCGCCGCGCCGACGACGGTGAGCGCCAGGTCGAGGCGTTCGAGCCGCAGCGGCTCGGGCAAGGGATCGGGCAGCTCGGCCAGGCAGGTCTCGACCCGTTCGATCAGCCGCCAGTGGACGGTGCCGTCGAGCGCCGGATGCGGGGTGCGGGCGCGGACTCCGCTCTCATGGCTGAGCTGGGCGGAGATCCGCAGACAGCGCCGGCCGCGCTCGGTGCGCAGCTCGCTCGCCTCCGCGGTGATCAGGGCGGCGAGCAGCTCCCGCACCTCGTCCGGGGCGGCCGCGAGGAGAGGGGCCAGGACCTTCTCCGTACGGCGTTGGCGGCCGGCCATCACGGCGTCGAGGAGCCCCGCGCGCGATCCGAAGTGGTACTGGACGGCCGACGGGTTGCTCTGGCCCGCCAGCGCGACGATGTCGCGCAACTGGGCGCCGTGGACGCCCTGGGCGGCGAAGATCTCCTCCGCCGCACGGATCAGCTTCTCCCGGGTCTCGGGTCCCGATGTCCTCGCCACGGGCGCCCATGTTAATGCTCGACATTAGAAAGCGCGAGGGTCCCGACCGTCCCGAACGGTTGACTGGATACATCGGTGTATCCAAGATTCGGTCATGTCGTACGACGCTGATGTGATCGTGATCGGAGCCGGCCTCGCCGGGCTCGTGGCCACCGCCGAGCTGGTCGACGCCGGACGGAGCGTGATCCTGCTCGACCAGGAGCCCGAGCAGTCCCTCGGAGGCCAGGCGCACTGGTCCTTCGGCGGGCTCTTCCTCGTCGACTCGCCCGAGCAGCGCCGGATGCGGATCAAGGACAGTCACGCCCTCGCCCTGCAGGACTGGCTCGGCACGGCGGGATTCGACCGCGAGGAGGAGGACCGCTGGCCGCGGCGCTGGGCGGAGGCGTACGTCGACTTCGCGGCCGGCGAGAAGCGCTCCTGGCTGCACGCGCGCGGCGTCCGGTTCTTCCCCGTGGTCGGCTGGGCCGAGCGCGGCGGGTACGACGCGAACGGGCACGGCAACTCCGTGCCCCGCTTCCACATCACCTGGGGCACCGGCCCCGGCATCGTCGCCCCCTTCGAACGCCGGGTCCGCGAGGGCGTCGCCGCCGGCCGGGTCCAGCTGCGCTTCCGGCACCGGGTGACCGCCCTCGGCCGTACCGCCGGCGCCGTCGACACCGTCAGCGGCGAGATCCTGGAACCCTCGACCGCCGAACGCGGCACCGCGAGCAGCCGCGAGGTGACCGGCGCCTTCGCCTACCGCGCCCAGGCCGTGATCGTCACCTCGGGCGGGATCGGCGGAAATCACGATCTCGTCCGCGCGCAGTGGCCGGACCGGCTCGGCACCCCGCCGACGAAGATGCTCTCCGGTGTGCCCGCCCATGTCGACGGACTCATGCTCGGCATCGCGGAGGCGGCCGGCGCGCGCCACATCAACCGCGACCGGATGTGGCACTACACCGAGGGCATCGAGAACTGGAACCCGATCTGGGCCCGGCACGGCATCCGCATCCTGCCCGGCCCGTCCTCGCTCTGGCTGGATGCCCGCGGCCGGCGGCTGCCCGTCCCGCTCTTCCCCGGCTTCGACACCCTCGGCACCCTCGAACACATCATGCGGACCGGCTACGACCACACCTGGTTCGTGCTCGACCAGCGGATCATCGGCAAGGAGTTCGCGCTCTCCGGCTCGGAACAGAACCCCGACCTGACCGGCAAGTCGATCCGGGACGTCATCGGCCGGGCCAGGGCGGACGTGCCGGGCCCGGTGAAGGCGTTCATGGACAAGGGCGTGGACTTCGTCGTCGAGAAGGACCTCTCCGCACTGGTCCGGGGCATGAACGCACTGACCGACGAGCCGCTTCTCGACGAGGCCGGACTGCGCCGCGAGATCACCGCCCGGGACCGCGAGATCGCGAACCCCTTCACCAAGGACCTCCAGATCACCGCGATCCGAGGCGCCCGCACCTACCTGGGCGACAAGCTGATCCGTACGGCGGCCCCGCACCGGATCCTGGACCCCAAGGCCGGCCCGCTGATCGCCGTACGCCTCAACATCCTCACGCGGAAATCGCTCGGCGGCCTGGAGACGGACCTGTCCTCCCGCGTCCTGACCGAGGCCGGGGAGCCGCTGCCCGGGGTGTACGCGGCGGGCGAGGCGGCCGGCTTCGGCGGCGGCGGGGTCCACGGCTACCGGTCCCTGGAGGGCACCTTCCTCGGCGGCTGCATCTTCTCGGGCCGCGCGGCGGGCCGGGCGGCGGCGCAGGCGGTGTCCTGACGACCCGTCTGCGGCGGGCCGGGCCGCGGCGCAGGCGGTGTCCTGACGACCCGTCGTCCGTCCTCCCTCTCAGGGAGCCGGCAGCACTTCCACCACCCGGAAGCGCTCCGCCACCACCACGGTCGAGTCGTCGACCGTGAAGTGCGGGTCGCCAAGCCCCTCCCGCATCTCCTCGCTGTGCCAGAAGCGCTCGTGGGTCGCCCGCCACTGGGCGACCGAGGTGTATCCCTCGCCCTCGTCGAGCGCGTGCCGGAGGTCGACGTCGCCGAGCGGCAGGACCCGTACCTCCGTCGTCTCGACGACGGCGACCTCGCGCCCGTCGGAGTCGATGAGCGCCGAGCGCTCGCCCACCTCGGGCAGCTCCTCCCGCTCCACCTCCCACTCGGCGAGCAGTCCGGTCGTGGAGGTCTTCTCGCCGGACAGCACGGCGGCGACGAGCTGGTCGCGCAGCGGTCCGGGGAAAGCGAGCAGAAACGGCTTGAGCGCGTGAGGGCCGGTCATGACCGACAGTCTGTCAGCCACGACCGGCCCTCGCCGCGGATATCCCGTGCGGGCTACAACACCAGGGACAGCAGCAGGACGAAGACGATCCCGACGACCGAGATGATCGTCTCCATCACCGACCAGGTCTTGATCGTCTGGCCGACGTTCATCCCGAAGTACTCCTTGACCAGCCAGAACCCGGCGTCGTTCACATGGCTGAAGAAGAGTGATCCGGCGCCGATCGCCAGCACCAGCAGAGCCGTCTCGCTCGTGCCCATGCCCTCGGCGAGCGGGGCGACCAGACCGGCGGCCGAGATCGTCGCCACCGTCGCCGAACCCGTCGCGAGCCGGATGGCCACCGCGATGAGCCAGGCGAGCAGCAGAGCCGGGATCGACCAGTTCTTGGAGAAGTCCAGGATCATCTGGCCCACGCCGACATCGATCAGCGTCTGCTTGAAGCCGCCGCCCGCACCGACGATCATCAGCACGCCCGCGATCGGGGCCAGGGACTTCTCGACGGTCGAGGAGAGACGCTGCTTGGTGAAGCCGGCCGCGCGGCCCAGCGTGAACAGACCGACGATCACGGCCGCGAGTAGCGCGATCAGCGGTGAGCCTATGACGTCGGTGACCTTCTGCAGACCGTTGTCCGGGTTGTCCACGACGATGTCGACCAGCGCCTTGACCAGCATCAAAACGACCGGCAGCAGCACGGTGGAGACGGTCGCGACGAAGCCGGGGCGCTTGTCCAGGTCCTCCGAGGGGCGCGCCGGGATCATGTTCTCGGGGGCGGGGATGTCCACCCAGCGGGCGGCGTACCGGGAGAACAGCGGACCGGCGATGATCACGGTCGGGATGGCGACGAGGACACCCAGCGCGAGCGTGACGCCGAGGTTGGCGCCGAGCGCGTCGATGGCGACCAGCGGGCCGGGGTGCGGCGGGATCAGCCCGTGCATCACCGACAGGCCGGCGAGCGCGGGGATGCCGATCCGCATCAGCGAGTAGTTGCCGCGCTTGGCCACCAGGAGGACCACCGGGATCAGCAGCACGATGCCGACCTCGAAGAAGAGCGGCAGGCCGATGACGGAGGCGATCAGCACCATGGCCCAGGGCATGGACCGGCCGCTCGCCTTGGCGAGGATCGTGTCCACGATCTGGTCCGCGCCGCCGGAGTCGGCGAGCAGCTTGCCGAGGATCGCGCCGAGCGCGATCAGCACACCCACACCGGCGACGGTCTTGCCGAGGCCGGTGGTGAACGAGTCGATGGTCGCCGCGAGCGGCGCCCCGGCGAACGCGCCCAGGGCGAGCGACCCGATGGTCAGCGCCAGGAAGGCGTGCAGCTTGAACTTGGTGATGAGCAGGACGATGACGGCGATGCCCGCGAGCACGGCGATGCCGAGCTGGGCGTTGCCGGCCGAGGTGATCGGCTCGACGGCGTCCGCTGCCAGCATCTCGGCGCTGAGACTGGTCACGGTGGTTCCTTAAGGGACGGGTGGGGGCAGGGGGAGAAGCAGTACCGGGGAGTCCCCGGGTGGAGAGATCAGCGGTACGGAGATCAGCCGCCGGTACGGAGATCAGCCGCCGGTACGAAGATCAGCGGTACGAAGATCAGCGGTACGGCGGTCGAGCGGTACGAAGATCAGCGGTACGGCGGTCGAGCGGTACGGCGGTCGAGCGGTACGGAGATCAGCCGGTGAGCCGGCGCAGCGCGGCGGCGGCCCGTTCGGCGATCTCCTCGGGGGTGCCGGAGACATCGACGGCGACGCCGGCCTCGTCGTCCTGCAGAGGCTGCAGGGTGGCGAACTGCGAATCGAGCAGCGCGGTCGGCATGAAGTGCCCCTTGCGCTCGGCCATGCGCCTCTCGATCAGCTCGCGGTCGCCGGTCAGATGGAGGAAGACCACGCCCGGGGCGGCGGCCCGCAGCCGGTCCCGGTAGATCCGCTTCAGCGCGGAGCTGCTCACCACACCGCCGAGTCCGGCCCGGCCGTGCGCCCAGCGCCCGATCGCGTCGAGCCAGGGCCCGCGGTCGGCGTCGTCCAGCGGGATGCCGGCCGACATCTTGGCGACGTTCGCCGCCGGATGGAAGTCGTCGCCCTCGGCGTACGGGACGCCGAGGGCCTCGGCGACCAGCGGACCGATGGTCGTCTTGCCGGTGCCGGCGACGCCCATCACGACGACGACCTGGGGTGCCGTCCGGGGGGTGGTGCTCATGGGTGGTGCCTCGCTGTCTTCTTCGACATCGATTCCGTCGCGCTCATGAAACCCATTGGGTACGACGTATTCAAGAGCCTGTGACATAAAAGTCATACTTTTTGTTCCCGATCTCCGCTCCCACATAGGCTGAGCCCCATGACGACACCGGCCCAGGGGCTCCATCCGCACGTCCTCGCCACCCTGGGTCTCGCGATCACCGCGGGGGAGTACCCACCCGGCAGCGTGCTCCGCACGGACGAGCTGTCCCAGCGCTTCGACGTCTCCCGGACGGTCGTCCGCGAGGTCGTCCGCGTCCTGGAGTCCATGCACCTGGTCGAGTCCCGCCGCCGGGTCGGCGTGATCGTGCTGCCGACGGAGCGGTGGAACGTGTACGACCCCCAGGTCATCCGCTGGCGCCTGGCCGGCGCCGACCGCCCCCGTCAGCTGCGCTCGCTGACGGTGCTGCGCTCCGCGGTCGAGCCGGTCGCGGCCGGTCTCGCCGCCGTCCACGCCACCCCCGAGCAGTGCCGCGAGCTGACCGAGCAGGCCCTCGGCATGGTCGCCACCTCGCGCGGCCGGCAGCTGGAGGCGTACCTCGTCCACGACATCGCCTTCCACCGGGTCGTCCTCAACGCCTCGGGGAACGAGATGTTCGCCCGCCTCGGCGACGTGGTCGCGGAGGTGCTCACGGGCCGTACGCACCACCAGGTGATGTTCGAGGATCCCGACCCGGCCGCCGTCACCCTCCATGTGCAGGTCGCCGAGGCGGTACGGGAGAAGGACGCGGTACGCGCCGAGGAGCTGACCCGCCAGATCGCGGTCGGCGCCCTCAAGGAGCTGGACGTCCTCGCGCCGTAAGTCCCTGTTCACCCTTGCGTAAGCTCAGAATTAGCTCAAATAAGGGCGTTCAGTGACATTGGCCACAGCTTGGAACCCCACCTTGCCGTGAGGATGTGCGACGGCCGTGCTGTGGAAGACCTCCACGCGCGCGGCCGGGTACCGCACAGACCCTCCCCCCTCACGAAGGCGAACAACTCCATGAGTGACCGCACCTCCCCTGCGGCCGACACGCTGTCCGCCACGCCCCCGGCGTCCGTGGCGTCCGACACCCCCCACGTCGACGCCGGTGACGCCGGGTACCGCAAGGACCTGAAGTCCCGGCACATCAACATGATCGCCATCGGTGGCGCGATCGGCACCGGCCTCTTCCTCGGCGCCGGTGGCCGCATGGCCAACGCCGGACCGTCCCTCTTCATCGCCTACGCGGTCTGCGGCGTCTTCGCCTTCTTCGTGGTCCGGGCCCTGGGCGAGCTGGTCCTGTACCGCCCGTCCTCCGGCGCCTTCGTCTCGTACGCCCGTGAGTTCATGGGCGAGAAGGGCGCCTACACGGCCGGCTGGCTCTACTTCCTCAACTGGTCGACCACCGCCATCGCCGACATCACCGCGGCCGCCACCTACGCCCACTTCTGGGCCATGTTCAGCGACGTCCCGCAGTGGATCCTGGCGCTGATCGCCCTCGCGGTCGTCCTCGCCGCCAACCTCATCTCGGTGAAGTACTTCGGCGAGATGGAGTTCTGGTTCGCGATCATCAAGGTCGGCGCCCTCGTCGCCTTCATGCTGATCGGCATCTTCCTCGTCGTCACCGAGCACGAGATCGGCGGCCACACCCCGGGCCTCGCCACCATCACCGACAACGGCGGCATCTTCCCCAGCGGCGTCATGCCGATGCTGCTCCTCGTCCAGGGCGTCGTCTTCGCCTACGCCTCCGTCGAGCTGTGCGGCGTCGCCGCCGGTGAGACCGAGAACCCCGAGAAGATCATGCCGAAGGCGATCAACTCGATCATGTGGCGCGTGGGTCTCTTCTACGTCGGCTCGGTGGTCCTGCTCGCCTTGCTGCTGCCGTACACCGCCTACTCCGGCGACCAGAGCCCCTTCGTCACCGTCTTCGACAAGCTCGGCATCCCGGGCGGCGCCGGCGTCATGAACCTGGTCGTCCTCACGGCCGCGCTCTCCAGCCTGAACTCCGGCCTGTACTCCACCGGCCGCATCCTGCGCTCGATGTCGCTGGCCGGCTCCGCGCCCAAGTTCACCGGCGTCATGAACAAGGGAGGCGTCCCCTACGGCGGCATCCTGCTCACCGCCGGATTCGGCGTCCTCGGCGTCGTGCTCAACTTCCTCATGCCGGGTGAGGCCTTCGAGCTGGTGCTGAACTTCGCCTCCATCGGCATCCTCGGCACCTGGGCCATGATCATGGTCTGCTCGCTGCTGTTCTACCGCCGCTCCAAGGAGGGCCGGGTCACCCGTCCCTCGTACAACCTGCCCTGGGCTCCGTACACCCAGATCGTGACCCTCGGCTTCCTCGCCTCCGTCGTGGTCCTCATGTGGATGGACGGCGGCATCGGCCGCACCACCGTCGCCTGCCTCCCGCTCATCGCGGTCATGCTGGTGGCCGGCTGGTTCCTGGTCCGCAAGCGGGTCCGCGCGACCGAGGCCTCGCACAAGGACTGACATCCGTAAGCCGGTTCGATCCGAGACCCCCCGCAGGCGTGATCTGCGGGGGGTCTCGCTCATGGTCAGGAGATAGTGGTACTCAAGAGCCTTACAAGGAAGGGGCGTCAGCATGCCGCAGCAAGTCCAGGGGGTCATCGCCCCCGGCAGGAACGAGCCCGTACGGGTCGAGACGATCGTGATCCCCGACCCGGGCCCGGGCGAGGCCGTGGTGAAGATCCAGGCGTGCGGGGTCTGCCACACCGACCTCCACTACAAACAGGGCGGGATCAACGACGACTTCCCCTTCCTCCTCGGCCACGAGGCGGCGGGCGTCGTCGAGTCGGTCGGCGCCGGTGTCACCGATGTCGCCCCCGGCGACTTCGTGATCCTCAACTGGCGTGCGGTCTGCGGCACCTGCCGGGCCTGCCTGCGCGGCCGTCCCTGGTACTGCTTCGACACCCACAACGCACAGCAGAAGATGACGCTGGCCTCCACCGGCCAGGAGCTCTCCCCGGCCCTCGGCATCGGCGCCTTCGCCGAGAAGACCCTGGTCGCCGCGGGCCAGTGCACCAAGGTCGACCCGTCCGTCGCCCCGGAGGTCGCCGGACTCCTCGGCTGCGGCGTCATGGCCGGCATCGGCGCCGCGATCAACACCGGTAACGTCGGCCGCGGCGACACCGTCGCCGTCATCGGCTGCGGCGGCGTCGGCGACGCGGCGATCGTGGGCTCCCGCCTGGCGGGCGCCGCCCGGATCATCGCCGTCGACATCGACGACCGCAAGCTGGAGACCGCCCGGGCGATGGGCGCCACCCACACGGTCAACTCCCGCTCCGCCGACCCCGTCGAGGCCGTCCGCGAGCTCACCGGCGGCTTCGGTGCCGACGTCGTCATCGAGGCCGTCGGCCGCCCGGAGACGTACCAGCAGGCGTTCTACGCCCGCGACCTCGCCGGCACCGTCGTCCTCGTCGGTGTCCCCACCCCCGAGATGAAGCTCGAACTCCCGCTCCTCGACGTCTTCGGCCGCGGCGGCGCGCTCAAATCCTCCTGGTACGGCGACTGTCTGCCCTCCCGGGACTTCCCGATGCTCATCGACCTGCACCAGCAGGGCCGCATCGACCTCGGAGCGTTCGTCACCGAGACCATCGGACTCGGCGACGTCGAGAAGGCCTTCGCCCGTATGCACGAGGGCGACGTCCTGCGCTCGGTGGTGATCCTCTGATGGCCACCCGCATCGACCACCTGGTCACCTCCGGCACCTTCTCGCTCGACGGCGGCACCTGGGACGTCGACAACAACGTCTGGATCGTGGGCGACGACTCGGAGGCGATCGTCATCGACGCCGCCCACGACGCCTCCGCCATCCTCGCCGCGCTCGACGGCCGCACCCTGCGCGCGATCGTCTGCACCCACGCCCACAACGACCACATCGACGCGGCCCCGGCCCTCGCCGCCGCCACCGGCGCCCGCATCCTGCTCCACGCCGACGACCAGCCGCTCTGGAAGCAGACCCACCCCGACCACACCCCGGACGGAGAGCTCACCGACGGCCAGACCCTGACCATCGCCGGAACGGATCTCAAGGTCCTGCACACCCCCGGTCACGCCCCCGGCGCGGTCTGCCTGTACGCCCCCGACCTGGGCACGGTCTTCACCGGCGACACCCTCTTCCAGGGCGGCCCGGGCGCGACGGGCCGGTCCTTCTCCCACTTCCCGACGATCGTCGACTCGATCCGCGACCGCCTCCTGACCCTGCCACCGGAGACGGTCGTCCGCACCGGGCACGGCGACTCCACGACCATCGGAGCGGAGGCGCCGCACCTTCAGGAGTGGATCACCCGAGGCCACTGAGGCGCAGCCGGCTCTCGAACCGCAACGGCGTTCTCGTGAGCGGGTCGGTGAACTCCAGCCTCCGCGCCAGCAGTTGCAGCGGACGACCGAAGTCCTCCGGCCCGTCCTCACGGACCACGGGATAGACCGGATCGTTCAGGATCGGCAGCCCCAGGGCGTTCATGTGCACCCGCAGCTGATGAGTCTGCCCGGTGGCCGGCAGCAGCCGGTACCGACCGAACCCGTTCCGGTGCTCGACCAGCTCGATCCGGCTCTCGCTGTTCGGCTCGCCCGGCTCCTCCCGGGCGGCCATCACCCCGCGCTCCTTCACGATCCGGCTCCGCACGGTCACCGGCAGCGCGAGCCCCGGATCGTACGGCGCCACCGCCTCGTACTCCTTGCCGACCAGCCGGTCCCGGAACAGCGTCTGGTACGCCCCACGGTCCTGCGGCCGCACGACGAACAGCACCAGCCCCGCCGTCATCCGGTCGAGCCGGTGCGCGGGCTGCAGCTCGGCCGTCCCCAGCTCCCGCCGCAGCCGGGCGAGCGCGGTCTCGGTCACATGCCGACCACGCGGCATCGTCGCCAGGAAGTGCGGCTTGTCGGCGACCACGATCCGCTCGTCGCGGTACACGATCCCGATCTCGAAGGGCACCCGCTCCTCGGGCGGAAAGTCCCGGTGGAACCAGAGCCGCAGCCCGGCGGCGTACGGCTCGCCCCCGCTCACCGGCCCGTCCACCCCCACGAACCGGCCGTCCCGCAGCATCTCCTCGACCCGCCCGACCCCGATGGCACCCCCGAACCGGGCCCGCAGATGATCCCCGACGGTCCCCCACACCCGCCCCGGATCCTCCGGCAACCTCACCCACGCCGGATCCACCCCCTCCCGCTGGGGCAAGGGAGCGGCCGGGACCTTCGCTCTGCGTCTCACCGTCCCTACGGTAACGAGCCCCCCACCCCCACACCGCGGGCCCCCGCCGCCCTTACTCCGCCGCCGCGCCGAGAACCCCGCACGGGGTTCCCCGCCGGCCTCCGGCGTCCACGCCATGCAAAAAAGACCCCAGTTACCTGGGGTCTTTCGCTGGTGTCCGAGGGGGGACTTGAACCCCCACGCCCGATAAAGGGCACTAGCACCTCAAGCTAGCGCGTCTGCCATTCCGCCACCCGGACAAGGTGTCTGTCTTCCCGGCCGCTGGGCCGTTCCGACGTGGAAAACCATAGCAAACATTCGAGGTGGCCGATCACCACCCTCCCCCTGGGGCCGGAACCGTGTGACAGCCGTATGTCGGCCGAGGGGAGCCCTTGGGCCCCGGGGCCGGGCGCGGGAGGATGGGGGCGACCACCAGCAATCATGTGGGGCACGTAGTGGGAGGAAGCAGCGTGAGCGAGTCGAACACGGCACGGAGCGTCACGGGCGAGGACGAGGTCGTCGACCTCTGTCGTGACCTCATCCGCATCGACACCAGCAACTACGGCGACCACTCCGGCCCGGGCGAGCGCGCGGCGGCGGAGTACGTCGCCGAGAAGCTCGCGGAGGTCGGTCTCGAGCCGAAGATCATCGAGTCGCACAAGGGGCGGGCCTCCACCGTCGCCCGCATCGAGGGCGAGGACCCCTCGCGGCCGGCCCTGCTGATCCACGGGCACACCGACGTCGTGCCGACCAACGCCGAGGACTGGACCCACCACCCCTTCTCCGGTGAGGTCGCCGACGGCTGTGTCTGGGGCCGGGGCGCCGTCGACATGAAGGACATGGACGCGATGACCCTCGCGGTCGTACGGGACCGGATGCGCAGCGGCCGCAAGCCCCCGCGCGACATCGTCCTCGCGTTCCTCGCCGACGAGGAGGCGGGCGGCACCTACGGCGCCCGGCACCTGGTCGACAACCACCGGGACCTGTTCGACGGGGTCACGGAGGCCATCGGAGAGGTCGGCGGCTTCTCCTTCACCGTCAACGAGAACCTGCGGCTCTATCTGGTCGAGACGGCCCAGAAGGGGATGCACTGGATGCGTCTGACGGTCGAGGGCACGGCCGGTCACGGCTCCATGACCAACAACGACAACGCCATCACCGAGCTCTGCGAGGCCGTCGGCCGTCTGGGCCGCCACCAGTGGCCGGTCAGGGTCACCAAGACCGTACGGTCCTTCCTGGACGAGCTGTCGGACGCGCTCGGGACCCCGCTCGATCCCGAGGACATGGAGGCCACGCTCGCCAAGCTGGGCGGCATCGCCAAGATGGTGGGCGCCACGCTCCGCAACTCCGCCGCCCCGACCATGCTCGGCGCCGGTTACAAGGTCAACGTCATCCCCGGGCAGGCCACCGCCCACGTCGACGGACGGTTCCTGCCCGGTTACGAGGAGGAGTTCCTGGCCGACCTCGACCGGATCCTAGGACCGCGGGTCAAGCGGGAGGACGTGCACGGGGACAAGGCCCTGGAGACCAGCTTCGACGGTGACCTCGTCGACGCCATGCAGCTGGCCCTCAAGGCGGAGGACCCGATCGCCCGGGCCGTGCCGTACATGCTCTCCGGCGGTACCGACGCCAAGTCCTTCGACGACCTCGGCATCCGCTGCTTCGGCTTCGCCCCGCTCCAGCTTCCTCCGGAGCTCGACTTCGCCGGGATGTTCCACGGCGTGGACGAGCGGGTGCCGGTGGACGGACTGAAGTTCGGCGTCCGGGTACTCGACCGGTTCATCGACGCGTCCTGATTCCGCACTATCCGATAATCGCCCGCCTGTACGTATGTGACCGGAAAGAGTGAATGCGCTCATACGGTCGTAGCCCCATAACTTCCCCCTCGTTACAGGTGATGCGGTCTGCGGTTGGGACCGCATTGCCAACAAGGAGGAATAATGATCAAGAAGGTCGTCGCTGCTGCGGCTGCCACCGGCGGTCTCGTTCTCGCGGGTGCGGGCATGGCCGTTGCTTCGTCGGGTGCCCAGGGTGCTGCCGTCAATGCCCCTGGCGTGGTCTCGGGCAACGTGATCCAGGTGCCGGTTCACATCCCCCTGAACGTGTGCGGCAACACGATCAACGTGGTCGGGCTGCTGAACCCCACCTTCGGCAACACCTGCGTCAACGCCTGAAGTTGTGTCTCGACCCGTGAGGGTCTGAGCCCCGGCCGGCCCCGGAGTGCGTGCCATGCACTCCGGGGCCGGCGGGCATTTCCGCCCCGGGCGCCGTGCCCGGAGGCCCTCCTCTGAAGCCGAGAAGGCAGAAGCCGAGAAGGCAGGACAAGCTATGCGACAGGTCACACGCAAGGGACTGATCACCATTGCGGCCGCGGGCGGCGTGATCGCCCTCGGGGGTGGATACGCGCACGCCGAAGCGGGCGCGAGCGGTACGACCTCGAATTCCCCGGGCATCGCGTCCGGCAATTCCGTCCAGGCGCCGGTGCACGTTCCGGTGAACGTCTGCGGAAACACCGTCAACGTCGTCGGGTTGATCAACCCGGCGTTCGGCAACAAGTGCGCCAACGTCTCCAAGCCGGGGGGCGGCGGCGGCGGCTCCTCGGCCGAGGGGTCCACGAGCAACTCGCCCGGTGTCGGCTCCGGCAACAACGTGCAGGCGCCGGTCCACGTCCCCGTGAACGTGTGCGGGAACAGCATCACGGGTGTCGGCGCCATCAACCCGGCGTTCGGCAACGAGTGCGACAACGGCATCGAGCCGACTCACCCCGGCAACCCGGGAGAGCCGACTCACCCCGGAAACCCGGGCAACCCAGGAAACCCGGGCAACCCCGGAAACCCGGGCAACCCCGGAAACCCGGGCAACCCCGGAAACCCTGGAAATCCGGGAAACCCGGAAACACCGGGCAACCCGGGCAACGAGGGGGAGAACCCGGGCGGACCCGCCTCCCCGCACGGGCCGAACACTCCGGACACGCACACCATCGCGCAGCCGGGGGCCACTGAGGAGCTCGCGGAGACCGGCTCCGGCCCGCTCGGGGTGATCGTCCCGGCCGGCGCGGCCCTGCTGCTCGCCGGCTCCGTGCTCTACCGCCGCGCCCGCCAGTCCGCCTAGGACGCGGGCGCGACACGGAGGGGCCCCGCACGGCGGGGCCCCTTCTCCGTCACCAGGTGGCGCGGACCTGACGAATAATGCGCCTGCGCAGTCGCACTCTGCGGCTGCCGTCCCGGTGCAGGGTCAGGCGGTCCAACTCCCAGTGTCCGTACTCGGCATGGTCGGTCAGGAGCCGCGTCGCCTCCTTGCGGGAGACGCCGCGCGGCACGTACACGTCGACAAATTCGTATTCCGGCATCGCATCTATTGTGCGGGCACGGGCCCGGTACGGATAGCGTCTGTCCCATGTCTGATGCTGCGCAGCCCACCGCTGCCGAGGTACGTGCCGCCGCCGAGGCGGTCAAAGCCGCACTGGACCGTCACCTCGAGGCGGTCGAACGCCGCACGGGGGATGACGACCCGGCCGTCTACGAAGCCTTCAACGCCCTCGCCGCGGCGGCCGAGGCGTACGACGAGCGGCTCTACGACCGGTACGACGAGGTCACCCCCTTCGAGATCCCGGGCGCCGACGACTCCCTGCCGCCGTACGCCGGGCCCGAGGAGCCGCACGCCCTGAGCGTGCTGATCCGTCGCGACTACGCCGTGGTGGATCCGGAGCGCCTGCTCGCCCAGGCCCAGCGCATCGCCGACCTGGAGGACGACGAGGAGCGCGAGGAGTCCGCCGCCAGGGTCGGGGTCAGCACGCATGCGGCGCTCGGTGTGCTCTTCGGCGAGTTCGAACCGGATGAAATCGCCTCTCGTCACAAGGAGTTCGGTCTGGAGGAGGGCGACTCCACCCTCTGGGTCTCCGCTGCCGAGGACCTGCCGGAACCGGGGGAGTGGCTGAACGCCCCCTTCGAGCAGGCCGACCCCGAGCGGATCGTCTGCCGGTTCGACGTGAGCGCGGTCTTCGACGACGAGCTCGACGACGACCTGGAGGAACAGGAAGCCTGACCGTCGGCCCACGCATACGGGCCGGAAACCGTACGGCGGAGGGCGGGGCGCCACACACGGTGCCCCGCCCTCCGCCGTACTTCCGCCGCGCGGACCTCAGTCCTCCGCCGCGGCCAGCAGGGCCTCCAGGAGCGGCCGCAGCCGGGTCGTACGGTCCTGGGAGACTCCCTCCGCCACCGCCCGGGGCAGCGCCTCGTCCACGCCGTGGACGACCGAGAGATGGCGCTCGCCGCGGCCGAAGGCCGTGTAGACCCAGGCCCGGCTCAGCCCCTGGGCCGCGTCGCCCGGCAGGACGACGACCGCCGCGGGCCAGCGCATCCCGGCCGCCTGGTGCGCGGTGAGCGCCCAGCCGTGCCGCAGCGCCGACTCCACCCGCTCCTTCGGCACCAGGAGCTTCTCGCCCTCGCACTCCAGCCGCAGCCCTTCGGCGTCGGCCGAGACGACCGTCCCGGTCAGCGTCCGCCCCGGCGCCGGTACGTACGCCACCCGGTCACCCGGGTCGAAGCCGCCGAAGCGGCCTGGGCCCGGGTTGAGCCGCTGCTTCAGCGCCGCGTTCAGCGCCCGGGTGCCGGCCGACCCGCCGTGGCCGACCGTGATCACCTGCGTCCGCTCGGAGGGCACACCGATCGCCCGGGGTACGGAGTCGGCCACCAGCTGGACCGTGCGGTGGACGGCCTCGCCCGCGTCCCGGACCGGGACGATCACGACCTCCTTGCCGGGGGCCTCGACCTGGTTCAGCTCACCGATGCCGATCCCCGAGATGAGCTCGCCGATCGGACCGGGGTCGGGAACGCGCGACGCGATCTGCGGACACACCCGGGCCGCCAGCAGATCGGCGAACACCCGGCCCGCGCCCGCGGACCCCAGGACACCGGGGTCACCGCTGAGGACCAGACGGCAGCCGTCGGGCAGGGACTCCACGAGCATCGCGGCGCTCTCGACGTCCAGCTGCGGCGCGTCGAGGACGACGAGCAGGTCGAGGGCGAGGGCCCCCTCCTCGTCACGGCCGGGGCCGCCCGCCGCGCCGGACAGCAGCGCGCCGACCGTGAGCGCCTGGGCGCCGAGGCGGCGGACCCCGTTCTCGCTGTGGGCCGCGACCGCGGCCCGCAGGCCCCGCT
>NZ_JAGGOS010000082.1 GCF_018614205.1 Streptomyces sp. ISL-36 | reverse complement strand
CCCCCGCCCCTCGCCGCTTCCCGGGCCGCCCCGCCGAGATCTCCCACGGCCCCCGCGACCGCGCCCGGGTCGCCCTCACCTTCCACGGCCAGGGCGACCCCGTCCTCGCCCGCGCCGTGCTCACCGCCGCCGAGAGGGGCGGCGCCCGGGTCACCGTCCTCGCCGTCGGCGACTGGCTCGACCGGTACCCCGAACTCGCCCGCCGGATCCTCGACGGCGGACACGACCTCGGCAACCACACCCAGCGCCACCTCGACATCAACGCGATGACCGAGGACGAGGCGTACGAGGAGATCAGCGCCTGCGCCACCCGGCTGCGCCGCCTCACCGGCTCCATCGGCACCTGGTTCCGGCCCTCCAGGACCCAGCACGCCACCCCCGCCGTCCGGCGCGCGGCCGACCGGGCCGGCTACCCGCACGTCCTGTCGTACGACGTCGACTCCCTCGACTTCACCTCACCCGGCGCCACGGCCGTCGTCCGCAACGTCAGCGGGCAGATCCGCGGTGGATCAGTGGTGAGCCTGCACTTCGGCTACGCGGACACGGTCACCGCACTGCCGCCCCTCCTCGCCGACCTCGACCGCCGCGGCCTGCGCGCGGTGACGACCACGGAGCTGCTGACCTGATGCTGCCTCTCACCAAGCGATCGAAGAGCCTTCTCGCGGCCGCGCTGCTCGTCGCGCTCGCCGGCTGCGGCACCACGGACGACCCGGCCGAGCCCCGCGGCGGCGCCAGGAAGGAGGCCGCCGCGCTCCCCGCCGTACCGAAGGAGGAGGTCCCGGACGGACTGCCCGGCATGCCACCGGTCCTCGACCCCAAGGACGTGTACGCGGCCGACCGGCCGAACCGGCTCTCGCCCGTGGTCAAGGACTTCCCGTCCCGGGTCTACGTCCCCAACACCAACTCCAACACGGTCTCCGTCATCGACCCGGCGACGTACCGGATCATCGAGACCATCCCGGTCGGCATCCAGCCGCAGCACGTCGTCCCCTCCTGGGACATGAAGACCCTCTGGGTCAACAACAACCGCGGCCACACCCTCACCCCGATCGACCCGGCCACCGGGGCCGCCGGCAAGCCGGTCGAGGTCCACGACCCGTACAACCTCTACTTCACGCCCAACGGCAAGTACGCCGTCGTCATGGCCTCCCTCGACCGCGAGCTGGTCTTCCGCGACCCGCACACCATGGAGCGGAAGAAGACCGTCCCGGTCTCCTGCTACGGCGTCAACCACGCGGACTTCTCCGCGGACGGCCGCTACTTCGTCGTCTCCTGCGAGTTCTCCGGCGAGCTGCTCAAGGTCGACACGGAGAACATGGAGGTCGTCGGCCAGCAGAAACTGCCCTTCCAGGGCGCGATGCCGCAGGACGTCAAGATCTCCCCGGACGGCAAGACCTTCTACGTCGCCGACATGATGGCCCACGGCATGTGGGTCCTGAACGGGGAGAAGTTCACCACTCCGACCCTGATGCCGACCGGCAAGGGCTGCCACGGCCTCTACATCTCCCGCGACTCCAAGGAGATGTACGTCCCCAACCGCGGCGAGGGCTCGATCTCGGTCTTCGACTTCGCCCGGAACAAGCTGACGAAGAAGTGGTGGCTGCCGGACGGCGGCTCCCCGGACATGGGCGGCGTCTCGGCCGACGGCAAGGTGCTGTGGCTGTCGGGACGCTACGACTCCGAGGTCTACGCGATCGACACCACGACCGGCAAGCAGCTCGCCCGCATCCCGGTGGGCAGCGGCCCCCACGGCCTGGCGGTCTACCCCCAGCCCGGCCGCTACTCCCTCGGCCACACCGGCATCTTCCGGTGATTTCGGGGCTCGGTTCACCTCCGGACGCCCTGTTGCGTGCGTCGACGGTCGACCGTGCTCGCCCCCTCGTTCCTCGGGGCCTGTGCGCGCTCTCCCTTTCGACACCCGCGGGCGTCCTCCGGCTCACTCGCCGGCGGTGCTGAGCGGCGGGGGTCAGCCGGCGACGAGGAGGGCCTCCGAGGCCACCGGGCGGTAGCCCGCCGCCTGGAAGACCCGGACGCTGCGGGCGTTGCCGGGGGACTGCTGGGCCCAGACGACGTCGTCCGGCGTCAGGTGGCGGGCGGCGAGGGCCAGCGCCCGCCCGAGACCGCGGTGCCTGACGTGCTCCTCGACCTCGATCGCGGCCTCCCAGCGACCGGCGACGCCCCGGCCCAGGATCACCACGCCGCCCTCGGCGGCCCACACCCGTACCTCGTCACGGAACTTCATCGCCCGCGCCACCCGGGGATGGCCGGGGTCCTCGATCTCCCGCAGCGGCAGCTCGGGACCGCCGGGCAGCGCGCCCGCGACCGTCAACAGGTCGATGGTGTTCATGTGCCGGCCGGTCCGCGCCATCAGCGCGGCGAGGAAACCGGGGTTCATCGAGGCGGCCAGCGGGTCGCCGGAGGCCGCCGCCAGCTCCGCCCGCACCCACGCGGGATCCTCGTCCGTGAAGATCACCGAGTGCGCGGTGAAGGCGAGGACGCCGGCGTCCCGCGCGTTCGGCTGCGGCACCACCGTCGTGGACCCGTCCGGGGGAGGGAACTCCCCGCGTGCCGCCGCCGCCAGGATCCGTGCCACCTCACTGCTCATACCCCCATCATCGGCCATATGGGGGACCGATAATCTGACCCCCGTCATCGAAGCACCAAGAAGGGGCGGCAGCAGTGGCGGACATCGAGTCGGCACGCAAGGCATTCGAGCGGTTCGACGTGGACGGGGACGGCCTCATCACCGCCGCCGAGTACAAGAGCGTCATGGCGCAGCTGGGTGACTTCCACGTCACCGAGACGGTCGCCGAGGCGCTCATCAACCAGCGTGACGCGAACGGCGACGGCAAGCTCTCCTGGGACGAGTTCTGGGCGCACCTCGACAAGGGTGCCGCGCAGGCCTGACCCGCCGGGCGGGGGCGGGCGGCGCCGCACCACGTGCGTACGCACGTGAGTTGCCGCCCGTCCGGCCCTCGGTGACGATCGATTGCGTGACGCTTCCCGGACCCATAGGTACCCCGATACGTCGGAAAGCGGCCGTGCTCGGCGCGGTCGTGGCCCTCACCCTCCTGGCCCTTCTCGGTGCCGGGGTCGCCCAGATGGGTACGGGTGAACTCAGCATTCCCGCGGCCGGCACCATCAGCGTGCTCCGTGTGCTCGTCCTGGCCGCGCTCGCGGTCCACCTCGGCGAACTCGCCGGCGTCCGGCTGGCCGGCGACGGCCCGCTCCCGCGCCTCTGGTCCGCTCTCGCCGCCCTCCTCGGCGCGGCGGCCTCCGCCGGGCTGCTCCTGCTCTTCGCGGCCGTCAGCGGCCTCGGTCTGCCCACCGTGTACGGCATGCGGGAGGGCCGGCTCCTCCTGATCACCGCCAACGCCTTCGCCCTCGCCGGCCTCTGCGCCGCCTCCCGCCGCCCGGCCCTGGCCGTCGTGCCGCTCGCCGGGGTGATCTGCGCCGAGGCCCTGCGCGCCCACCCCGAGGCGTACACACCGGCGATCGGCACCGCGCTGACCGTCGTCCACCTGACGGCGGCCTCGCTCTGGTTCGGCGCACTGCTGTACGTCCTGCGGACCATGCGGCTCCGCGACGGCGGCCGCGACGTCCTCGTCCGCTACGCCCGCACGGCGGCCTGGATCTTCGCCGCCCTGGTGATCACCGGCACCTGCTCCACCCTGCGCCGCCTCCCGCTGGAGGTCGTCCTCGCCACGGCGTACGGCAGGGTGCTGCTGGCCAAGCTCGCCCTCGTCGGCGTGGCCAGCCTGCTCGCCCTGACCGCCCGGTACCGGATGACGCGGGGCGGCGACACCCAGGCACCGGCCCGGATCGAGCTGGGCGTCCTGGCCACGATCGTGGTGGTCTCGTCCCTCCTGACGGTGGTCCCCGACCCCCACTGGCTCAGCCCCGGATGACGCCGCCCGGACCCGGAGAAATGGAACCCCGGCCGACGGTGCTGTTTGCTACGGTGAACGCGACGCAACGCAACGCAACGGCCAAAGGTCGGGGCGTAGTTCACACGGGGGGAACCGATGGGGGAAGGCGCGGGCAAAGCGCATCTCGCCGTGCAGGCCGAGAAGCTGAAGAGACTCGCCGACGACCTCGACACCATGCAGGAGTACCTCGACCGGCAGGTGCGGCGCATGGACGGGGTCGTCGACCGGATCGAGGGCCGCTGGCGCGGCCCGGCGGCGGAGGAGTACCGCAGTCGTCACCGGGGGGCGGCCGAGGACGCGGTACGGATCCGCGAGGTGATGAAGGTGCTCGCTCAGGCCGTACGCCTCAGCGAGGGCGGTTTCACGGCGCAGGAGATGGACACCCTGCGCCGGTTCAGGCGAGCCCGGGCCGATGTGGACGTCGAGGCGGAGGCAGCCGCCCTGTCCACACCTCACACGGCGCCCGAGCCGACGAACGCGCCGACGAACGCGCCGGAGAGCGCGCCGCGCAGCCGCATCCACGACATCTGACATCAGGGGGGACCAGCATGCGACCGGGTGACGACGACATAGCCGTCGACTTCCCCAGCCTGTCCGAGCTCGCCGGCGAGCTCGAGGACATCATCAGGACCACGAACGAACAGCTGGAGATTCTCTACGGCCGGGTGGAGAAGGTCGTCCTGACATGGGAGGGCGAGACCCGCCACGCCTTCGTCGACGAACTCGACCGGTGGGACGTCTCCGCCCAGGACCTGGAGGCGCTCCAGACCTGGCTCCACGCCCGCGTGGTGAACGGCCACGTCACGTACGCGGCGGCTCACCGGGCCGTGTTGCGCGGCTGGGGGGCGGCCTGATGACGACACCGCCTCCGCCCGGCGGGCCCGGAGGGTTCGACGTGCGGCCGCCGCACGTCTACCACGCGTCGGGCCTGGTCAAGGAAGCGCAGTTCGCGCACGCCGAGCGGGCCTTCGTACTGGTCGACGTCCTGAACAAGTACAACCAGTCCGCGGGCACCGGCCACGGCGCGGACGCCTTCGCCGACGCCTACATGAAGGTGACCGAGAAGTTCCTGGAAGCCTGGGGCAGGTCCGTGGTGAGCGTCGGCGGAGCGGCCGTCGGACTGACCCTCACCGCCAACCACTACGTCATGGCCGACTGGGAGGCCGGCGGACGCAAGGGCTCGCAGCCCGCGAGCGAGCCCGAGCCGGTGGTCATCAACAAGCCGCCGCGCTACGGCCCGGTCAACACCGTCAAGTGGTCAGGCACCGGCGAGGACGTCGACTCCTGGTGGATCAGCGGCGCGATCGGGGAGGTCCCGGACTTCCTCGCGGACGCCATCAGGCCCGGCATCGAGCACGGCCTGCGCCTCGGCAAGGTCCACGAGATCACCCCCGGCCTCCGCGAGGACGAGGTCCGGGACATGGCCACGGCCTGGCGGAACCTCGCGGGCGACGTGACGAAGGCGGGCGACGAGCTCACGGCGGCCATCTCCTCCATCACCGACCCGAAGGGCAACGGCGAGTGGCAGGGCGCGATGAAGGCGTTCTGCCAGTCGATCTGGGGCACCACCGAATGGGGGCGGCCGCTGGGGGAGGACGGCAAGCGGAACCCGGCCGGACGCAGCTGGCGTACCGACCGCAACCAGAATGGCCCCAAACGGCCCATCCTGGACGTGCTGAAGAAGACCGCCGACGCGATGCCGGGCATTCTGGAACACCTGGCCGACGTCGGTGACAGGACCACCGAGACGACGAGCCGCCTGGGGGCCGAGGCGGCGAAGGCGATGGTCAAGGAACTGACGCTCGACATCGACTTCGGGAAGCTGACCAGGCTCGCGGTGGGCGGGATCGTCGCCCAGGTCGTCCTCAGTTTCCGGTCGCACATGGACAAGGCCGGGATGGACGCCGCGGTCGAGAACTACCACCGCGAGTTCCACGCGGCGGCCGTCACGCTCAACAACCTCCTCCCGGAGCTCGAAGAGGCGATCCTCAGTGCGCCGACCTACCAGGCGGAGACGGCACGGGCCCAGGGTTTCGGCGCGCGCGCTCTCAACGAGTTCAAACGGGAGCACAAGTGGCAGCGCGCCGGGGAGAGCCCGAGCCTGTACATGTACTCGTTCGATCTCGCGATGAACGAGGAACTCAGCGGCGGGCACACGCTCGACAAGCACGTCGGCAAGACGGACGAGCAGCTGCTGCAGCGCCACCGCGACGAGGCCAAGGGCTCGGGCAAGCTGCAACTCTTGGCGACGTCGAGCTTCACCGACATCGACTCGGCCCAGAAGTACACGCAGTACTGCATCCGCCAGAACACGGCAGAGATCCAGGACTGGCTGAAGAACCCGCCCCCGCAGCCGGCATCGAAGTCGTTCCAGGTCGACTCGGTCCCCGTCGAGGGCCCGCTCACCGGGAACGCGGTGACAGGGCGGACCTCGCAACGGCTGGACGACCACACGCCGGCGCCGGTGAAGAACGCCTACGGGGTGAGTACGCGCCTCAAGTACGACCCGAACCTCGATCCGCCCTTCGTCGTCCTCACCTCGGCGCCGGAATAATGGGGCGCATGACGGAAGACCTCACCGCACAGACCTGGGCGGAGGCGCTCGGCCTGTACGACGACCCCTACACGATCGCGACCGTCGCCCCCCGCGACCACGAGGAATGGTGGCTCGACGTCGCTGCGATCATGCGCGGTGAGACACGCGACCCGCGGGGATGGCGATCGGTCGATTCCTACGAGGAGGAGATCGGCGAAGAACGGCTGGCGGACCCGCTCCACCCCTGGATGAGCCCCCCCGTCACACCCGCCGACGTGGAGCGTTTCCGCACGTACGTGAAGGAACTGCCCCGCTCCTCCGTCCAGTCGCTCCTCGTCGTCCTCGGGGTCATCGGCTGGAACGTGGCGAGGACGTTTCAGTGGGAGGAGCGCCGGCCCGAGATGGAGCGCCGTGCCCGATTGATCATGTCGCGCTTTCCGGACGGTACTCGCTTCTATTCCAACGTGGGCTGGACGGGGAAGGACCCGGACTTCTATCAGCAGCCCATCACGGGGATGAGCACGTTCGCCTCGGACAAGTGGGACGGAGGCCTGATCGCCGTCAATGACGCCGAGATCGCCATGATCTGGGTCTTCGCCCCCACCTGATCCGAACCGACACGACGAAGGGAACCCGTGCTCACCCGATCCGCCACCTACCCCGACCGGGAAACAGCCCAATGGGCCACCCAGGAGGTCATCAACCGCAACGAGCAGGCCATTCACCGGTGGCTCGCCCAGGGCACCCGCCCGCGTCTGACCATCGAGGCGGCCTGGCCGTCCCGCCCGGATCCCGTGGGCCGCGTGCTGCTCCAGGCCATGGTGTTCGCCGGCCGCGGGCCGGTGGACGTGCGGGCCGCCCGGGTGGTGCTCCGGCGGGAGCCGGCCGGGCCGCAGGGCTTCGTCGTGCACTCCACCGTCCCCGTCTACGTGTAGAGGCGCGCTCCCATGTCCTTGAAGCCCCTGGAGTTCGACCGCCGGTACGGCGAGCTCGACCACGTCTTCCGCGCGTACGCCGGACAGCTCGCCCATGACACGCCGGAGCTGCCGAGCGCGGCGCTCACCGCGTACCTCCGGCACACCTGGCACAGCCGCCCGTGGGCCCTGTCGGTGGCGGAGCAGCAGCTGCGGGAGTACGCCGAGCATCCCCCCGGCCGGCTGCGGATCCGGCTGGGTGAGTTCTACCCGCTGCCGGACACCGGGGTGCCCGACCCCGAGGTCGGGGAGTGGCTGCTGGTCGTCGCCGGGCACATCCGGCGCGCTGTCGAGGAGGGCGAGGTCCCGCCGCCTTCACCGCTGCCGGCCACCCACTGGGAGTGGCACGCCCGCTTCCCCGAACTGGGGCAGTTCCTCGGCGGATGGTTCTCGCAGGACATGCCGGACGAGTTCGCCGACCACGACACGGCGATCGCCGACTACGCCGCCACGACCGACCGCACGCTCGTCGCCCGGCTGGTCGGTGAGCTGCGCGAGCTGCTCGCTCTCGCTCTGGACGAGACCGACTACGTCGTCGGTACGGCCGAACTGGGGATGGAGGTCGAGCCGCCGGAACCGCACACGACGTCCACCTGGCTGACGCACGCCGCGGACCGGCTGACGCGGAACGGGTGAGCGGAAGGCCCTGACCGCGCTGAAAGAACCAGAAGCGCTGGTCAGGGCCCAGGATCTCAGCACTCGATGATGTTCACCGCGAGGCCGCCGCGCGCGGTCTCCTTGTACTTGACCTTCACGTTGCCTGCCACGCTGATCAAGTCCTTGACCTGCGGGTTCATGTTCAGTTCGTTCGTCCAACCGGCCAGCAGGGACTTCTGAGGGACTTTGTGCCGGGGACCTTGCTCCAGCCACGCGTCCATGGCGGCCAGGCCCCGGAAGCCGGCACCCGGCATGAAGTGAGCGTAGTGGTCGAGCGTGATCTTCGGGGAGGCGGGCCCGAGCCAGGTCGACAGGCTGACGACGGACTCCCCGGCCTCCAGCTGCACGCTGGCGTAGGTGTGCCGGGGGACGTGGAACATGTCTGACCGGGACAGCTCGAAGGTGGGGTACCTGCGCACCCGGCCGCCGTAGTGCTGGACCTTCTCGCCCACGATCTTGAGGACGCCGGCGGCGGCGAGGGCGGGCTTCCAGCCGCGCTCGTTCCACGTCCGGTAGTAGATGCGGTTGCCGTGCGAGGTCGTGAGGACCAGCATCACCGTGATCGGCTTCCGCTGCTTCTCCTCCAGCGCGGTCGCCGGTGCCTCGGGGTTCCGCCACGGCAGGGTGCACGCCGCCGGGGGGAAGCGCCGGAAGTGCGCCCGAGCGCGGGCAGCGAGGTTCGGGGAGAGCGGGACCTCGCGAGTCTTGCCGCCCTTGGGGAGGCAGAAGTACGCCCGTCCCTTGATGTCCCACCGGAGCTGGCGCCGTACGTGGACCACGCCGGCCTCGAAGTCGAAGTCCTCCTCCGCGAGGCCGAAGGCCTCCCCCTGACGCAGGCCGAGGCCGAGCCCCAGGTCCACGGCGAACCGGTACCGCTCCTGGAGGTGGGACCGGACGGCGTCCGCGACGGCACGCGTCCAGGCCTTCGCCTTCTTCTCCGCCCGCCGAGGCCGCTTGACGCTCTGGTGCACCTTGACCGGGTTCCGGAGGAGTCGCTTGTCGTCCATCGCGCTGTTGAGGATCGAGGTGAGATGCCCCCAGATCACCTCGGCCGTCGATCCCTCGACGCGGCGCAGCAGGGCCGCCTTGAACGTCCGCAGCGTCGAGGCGTCGATGTCCTTCAAGGGGACGTCGCCCATGAGGGGGATGACGTGGTTCCAGATCCGGCTGCGCAGGGGGCCGGCCGTGGACGGCTCGTCCGTACGGCCGGGCCACCAGTGCTCCACGATGTAGTCGGCCATGGAGATCGAGCCGTCGCGGGGGTCGACGAACTCGCCGCGCCCCGAGTCGGTCTTCGCGGAGGCGAGCCACTGCTTGGCGTCCTCGCTGGTGGCGAACGAGCGGTCCTGGACTCCAGGGATTCCCTTGACGCGGTACCGCAGGCCCTTCCCGTAGAGGGCGGTGCGCTCGCGCTTGCCGGTTTCCTTGTCCGGCCGCTTCTTGAGCCAGCGGTCCTCTATGTAACCAGCCATTCAGGCTGCCCTCCCCAACGTGCGCTTCGTAGTCGTTCCTGAACTGGTCCTTCGGAACGCTGTCCGGGGCGGGTTCATATCCCCGATCCAGCGGCCACTTCGGAAGAGGCCCTACTTGGGGTTGGACACCCGGCGTCGTGGCTTCTGAGCCAGGGGGTTCAGGTTTGGCCGGGCTGCTGTTCCCTGATAGCGGGTCGCCTCCTAACCGACGCGAGCCCTCGCTCGTCCCGTTGCGGTCGAACGAGATCAGGACTCGTTGCTGTCGGCGACGCGGGGAGGTACGACTCCGGAGACCCTGAGATCGGGAAGCGCCCGCTGAGTGCGAGGCGGTGTCGACAGTGCCGCTGAGTAGCGCGCGTCGATGATTCGCTGCAGGCGGCGCGAGCGCCGAGTCGCGGCAGTCGACAGGCGGGCCTGGCGCGATCGCGCCCAGAAGGAACGGCCGATCTCGCCCGCGAAGATCTCGTCCGCCGCAGCGGCCACCCAGTGCTCGGTGAGGTCTCCGACCTCGAACGCCATCTCCCAGTGCGACACGACGAGGTTCACGTACATGTGCTGCTGCCGGAGCAGAACGGTGCGTGAGGCGTCAGGGCCGCCCCAACAGTCGAGGTACTCGGGGTTCTCCATGGCCGTCTTGGTCAGTTCGATGTGCATCATCCGCGTGTTCTGCACGCGGGACGCCTTCGCCTCGCGGGCCTGCAACACCAGCGAAGAGGCGACACCCACGACAGCCAACGCGGAGAGGAGCGCTGATACGGCCCCGTACGCCTGTGCGATGTCGGCGACCCGCTCCCAGTCACGGCCTGCGTCGTCCAACGCCGGCAGGGCGAGCGGGGACGCGACCACGAGCCCCATGGAGCCGACGACAGCGAGGACGGCCAGCGCCAGGACGACGGCGCGGGACCGGTACCAGGGACGCTCACGAATCCTGCGGCGGGGCGCGGGGGCGGGTTCGGACGTCACGGCCTCTCCTCCCCGCATCGGGCGCGGAGTAGCGGCTCGGCGACGCGTGAATGGAAGGAGGAGAAGTCCTCGCCGGTCGCGTAGAGCTGCTGGACGTCGGATCGGCAGGCCACGATCAGGTCCGGGTCGGTGTGCCGGTACGCGCCAGCGATCACACCGTCAGGCTTGTACCTCAGCTCGTAGAGACAGGACGCCCCGACGATGACAAGTTCGCAAAACCAGCGGGGGGGGGGTGCTTGGATGCCGGGTCGGCCCTGGCCGACCACGACACGCACCTGCTCCCCGAGATCAACACGCTGGCGGAGCACGGCAAGCTCCCACAACACGTAGTCCGACGGCGGGAGCTCGACGTAACGGACCCGCCGCAGTCGCAGGCCGCGTCGGTCGGCGTCCTCGAACTGGCGTCCCATGGCTGTGCGCTCCTCCGCCAGGAGGCTCAGGGACCGCTCCCACGCTCCGTCGTGGAACGCGTCCCACGACGCGAAGCCCGGCTCCTGGAAGTGCTGGCCGCATTCGAGCTTGTCGACCACGGTCACGTCTGGCCGCGCGTAGTCCTCGCGAAACGCCTTGACGTAGTCCTCCACCGGAAGGAACGGTCCTCGCGCGGCGACCGGCATCGCGGTGACAGCTGCGATGCCGGCGTAGTCACCGTCGCTCTGCTCACGCATCGGGAATGTCCGGCTTGGCCGCGACGAGCAGGCTCCGCGGAATGATCACCAGGCGCTCGTCAGCCCCGATGGACACGCCGTCAGGCAGCCGCGCGGCGACCTCCGGCGTGACGTCGCGACCGATGACCGCGACGTCGCCGTTGTCCATCTCCCAGATGTCCGGGCAGCTCTCCGTCGCGCTCGTCAGCCCCAACTCCTGAGGCGAGCGCCCCAGACGACGACTGAACCCCGCGCTCGCATCGGCTTCCCACGGACGCTCCACGATCATCCCCCGCCCAAGTCGTCATCGTGTGCCTACGGCACGTGAAGATCGAGGCGACATTAACAACCGGGCTGACCACCGGCAATGGGCTCCTCAGCCGATACGTGACCAGAACCCGCACCTCGGTGCCCAGCAGGCTCGGTACCACGGCGCGCGCCCGGGACGATGCCACCCGGCGCTACGCCACTCCGACCACCTCGCTCACCGCGCGGCTGATGTGTCCGCGCACCACGTCGGCGGAGACGTAGGCGAGCGCCTTCGCCGGGTCTGTCAAACGAACGGCTCTGTTCCGTAGTCGGT
>NZ_JAGGOS010000081.1 GCF_018614205.1 Streptomyces sp. ISL-36 | reverse complement strand
GGTCGGGGCGGCCGGGATGGCGACGCTGGGCGACGAACTGCGGGCGGAGCTTCCCGGCGCCCTGGCGAAGGCGCTGGGTGTCCGGAGCCTGGCGCTCGCCGCCGACGCCGTCACGGCGTACGCGGGAGCGCTCGGACAGCGGCCGGGGGCGGTCGTCGCCGGCGGCACGGGCCTGATCGCGCTGGGTACGGATCTGACCGGCTGGCGCCGGGCCGACGGCTGGGGCCATCTGCTGGGCGACTGCGGCAGCGGGGCCTGGATCGGCCGGTCCGGCCTGGAGGCGGCGCTGCGCGCGTACGACGGGCGGCGCGGCGGTTCGCCCGTGCTGCTGGCATGTGCGGAGGAGCGGTTCGGTCCGGCGGCCGGGCTGGCCGGCGCTCTGTATCCGCGGACCGACCGGCCGGCCGTGCTGGCGTCGTTCGCTCCCGAGGTGGCCCGCTGCGCCGCGGACGGCGACCCGGTGGCGGAGGGGATCCTGTGCCGGGCGGCCGTGCACGCCGCCGAGGCCGCGTCCGCCGTGTGTCCCACCGCGACGGCGTGCGAAGTCGCGCTGACCGGCGGCCTGTTCAAGCTGGGTGACGCCCTCCTCGTACCCCTGCGGGCCGCACTGGCGGAGCAACTGCCGCAGGCGCGGCTCGCGTCGGCGGCCGGGGATCCGCTCTCCGGGGCCGTCGCTCTCGCCTCCGCCCTGGCCACGGGAACGCTGTGTCTTCCCGCGGACCCGCGGCTGCTGTACGTAACAGATCAATTGACGACGTAAAGAGTGGTTCGGACAAAGAGGGGCAGATAACGCTCGACTGCACCTCACCGCACTGCGCGGCGGGCAAAACCAGTAGCATGCGGCGCCATGAGCTCCCCCACTGGGCCCGCTTCCGGCCTGCCTGTACGAATGCCGCGACCCCGCCAGCCCGGACGGCACCGTCGCCCCGAACCCGCGGCGGCGCCCGAGGGCGCTCCCGCACTCGTCCTCGCCGTTCCCGGCGCGCCGTCGGCCGCCATACGGTCGCTGGCCGAAGAGGTCGTGAGCATCGCCCGTTCCGAGCTGCCCGGCCTGGAGGCCGTGATCGGCTACCTGGACGGTGACGACGCCGAGTACCCGACCCTCGCGACCGTCCTGACGCGGGCCGAGTCGCTGCGCACCGAGCGGTACGAGCTGGCTCGGGCCGCCGGCCGCGAGGTCAGCGCCCCCGAGGGCCCGGCCGCCGTCGTGGTTCCGCTGCTCGCGGGCCCGGACAGCGCCCTGATGCGGCAGATCCGCCAGGCCGTGATGGACAGCGGCAACGTGGCCGAGCTGACGGACGTCCTCGGACCGCACCCGCTGCTCGCCGAGGCCCTGCATGTGCGCCTGTCGGAGGCCGGTCTGGCCCGCGCCGACCGCGCCCGGCTCTTCACGGTCGCCACGGCCGCCGACGGCATCGTCCTGGCGACGGTCGGCGGCGAGGAGGCCGTCCAGGCCGCCGGGATCACCGGCATGCTGCTGGCCGCCCGTCTGGCCGTCCCCGTGATGGCCGCCGCCCTGGACCAGGAGGGCTCCATCACCGCGATCGCCGAGCAGCTGCGGGGCTCCGGCTCGGAGCAGCTGGCGCTCGCCCCCTACCTGATCGGGCCGGAGCTGGCCGAGGGCCTGCTCGACGCGGCCGCCAAGGAGGCCGGCTGCGCCGCCGCCGAACCGCTGGGCGCCTACCCGGCGATCGGAAAGCTGGTGCTCTCGCAGTACACCGCCGCGCTGGGCATCGCCCCGCAACAGCCGCAGGGCGCCCCCGCCCTCTGAGCGGCGCGGGCCGCGCTCACGGGCGGGAGAGGACGGGAAGGGCCGCACCGGACATGTCCGGTGCGGCCCTTCCCGTCTGCCGTGGGAGCGGCTCAGCCGAAGACCACGCAGGACGCCGCCGGGACGTCGATCGAGCCCGTCCGGCGCGGAACGCCGCTCTCCGCGTCGACGTCGAGCCAGGTGACGTCGCCGGAGCGTTCGTTCGCCGCGTACAGACGGCGGCCCGAGGGGTCGAGGGCGAGATCGCGCGGCCAGCGCCCGCCGCAGGGGACCGTGGTGACGAGCTCCGCCTTCTCGCCGCTCTCGTCGAGGGCGAGGACGGCGATGCTGTCGTCGCCGCGCACGGCGGCCCACAGGTGGCGTCCGTCGGGCGCCACGACGACGGCGGAGGGGTAGCTCGGCGCGGTGGCTCCCTCGGGTACGACGGGGGTCTCGCCGAGCGGTTCGAGGACGCCGGCCGCCGCGTCCCAGCGGCAGAGCGTCACGGTGGGCTCCAGCTCGTTCAGCACGTAGGCGTGGGTGCCGGCCGGGTGGAAGACGAGGTGGCGGGGCCCGGTGCCCGCACGCAGGACGGCCTCCCCGTGCGGCCGCAGCGCCCCGCTTTCGGGGTCGAGCCGGTGGATCCGTACGGAGTCGGTGCCGAGGTCGACGGCGGTCACCCAGGGGCCGCCGGGAGCCGGCAGGACCTGGTGGGCGTGCGGGCCGCTCTGGCGGTCGGCGACCGGGCCCGAGCCTTCGTGCCGGACGACGTCGGTGGCGGGTCCGAGGGAGCCGTCGGCGGCGATGGGCAGGGCGGTGACGCTGCCGGAGACGTAGTTGGCGGTGAGGACGTGGCCGGAGACGACGGTGAGGTGCGTCGGTCCGGCGCCTCGGACGGCCACGGGCGCGCCGAGCGGGCGGGGCGCCGCGACGGCGACCTCGAAGGCGACCTCGAAGGCGGCCGCAGCGCCGTCCTCCGTCTCGGAGACGGCGTAGAGCACCGTGCCCGCGAGGGCGAGGTAGGAGGGGTCGGGGACGGCGTCCGTCGCACCGGTGATCGTCAGGGCGCCGGTCGCCTCGTCCACGTCGGCTGCGAGGACGCCCTCGCCTCCCGACGAGGTGAACGACCCGATGAAGGCTCGTACCGGCTGCCGCGCCCCTGTGCCGCCCATGGCCGTCTCCCCTTGCCGCCGGGGCGGTCACGGTTGACCGCGCCGTAGTCAGGGCCGACGTTAGCAGCCGGTCTAGACCAAGCGGGGGCCATCGGCGCGGACCGGCGGAAGCGCGACGGTGGCGCGTCCGAGGGCCTCCGGCAGGGGCGGCGCGACGTGGGCGGTCCGGCGGGGGCGCCGCGGCAGCCCGCCCGAGGCCTCCGGGAGGGAACCGTCGAAGACCGTGCGGCAGGGCGCCGCGACGTGGGCGGGGGCGACCGGGTCAGGAGCCGACGAGCGGGGAGCGCGGGGAGGTCCGCAGGGGCTCGCCGAGTTCGGTGAGCAGCCTCTCGAGTCCGTGCACGTGGACGAGCGCGGGCGGGGCGGCGGCCGGTGACGGCGCCGACTTCGGCGTCCTCCTGTATAGGGGCATGTCGGTCCGGTCCGGCCCGGGGGCGCTCAGCGCCTCGACGGCCGACTCGACGCGCCAGCAGGCCGCCGCGAGCCGGGCGTCGTGGCCGGCGTCCGGGTCAGAGGCGACGGAGACGAGCCCGCGCACCTCTTGGGCGCAGGCGTCGAGCAGGGCGAGAACACGCCGGGCGCGTGCCTTGCGGCCCCGGTACGGGCTGAGCGGGTGGACCAGCGGGGCCAGCGAGAGCCGGACCCGCCCGAGGAGCAGCTCCAGCTCCACGGCGTGCGGCGTGGGGTCGGCGGTGGTCGATCCCGCGAGCCGGGCGGCGGCCTCGGCGGTGCACACGTGGACGCACCGGAGAGCGCGCTGGATCCACGCGTCGTTCGTGGCGTGGGTGGTCACCGGCAGCACCAGGACGACGGCGAGGGAGGCGCACACGGCGCCGACGGCCGTCTCGCTCAGCCGCAGCACGAGCAGGCCGGCGTCCAGGACGCCCAGCAGGCCGTAGAGCAGTCCCGCCATGACGGTCACGGCCAGCATCATCCAGCTGTACGAGACGGGCGCGGTGTAGAAGATGCCGAAGACGCAGACGGCCACCAGCGCGGCGGTGGGCACCGCCGCTCCCTGCAGCGGGACGGCGACGAGGAGGCCGACGACGATTCCGACGACCGTCCCGAGGACCCGCCGGAAGCCGCGGACCAGGGTCTCGCCGCGCGAGGCGGTGTTGACGAAGATCCACCAGGCGGTGCCGACGGCCCAGTACCAGCGGTCTTCCGACAGGAGCTGTCCCACGGCGAGCGCGGCCGCGCACGCGGCGGCGGCCTGGAAGGCCTGCCGGGTGGTGGGCCGGGCGAGGCCGGTCCCCGGCAGCGCCGCGGGAGCGGCGGCCGGCGGGGTGCGCCGCTCGATGGGCCAGAGGACGAACCGCACCGCACCCGCCGCGGCCAGGGCCAGTGCGACGGCCCCGTACAGCTCGGGCAGCTGGGCGGGGACGGCGTGCAGGAACTGCGTGATGAAGAAGTTCATGAACGCGAAGATCCCGAGCGCGTGACCGCGCGGTCCCCAGCGGCGGGCGTAGACACCGCAGAAGACCACCGCGATGAAGGCGGCGTCCCGGACGACGTCGAGGCCGTGCAGGGTCGTGGCGAGGGCGAGCACCGGGAATCCGGCGGCCGGCAGCAGGGCCGTGGTCACCCGCTGGGCGGGCACGCTCGCGTCCGTGACGGTGAAGAGCGCCAGAAGAGCCGCGAGCCCTCCCGTGATCGAAGCGGTGAGGGAGAGGCCGCACAGCTCGGCCACGGCGACGGCGAGCCCGACGCCGATGACGGCGCGGAGCGAGGTCCTGAGCCTGAGACGCCCCGGGTCCGGAGCCACGAACATCCTCTTCACGGCGGTGTGCCGCCCCCCTCGCAGTGGTGCTGCGCCGCCCCGTGCGCCGCCCGGGGTGGGGGCGGCCGTACGGGCACGGCGAAGGCGCCGCGGTCCGGATCCGGCCTCGTTGCCGTCCGGCGCTGCGCGGCGCCGTTGGTACATGGATACCTCCAGGGAAACATCCGGAGGTGCGTTGGCTCAACAGGAGCCGCCCTCACTGAGCCATCGGCTCAGTGAGGACCTGCTTTCATCGGCCGTCGGCGGGCCAACGGATCAACGAGGTCAGCGCCGGGTCCATGCGTGTCGCCGGGCGAGCAGAACGCCGAGGAGGATCATCGCGGCGCCGAGGCCGAGGTGCAGCCAGTTGTCGGCGGTGTCCACCGGCACGAAGTTGGCGTCGCTGTCGAGGTCGATGACCAGTCCGTAGATCCACAGCGCGAGGTACACGACACCGCCGCCGACGAGGAAGGCCCGGGCACCGCCCACCGTGCGCGCCATCGCCATCCCGACGACGCCGAAGAGCACGTGCACGAGGTTGTGCAGGATCGACACCTGGAAGATTCCCAGGAGCTCGGCCCGCGAGTGGTGTTCGGCGAACTTCAGCGAGCCGTAGTCGGTCGTGATCCCGGGGATGAACCCGAGGACGCCCACCAGCAGGAAGACCACGCCCACCAGCAGGGCCGCCTGCTGCACAGCGGTCCGGGCGACCGGAGCCGCACCGTGAGTCCTGGCCATGACAGTTCGCCTCCTCGGAAGGGGCGGCCCGGCCCAGCGTCGACGACACCGCCCGCCGGGCGGCCGCCGCCCTGCGTTCCTTCGGTCCGCGAGTACCCACCCGCGGCCCGGTCAGCCGCGCGCCGTACACCCCGCTCGCGGCACAAGGGCGCCGGGGCGGGCGTCGACCGCCACGCCCCGGCGCCCCGCCGAGCCGAGGTCACCCGGCCACCGGCGGCTCCCACTTGCCGCTCCGCGGCGTCTCGGCGTCGGCCTGGCCGGGAGTGATGCGGCCACGCCACTCGCCGCTCTCCTGGCCACGCTCCTCGATGAAGCCCTTGAACCTCCGCAGGTCGCCCCTGATCCGCAGGTCGAGGAGACCCGTCTTGGCGCCGGCCTTCTCGACCATGCCCTCGGGCTCGAAGTCCATGGCGAGGCTGACGCGCGTGTGGGTCTCGTCGAGCGGCTGGAAGGTGACGACACCCTTCTGCTTCGCGTCCCCGCCGACCGTGCGCCACGAGATCCGCTCGTCGGGCAGCTGGTCGACGATCTCCGTGTCGAACTCGCGCTGCACGCCGGCGACCTTCGTCCGCCAGTGACAGTGCTGGTCGTCGAGCTGTCGGACGTCCTCCACACCTTCCATGAAGCTCGGGAACTCCTCGAACTGCGTCCACTGGTTGTACGCGCGGCGCACCGGTACGTCGACGTCGATGGATTCCTTCACCATGCTCACGGCATGCCTCCTTGCTCGATCAAACCCTTGCTCGGTCCTACTGGGTCCTACTCGTCCTTACTCCTTCAAGGCGGATCAACCGGCCCATCCCTCGCGTGCCCGACGTTCCGGACTTCATTCCCCGCACTCCCGGACTCACCGGACTCACCGGACTCACCGGGCTCTCCAAGGCCCTTCAGGGCAGCGGGACTCCCCCGGTGGCGTTGACGATCTCGCCGGTGATGTAGCCGGCCTGCGCGGACGCCAGAAAGATGTAGGCGGGCGCCATCTCGGCCGGCTGGGCCGGGCGCCCGAGCGGCGACTGCTTGCCGAACTCGACGGTGTCCGGCATCGTCGCGGGGATCAGCGGCGTCCAGACGGGGCCCGGTGCCACCGCGTTCACCCGGATGCCGTCGGCCGCCACCATCTGTGCCAGGCCCTGGGTGAAGGCGACGATGGCGCTCTTGGTCATCGCGTAGTCGAGCAGCGGCGGGCTGGGCTTGTACGCCTGCACGGAGGCGGAGTTGATGACGCTGCCGCCCCGCGGGATGTGCGGCAGCGCGGCCTTGGTCAGCCAGAACATCCCGTACAGATTGGTCCGCATCACCCGGTCGAACTGCTCGGTGGTGATCGCTCCGATGCCGTCCGGCTGGGCCATCTGGTAGGCGGCGTTGTTGATCAGGATGTCGATGCACCCGAAGGTCTCCACCGTACGCTCCACCAGCTCGACGCACTGGCGTTCCTCACGGATGTCACAGGCGACGGAGACGGCCTGCCGCCCGGCGGCCTCGACGAGCCGGGACGTCTCGTCGGCGTCCGCGCGCTCCTCGGGGAGATGGGTGAAGACGACGTCGGCGCCTTCCCTGGCGCAGGCGAGGGCCACCGCCCTGCCGATGCCGGAGTCGCCCCCGGTCAGCAGCACCTTGCGGTCGTGGAGCAGCGCGTGCCCGTGGTAGCTGTCCTCGCCGTGGTCGGGCCGGGGGTCCATCGGGCCGGTCCAGCCGGGGTGCTCCTGCTCCTGGTCGGGGAAGTCGGGCTGCGGACGACGGATCCCGGGGTCCTCGCCCGGGGTGGTGGGGTTGGTGGGGTGCGGTGTCACGCCGACCTCCTCCTTCGTACGCGTGTAGTGGGCGCGGCGCTCGCGCGCGGGTGCCCACGGTGCTGTGCTGCGGGGCCGCTCGGAAGCGCTCAGGTGCGGAGCGCGGCGAGGCGTCGGCGCGCCGGGCCGAGCGAGCGGCCGCGCTGGGTGATGTCGTGCCAGGGGTCGTCGCGGAGCAGCTCCTCGACGGTGTCGAGGCGCCACCGCCGGGCGGTGAGGCCGGGGTCGTCGACATCGGCCCAGGTGACCGGGGCGGCGAGGGGAGCGCCGGGGCGGGCGCGTACCGCGTAGGGCGCCACCGCGGTCTGGGCGTAGGCGTTGCGCTGGATGTCGAGGTAGAGCCGGCCTCGGCGGGCCTGTTTACGGGCTTCGGTGGTGAGAGTCTCGGGGTGGCGGGCCGCGAGGTGCTCCGCCAGGTCGCGGGCGAAGGCGCGCACCTCGTCGAAGGGCGCGCGGCGGTCCAGGGGCACGATCACGTGCAGTCCGCGCGAACCGGTGGTCATGACGGCGGACGGCAGCGCGAGTTCGTCGAGCAGTTCGTGCAACCGCCGCGCCGCTTCCCGTACCGGGGCGAAGTCGTCCGTGGGCGGATCCAGGTCGAGGACCAGCCGGTCCGGGTGGTCCGGACGGTCGGCCTTGGACAGGAAGCGGTGGGGCGTGATGCAGGCCTGGTCGGCGAGGTGGACGAGCGTGGCGGTGTCGTCGCAGATCGCGTAGGTCACCACCCCGTTCTCCTTGGGCAGTTCGGCCCTGTGCACCCACTCGGGGAAGTACTCCGGAACGTCCTTCTGCATGAACCCCTTGTCGCCGATGCCGTCGGGATGCCGTTCGAGCATCAGCGGGCGGCCCCGCAGGTGCGGCAGCATGCGCGGTGCCACCCTGCGGTAGTAGTCGGCCAGGTCGGCCTTGGTGATGCCGTCCTCGGGGAACAGCGGCTTGTCCGGCCTCCTGAGTTCGACCGTGCGCCCACCGACCCGGACCGTCTTCTTCGTGTTGGTCACTTGTCGAGGGAGCGCTTCAGCTCCGCCTTGTTCATGGAGGAGCGGCCGTGGATGTTGCGACGCTGCGCCTCTGCGTACAGCTGGTCGTACGTCGGTCCCTCGGAACCGCTGTGCGAGCGCTGGCCGCCGCGCTGGGAGGAGGACTTGTCCTGGGTGGAGGACTTGCTCGCGGTCTTGGACTCGCCGGAACGCGCGCGTTCCTTGTTGACGCTCCTGCCGGCGATCTCCTCGGCCCGCTTCTTGCTCTCGCCGCGGTCGAGGGCGCTCTCCTTGATGTGTTCGTACTGGCGTTCCCGCTTGGGGCTGGATCCACGAGGCATGATCTGCTCCCTTTCGGTCCGTGGGGGGTTGTGCGGTGTGCGGTCTGGGATGCGGGGTGTGCGGTGTGCGGCCGGAGCGACGGCAGCGACCGCTCACTCCTCCTGCTTCTCGCGTCGGTCGCGCCGCGTCCGTGGGCGGTGGCTGGTGTCGCAGAAGGGGGAGCGCAGACTGCGCCGGCACATGCAGAGCGCCACCACCGGTCGGTCGGAGCGCTCCACCGTTCCGTCGGGCATGACGATCTCGACAGGGCCCTCGACTAGCAGAGGCCCTCCCGCCACCGGAGTGATGCGGGTGACCTCGGTAGGCGCGGCCCGCTCGGGACGCTCGATCTCCGGAGTCGTCTCCGCAGTCCGCTGTTCCCTCGGCTGTCGCGTCGGAAGAGACATCGTTCACCACCCGATCGGCACGGCTCCGTCATCAGGGCGCGTGCCCGCTCTCTCCTGGGACATGCGGGTCCCCCGGCTCCAGGTGTCCACGCCCCCGCCGCGGGTGGCTCGGATGGCGACCAGTTCTTCGGTGCGCAGGCCGGAGGGGACCAGGCCCCGCTGCTCGAACCAGTGGGCCCGAGCGCTCATGACCGGTCCGAAGGGCTGGGTGCGCCGGCTGACCACCTCGGCGCTCAGCCCCGCCCGCCGCAGCGCCTTCAGGCTCGCCTCGGTTCCGGAGAGGGAGGACTGGACGAGGAGCAGCACCCCGTCGGCGGTGAGCAGCAGCGGCGCCTGCCGGCAGATGCGATCGAGGAGCAGACGCCCGTCGGGCCCGGCATCCCATGCCCTGCGCGCACCGTGCGCGGGCGGATCGGGATCCTCCGCCGGTACGTAGGGCGGGTTGGCGGTGACCAGGTCGAACCGTTCGGGTGCCACCGGCTCGCTCAGGTCTCCCCTGCGCAGCCGCACCCGGCGGGCGTGGAGGCGCGCGTTGAGCCAGGCGGTCGCGACCGCGGCCCGGGACACGTCGACGGCGGTGGCCTTCATGCCCTTGCGGGCGGCGGCGATGGCGACGACGCCCGTACCGGTGCAGAGGTCCAGCGCTCGCGCACCCGGCCGCACCTTCTCCGCGTCCAGGATCTCCATCAACAGTTCCGTGTCACCCTGCGGGGCGTACACCCCCGGCGGCTTGATCACTCTCATGAGCCAGCGGATGCCCACCTCGCCGGATTCCACGCCCCCGTGTGCACCACGCGCACCGGCGCGGACCGCGTCAGGAGGAGAGCAGGTCGAGGACCGCTCGTTCCACCGCGCCCTGCGTCGCCGGGCGGCCGAACCTGCCGTGCTCACCGAGCCGGTCGAGGGCGGGGGCGACGGTGATCCCCTCCTCGAAGAGCTCGAAGACGCGAGGGTCGATGTACGAGGCGCGACACACCGCCGGTGTGTTGCCGAGGTACCGACTGACCTCCTTCACCGCTCGGGCCTCGGCGCGCCGGGTGCCGGTAGGGGCCTGGTGCACCTCGTCGGTGGTGACGGCGAGCGCGACGGCCGCCAGGACCGTGGCGTGCCAGTTGCGGAAGTCCTTGGCCGTGACGTCCGTCCCCGCGAGCCTGCGCAGGGTTTCGTTGAGGTCCTGCGCCGTCAGATCGTGCCAGGCGCGGGACTGCCAGTACGCGAAGAGGCGCGCGCTCGCCGGGGGCCGGCGCAGCAATGCCCGTACGACCGTCTCTGCCGGGGCGTCCACCAGGCCGCGTACGAGGTGCTTGCCGCCCTTCGCCGGATAGCTGAAGGTCATCGCCCCGCCCCCGCACTCCACATGGTCCCGCTCCATGGTGGTCAGCCCGTAGGTGTGGTGGTCGCGGGCGTAGGAGGGTGAGCCGATCCGGAAGAAGCCGAGGTCGAGGAGGCGTACGGCACAGGCGGTGACGCGGTCGCGGTTCAGCCCTCGTCCCCGGAGGTCCGCGGCGACATGGGCGCGCACGTCGGGGAGCACCCGCGCCATCTCCCGTACGTGCTCGTGCTTGGCCCGCTCCTGCCGGGCCCGGAACTCCTCGTGGTAGAGGTACTGCCGCCGGCCGGCGTCATCCGTACCGACCGCCTGGAGATGGCCGTTGGGCCACGGGCAGATCCAGACGTCCCGCCACGCGGGCGGGATGGCGAGGGCGCGGATCCGGGCGAGTGCGTCGGGGTCGGTGAGCGGTTCGCCCGAGGTGTCCCGGTAGCCGAAGCCCCGGCCGCGGCGGACGCGGCTGAAGCCGGGCCGGTTGGGGTCGCTGGTCCGTAGTCGCATGGCGCGCGGTGCTCCTCGGGCTGGGGCCCTGGCACGGGCCCTGGCCGCTTCGGTCGGCGCATGCCCGCCGACGGTTGGTTCATGCCTCGCGCGCCCGCGCGCGAACGGCTCACGCCCGCGCGCGAACGGCTCGGGAGCGGACGCATCGCCCCCGGTTTTGCGGGCACCCGCCCCGCATGAATCGGCTTCCCGACACCAGCGGTTCCCACTGGATACGCACGGCGGCGATCCCGGCGTACCCACCACTGGTCGACGGCGACCGTGCCGATGCCGACGTCGCCGTGATCGGGGCGGGCATCGCGGGGCTCAGCGTCGCCTGGGAGCTCGCCCGGGCAGGCCGCACGGTGGTCGTCCTGGAGGCCGGCCGGGTGGTCGGCGGCGTCACCGGCCACACCACCGGAAAACTGAGCGCCCTTCACACCACCGTCTACGACGGACTGCGCTCCTCGCACGGCCCTTACGCCGCACGCGTCTACGCCCAGTCCCAGATGGCGGCGGTGCGGCACGTCGGCGAGGTGGCCGCCGAGCTGGGCGTCGACTGCGAGCTGGAGCGGCGGCCCGCCCTCACCTACTGCGAGGACCCGGCGGGAACCGACGCTCTGCGCGCCGAGGCGGAGGCCGCGAAGGAAGCCGGCCTCGACGCCTCCTTCGTGACGGAGACGGACCTGCCGTACCCCGTCGCCGGGGCGGTCCGCGTCGAGGACCAGGCGCAGTTCCATCCGCGGAAGTATCTGCGCGCGCTGGCCGCCGATCTGGTGGCGCGCGGCGGTGCGATCCACGAGCGGACCCGGGTGACCGGGCTCGACGAGGGCGAACCGTGCCGTCTGACCACGTCCTCGGGCGCCACCGTCACGGCCGGGAGCGTCGTCGTCGCCACCCATCACCCCGTCTTCGACCGCGGTCTGCTGGCCGCCCGCCTCACCCAGCACCGCGACCTGGTGGTCGCCGGGCCACTGCCCGCGGACCGGGACCCGCGGGGCATGTACATCACCCGTGAGGGAGGCAAACGCTCGGTGCGCACGGCGCCGTACGGAGACGGCAGGCTGCTGATCGTCACCGGGGAGGTCTTCGCGCCGGGGACCGAACGCGACACCGAGGGCCGCTATCAGCGGCTCGAAGAGTGGACGCGCGAGAGGTTCCCGGGTGTGACCCCGACGCATCGGTGGGCTGCCCAGGACAACGCCGCCACCGACACCGTCCCGCTCATCGGTCCTCTCCACCACGGCGACCATCCCCATGTCTTCGTGGCGACGGGCTTCGCCGGCTGGGGCATGGCGGGCGGCGTCCTGGCGGGCCGGCTGCTGAGCGGACTCATCACCGGCCATGCTCCGCGTGACTGGGCCGAGCTCTACGATCCCCGGCGCCCGGGGTCGGTGCTCCGCACGGCGCCCTCCGTCGCCAAGGCGCAGTGGGACGTCGGCAAGCACTTCGTCAAGGACCGCCTGGACGCCCTCGGGCGGGGCTCGGCGGAGACCGTGGAGGACATCGTGCCCGGGGAGGGCGCGGTGCTGCGGGTCGGTGGCCGGCCGTGCGCCGTCCACCGGGACGAGGCGGGTCTCCTCCACCCGCTGTCCGCGGTCTGCACGCACCTCGGCTGTCTCGTCGCCTTCAACCCGGCGGAACGGACGTGGGAGTGCCCCTGCCACGGCTCCCGCTTCGACATCCACGGGGAGGTCCTGCAGGGGCCGGCACTCCATCCCCTGGAGAGGTACGACCCCGAGGACGTCGGAGGCTAGACCCGGGTGCCGGTCACCGCCGAGGAGAGGGCGAGTGCGAGATGGAGATCCTGACGATGGGGGTCGAGGAAGAGTTCATGCTGGTCGATCCGGTCAGCAGGGCCCCGGTCAACAGGGCCCCGGCGGTGATCGGTTCGGCCGCGGTCGAGCTCGGCGGCCAGGTGCAGGCGGAGTTCTTCGACGCGCAGGTCGAGGTCTGCACCCAACCCACCGCCTCCTGCCGGGATCTGCGCGGCGAACTCGCCCGGCTCCGGGGGGCCGTGGGCGCGGCCGCCGCGGCGGCGAACTGCCTCCTGGTCGCCTCCGGTACTCCGGTGATCCCGCCCGATGAGCCGTTGACGGTGACCGACACGGACCGCTACCGCCGCATGGCGCACGAGTACGCCTCCTCCTTCAGCCGGTACAACGGTCTCGTCTGCGGCTGTCACGTCCACGTGGGGACACTCGACCGGGAGCGTGCCCTCCGACTGGCGAACCACATGCGGCCCTGGCTGCCGGTACTGCAGTCGCTCGCCGGGAACTCGCCCTTCTCTCGCCGCCGGGACACCGGCTTCGCCAGCTGGCGCTCGGTCGAGTTCGGGCGCTGGCCGACCGTCGGGCCCGCACCGGTGCTCGACGAGCGGCGGTATCTCGCCCTCGTCACGGAGCTGGTGAGCGCCGGCACGCTGCTCGACCGCAAAATGATCTACTGGCACGCCCGGCCCTCCGAACACGTACCGACCTTGGAGATCCGCATCGCGGACGTCAACGCCGACCTCGACACGGTCGTGCTGCTGGCCGCGCTCGTGCGCGGGCTCGCGGTGACCCTGCTCGCCGAGGTGGACGCGGAGCTCCCGCCGCCCGAGGTGCCTCTGGGGCGACTTCTCGCGGCCCATCGACGCGCCGCGACGCACGGGATGTCGGGCGAGGGCCTCGATCCGGAGAGCGGTGAACCACGGCCGGCCCGCGAACTGGTGGAGCGTCTGCTCCGCAGGGCCGCACCCGGTGTGGAAGCGGCCGGGGACGCCCGGCTGGTGGAGGAGCTGTGGCGGGCCGTTCGTACGGGCGGTGGCGGCGCGGGCCGCCAACGCGCCGTCTACGAACGTCGCGGCAGGCTGAGCGACGTGGTCGACACGCTCGCCGCCGTCACCGCCACCGTCTGACCGCCTCTGGACCCCCGGGTCCCCGGGCAGGAGCCGCAACGAACGTACCGGGAGCGCCATGGCGTGGACGTTGTCGCTGGTGGGTGGGGCCTTGGTGGTGTTCGTGCTGCGCGACGTGTTCCACACTCTGTGGCATCCGACGCGCCACGGCGGCCTGAGCAGGCTGGTGATGACGGCGCTGTGGCGGCTCTCCCGTCGCCTCGACGTCCGCCGCAGGGCCGCGGGGCTCGCGGGACCGCTGGGGATGGTGGCGGTCTTCTCCCTCTGGGCGCTGGGAGTGGCCCTCGGTTGGGCGCTGCTCTATTGGCCCCACATGCCCGGCGCCTTCTCCTACTCCACAGGCCTGGAACCGTCCGAGCACGCGACCCCCGTGGACGCGCTGTACGTCTCCCTGGTGACCGTCGCGACGCTCGGCCTGGGCGACATCGCGCCCGAGGCGGGATGGCTGCGTCTCCTCGCTCCGCTCGAGGCGCTGGTCGGCTTCGCCCTGCTGTCGGCGATCGTGTCGTGGATCCTCGGCGTCTACCCGGCGCTCGCGCGGCGCCGGGCACTGGCACTGCGGCTCTCCCAGCTGCGCCGCACGCACGCGACGACCGAGGCACTGGACTCCGAGGCCGGCGCGGCGCTCCTGGACAGCGTGGCCTCCGATGTGTGCAGGGTCTCCATCGACTTCATGCAGTACCCCGAGTCGTACTACTTCTACGACGGCGAGGCCCGGTTGTCCCTCGCCGAGCAGATCGACTTCGCGGCGGGCCTGGCCGGGCGGGCGGCGAAGGCCGGCCGCCGTGAGGTGGGTCCGGCCGCCGCTGCCCTGGACGCGGCCCTCGACGACCTGGCCCTCATCCTCGACGAGCGCTTCCTGCACACCAGGGGCAGTACGACCAGCGTGCTGGACGCCTACGCCGCCGACCACGGCGGACAGGCCTCGTGAGCCGGGCGGACGGGTCTCTGATCCGGCGCTACGCGCTCGCGCTCCTACGTGCGCACGCGCTCCGACGCCGCCGCCGACGAAGCCGGTGCGGTCGGTGTCGTGGCCCCCGTCGCCGACGGGTGGAGGTGGTAGATCGCGAAGGCCCGGCCGATCACGGGCTGGGCGACGTTTCGGACGCGGACGCCGCCCGGGGTCACCCCGTGCTCCGTGCCGAGGTGGGCGTGGCCGTGCACCGCCAGGTCCGCGCCGGCGCCGTCCATCGCCTCGGCGAGCAGGTAACTCCCCAGGAAGGGGAAGATCTCGGGAGGCTCTCCGGCCAGGGTGTCCGGTATCGGCGAGAAGTGGGTCAGCGCGATCCTCGTTGCGCACTCCTGGTCCGCGAGCTCGCGCAGCGCGCGGTCCAGGCCCTGCGCGCAGTCCCGGCTGTGCCGGACGAACGCCTTCATCACGGGTTCGCCGAACTCACCGGCGCTGCGACCCGGGAAACCCCCGCCGAAACCCTTGGTTCCGGCGATGCCGAGCCGTGTCCCCCGTACGGGAATGACGACGCTGCTGCCTTCCAGGACCTCGACGCCGGCGTCGCCGAGGATCTCCGTCACGGCGTGCTGCGCGTCGTCGTGGTAGTCGTGATTGCCGAGGACGGCGACGACGGGGACGGGCAGCCCCCCGACCTCCTCCGCCACCACACGGGCCTCCGCGGTGGTGCCGTGGCGAGTGAGGTCGCCCGCCAGGAGAAGGACGTCGGCGGTTTCGCCGAGCGTGTCGAAGGCGGGCCTCAGCACTCCGTGGCTGTCCTCGCCGAGATGGATGTCGCCGACGGCCGCGACTCGGATCATGGCAGGTCCTCCGCCCGGTCGGGTTGTGCGGTGCCCGCGACGACGAGATCGGCGTGGATGGCGAGCCCCGCGAGTTCGGTGCGCGCGAGATCGAGTACACAGTCCCGGTAGGCGGCGCTCGGGACGCTGCCCCGGATCAGTACGGCGGCCCCGCGCGACTCCACCAGCAGCGCGCATTCGGCCAGTTCGCCGCCCGCGAGCCGGTCTCTGAAGTGCTCGATACGGTATTCGACGGGCTCGGGTGTGTTCATGGGGCCGTCCTTCCGGTCGGACGTCGATCCACGACGGGGCTCTGCTCGACTACCCCTGCCGACCGGCCTCATTCGCCGCACGGCGGGTCATGGGTACTGTCGAGTCACCTGGGGGGTGGGCGGAAGGAGACAGAGGGCCTCATGGCGGTGGACGAGCTCGACACCCGCATCCTGCGACTGCTGATCGAGCAGCCGCGCACCAGCGTGCGCGAGTACGCACGGATCCTGGGCATCGCCCGCGGCACGGTGCAGGCCCGTATCGACCGGCTGGAACGGGACGGGGTGATCACCGGCACCGGTCCGGTCCTCTCCCCCGCCGCGCTCGGCCATCCGGTGCTCGCGTTCGTCCACATCGAGGTCACCCAGGGGCATCTCGACGAGGTCGGCGACGCGCTCGCCGCCGTGCCGGAGATCGTCGAGGCGTTCTCGATCACCGGCGGTGGGGACCTGCTGACCCGGGTGGTCGCGCGGGACAACGGCCACCTCGAGGACGTCATCCAGCGGCTGATCCAGCTGCCGGGCGTGGTCCGCACCCGTACGGAGATGGCGTTGCGCGAGAGGGTCGCGCACCGGCTGCTGCCCCTGGTGGAGTCGGTGGGCCGTGCATCAGCCCGGGGCGCTTGATCCCGTCCTGCGATGCTTGAGCGCATGAGCACTCCGCGCACTTCGGTCATTTTCGACCTCGACGGGACGCTGGTGGACAGCGAGCCGAACTACTACGAGGCGACACGGCGGACGCTGTCGGCGTTCGCCGGCGACACGGACTTCGACTGGGAGCGCCACACCGACTTCGTCGGGATCGGTACGCGGGAGACGCTGGAGATCCTCGGGCCCCGGTACGGGATCGGGGCGCCGGTCGACGAGCTGCTCGCGGCCACCAACCGGAGCTATCTGGAGCTGGCGCGCGCCTCGACCGAGGTCTATCCGGAGATGCGGGTGTTCGTGGAGCGGCTGTACGCGGCGGGCGTGCCGATGGCGGTCGCCTCGGGCTCGTCGCGGGAGGCGATCGAGGCGGTCGTGGGCGGCACGGGCCTGGACGCCTGGCTGACCACCCTGGTCTCCGCGGAGGAGGTCGGACGGGGCAAGCCGGCGCCGGACGTCTTCCTGGAGGCGGCCCGGCGCCTGGGCGCCGCCCCGGCGCGGTGCGTGGTCTTCGAGGACGCCGCCCCCGGCGCGGCGGCGGCGCGGGCGGCCGGGATGCGGTGCGTGGCACTGCCGTATGTGAAGGCGACGGCGGACGATCCGGCGTTCCTGGCGGCGGACCTGCTGCTCCGGGGCGGCCAGTCGGAGTTCACCGCGCGGGCGGCGCTGGAGTGGCTGGGCGTGGAGTGAAAGGCGTCGAGGGGCACGGCCGGCCCGGGCGGCCGCCTCACCGAGGCCGGTGCGACGGCTCGGCTCGAAGCGGACATCCACCCGGGGCGCCCCTGTGCCTTCCTCCAAGGTAGATCCGCAGATGCTACGAGAAACCGCGTGATCGATTGCAGATAAGAGGTCGATCGGCCTAGCGTGTGGCACATGCAGTCCTACACCATCGGACAGGCGGCGCGTCTGCTGGGCGTCAGCCCCGACACCGCGCGCCGCTGGGCTGACGCCGGCCGGGTCGCGACCCATCGCGACGAGAACGGCCGCCGTCTCATCGACGGTCGTGACCTGGCGGCGTTCTCCATCGAGATCGGCCAGGGCGACCCGGGCGACGAGGACGTCTCGTACACCTCGGCCCGCAACGCCTTTCCCGGCATCGTCACCGCCGTCAAGCTCGGCGACGTCGCCGCGCAGGTGGAGATCCAGGCGGGCCCGCACCGGCTCGTCTCGCTGCTCACGCGCGAGGCCGTGGAGGAGTTGGGTCTGGAAGTCGGCATGCAGGCGACCGCCCGCGTGAAGTCGACCAGTGTCTTCATCGACCGCGCCTGATCGACGGTGCCTGAGCGACCACGCCCGATCGACCACGCCCGACCTGCCGAGGAGCCCCGTCCATGTCCCTCCCGAGTGACCTCCCCCGTACCGGGCCCCGCCTCGGGCGCCGCACCGCCGTCGTCCTGCTGACGGCCGGTCTGCTCGCGCCGCTGGCCGCCTGCGGAAGTGACGGCGGCGCACGGGACGCCGGAGCGGGGTCCACCGCGTCCGGCTCGGCCGCGTCCTCCGCCGAGCTGACCGTGCTGGCCGCCGCCTCGCTCACCGACGTGTTCAAGGCCGCGGGCTCGGCGTACGAGAAGACCCACCCGGGCATCCGGCTGACCTTCTCGTTCGCGGGCTCGCAGGAGCTGGCCGCCCAGGTCCGGCAGGGCGCGCCCGCCGACGCCCTGGTCACCGCCGACACCAGGACCATGGACGGGCTGCGGGCGGAGACCGGTACGCCCACCGTCATCGCCAGGAACCGGCTGGTCATCGCCACCGGCGAGGGCAACCCCCGGAAGATCGACGAGCTGAAGGACCTCGGCGATCCCGGTCTGAAGGTGGTGCTCGCCGCCCCCGAGGTCCCGGCCGGCCGCTACAGCAGGAAGATCCTCGACGCGCAGAAGATCTCGGTGCGGCCGGTCTCCCAGGAGCCGAGCGTCCGCTCCGTCCTGAGCAAGGTCGAAATGGGTGAGGCCGACGCCGGTCTCGTCTACCGGACCGACGCCGCCGGGGCGGCCGGAAAGGTCGACGCCGTCGAGATCCCCGACCCCCAGAACGCCATCGCCGCGTATCCGGCCGCGACCCTGAAGAGCTCCGGGAACGCCGAGGCCGCCGCCGCCTTCGTGGCCTGGCTGAGCACCCCCGAGGCGCAGAAGATCCTCCGGGACGCCGGCTTCCAGCAGCCGTAGCCCCGACCCCGGGGTGCGGGCCCTCGCACCCCTCCTCCGCCCTCTGACCAGCAGTCACCGGTCACCGGTCACCAGTCACCAGGAACAGCGATGAAACGTCTCCGCGGTCGCGCACCCGGCCCCCGTACGCCGGTCGTCCTGGCCGTCCCCGCGTTGCTCGCGGTCGCGTTGCTGCTGCTGCCGCTGGTCGGCGTCCTCGCCCGGACCGAATGGGGTGCGCTCGCCGGCCATCTGACGGCCGCCGGGGCCGTCCAGGCGCTCGAGCTGTCGCTGCTCGTGTCGTTCTGGGCGCTCGGCCTGTCCCTGGTGTTCGGCGTGCCGCTGGCGTGGGTGCTGGCCCGCGTGCCGTTCCGCGGCAAGGCGTTCGTACGGTCGCTGGTGCTGCTGCCGATGGTGCTGCCGCCGACCGTCGGCGGTGTGGCGCTGCTGCTGGCGTTCGGCCGCCGCGGGCTGCTCGGCCCCTGGCTGGAGGACGCCTTCGGGGTCACGTTCCCCTTCCACACCTCCGGCGCGGTCCTCGCCGCGACCTTCGTCGCCATGCCGTTCCTGGTGGTCAGTCTGGAGGGCGCGCTGGGCGGGCTGCGGCCCGGGTACGAGGAGACGGCGGCGTCGCTCGGCGCCTCGCCGGTACGGGTCGTCTTCACCGTCACCCTGCCGATGGTCGCCCCTGGGCTGGTCGCCGGCGCGGCCCTCACCTGGGCGCGGGCCCTCGGCGAGTTCGGTGCCACCATCACCTTCGCCGGGAACCTCCCCGGCACCACCCAGACCCTTCCGCTCCAGGTCTATCTGCTGCTCCAGGAGGAGCCGGAGGCGGCCACCTCGGTCTCGCTGCTGCTGCTCGCCATCGCGATGGCGGTGCTGGTCGCGCTCCGCGGCCGGTGGACCGGCGGGGCGCCCTCGGCCCGCTCGCGGCGCCGGGCGCCCGCCCCCGACGAGAGGGCCCCGGTCGTCGAGCCCGCCCCCGATGCGACCGCCCCGGTCGTCGACGCCTCCCCCGTCGCGGGCCCGGACGAGCGCTGGGCGCTGCACGCCGAGGTCACCGGCTTCAACCGCCTCACCCTGGACGCGGAACCGGGCACCACGATCGCCGTCGTCGGACCCAACGGCGCCGGGAAGACCACCCTGCTGCGGGCACTGCTCGGCCTGACGCCCCGCGCCCACGCCGAACTCCGGCTCGGCGACACCGACGTGAGCGGTCTTCCCCCGCACCGCCGCCAGGTCGCCTGGGTGCCCCAGGACGGTGCGCTCTTCCCCCACCTGAGCGCGCTCGCCAACACCGCGTACGGCTTGCGCGCCCACGGCGTCCCGCGCGCCGAGGCCCGGCGGACCGCGCGCCTCTGGCTCGACCGGCTCGGCGTCGGGCATCTCGCCCAGCGCCGTCCCACCGAGCTCTCCGGGGGACAGGCACAGCGGGTGGCCCTCGCCCGCGCGCTCGCCGCCCGCCCCCGGCTGCTCCTGCTCGACGAGCCGCTCGCCGCCCTCGACCAGACCACCCGCGCCCGCGTCCGCCACGCGCTGCGCTCCCACCTCGCGGGGTTCGGCGGGGTCTGCCTGATCGTCACCCACGACCCCGTGGAGGCCGTGTCCCTCGCCGACCGGGTCCTGGTGCTCGAGGACGGACGCACCCTCCAGGACGACGCCCCCGCCGAGGTCTCCCGCCACCCCCGCTCTCCGTGGGTCGCCCGCATGCTCGGCCGTAACGCCTGGCCGGGGACGGCCACGGCGGACGGCCTGGCCCTCGCGGGCGGCGGCACCCTGGTCGCCGCCGACTCGCTGCCGGCCGGTACGGACGCCCTCGCGATCATCGCTCCCGAGGCCGTCTCCGTACACCGCGAGAAGCCCGGGGGCAGTCCGCGCAATGTGTGGCCCGGAACCGTACGGGAGATCACGGCGAGCGGCAGCCGCTTGCGCGTGCTGATCACCTCGGAGCGGGTGCCGTCGCTGGTCGCGGAGATCACTCCCCAGGCGGCGGCCGAACTCGGCCTGGCGGACGGCGTCCCCGTCTGGACCGGTGTGAAGGCGACCGAAGTGACCGTTGTGGCCCTCTGAGGTGGGAGCGTGCCGGGCGCGGAGCCCGTAAAACCGTTCGAGAGGCCGGGGAGCGTGTGTCAGAGTGCGCGTGATCAGCCCCGCCGACCTGGAGAGTTCGATGACCCTACCTCCCCGCATGGTTCCCCTCCTGGAGCAGTTCGACTTCGCCCGGGAGCGGCTCACGCGCCGGATGGCGGGACCGTTCGTGGACAGCGGCAACGGCACCGACGTCGGTGTGGTGCCGATGACGGACGAGGAGTATCTCTGGGAGCCGGTTCCGGGCTGCTGGTCGGTCCGCCGCCGTACGGACGGGCCGGGCCCGCGGGCGACGGTCCTGATCGGTACCGGCGAGTGGGGTCGCGACAGCGCTCCGCCGCCGCATCCGGCTCCGCCGCCGTTCACCACCATCGCCTGGCGACTGACCCACCTCAGCGAGCTTCTGACGATCCGTGCCGACCACACGGACGGCAGCCACCTCCTGACCCGTGACGACTACCCCGTCAGCGGGGACGCCGCCTCGGCGATCGAGGCGTTCGACGCCGGGGCGAGCGCCTGGCGCAGGGCGCTGCTGGCCGCGGACGACGCGGCACTGGATACGGTGGGGCACAGCACGTACCCGCACGGCAGCGATCCGGAGGACCTCTTCCTGGAGACGGTCTGGTGGGTCAATCAGGAACTGCTGCACCACGGAGCGGAGATCGCCCTGCTCCGCGACCTCTACCGGGCGCACTCCGCAGCGGGCTGAGAGCCGCTCGGCCAGGGGTTCGCCGCGGCTCGCGGGGCGGCGATCCGCGTGGGATCATTTGTATGAAGCGACAACAGCCGCCACTCTGACAGCAAGCCAAGAAGGCGTCATGTCCGCCATCAAAGAAACCATCGACATTCGCCGCAGCCCCTCAGAGGTCTTCACCTACGTGACCGACCCCACGCATCTGCCCGACTGGCAGGAAAGCGCCGTCTCGGTCCGCCCGTTGAGCGCCGAGCCCATCGCCGTCGGCTCGAAGGTCTCCGTGACCCGGCGGATCGGGCGGCGGGAGTTCTCCTCGACGATGCAGGTCATCGACCTGGATCCGCCGAGGAGTTGGCACATTCACGGTATCGACGGGCCCGTACGCGGCGATGTCCAGGGCACGATCGAGCCCCTCGGCGACGGTGAGCGTTCTCGGTTGACGCTCTCCATCGACTTCGAGGGCTACGGCATCGGCAAGATGCTCGTCCCCCTCGTCGTCCGCCCGCACGTGAAGAAGGAGATACCGAGGGACGAGCAGACCCTCAAGGGAATCCTGGAGACGGGGACCGCCACCTGACCGCCCGGTGGTCGCATGGATCATGTGTGCCATGACGATCACCTCACGACGCAGCCTGCTCACCGCCCTCGCGGCGTCCGCCGCCGCCCTCCCGCTCGGCGGGCTCGCCGCCACGCCCGCCCGGGCCGCCGTCCCCGCGGCGGACGTCGTGGTGCCGCCGTTCCCACCCGCCCCGGGGACGACGGGGAGACTCTCCTCCGTGACGACGGTCCCGCTCGACGGGTCGTTCTTCAGCCGGTTGTCGCTGGGCGCACTCACCGTCGGCGTCCTGCCCGGGACCCCGGAGCGGACCGAGGTGGCCAGTGCCGGCGGCCGCGTCGCCCTGCTGACCAAGGGTGCCCGCACGGTCCTGCTGCCCGGCCCGAGCCGGACCTTCCAGGAGAACAAGCAGCCGTTCACCGACTACTTCACCCGCACCCTCCCGAACCGCGCCGAGCCCGACCCGAAGGTGTGGGAGTGGGGCTGGGGCGCGACACCCGGGGGCGGCTCGTGGAGCGAGGTCAACGGCGCCACCAGTGACTACGAGGTGACCGCGGAGGGCGGCGGCACCGGCATCATCACCCTGACGACCTCCAACGTCAGCCGTCATGTGACCGTGCGGGACGACGAGATCACCCAGGTCGACGCCCGTGCCACGGCCCGCTTCGACAAGGCGCCCGCAGGCGCCGCGTACTCCTTCGCGCTCTCCTTCGGCTACCAGGACAGCGACAACAGCTACCGGGCCAGGCTCCACTTCACCCCTCAGGGCGCCGTCGAGCTGCGTCTCGAGAAGGAGGTGAACAACGCCGTCACCGCCTTGGCCGCGTCCGTGACGCTGACCGCCGCCGCCCCGGCCGGGAGCACCTGGACGGTCCGGGTCCGGCACGAGGGCAGCCGCATACAGGCGAAGGCGTGGCGCTCGGACGCCTCGGAGCCGAACGCGTGGACGGCCGGGGCGACCGACACCACCTTCACCAAGGGCCGTGTCGGCGTCCGCGCCATCGCGTCCACCGGGACGACCAATCTGCCGGTCCGGCTGCTCGTCGACCGCTTCTCCGTGGACGCCGCCACGTGGGCCCAGCCTCCGACCGTGACCCACGGCGACTGGGTCCGGGTGCTGCCGGAACCGTTCGACGGGAGGTGGACGCCCGAGATCGAGCAGCGGATCCGGGCCTGGGCGGGCTCGACGGAGCCGGACGTCCTCGCCCACGCGGCGATGTTCCTCCCCGGCGCCCCCGACGTGCGCAGCGGGGCCGGCCCGACGGCGGGCAAGCGCGTCCTGGGCGAGGCCGGTTACGGACACCCCAACGCGCAGGGATACCTGGTGGAGGGGGCCGACTTCCACGAGTACATGGGGATCGCGTGGACCTTCCCCACCGAGACCGCCCCCGTCGTCAGCGAGCAGATCGACAACCTCGACTGCTCGGGCTACGTACGGATGGTCTACGGCTTCCACATGGGCGTGCCCATGGCCGCCGACGAGGACACCTCCGGCACCCGCCTGCCGCGCAGGTCCCGGCAGATGGTCGATCACACCCCCGGCGTCCTGATCGACCGGGCCACGCTGCCCCCGGCGACGTTCGCGCCGCCCGCCGCGCCGCTGCTCCAGCCCGGCGACCTCGTGCTCTTCAACGCCGACGCGGGCGACGACGTGCAGGACGACCCGGCGACGACGGAGACGGACGAGCGGTTCCTCGTCGTCGACCACGTCGGCATCTACCTCGGCAGGGACTCCCTCGGCAACCGCCGGTTCCTCTCCAGCCGCAAGACGGGCAACGGCCCCACGATGTCGGACCTGGCCGGCGCCTCGACGCTGGACGGCACGGGCACGTACGCGAAGAACCTCCACACCGTCCGCCGTATCTGAACCGTTCCACGGCAGCGACGAGGGCCGGGGCCAGTGCAGGGCGGCCGCCGCACCGTGATGGGGCGGCCCAGGGCCCCCAGACATGCAGTCCCCGGCTTTCCGTCTCCGTTCTCGGGGTTCTCAGCCGTCGCTGAGAGCGCGGAGTCCGGGCGGTCTGCCGGGGGCCTGGCCAGAGCCAGCGAGTGGGTCACGCGGGTCGGCGAACGTCTCCACCGACGGGTGCGGCTCGCTCTGGTTTTCTGGTGTATTAGGAATTTTCCTCCTTTTTCACCCCGGGTCAAGAGGGGGAGACCGACCTTTCGAAGAAGGTCTCCAGCACCACCGTCGCCTGTGTGCCGCTGACCCCTTCGATCGCGTACAGCCGCCGCAGCACGTCCTGGAGCTGCACCGTCGTGGCGGTGCGTACCTTCACGAGCACGGAGGCGCTGCCCGCGATGACGTGCGCCTCCACGATCTCGGAGACAGCGGCGAAGGCCTCGGCCGACTCGCCCATCCAGGCCGAGGAGTCGACCATGACGTAGGCGAGCACGCCCCGCCCGAGCGCGACCGGATCGACGTCCACGGTCGTGCGGCGGATGACGCCGCGCTCGCGCAGTTTCCTCACCCGCTCGTGGGCGGCGCCCGCCGACAGGCCGACCGCCTTGCCCAGCGCCGCGTACGCCTGGGTGGCGTCGCGCTGGAGCTCCGCGATCAGCATCCGGTCGACCTCGTCCACGATCCCCTCCACCATTCCCATGCCGGAACCATACCTCGTCCTGTCATGCTGAGATCATTACGAATGACATTCAGTCAAGCAGCGACAGGGGTGGGTCATGTCCGGCGAGATCATCGACGACCGGTACGAGGTTCTGGACGAGCGCTTCCGCACCGGCCGGTGCGCCAACGGCGACATCCGTCTGGAACGGCTCCACTCCGACTGCCGCTGGGCCGAGGGGCCGCTCTACCTCCCCGCCTGGCGGCAGCTGATCTGGAGTGACATCCCCAACGACCGCCTGCTGCGCTGGGACGAGGCGACGGGCGCGATCGGCGTCTTCCGCTCCCCCGCCGGGCACGTCAACGGCAACACGCTCGACCGCGAGGGCCGGCTGGTCAGCTGCGAGCAGGGCAACCGCCGGGTCACCCGAACCGAGCACGACGGCCGTGTCACCGTCCTGGCCGACCGCTTCGAGGGCAAGCGGCTCAACAGCCCGAACGACGCGGTCGTACGCTCCGACGGCTCCGTCTGGTTCACCGACCCCGACTTCGGCATCACCAGCGACTACGAGGGCCACCGCGCCCAGAGCGAGATCGGCCGCTGCGACGTCTACCGGATCGACCCGGTCACCGCCGAGGTCCGCCGGGTCGCCGACGGCTTCGGCGGCCCGAACGGCATCGTCTTCTCGCCCGACGAGCGGCAGTTGTACGTCGCCGACACCCGCGCCCGTCACATCCGCGTCTTCGACGTCCACGAGGACGGCACCCTGTCCGACGGCAAGGTCTTCGCCGAACGCGCCGACGGCGGCTTCGACAACATCCGCTTCGACGACGAAGGACGGCTGTGGGCGGCCGCACTCCACGACGGCGTGCACTGCTACGACCCGGACGGCACCCTGATCGGCCGGCTCCTGATCCCCGAACCCGTCTCGAACATCGCCTTCGGCGGGCCGAAGAACAACCGTCTCTTCATCACGGCGACCACCTCCCTCTACTCCCTGGTGATGAGCGTGACGGGGCTCCCCCGGGTGCGGTGACCCGGGGGAGCGCTGTCCGCGGCCGGGGTCAGGACCCCCAGGCCTCGAACTCGTAGATCCGCGCGGCCGGGTCGGTCGTCTGCGTCGGAGCGGTGATCTCCAGCCGGACATGGCGTGCGGTGGTGCTCACCGGATGCGTCGTCGTGGCCGCCGTGTTGCCCGTGACGGTCACGGCCGTGGTCCAGGGATCCGTGCCGGAGCTCCGGACCTTGACGGTGAAGTCCCGGGTGTTCCAGGACGCGCTCTCACCGCCGGCGGCCGCGTGCCGCACCGTGAAGCGGCTGAGCGCGCGGGCCGAACCGAGGTCCACTTCCAGCCACTTGGCGGAGGTCGTGGTGCACCACTTGTCGCCGTTGCCGCCGGAGACGGAGCCGTTGACGGCCTTGGCCGGGGTCTCGGTGGTGGTGCACTGGCCGGACGCGGTCGCGGGGCGGTTCAGGGCGAGGTTCGACTCGGTCGCCGTGGACCACGCGACGGTGGTGGTGGCGGCCGGTGAGCGGCCGTACTCCGAGGAGACGGCCTCGACGTCGAGCGTGGTCGAGGTCTCCGTACCGACGCGGTCGAGCTGCGGGACGAAGTAGGCGTCGTTCGGGGTGGCGCCGAGGAAGGTCCGGGTGCCGTCGGCGTTGCGCCGGTACACCTCGTAGTGGTGGACCGATCCCGAGGCGGACGCCGTCCAGGCCAGCCGCAGCGACTTGCGGCTGGGGCTCACGTCGGTGGCGCCGAGGACGGTGACACCGGTCGGCGCGGACGCCGCGTCCACCGCCCCGTCGTACACGGCGATCTGCCCCACCCTCACGTCGTAGGAGGCGACCGAGCCGGCGGCCTCCAGGCCGATCTGGGCGATGGTCCGGCCGCTGAAGGCGGACAGGTCCAGGGTCTTGCGCTCCCACCCGGTGGTGGCGGTCGCGCCGAGGTCGAGCGTGGTGAAGGAGGTCGGCGCGTCGGTGAAGGAGACGGCGGCCTTGAGGCGGGTGGGGCCGGCCGCGGGGGTCTTCACGACCACGGACAGCTTGGTGTCGGCGGCCACCGGCAGCCTGGTCTGGTACAGCCGGACGGTGTTGACGGAGTCGAGGGTGCCGGTCAGGCGCAGGGAGGAGCCTCCCTCGTAGGCATCGGTGAAGTCGATCGAGGGCGTGAGCTTCGCGCCGCTGGAGCTGACCAGCCAGCGGTAGGTGGGCGGCACGTCCTGGAGCGAGAGGTTGTTCCAGCCGGTCGAGGAGACCCGTACGCCCGCCGCGTTGTGGAAGTCGCCCTGGCCGGCCCCGAAGGAGGTGACGAAGGGCTTGGCGGTGACGGCGGAGGACTCGGCGACGTGGTGCGCGAGGCCCTTCCAGGCCGAGGTGGTCGTGGTGTTCGACGGGTCGCCGTTGGCACCGTCCCAGTAGCGCGCCTCGCGGGTGTGGAAGTCGGCCCGGTTCGCGGCGGAGGTGTAGGTCCACTCGGGCCGGTAGATGCCGAGCGAGGTGACGTGCGGCTGTCCGGCGGGGAAGACGGATCCCCAGGGGACGGAGGTGTTGTAGCCGTTCGCCTCGGTGTCGATGCCGGAGTACAGCTCGTACTCGCTGCGGCCGAGGCTCCGGGCGAGGGTGCGGGAGGAGCTCAGGCCGGAGGCGCTCCAGCCGAAGTCGAGGAACATCGAGTCGGAGGTGCGCTGGGCGCCCTCCTGGAGGAAGGCGTCGTTGGCGGAGGTGAGGGCGTCCTGCCAGCTGACCGCGCCGGACTCGGTCATCGCGTCGTACCACATGAACTCGACCGGGCCGAGGGAGCGGGCATAGCGCATCTCGTTGCGCAGTTCGGTGGCGAGGGCCGCGTCGCCGCCCGCGGTCTCCTGGTTGATGAACCAGCCGTCGAAGCCGTAGTGCCGGGCGACCTGGGCCAGCTTGTCGGCGACCGGGTAGCGGGTCCCCGACTTCTGGGCGAAGTCGCGTACCCATTGGATCTGGCCGCCGTAGGCGGTGGGCGGGAAGAAGACGGTGCCGTAGACCTTGACGCCGTTGCGGTGGGCGGCGTCGATGACGGTCGCGTTGGGGGCGAGGATCAGGCCCTCGCCGGCGGAGCCGCCCCAGAAGACCAGCTTGTCGATGTACTGCCAGTGGCCGAAGGCGTAGTAGTGCGGGTTGGTGGAGCCCTGCGAGGGGTTGTTCGAGGTGGGGCCGAAGGAGACCAGTGAGGCGATCTTCCCCTCACCGGCGCGGGCGCTGGCGTTGGCCTTGAGCGCGGGGTCGGAGACGCGCGGCCGCAGGGGGACGCGGGAGCGGTTGAACCGCGCGTCGGGATCCGTGGCCGGGTCCCAGGTCAGGAGGGTGTTCGGGTGCCAGTACGAGGCGTAGGGCTGGTCGCCCGCGGCCTGGGGACCGGCATGGGGGAGGGTTCGGGGGCCGTCATGGGGCCCGACTTGGGGGTGGCTTCGGGGGCCGTCATGGGGGCCGACTTGGCGGTGGGCGGCCTGGGCGGGGGCGATGCCGAGGAGGGCGGCGACCAGCGCCGCCATCGGCAGAAGGGCAAGGTGTCGTCTCATCCGATGCTCCGGTCCAGCAGGAAGGGTGGGGGTGCTGGGCGTACGGGAGGTGCGGCGGTACGGGAACGGCGGCGGCGCGGGAAGTGCCGGGGCGGCCGGAAGGAGCTGCGGCCGGCTCGCGGCACGGAGGAAAGGCGTGGTGCCCGTCTCGCCCCGGGAGGCTAAACGGCTTTAGTTGGCCGGGTCAAGACCGGGTGGCGCGGTGGACTCGCGGACCGTCAGGCGGGGCGTGGGGTTCTTGACGTCGCGCGCCGCCGCCGGGTCGTCGACGACCGCGAGCAGTTCCCGCCCGACCTGCTCACCGAGGGCGAAGGTGTCGCGGGAGAGCGCGGTGAGCGAGGGGTGGACGATCCGGGCGAGCGCGGAGTCGTCGAAGGAGACGATGGACAGCTCGCCGGGGACGGCCACCCCCATCTCGGTGGCCACGCCGAGACCGGCCACCGCCATCACGTCGCTGTCGTAGATGATCGCGGTCGGCCGCTGCGGCCGGGCGAGCAGCGTCCGGGTGGTGGCCGCGCCCTCGGCGTCGCTGAAGTCGGTCGGCAGCGAGACCGCCTCGGTGAGGCCGAGGCGCTTGGCGCTGTCGCGCACGGCGCGGATCCGGCGCTGGGTGTGCTGGAAGGCAGGAAGTCCGGCCAGGTGGGCGATCCGGCGGTGGCCGAGGGCCGCGAGGTAGTCGACGATCGACACCATCGCCTCCCGGTCGTCCGCCCAGACGCTGGGCAGGCCACCGTGCCGGCCGGGCCCGCCGATCACCGTCGTGGGCACGCCGAGCTCTTCGAGTACCGGGATCCGCGGGTCGCGCACCTGCAGATCGACCAGGACGAAGCCGTCGACCCGGTGCTCGGAGGTCCAGCGCCGGTAGACCTCGATCTCGGCCGCCGTGTCCTCGACGACGAGCAGGTGGAGCGCGGTGCCGCGGACGGAGAGACCGGCCTGCAGACCGCTCAGAAGCTGACTGAAGAAGGGTTCGAGGCCGATGGTCCGCGCCGGGCGGGCCAGGACGAGGCCGACCGCACCCGCCCGGGCCCCGCCGAGGGCGCGCGCGGCGCTGTGCGGGCGCCAGTTCATCTCCTCCGCGACCCGCAGGATGCGCTCGCGGGTCGCCTCGCTGACGCCGGGCCGCCCGTTGAGCGCGAAGGAGACCGCGCCCTTGGACACCCCCGCCCGTCGGGCGATGTCGGCGATCGTCGGTCTGCCCACGGAGCGCCCCTTCCGTCCTCCTGGAGTCCTTGCGCACTCCCTTGACAGCGGAGTCTAGCCGGAGCATAGTCCCCCATCGCTAGACCGGTTTAGTAGCCCTGCTCGCCTCCGTCGGACCCCTCCGTCAGAACAGACCGGGAGACCTCTCACATGCGTACAAGCCACTGGATGCGGCTGGCCGTGGCCGCGGTCGCCGCGGCGACGCTCGCCGGCTGCGGCCTCGGCGACCCGAACGGCTCCGACGGCGAGAACGCCGACAACGCTGCCGCCGCCGGCGAGGTGAAGGGCAGGGTCTCCCTGCAGACCTGGGCCCTGAAGCCGAAGTTCACCGCGTACATGGAGGGCGTGATCGACGCCTTCGAGAAGAAGCACCCCGGCGTCCAGGTGGAGTGGCTCGACCAGCCCGGCGAGGGCTACTCGGAGAAGGTGCTCAGCCAGGCGGCCGGCGGCAGCCTTCCCGATGTGGTCAACCTCCCGCCCGACTTCGCCCTCCCGCTGGTGAAGCAGGGCATGCTGCTCGATGTGGCGAAGGCGGACCCGAAGCTGGAATCCGACTACGTCGAGGGCGGCACCGCCGCCTACCGCTTCGCCGGCCAGGACGGTACGTACGGCTACCCGTGGTACCTCAACACCGATGTGAACTACTGGAACTCGACGCTTCTGACCCGGTACGGCCTGGACCCGAAGAAGCCCCCGGCCACCCTGGACGAGCTGATCTCGGCGGCCAGGACCGTCAAGGAGAAGTCCAACGGTTCCGTCTATCTGATGAGCCGCAAGCCGGGCCTCATGGACTTCGCCAACGCCGGCGTGAAGCTCATGTCCGACGACGGCACGACGTTCACCTTCAACACCCCCGAGGCCGCCGCCCTCCTCGACACCTACCGGGGCGCCTTCAAGGAGGGCCTGCTGCCCAAGGACGTGCTGACCGAGAAGTACGCCGGCAACACCCAGCTCTTCACCTCCGGTACGGCAGCCTGGACCACCGCCGGCGGCAACTACATCACCTCGCTCGCCACCGACAACCCGAGCCTGGCGCCCCAGGTGGTCGCCTCCCCCGCCATGGGCACCCCGCCGCTCTACGTCCAGGGGCTGTCCGTCTCCAAGGGGACGAAGAACCGGGCCACCGCCCTAGCGCTCGCACGGTGGGTGACCAACGCCGAGAACCAGGCCGCCTTCGCCCATCTCACCAGCATCTTCCCCTCGACCAAGGCCTCGGCCTCGGACGCCTTCTTCAGCAAGAGCGACGGCACGAACGCGGGCGACGCCAAGGTCATGGCGTTCACCTCGCTCGGCAAGGCCAAGATGCTGGAGCCGGTCCAGGCCAACGACGCGATCAAGACGGTGATCAACCAGCAGATCGCCCTCGCCCTCAACGGACAGACCGGTTCCAAGGAGGCGCTGGACACGGCGGTCGCCCGCGGCAACCAGATGCTCAAGGACTGAACGCCCGGGGCGGCGCCGCCCTCCCCGGCGCCGCTCCCCCTCCCGGAAGGCTCCCATGACATACCGGCTGACGCACCGGCGCTGGTTCACCCCGTGGCTGCTCACCGGGCCGGCCGTGGTCTGGCTCGCCGTCTTCAACCTGTGGCCCGCCGTCAACACGGTGATCCTGTCGTTCACCAACGCCAAACCCCTGGGCGGCGGACACTTCACCGGCCTCGCCAACTACGAACGGGCCCTGACCGACGAGCAGTTGATCGACGCTCTCGTCAACAGCATCGTCTATCTGCTCGTCTGTCTGCCGCTGCTCACCCTGCTGCCGCTGCTGCTCGCGCTCCTCGTGGAGAAGAAGCTGCCCGGCATCACGTTCTTCCGTACCGCGTTCTACACCCCGGTGGTCGCCTCCGCCGTCGTCGTCGCGCTGATCTGGGGCTGGGTGCTCGACGACCGCGGCCTGGTCAACGGTCTGCTCGGGCAGCTCGGTCTCGCCGAGCAGCCGGTCTCCTTCCTCACCGACCGCTGGCTGCTGCTGTTCAGCGCCATCGGACTGACGGTGTGGAAGGGCCTCGGCTACTACATGGTCATCTACCTGTCCGCGCTCGGGAACGTCGGCCGAGAGCTCCACGAGGCCGCCGCCGTCGACGGGGCCTCGGCCGCCCGCCGGTTCTGGCACGTCACCCTGCCCGGTGTCCGGACCGCGATGATGCTGATCTCCGTACTGATATCGGTCTCCGCCCTACGGGTCTTCTCGGAGCTGTACGTCCTGTCCAACGGCACCGGCGGCCCGGGCGGCCGGGACATGTCGGTGGTCATGCTCATCCAGATGTACAGCCGCGGCTTCACCGGGCACATCGGCTACGCCTCCGCCCTGAGCCTGCTCCTCTTCGTGATCACCGTCGGCCCGATGCTGCTGCTCGCCCGGCTCAACCGGAAGGCGGCCTGACCCATGCCCGCACGGGGATTCGGCACACCCACGCCCGCCGGGAAGACCGCGCGCTATCTGCTTCTGGCCCTGGTGCTGCTGCTCACGATCGGCCCGTTCCTGTGGCAGCTGTCCACCTCGCTCAAGGGCCCCGGCGAGGACGTGTACTCCCGTACACCGGACTTCCTGCCCGACGACCCGACCTTCTCCAACTACACCCAGGTCGCCGACACGATCCCGGTGTGGACCTACGCGCTCAACTCGCTCACGGTGGCGGCGATCGCCGTGGCCGGCAACGTCGTGGGCGCCACCCTCGCCGGATTCGCGCTCTCCCGGCTGCGGTTCCGCGGCGTACGGCTGGTCCTCGGCCTGTTCCTGGCCACGCTGGTGCTGCCCGGCGAGGTCACGATCGTCTCGCAGTACGTGACGGTCCGCAGCCTGGGACTGACGGACACCCTCCTCGGGGTGGCCCTGCCCGGGGCGATCGCCATGCTGAACGTGCTGCTGATGTACACGGCCTTCCAGGCCGTGCCGCCCGAGCTCGACGCGGCCGCGCTCGTCGACGGCGCCAACGTCTGGCAGCGCCTGGTGCATGTCGGCCTGCCGAACGTACGGGGCATGCTGAGCGTGGTCGTGATCTTCACCTTCATCGGCGCCTGGGACGACTTCCTGTGGCCGCTGATCGTCCTCAACGACCCCGGGCAGTACACCCTGACCGTCGGGCTCCAGTACCTGAACGGCACCTTCACCGCCAACCCGCGGCTGATCGCCGCGGGCACGATGATCGCCTTCCTGCCGATCGTCGCCGTCTTCGCCGCCCTTCAGCGGTTCTTCTTCAGGGGCGTCGAGGAAGGCGCCATCAAGGGATGACTGACGCAAAGGACTCGATGCCGCGCATGACCCCTTCCCAGGCCTCCCCCACCGAGCCCGGCCGCGCCCCTCGCTTCGGCGTCAACTACACACCCACCCGGGGCTGGTTCCACCACTGGCTCGACTTCGATCTCGACGCCGTCCGCGCCGATCTCGACTCGGTCGCCGCGCTGGGGCTCGACCACGTCCGGGTGTTCCCGCTGTGGCCCGTCTTCCAGCCGAACCGCACCCTGATCCGGCCACGCGCCGTCGAGCAGCTGGTCCAGCTCGTCGACGCCGCGGCCGAACGCGGTCTGGATGTCGCCGTCGACGGACTGCAGGGCCATCTGTCCAGCTTCGACTTCCGGCCGTCCTGGACGCTCACCTGGCACCGGCGCAACATGTTCACCGACCCGGAGGTGGTCGAGGGCCAGGCCGCCTATCTGCGCACCCTCGCCGCCGCCCTCGCGGACCGGCCGGGCTTCCTGGGCATGACGCTCGGCAACGAGATCAACCAGTTCTCCGGTGATCCGCACCCCGACCCGGACCGGATCACCCCCGGCCAGGCCGAGGCGTGGCTCCGCCGCATGCTGGACGCCTGCGAGCGGGGCGCGCCCGGGAGGCTGCACCTGCACGCGGAGTACGACGCCGCCTGGTACCTGGACGACCACCCGTTCACTCCCGCCCACGCGGCCCGGCTCGGCGCGGCGACGGCCGTGCACTCCTGGGTCTTCAACGGCACCGCGCAGCGGTACGGCGCCCAGGCGCCGGCGACCGGTCAGCACGCGGCGTACATGATCGAGCTGTCGAAGGCCTGGGCCGAGGATCCGGGGCGGCCGGTGTGGCTGCAGGAGGTCGGGGCGCCCGCCCCGCACATCGCCGCCGAGCGGGCCGCGGAGTTCACCCGTACGACGGTCGCCGCCGCGCTCGACTGCCCGGATCTGTGGGGTATCACCTGGTGGTGTTCCCACGACGTCGACCGCTCGCTCGCGGACTTCCCGGAGCTGGAGTACAGCCTGGGCCTGCTGACCAACGACCGGGAGGTGAAGCCGGCCGGGCGGGCGCTCGCGCGGATCGTGGCGGGGGCCCGCGACCGCGGCCACCGGGCGCGGCCGCGGACCACCGCCCTGGTCCTGGACCTGCCGGACGACGCGCCGAAGCGGTCGGCCTGCGCCCCCGGCGGGGCGTTCTTCGAGGCGTTCATGCGCCTGGCCGCGGACGGCGCCAGGCCCACGACCGTGCTGGCCGGGCGGGTCTCGGACCAGCAGCATCTCGCCGCGCGCGGGATCACCGAGACCGTCACCGTCGACGACGTCGGCCGGGCCTGACCCACCCAAGTCCCTTCACGCGATGGAGCGAGTGCCATGCATGACGACCGCAAGCTGATCGAGTCCCGCCTCAAGCGCGTCCTCGACGAACGGATCCGGCCGGCGATCCATCCGGAGTCGGTGCCCCTGGAGGTCGGGATCTGGACGGCGCCCGACGAACCGGTGCCGGTGGCCGAGGGCCTGGCCGCCCCGCGTACCCCGATCGCCGTCGGCGACGCCTGGGGAGCGCCGTGGGGTACGAGCTGGCTCACCGTCTCCGGAACGGTGCCGGCGGCCTGGGCGGGCCGGACGGTCGAGGCGCTGATCGACCTCGGCTTCGACGCGAACATGCCGGGGTTCCAGTGCGAGGGCCTGGTGTACCGGCCCGACGGTTCGCCGGTGAAGGGGCTCAATCCGCGCAACCAGTGGGTGCGGATCGCCTCCCCGGCGGTCGGCGGGGAGGAGGTGCTGCTCCATGTGGAGGCCGCCTCCAACCCGGTGATCCTGGACTACCACCCCTTCCTGCCGACCGATCTGGGCGAGAAGGAGACCGCGGGCGACACGCCGCAGTACCGGCTGGAGCGGATGGAGCTGGCCGTCTTCGACGAGACGGTGTGGCAGCTCGTGATCGACCTGGAGGTCCTCGGCGAGCTGATGGCGGAGCTTCCCGTCGAGGGCGCCCGCCGCTGGGACATCCTGCGGGCGGTCGAGCGGGCGCTGGACGCGGTCGACCTGCAGGACGTGAACGGAACGGCCGCCGCCGCGCGCGAGCGGCTGGCCGGGGTCCTCGCCTCGCCCGCCGAGCCGTCGGCGCACCGGATCAGCGCGGTCGGTCACGCCCACATCGACTCGGCGTGGCTGTGGCCGCTGCGCGAGACGGTCCGCAAGGTGGCGCGGACCACCGCGAACATGACCGCGCTCCTGGAGGACGAGCCGGACTTCGTCTACACGATGTCGCAGGCTCAGCAGTACGCGTGGATCAAAGAGCACCGTCCGGAGGTGTACGCGCGGGTCAAGAAGGCGGTCGCGGAGGGCCGGTTCGTCCCGGCGGGCGGCATGTGGGTGGAGTCGGACACGAACATGCCGGGCTCGGAGGCGATGGCCCGGCAGTTCGTGCACGGCAAGCGGTTCTTCCTGGAGGAGTTCGGCGTCGAGAACGAGGAGGCGTGGCTGCCGGACACCTTCGGCTTCGCGGGCGGGCTGCCGCAGATCATCAAGGCGGCCGGCTCCAAGTGGCTGCTGACGCAGAAGATCTCGTGGAGTCAGGTCAACTCGTTCCCGCACCACACGTTCCGGTGGGAGGGCATCGACGGGACCCGGATCTTCACGCACTTCCCGCCGGTCGACACGTACAACTGCTCGATGCAGGGCAAGGAGATCGCGCACGCGGTCCGCAACTTCAAGGACAAGGGGCGGGCGAGCCACTCGATCGCGCCGACCGGCTGGGGAGACGGGGGCGGCGGCACCACGCGCGAGATGATCGCGAAGGCGGCCCGGCTGCGGGATCTGGAGGGGTCGGCCCGGGTGCGCTGGGAGCGGCCCGCCGAGTTCTTCGCCAAGGCGGAGGCGGAGTATCCCGATCCGCCGGTCTGGGTGGGCGAGTTGTATCTGGAGCTGCACCGGGCGACGCTGACCAGCCAGGCGAGGACCAAGCAGGGCAACCGGACGAGCGAGAACCTGCTGCGCGAGGCCGAGCTGTGGGCCGCGACGGCGGCGGTCCGGGCCGGACTCCCCTATCCGTACGAGGAGTTGGACCGGATCTGGAAGACGGTGCTGCTGCACCAGTTCCACGACATCCTGCCGGGCTCCTCGATCGCGTGGGTGCACCGGGAGGCGGAGCGGACGTACGCACAGGTCGCCGAGGAGCTGAACGGCATCGTCGACCGTGCCCAGCGGGCGCTCGCCGGGGACGCGTCGGCGGGCGGAGAGGTGGTCTTCAACGCGGCCCCGCACGAGCGGGCGGGCGTTGCGGCGGGCGGAGCCCGCGCTGTCGCCGCCTCGCCCGGCGGCTGCGCCGTGGAGCCGCGGGCGGGCGGCGGGTTCGTGCTCTCCAACGGGCTGCTGCGGGTGACCGTGGACGAGCGCGGTCTGGTGGTGTCGGTGGTCGACCTCGCGGCGGGGCGGGAGACGGTGGCGCCGGGCGCGGTCGCCAATCTGCTGCAGATCCACCCCGACTTCCCGAACATGTGGGACGCCTGGGACGTCGACCAGTTCTACCGCAACACGGTCACCGACCTGACGGAGGCGGACGAGGTGGTCCTCGTGTCCGACTCCCCGCAGGCGGTGTCCGTACGCGTGGCCCGATCCTTCGGCGCGTCCCGGGCGGTCCAGACGCTCACCCTCACCGCCGGGTCGGCCCGTCTGGACCTGGACACCGAGGTCGACTGGCACGAGACGGAGAAGTTCCTCAAGGCGGCCTTCCCCCTCGACATCCACACCGACCGCTACGCCGCCGAGACCCAGTTCGGTCATCTGCACCGCCCCACCCACACCAACACCAGCTGGGAGGCGGCCAAGTTCGAGGCGTGCAACCACCGTTTCGTCCACCTGGAGGAGCCCGGCTGGGGCGTCGCCCTCGTCACGGCCTCCACCTACGGGCACGACGTCACCCGCACCGTGCGGCCCGACGGCGGTACGACCACGACCGTACGGGTGTCACTGCTGCGTGCCCCGCGCTTCCCCGATCCGCACACCGACCAGGGTGTGCACCGCTTCCGCCACGCCCTGGTGCCGGGGGCCGCGGTGGGGGACGCGGTCCGTGAGGGGTACCACCTCAACCTGCCGGAGCGCCGGGTTCCCGGGGACGCCGACGTCGCCCCGCTGGTCGTGCTGGACGACGACGCCGTCGTCGTCAGCGCGGTGAAGCTCGCCGACGACCGCAGCGGTGACGTCGTCGTCCGCCTCTACGAGTCCCGGGGCGGCCGCGGCCGCGCCCGGCTGACCGCCGCACTGGACCATGCGGGGGTTCAGGTCTGCGACCTTCTGGAGCGCCCGCTCGCCGACGCCCCGGCCGGGACCGTGCGGGAGACGGAGGGCGCGGTGGAGCTGCGGCTGCGTCCCTTCCAGCTCGTCACGCTGCGTTTCGCCCGCTTCGGGGGCGCGCGGTGAGGTCGGGGCCGGGCCACCGGGGGTGGAGGGAGTCGATCCGGAAGTCGTGAGCGTGGCGCCGGTCCGCGCCGTGCAGGTGCGGATGGTCCGGTGCCAGCTCGGGATGGACGTGTTCCAGCTCGTCGGGGTCGGTGCGCGGCCAGAGCCGGACGGCGGCGACGGCCGCGAGGAGGGCGACGCCGCTCAGCGCGCCGGCCGAGGCCGTGAGGCCGGCGCGCGCCGCCGTCCAGCCGGCCAGGGGGTAGGTGTGCAGCCAGCAGGCGTGGGCGAGGGAGAAGCGGGCCGCGAAGGCGGCCGGCAGGTCGGCGCTCGCCGCCGAGCGCCGCAGGAGACGCCCGCCGGGCGTCAGGACGGCCGCGGACGCGGCGCCGGCGGCGCACCAGGCGGCGAGCAGGGCGGGCCAGGACCACGGGCCCGGTCCGGCCTCCAGACCGACGAGGAGGAGGGCGAGGACGCCGGTCGCCAGGAACGCGGCGGGGAGCATCGACGCGCGGTCGCCGGCCCGGTCGAGGATCCGCGGGAGTGAGAGCGCCACGGCCATCGAGCCGGCGCCGTACGCGCCGAAGGCGAGCGGGACGTCGCCCGCCGGGCGGCCGAGAACGTCCCGTACCAGGACGACGGTGTTGACCAGCACCATGGCGCCGGCGGCCGCGACGACGAGTTCGAGCGCGAGGAGGGCGCGCAGGCGCGGGGTGGCGAGGAAGAGCCGGGTGCCGAAGGAGGCCTTGGTGAGGAGGCCGCCGGTCCGCGCGGCCGGCGCGGGGCTGGGGAGCAGGACGGAGGCGACCAGGGCCGCGGAGGCGAGGAAGCCGGCGGCGGTGCCGGCGAAGAGCGAGCCGGCCGGGACGAAGGCCAGCAGGGCGGCCGCCAGGGCCGGGCTGAGGAGGTTCTCCAGGTCGTGGGCGAGCCGGGAGAGCGAGAGGGCCCGGGTGTAGTCCCGCTCGTCGGGCAGGACGTCGGGGATGGTGGCCTGGAAGGTCGGTGTGAAGGCGGCCGAGGCGGTCTGGAGCAGCAGGATCAGGACGTAGATCTGCCACACCTCGCCGACGAACGGCAGTGCGAGGGCGGCCGTCGCGCGGAGCAGGTCGGCGGAGACGAGGAGCGCGCGCCGGGGCAGGCGGTCGGCGAGGGCCCCGATCAGGGGGGCGACGGCCACGTACGCGATCATCTTGATCGCGAGGGCGGTCCCGAGGACGGCGGAGGCGTCGGCCGCCGCGAGGTCGTAGGCGAGGAGGCTCAGCGCGACCGTCGCGAGCCCGGTGCCTGCCAGGGCGAGGATCTGGGCCGTGAAGAGACGGCGATAGGTGCGGTGGCGCAGCACGGACAGCATGAGGTCCGCCCTCGTTCGGCTACGGGGACCTCACCACCGTAACCGACGCGTGCATGATTGCGCACATGTTGAATTCTCGTCGGCGTCCGCGGCCGGGCTCGTCAGTCGTGCCAGGGCTCGCCGGTCACCTGGTGGTCCGCGTGGCTGATCGCCTCGACGACAAGACGCCGCATATGCCCGTCCGGCAGCGTGTACACCACCCGGCGCCCGTCCTTGCGGTGCTGCACGAGACCGCCGAGCCGCAGCTTGGCCAGATGCTGACTGACGGCGGGCCTGGCGGCCCCGCACGCCTCGGCGAGGGCGGTGACATCCGCCTCCCCTCGCGTCAGGAGCCATACGAGATGCAGCCGGGTCGGGTCCGCGAGCAGCGCGAAGACCCCCGCCGCGGCGGTGAGCTCCCGGGCACCGGGGGTGCGCTGATGCGCATCGCTCGCCGTTGAGGTTCCCTCGCGTTCGGACATGGGGCCATCGTAGGCGCGGGAACGAGGACCGCCCCGGCGCGTGGACCGGGGCGGATCAGAGAGTGACGTCAGAGCTTGTGCAGGCCCTTGTAGGGGCTCAGGACGCGGATCTGGCTGGCTCCGAAGTCGACGAGCAGCGCACCCGTCGGCTCCGTGCCAATGATCTTCCCGAGGCCGTGACGGTCGTGGGAGACGCGGTCACCGACGGCGAACTCCTTGATCACGGGATCGACGGGAGCCGCGAAGGGGCTGGTGGACAGGTGGCGCCGGGGCGCGGATCGGTTCGTCATCGTGTAGCCAGTATGCCCCGCGGGACAGCCTCAGCACAGACTCGAACGCGCGCCCGATGTCCGACCCGGCGATCCGGATCGGGCACCCCTCCGCCCCCTTCTGCCCAAGTGAGCGGATTTTCCCGGGAATTAGGGAGCGCCGGGGGCCGTAGGCCGCGCCCTACCGGCCGCCGAGGCTCCCGAGCAGTTCGTCGCAGGCCTGCGCGCAGGAGCGGCAGGCTTCGGCGCAGATACGGCAGTGGTCGTGCATGTCGGCATGGGACGCGCACTCGTCCGCGCACGCCTTGCACACCGTGGCGCAGGCGGTGAGGATCGCGGCCGTGATGCCGGCGTCGTAGCCGGTGTGCCGCGAGAGCACGGCCCCGGTGGCGGTGCAGATGTCGGCGCAGTCCATGTCGGTACGGATGCACTTGGTCAGATCGCCGACCATGCCCTCGGACAGACAGGCGTCCGCGCAGGCGGTACACGCCTGGGCGCACGCGACGCATTCCTCGATGCAGCGGGTCAGCTTGCCGGGATCGATCCCGCCGAGGTCGGCGGGGTAGGTGGCGAGCATGTCCCTCACAGTGGTACCGGACATCGTCGGTGACCTCCTCGTACGGACGACGCGATATCAGGCGCGCCCCGCGGCCTTCTGACTCCTGCGGGACAGCGAGTCGACGACCACCGCGGCGAGCAGGACCGATCCGGTGATCATGAACTGGACGGCGTTGCTGACACCCATGATGTTCATCCCCGACTGGATGGACCCGATCACCAGGGCGCCGAGCAGCGCGGACCACACGCTGCCGCGGCCGCCGAACAGGCTCGTACCGCCGATGACGGCCGCGGCGATGACGTTCATCAGCAGGTTGCCGCCACCGGAGGTCTGGCTCGCGGACTGGATCTGACCGGCCAGGAAGATGCCGCCGATGGCGGCCATCGTGCCCGCGATCGAGAAGACCGTCATCCGGACGAACGGCACGCTGATACCGGCCCGGCGCGCGCCCTCGATGTTGCCGCCGACGGCGAAGATCCGGCGCCCGTAGGTGGTGCGGCGCAGCACGAAGTCCAGCACCACCAGCAGGATCAGGAAGATCAGGAGGGCCAGCGGAAGGCCCTGGTACCGGTTGAGGATGACCGCGGCGGCGAAGGCGATCGCGGCGATGACGACCGTACGCAGCACGATTTCGGCCACCGGGCGGAACGGCACCCTGGCCTTCTGCCGGCGTCTGGCGTCCAGGAGTGAGGCCGCCAGGAAGAGGCCGACCCCCACGGCCGCCGTCACATAGGCGGCGGCAGGGCTGTGGAAGATCGTCGAGTAGAGCTTGGCGACGATGGTCTCGCTCGGGATGTTGACCGTGCCGCTGGTGCCGAGCACCTGCAGCATCAGACCGTTCCAGGCGAGGTTGCCGGCCAGTGTGACGACGAACGCGGGCACGCCGACCTTGGCGAAGAAGAAGCCGTGGATGAGCCCGACGGCCGCACCGCCCGCCACGGCGACCAGGAGCGCCAGCCACTCGTTCATGCCGTTGAGGACGTTGAGCACGGCGAAGAGGGCGGCGCAGAGCCCGCTGACGGAGCCGACGGAGAGGTCGATCTCGCCGAGCAGCAGCACGAAGACGATCCCGACGGCGATCATGCCGGTGCCGACGATCTGCTGGCTGAGGTCGGAGAGGTTCTGGGCCGAGAGGAACGCGCTGTTCAGGCTGCCGAACACCGTCCAGATGATGATCACGGCGACGACGACCGGCAGGGAGCCCAGCTCCCCGCTGCGCAGCTTGCGCCGGAACTCGCCGAGGTATCCCCGGATGCCCTCCTCACGGACGAGCAGACGGGTGTCGACGGCGGGCATGGCGTCGCGTGCCGGTTCCTGGGTGGAGGCGTCGTCGGGGCCCCTGTCGCGGCTCATCGCTCTCCCTCCTCCCGTTTGCGGGCCTGGCGGCGGGTGACGGCGCTGTCGGTGGCCCCGGTGATGGCGGAGATGATCTCCTCGGTGGTGGTGGAGCGCTTGTCGAAGAAGCCGTTGTTCCGGCCGAGGCGCATGACCGCGATCCGGTCGGCGACCGCCATCACGTCCACCATGTTGTGGCTGATGAGGATGGTGCCGAGGCCGCGGTCGCGGAGCCGTTCGACCAGGTCGAGGACTTCGGCGGTCTGCTCCACGCCGAGGGCGGCGGTCGGCTCGTCCAGGATGACGACCCTCGGTTCGCCGATGAGCGAGCGGGCGATCGCCACCGTCTGGCGCTGGCCGCCGGAGAGGGAGGCGACGGGGATGCGGACGCTGGGGATGCGGATGGACAGGGTGTCGAGCAGCTCGCGGGAGCGCTGGTCCATGCGGACCTCGTCGAGGACGCCGAAACGGCGCAGTTCGCGGCCGAGGAAGAGGTTGCCGACGACGTCGAGGTTGTCGCACAGCGCCAAGTCCTGGTAGACGGTGGCGATGCCGAGGTTCTGGGCGTCGTGCGGCCGGTTGATGGTGACCCGGCGGCCCTCCCACTCGATGACGCCCTCGTCCGGAGGGTTCACCCCGGCGATCGCCTTGACGGCGGTGGACTTGCCGGCGCCGTTGTCGCCGACGAGCGCGACGACCTCGCCGGCGTGGACCTCCAGGTCGAAGCCCGACAGGGCCTGGACCGCGCCGAACCGCTTGGAGATCCCCCGCAGTGTGAGCACAGGTGCTTCCGGCAACGGAACCGCCTCCTCCGCTCGCCCGCTCGTCCGGGCGTCTTGCCTGGCGTCCCGGTATCTCGTCCGCTCGTCCGGGCATCTCGTCCGGACGTCCCGGATCTCAACCGCTCGTCCGGGCGCCTCGCCCGGCGGCGTCGCCTCACCGCCGGGCCGCCCGGAGCGCGGCTACCGCAGACCGGCCTCCTCGCAGGCCCGGGCGTAGGTCGGGGTGCAGATCTCCTTGACGGTGTAGAGACCGTCCTTGACGACCGTGTCCTTGATGTTGTCCTTGGTGACCACGACCGGTGTCAGCAGCGTGGCGGGGACCTTCTGGCCGCTGCCGCTGGTGACGGTGGTGGGCGTCAGGGATTCGGGCAGTTGCTTGCCCTCCGCCAGATCGACCGCCATCGTCGCGGCGGCTTCGGCCTCCGGCTTGTAGGGCTTCTCGACCGTGATCGTCTGGGTACCGAGGAGGATCCGCTGGATCGCGTCGAGCTGGGCGTCCTGGCCGGTCAGCGGCACGTTGATGCCGGCCGCCTTGAGGGCGGTGGCGATGCCGGCGGCCAGCCCGTCGTTGGCCGAGTAGACACCGACGATGTTCTCCTTGCCGAGCGCGCTGATGGCGCCGGACATCTGCTGGTTGGCGTTGTTCGGGTCCCAGTTCGGGGTGTCGTACTCCTTGCCGATCTTCACCTTGCCGTCGAGGACGGAGTGGGCGCCGGCCTTGAACTCGGCGGCGTTCGGGTCGGTCGGCGAACCGTTGTGCATCACGATCTGGCCGCTCTTGGCCTTGTCACCGAGCGCGTCGAGCAGCGCCTTGCCCTGCAACTCGCCGACCTTGCGGTTGTCGTACGAGACGTAGGCGTCGACGGGGCCCTGGGCGAGCCGGTCGTACGCGACGACCTTCACGCCCGCGTCATGGGCCTTCTGCACGGAGGACTGGATCGACTTGGCGTCGACGGCGTCCAGGATGAGCACCTTGTCGCCCTTGGTGAGAGCGGTGTTCACCTGCTGTTGCTGGGTGGTCGCGCTCTCGGCGGCGTTGTAGTAGTCGATCTGCGCCCCGGGCGCCAGTTGCTTGATCTTGGCCTCGATGTAGGGCCGGTCGAACTTCTCGTACCGCGTGGTCTTGCTCTCCGGCAGCAGCAGACCGATCTTCACCTCGCCCTGTGCCGCGCTGTCCGCGCCCGGGTCCGCAGCGCCGCTGGTCGCCACCGCTCCCAGGGAGAGGGCTACGGCTCCGGCGAGGGCGATCGCGCCCCGCAATGTACGGGTCATCGGAGGCTCCTTCCGTGCGGCCCCTTTCCTTCACCGGGAGGGCGCGGGAGCGAGGGTGCACATGTGGCCTATATATCGACATTAGCTGCAACCGGAGGAGCGGCAAGCGGGTGACGGCACCCCCCGTGGCGCCGGGCGGCGGGACACGGGCACGCCGCCCGCACGGCCACGCGCACGAGCCAGCCCGCCACCCGCACGGGCTGAACGGTGCGAGGGGCGTTTCCGCCCGAGGGGGCGCCCACGCGTGGTCGACTGACCTCCGTACGCGACTCCTTCACCGAATCGAGCCGAGGCAGATGAGCGAGCTGAGCCGGATGTACGTGGACGAGTGCCTGCGCGGGGACGGCGGGCCGGGCGACGCGGTCGCGCGGGCCGAGTTCCCTCCGGCCTTCGCCGAGGCCTGGCGCTCCCATCTGCTGCCCCGCCCCTGGTTCGCGTACGGCCCGGAACTCGACGCCTTGGCCCAGGACTTGGAGGGGTTCTTCGATCTCCTCGTCTCCCTTCCGCAGCGACTCTTCGACGGTGACATGGAGCGGTACGCGGCGGAGATCGGGCTCGATCCGCGCCACGCGGCCCTGCTCCGCCGAGCCGGCTCGGGCCGCCCGGACAAGCTGGGCCGCGCGGACGTCTACCACGACGACACGTCGTACAAGCTCCTGGAGTTCAACCTCGGCAGCGAGGTGGGCGGCACCAAGATGGCCGTCTTCAACCGGACACTGCTCCGGACGCCGGCCTTCGCCGACTTCGCCGGGAAGCACGGCCTCGCCCACGTCGACATCGCGGCCCGGATGGCGGCCGTCCTGCGCGACAGGGCCCGGCCGGTCCTGTCCGGCGGCGCGGAGCCGGTAATCGGCCTCATCGAGGGGAACGGCGCCGTCGCCGCGTACGGACGACTCATGCGCGCCGTCCAGGAGGCGATGGCCGAGCAGGGGCTCGACCTGAGGATCGGCGAGGTGGGCCAGGTACGCGCCCGGTCCGATGGCAAGCTGACCCTGGACGGAACCCCGCTGGACGTCGTGCTGCGAAACTTCGCCGCCGGCCAACTGCTCCCCGCTTGTGCGCGCGGCCTACGACGGTCGGGTCGCGGACAGGACGCCTATCTTGTCGATGCGGTGCTCGGGGTTGCCCTGGGCGTCGCGCCAGAAGTTCCCCGCGGCGTCGTCCTCGGGCGTCGCGCAGGTGGAGAGGGTGATCATGGCCCGGGTGGGCTTCTCGCCCGGTTCGCCCGGAACCGCGGCCCGCTGCTCCGCGAGGGAGCGGGCGGAGCGGAAGGAGGTCGTCCGCGTCTCGACGATCTTGTACTCGTAAACGGTGTCCCCCGCCGTGACGAAGACGGAGTCGCCCACGTCCACGGAGGGGAGGTCGCGCAGGGGGCCGCCGGCGGAGAGCCGGTGGGCGGTCACCAGGTAGTTGCCGATCTCGCCCGGGCCGACTCCGCCCCGCTCTCCGTAGGGGCTGGCGGCCACGCCCCGGTCCTGTATCCGGGTGCCTGCCCGGTCGTCGGTCGTTCCCTCGTACGGCACGACCCGCAGGTCGGTGAGGTCGATCGACGGTATGGCCACCTCCGCGGTCAGGCGCCGCTTGCTCGGTTCCGGATCCGGGGCCGGGGCGGCGGCCGGGGGTGCGGCCGAGGGTGGGAGCGGCGTCGGCGAGGACGGGAGCGGCGTCGGCGAGGGCGCCTCGGACAGGGACGCGGAGGCCGAGCCGACGACGGCGGTGGACACTTCGGCGGTACCGGGGCCGCCGGTCACGGCGGAACAGCCGACGAGCACGGTCAGCACGCCGAGGGCGGCTAGCGCGCTGCGAACGCTTCGGGCACTGGGCATGGCTTTCCGGAGGGCTGCTCGGAGCTCTCGGTCACCGGCATGGGGGCATCGACGGTGACCGCTTCAGCAGCGAGAACGACGGGTGCCGGGGGCCTATTCCCCTGCGCTTCAGCTGGCGCTGATACGTGGGCCGGTGTATACGTCGTCGCCGACCTCCTCGAGCCAGGTGGTCTCCGGGATGCCCTCGCCGATGCCCTCCCACAACGCGAGGTGCGCCATGAACCGGTCCGGGGTGGCGCCGTGCCAGTGCTCCTCGCCCGGCGGCGTGTGGATCGTGTCGCCGGGGAAGGCCTCGATGATCCTGCCGTCCCGGGTGCCGATGAGGGCGGTGCCGGAGACGATGTGCAGCGTCTGCCCGAGAGCGTGCGAGTGCCAGTGGGTGCGGGCGCAGGGTGCGAAGCGGACCATGTTGGCGCGCATGCGGGACGGCTCACGGCCGGCGTAGATGACGTCGAACCAGACATCGCCGGTGAACCAGTCGGCGGGAGCCTTCGTGGTCGGCTGCGGTTCCAGGATCTCCATGGCGTATCTCCGTGTCTCGGGGAGGTCGTGTCTCGGGGAGGAGGTCGCGTCTCGGGGAGGAGGTCGCGTCTCGGGGAGGTCGCGTCTCGATCGTCTTGGGTGTCTCGATTGTCGTGTCCGCCGGCCCGGCGGACCTTCGACGCCCCCGTCCCGGGCGAGTCGTCCGGGACGCTCGCGTCCTCGGCCGGAGCAGTCGTCGCTACGCCGTGCCGACCCCGCTGCGCGCCAGCGCGAACACCCCGAGGACGATCAGGACGACCCCCACCAGCTGCGGCAGCAGCCACCACCCCGCCCGCACGTGTTCCTCGTACAGCAGGATGCCCAGCAGGAGACTCACCGCCGCGTCCCCCAGGGTCAGCGCCGGCTGCGAGGCGACCAGCGGTCCGCCCTGCATGGCGTGTTCGAGCAGAAGGAGAGCCGCGATCCCCGTCGCGCCGAAGGCGTACGTCTGCCAGGTCGTCAGAAAGGCGACCAGGCCGCCCACGTCCAGGATGTGCATGGACACCTTCATCAGCGCCGCGGTGAGCGCGTAACAGATGGCCGTCGCGGCCCCGAGACAGCCGGCGCGGGCACGTCCGGGTGGTTTCCCCAGTCCGGCCGCCGCCAGCGCCACGACGCCCACGCCGCAGGCCACGAGCGCCGGAACCCAACGGTCGAGCGGCACCTGTGTACGGTTCCCGGCCGGCGAGGCGGCCACAAGAGCCACCCCGATCCCCGCGACCACCCCGGCTACAGCGAGCCAGAGACGGGCGGGCAGCCGTTCCCGCGCCCACAGCGAGGCGATCAGCAGGGCGAGCGGCAGTTCGAGCACGAACAGCGGCTGGACGAGCGTCAGCGGCCCGGTCGCCAGGGCCGCTGCCTGCCCGGCCCCCGCGGCGACCACCGCGAGGATGCCGGCCAGCCAGAGCGGGCGCCGCAGCAGATCGAGGATCAGGCCGGGGCGGAACGAGTCCGACCGACGGACGGTCAGCGCGGCGCGGCGTTGCAGCACGGTGGCCAGCGCGTTGCTGAACGCGGCGAAGAACGAGAACAGGACCGGCAGGACGACACTCATCCCCCGATACTCACGGGCACCGGCGGAGGGCCTCGTGACGACACCGCCCCCCGCCCGGCGGTTCGGCCCCCATTCGCCCGTCCGGGCCCCGTTAGGCGAACGTACGGCTCCCGGCGTGCCTCGCTCCCCGGGGGTAGCAATCGCTTTCTGTCCGGGGCATGCTGTCCGCCACAGCGCCCGCCGCCAGGCGCTCATCCCCCAGGAGGTCTGCTCCGCCATGCACTCCCCCCTGCTCTCCTCCGTCCCCGCTTCCCTGCTGTCCCGACGCGCCCTGCTGCGCGCGGCGCTGGGCGCCGCCGCCCTCGTGCCCGTCGTGCTGCCCGCCGCCGCGACACCCGCCCACGCCGCCGACGCCTACGACGCGCTGCGCCTGAAGTGGCGGGACCTGCTCCTCGGGACAGGCTTCGCTCCGGCCGCCGAGCCCTTCGCCTCGAAACTCGCCTCGCTCGGTGCCACCGCCCGCGATCTGCGCTCCTCCATGGCCCCGGCCGGCGGCTCCCTCTGGCCGGACCTGCCCTACGCCGACCCCGAGCCGGACACGGATGCCGAGTCGTACACGTACTCCGGCAACCTCAACACCAGCTACAACCGGCTGCGCACCCTCGCCGAGGCGTACTCCCAGCCCGGCACCGGTCTCACCGGAGACACCGGTCTGCGCGCGGACATCCTCGCCGGTCTCGACCATCTCCACGATCAGGCCTACCACGCCGGCCAGGCCCGCTACGGCAACTGGTACAGCTGGCAGATCGGCATCCCGCAGGCCCTGCTCGACATCGACGTGCTGCTCTACGACCACCTCGGCTCGGCCCGCATCGACGAACACTGCGCCGCCGTGGACCAGTTCGTGCCGGACAGCGCGGTCGCGAACTACTCCGGCACCTCGACCGGAGCCAACCGGGTCGACCTGTGCCGGGTGCTCGCGCTGCGCGGTGTCATCGGCAAGTCCGCCGCGAAGCTGGCCCTCGCCCGCGACGCGCTCTCGCCGGTCTTCCCGTACGTCACGTCCGGCGACGGGCTCTACGCCGACGGAAGCTTCATCCAGCACACCTACGTCCCCTACGCCGGTTCGTACGGCGCCGTCATGCTCGGCGGTCTCTCCCTCCTCTTCGCACTGCTCAAGGGTTCGGCGTGGGAGGTCACGGACGGCGGCCGGCAGGTCGTGTTCGACTCCGTCGAGAAGGCGTACGCGCCCTTCCTCTTCAACGGCCTCGCCATGGACGCCGTCTCGGGGCGCGCGATCAGCCGCGGGGTGCAGAAGACGGACACCAGAGGTGTCCGTCAGGACGACCACCTGCGCGGCCACGCGATCATCGCCTGCGTCGCGCTGCTCGCGCAGAGCGCGTCGACCGCGGAGAAGGCCCGCTGGGACGGCATGGTCAAGGGCTGGATCGCCCGCGACTACTACAGCCCGCTGCTCGCCAGTCCCGCGCTCGGCGTCTCCGCGCTCGCCCGCCTCAAGGCCGTCGACGACGGTACGACCGCGGCGAGTCCCGAGCCGTCCGGTCACCGTCTCTTCCCCGGCATGGACCGGGCCGTGCACCGCCGCGCCGGCTGGGCGGCCTCGCTCTCCATGGCGTCGAACCGGATCACGTACTACGAGAACGGCAACGGCGAGAACCTGCGCGCCTGGCACAGCGGCTCCGGCATGCTCTCCTGGTGGGGCGACGACTTCGCCAACGGGCAGTACAGCGACAACTTCTGGCCGACGGTCGACCCCTACCGGCTGCCCGGCACCACCGCCTCCCGCAAGCCGCTCGCCGACGGTGAAGGCGGCACCTGGGGCGCGGCCCGGCCCGACGTGCGCTGGGTCGGCGGGACGACGGACGGCACGTACGCGGCCGTGGGGCAGTACCTCAAGGGACTGTCCTCCACGCTCCTGGCCAAGAAGTCCTGGTTCTTCCTGGACGACGCGGTCGTCTGCCTCGGCGCCGGAATCCACGGCCGCGACGGCACCGGTGTCGAATCGGTCGTGGAGAACCGCAACCTCGGTGAGACCGGCAGCCACGCCTTCACCGTCGACGGCACGGTCCAGCCCGCCACGCTCGGCTGGAGCGCCACCCTCGCCGGGGCGCGGTGGGCCCATCTCGCCGGACACGCGGGTTACGTCTTCCCCGGTGGCGGTGCCTCCCTGAAGGCCCTGCGCCAGGCCCGCACCGGCGCATGGTCGGACATCAACAAGGGCGCGGTGACCGATCCGGTCACCCGCCGCTACCTCACCCTCTGGTTCGACCACGGCACCGATCCGACCTGGGCCGCGTACTCCTACGTCCTGATGCCGGGCGCGAGCCAGGCGCAGACGGCCGCACGCGCCGCCGACACCGGCTGGCTCACCGTCCTCGCCAACGCCAACGAGCAGCAGGGCGTCCGTGTGCCCACGCTCGGCTTCACGGGGATCAACTTCTGGCTCGGCGGCACGGTCGGCGAGGTCACCGTCGGCGCCCCCGCCTGCGTACTGATCCGCGAGTCCGGCACCACGGCGACGATCTGCGTCTCCGGTCCCCTGCGCGACGGGGCGGTGATCGACCTGACGTGGAACCGGCCTGTCTCGGCGGTGCTGTCCCAGGACCCGACGGTCCAGGTGCTGGCGACGGGCGCCGCGCTCCAGCTGCGGATCACTCCGGGAACACTCGCCGCCACGCACAAGGCGGTGGTCAGGCTCGCCTGACGGCTCGGGGTCACGGCCAGCCCGGGAGGTCCTCGCGGAGACTGCGTTCGAGGGCGGTCAGGGGTGCGCCGGGCGGGCCGAGGCGTTCCGGGTGGCCGGGGGGCGGCTCCGCGAGGCAGGGCGGGGCGGGTAGGGGCGGGGGAAGCCACATCAGGCCTGCGGCGGTGATCCACTCCCCCAGGGCTCTCAGCGAGCGCAAGAGGTACGGCGGCATCCCCTGAGCTTCCGCGATGCCGCCAAAGCCCCGCCAAATCCGCTGGCAGAGGGCAGGATGCCGGCACGGACGGCGGCTTGGGATCACGCCGCCAAAGAGCGCGTGAATTCAGCCAAACACCATACGTACGTACTTTCCCCGATGCGTGGACAGGCCAAGTCCTCGGAGAGTGAGGCCGGAGGGGACACGAAAGCGTGTTCCCCCTATCTACGGGGTGTCCGATGCGCTATGAACTGCTCGGGCCGCTTCTCGTCTCGAACGGAGCGGCCACCCACTCCCTCAGCGCTCCCAAGATGGAGATGACGCTGGCCACGCTCCTCATCGCGGCCGGACGCGTCACCACCAAGGAGCAACTGGTCTGCGAGCTGTGGAGCACAGCGCCGCCCCGCCGGGCATCGGCCGCCGTCCACGTCTACCTGTCCCAGCTGCGCAAGTTCCTCGTCACCGCCGGCGATCACCGGGGAGACGCCATCGTGACCAAGCCGTCCGGCTACATGCTCCGCCTGGACGGCGCCGGCTATGACGTCGACGACTTCCAGGACTTGATGCGTACGGGTCGCGCACGGCAGCACGCGGGGCAGTACGAGGCGGCTCTGGAGGCCTTCGAGCGCGCCCTGTTGCTCGTGCGGGGACCGGTGCTGGACGGGACCGCCGAGGGGCCCGCGCTGTCCGCGTTCGCCACCTGGCTGGAGGAGGAACGGCTCGACTGCCTGGAGCTGTCCGTCGAGGCGCGGACCGCCCTGGGGCGGCACCGTGAGGTCATCAGCCTGCTGCACGGGCTGATCGCGCAGTATCCGCTGCGCGAGTCGTTCTACCGCCAGTTGATGCTGGTCCTCTACCGCTCGGACCGGCAGGCCGAGGCCCTGCGGGTCTACCGCTCGGCCCAGCAGGTACTGCGTGCCGAACTCGGTCTCGAGCCCTGCCGTTCGCTGCGCCGGCTCCACCAGGCGATCCTCACCTCGGACCGGCTCCTCGACCTTCCGCTGGCGGGCTGACCATGCGCCAGGAGACGCGAGAGACACAGGAGACGGAGGAGACGTGGCTGCGGCGGTTCCACCCGTCCGCCGACGCCGCCGCCGAGCTGGTCTGCTTCCCGCACGCCGGTGGCTCGGCCGCCTACTGGTTCGCGCTGTCCCGCCTGCTGACACCGGCCGTCGAGGTACGGGCGGTCCAGTACCCGGGCCGGCAGGAACGTCACCGCGAGGAACCGGCCGAGGACCTCCATGCCCTCGCCGACCGCATCACCTCGGCGCTCCTCCCCCGGGAGGACGGGCCGCGCCCGAGGCCACGGCTGTTCCTGGGGCACAGCATGGGCGCGTCGCTCGCCTACGAGGTGGCGGTACGCCTCGCGGGCGCCCCCGGCGGCGGGCCGGCCGTGCTGCTGCTCTCCGGCCGCCGGGCGCCGTCCCGGCCCCGGACGGCGGCCGACCGGCTGAGCGACGACCGGGCCCTGATCGCCAAGGTGCGCTCACTGGGCGGCACCGGTGCCGCACTCCTCGACGACGAGGAGATGCTGGGCCTCGTGCTGCCGGTGCTGCGCGCCGACTACCGGGCGCTGGCCTCGTACGAGCCCACCATGGGGACCCCGCTGGCCTGCCCGGTCGTGGGGCTGGCGGGCGATCGCGACCCGGAGGCCTCGCCGGAGGAGGTGCGGGCCTGGCGCGAGCACACCAGCGGCCCGTTCGACCTCCGGGTCTTCTCCGGCGGGCACTTCTTCCCGACCGAGCACGCGGCAGCCGTCGCGGAGCTGGTCCGCGGCCTGCTGCCGCCGGGCGCATGAGCGGCGGCAGTCTCCTCGCCATCAGCGATCTGCACGTGGCGTACGAGGAGAACGACGCGGCCCTGGAAGCGCTGCGGCCCCGGCACGCGGACGACTGGCTGATTCTCGCCGGGGACGTGGGGGAGATCGTCTCCGACATCGAGCGGGCCCTGCGGCTCCTGAGCGAACGGTTCGCCAAGGTCGTCTGGGTGCCTGGCAACCATGAACTCTGGACGCATCCCCGCGACCCGGTCACGCTGCGGGGCGTCGCCCGGTACGAGCACCTGGTGGGCCTGTGCAGGGCGATGGGGGTCGTCACGCCCGAGGACCCCTTCCCGGTGTGGCAGGGGCCTCGGGGGCCGGTGACCGTGGCGCCGCTGTTCCTGCTGTACGACTACTCCTTCCGGCAGCCCGGGGTGCACGACGAGCGGGAGGCGCTGGAGCTGGCCGCCGCCCACGGGGTGGTCTGCGCCGACGAGGCCCTGATCCACCCGGAGCCGTACGCGGGCGCGGGCGACTGGTGCCGGGCCCGGCTGGAGTCGACCGAGCGCCGTCTCGACGCGCTCGGGCCGGACGTACGCACGATTCTGGTGAACCACTTCCCGCTGGTCCGCGAGCCCACCCGGGTGCTGCGCCACCCCGACTTCGCCCTGTGGTGCGGGACCGGGGCGACGGCCGACTGGCATGTGCGGTTCCGCGCCACGGCCGTCGTCTACGGCCATCTGCACATCCCGAGGACGACCTGGCACGACGGCGTCCGCTTCGAGGAGGTGTCGATGGGCTATCCCCGTGAGTGGCGTCGCCGCGGCGGCGGCCGGCCCGCCGGGCCCCGGCTGATCCTGGCGGCCCACCACGACCCCGTGAAGGAGACCACGTGATACGGGAACTGCTGCCGGCCTGGGCCGTGTCGGCCGAGGCGTACGGAGATCCGCCCCATGCCCGGCTGCTCCCTGCCGAGGAGGCGGTGATCGCGCGGGCCGTGGAATCGCGGCGCCGCGAGTTCACGACCGTACGCCACTGCGCCTCGCTCGCCCTCGGCCAACTGGGCGTCCCGTACCGCCCGTTGGTGCCGGGCGAGCGGGGGGCGCCGACCTGGCCGACCGGTGTGGTGGGCAGTATGACGCACTGCCGGGGCTACCGGGCGGCGGTCGTGGCCAGGCAGCAGGACGGCGCGGCGCTCGGCGTGGACGCCGAGACCGACGAACCGCTGCCGTCCGGTCTGCTGGAGGCGGTTTCGCTGCCCAGGGAGCGGGACCGGATCCGGGCCCTGCTCGCCGACCGTCCCCGACTGCGCTGGGACCGGCTGCTGTTCAGCGCGAAGGAGGCCGTGTACAAGGCGTGGTTCCCGCTGACCGGGCGCCTGCTCGACTTCCACGAGGCGGACATCGTGTTCGACCCCGAGCGCGGTGTCTTCCGGGCCGCGCTGCTGGTGCCCGGGCCTCGGATCGGCGGCCGTGAGGTGGCCGCGTTCGAGGGCCGGTGGGCGGCGGGAGGCGGCCTGCTGGCGACCGCGGTCGCCCTCCCTCAGCCGGCCAGCGCGACGAGCCGGGCCAGTTCGGCCCGCGAGTTCACCCCCAACTTGCTGTAGATACGGGTGAGATGGGCGTCCACGGTGCGGGGGCTGACGGTCAGCCGCAGGGCGATCTCCTTGGTCTTGCAGCCCTCCCCGGCGAGCGCCGCCACCTCCTTCTCCCGTACGGTGAGCTCCGCCAACGCGCCCACGAGTCGCCGGGCCGGGTCCCCGGCCAGCTCCCTCGCCCGTTCGCGGGCGAGCTCCCGGGCCCGTGCGCCGGCCGGGCTGTCCACGCCGAGCAGCTCGACGGCCTCCTCGTAGCACTGGGCCGCCTCGGCCGTCTGCCGCCTGCTGAGCAGGGCGTGGCCGCGGGCCAGGAGCGCGTGGCCGCTCTGCTCGGCGATCCCGACGGCCGCGGCCGCGTCCGCCGAGTGGGCCGCCCACTCGGCCACGTCCGCCGCCTCCACGCCGACCGTCTCCAGGTCTGCCGTGACGGCCGCCGCCGCGAGCAGTTCGTAGCCGCGGGCGGCGAGCACGGCGACCGGCTCCGAGACCCGCCAGGCCTCGCGGCGGGGCAGCAGCAGGGCGAACGCGGCCTCGCCGTCTCCGGCCGCGAGATACGCCTCGGCCTGGAGGAGGGCGTTGAGCGGGGTACGCGGCGAGACCATCGGATCGCCCGCGGGCGGGCGGGCGGCGCGGGCCGAGGCGTTGCGGCGGCCCAACTGGGCCCAGGCCGCCGCCGTGATGGCGTCCGACAGTCCGACATGGTCGCTGCGGCCCGCCGCCTTCGCCACGTCCCTGCACTCCTGGGCCGCCGTCAGCGCGTCCGGCATCCGGCCGGACTGGTAGTGGACATAGCCCAGGGTGTCCAGGAGCGGAGCGAGCAGATGCGCGTCGCCTCTGGCGCGTACGGCGGCCAGCGCCCGCTCGGCGTGGCCGTGTGCCGGGCCGTACCAGCTCATCAGCGCCTCGGCCCAGCTCAGCAGGAGCAGCAGGGTGCTCTCCTGCTCTCCGGCCGGGCGGCCGTCGTCCAGTTCGTCGAGGGTCTGGGCGGCGGAGATGAGTGCCCATTCGGCGGAGCACGTGTCACCTGCCACGACGGCGCACATGCCGCGCAGGGCGAGCGCCCCGGCGCGGGTGACGGGAGCGGCGTCGGCCGTGCGCCGCACCAGCGCCTCGACGTCGGCGCGGGCCGGGACCTGGCCGGCGAGGACCTTGGCGACCTGCTGGGAGACGTGGAGGAGGGCGACCGCGTCCGGAGACCGGTCGACGGCCTCGACGGAGAGTTCGGCGGCGATCAGCGTCTGTGCCTCCTCGTCCCTGCCCAGAGCCGCCAGGACGCCGGAGAGGTACGCCACCGTCTCGGGCCGGCCGGGGCCGAGCTCGCCCGCCCGGCCGGTCAGGATCTCCCGTACGAGCAGACTGACCCGCTCGGCGTCGCCCGCCGCCGCGAGATGCTGGACCACCGACTGCCACAGCTCCTCGGCCACCGGCGCGGTGTCCGGCGGCGCCGCGCGGTCGGCCCGCGCGGCGCGGTCGAGTCGCAGCGCCAGGGTGAGCCAGCGCGCGGCGACATCGGGCCGGCCCAGGTGCAGGGCCGTGCGGGCGGCGGTGGCGAGGTCGCGCCGGTCGGCGGAGTCCGCGCCGGAGCCGAGACGTTCGATGTGCGGGGCCAGTTCGGTGGCGGGGGTGCCCTGGGCCCGCAGGCAGGTCAGGGCCCGCTGGTGGGTGACCGCCTTCCAGCAGGCGTCCATTCCGTCGTACAGGGCCTGGCGCAGCAGGAAGTGACGGAAGGTCAGCAGTCCCGGTCCGGCGGCGGGCCGGACGAGGTCACGGCGGCGCAGGTCGCCGAGGATCGCGCAGCACCGGGTCCGGTTGATGCCGGCCACCTGGGACACGGCGTCGACGGTGAAGGTGTCGCCGAGCACCGCCGCCGCCTGCAGGACCGTCCGGGTGAGCGCGTCGAGCGGGGTGATCTCGGCGTGCAGGCGTACCGCGAGCCCGCCGGCCGACCAGGTCGCCGCCGACCAGGTCCCGGCCGACAAGGAGGCGGCCGACAAGGAGGCGGCCTCCCGGACACCGCTGTCGTGGGTGGTGGCGGAGGCCGCGTCGAGGGCTCCGGCGGCGCCCTCCTCGGAGGCGGCCGCTCCGGCCGCGGCGAGGGCCAGCAGGTAGAGGGGGTTTCCGGCGGCGCGTTCGTGCCGGTCGCCGAGGCTCGGGTCGTCCGGGGCGACACCCAGGACGGCGGCGCTCTGCGCGAGGTCGAGGGCGGGCAGCTCGACGAGATCGACGATTCCCTGCTCGACCCCGTCGTGCAGGGGCGCCCGTACACCGGCGGGGATCTGCCGGGGCCGGTGGGCCACCACCACGGCCAGTCCCCCGGTCACCGGCCAGTGGATCAGCGTCTCGAGGAGTTCGGCGGTGCCGGCGTCCGCCCAGTGGTAGTCGTCCAGGACAAGCAGCACCGGGCCGTGTTCGGTGGCGAGGCAGGCGCCGATCAGGCGGCGCAGCTCGGCGTAGTAGCGACAGCGGCTGCCGACGTCGTCGGGGGCCTCGTCCGGTCCGTCGGCCAGGGCCCGGATCAGCGCGTCCGCCTGGGGCAGTGCCCCACCGGGCATCTCCGCGACCTGCCAGGTGGAGAAGGCCTGGATGAACGGGCGGTACGGCACGGCCGATTCGACCTCGGAGCAGCGGCCGCGCAGCACCCGGGCGCCGCGGCCCTCGGCTCTGCGCGTCAGGGCGGTCAGCAGCCGGGTCTTGCCGGTGCCGGGGTCTCCGGCGACCTCCGACGTCGTGGAGCGGCCCTTCCGCGCCGTCTCCAGGGTGCGCTCCAGACGGTCCAGTTCTGCCGTACGGACGGTGGTGGGTAACGGCCCTGCGTCAGCGATGCGGGCGGCCATGACGCGTCTCCTTCCCAACGGGGGCCCGGAAGCGAACTCGGCCCGCCGCCAGCCTAGGAGAAAGGTTCCGTCCTCCAGGCATGTGTAACAGAAGTTTCATGCCGGCGATCCGAGCCCCCTGCGGTTCGGCCTTAGGCGTGCTTTAGAGCGCGGAGTGAGCCTGGCGTCCCGCCGGACGGCTTCCTGCCGGGCCGGCTCGACCGCCCATCCCGCTCCTGAGGAGTCGCCCGTGCCCACGCTTCCGGACAGCCAAGTCCGCCGCGCCGTGCGGCGCCTGCCGCTCGGGGACCGGACGGAACTGCTCGTCGATCTGGCGTCCGGAGAACCGGTGCTGCGCCGGCTCGACCTGGTGGTGGCCGGTGCCGGCGGCCATCTGCGGCTGCTGCGTGAGCACCGGGGGCACGCGCGTCTCGACGAGGGTTTCGGCCCGGGCTGGGCCCTGTCCGTGGGCGAGGGCGCCACGATCGACCGGAGCCGTGAGCCGGTCACGGTCACCGGGCCGCACGGCCGGGTCACGACGCTGCACAGGGACGGCGAGGGCCGGTTCACCAAGGTCCTCGACCCCTCGGGCGCCCAGGCGGCCGCGTTCGTGTACGACGCCGCGGGCCGGATCGTACGGCAGTGGGACGCCGCCGGGGCCGTCACCGACCTCGGCTGGGACGAACAGAACCGTCTGGTGCTGATCACCCCGCCGGACGGCGAGCCGGTGCGCCTGGCCTACGACGAGCGGTCCGCCGTCGCGTCGGTGAGCTGGCCCGGGCCGGACGGACCGGTCGTCATCGGTTTCGCCTACGAGCAGGGCCGTACGACCGTCACCGGACCGACCGGGCACCGCACGGTGCACGTGTTCGACGCCGCCGGGCGGCGGATCTCGGTGACCGACGCCCTGGGCCACACGGCGCACCAAGAATGGGACGCGGACGGACGGCCCACCCGGTCGACCGACGCGGCGGGCGGCACGCTGGTGCGTGGCTACGACGAGGAGGGGAGGCCGGTCTCGCTGCGGCTGCCCACCCATGGGGTCTTCTCGGCCGCCTACAACGACCCGTCCCACCCCCGGCTGCCCAGCTCTCTGCGGGACCCCGCGGGCAACGAACTCGTGCTGCACCGCGACGAGACGGGCCGCGTCGTCACCACGCGGGCGGCGGGCCGGCGGACTCCGCTCGACACCCGCGCGTACGACCCCGGCCACGGCCGGCTCACCCGGCTCACCGACGGCAACGGTGCCACCACCGCCTTCCGCTACGACCCCTCGGGCCGGCTCACGCGGGTGGTTCCGCCCGCCCCGCTGGGCACCACCGCGTTCCGGTACGACGCGCTGAACCGGATCACGGGCGTGACCGACGGCGACGGCCGCACCAGCGGGTACCGCTACGACGCGGCCGGCAGGCCGGTCGAGGTGACGGACGAGGACACCGGCGAGACCCTGATCGCGCTGACCCACGACGGGCTCGGCCGGACCGTCCGCAAGTCGGGGCCCGGCTGGTCCTACGCCTTCGACTGGGTCCGTACGGCGGCCGGCGACCGGCTGACGGCCGCGGTGCGCACGGACGACGCCGGGTCGGAGGAGATCCGTGCCGGTCATGACGCGGACGGCCTGCTCACCACACTGACCACGCCCGGCGGTACGGCCCGCTACACGCACGACGCGGCGGGCCGTCCGGCGTCCGTCACCACTCCGGTGGGCGCCACGGCGCTGCTCTCGCACGACGCGGCGGGCCGGCTGACCTCCGTGGACTTCGGCCCGGCCGTGCAGGACGTCACCTACGACGCCTCCGGCCGCAGGACCGCGCTGACGGTGCGGAACAGGTCCGGGGAGGTGCTGCTCACCCTCGAGTACGGCTACTGCGCGGGCGGCGGGGCGGACAGCGACGTGCTCCGGCACACCGTCGTGGACGGCGAGTTCACCGGTTACGCGTACGACGAGTTGAAGCGGCTGGTACGAGCGGGCGAGGTGGAGTACGCCTACGACGAGGCGAACCATCTCGTGCGGCTGGGAGACGTCCGGTTCACCCTCAACGAGGCGGGACAGGTGACGCTGTTCGGCCGGACCACGTTCGCCTACGACGGGGCCGGGAACTTCGTCGAGGAGGAGAACCCGACCGGTTCGTTCGCGTACAGCATCACCCGGCAGACGCTCACCGGGGTGTTCGGCGGACAGCGGGTGGTGGACATCGCCTACGACGGACTCGGCCACGAGACGCCTCGCCGGATCACCGAGACCACGGTCGACGGTCGCACGGTCACCCATGTCCTGACCCACAGCCAGGTGGGCGTGGTCCGCGTCCGGGACGACGGCACGCCCACGGACTTCGTCCGCACTCCGGACGGCACCCTGCTCGCGGTCCTGACGGCCGACGGACGGCAGTACTGGGCCGTGACGGACCAGCAGGGCTCGGTGCTCGCGCTCCTGGACGAGCAGGGGGCTCTGGCCGCGCGGTACCGCTACACGCCGCACGGCGCGGTGACGGCGACGGGTCCGGCGGCCGCCGTCAACCCCTTCCGGTACCGGGGCGCGTACCAGCTGCTGCGCAGCGCGCACGTGCTCGACCACCACCTCTACAACGGGTTCTGGGGGCGGTTCACCCAGCCCGACCCGACCGGACGGCAGTACGCCCCGTACACCTTCGCCGACAACGACCCGCTGAACACGGGGACGTGGACGCGCGGCAGCTTCTGGGCGGTGCTGACCCGGACGGACGAGTCCGCCACTGAGGTGTTCTTCCCTTCGTCCGACACGCCCGGTGGCGCGCACGGGGACGGCCCCGCGTACGGAGGCGACACCGACCCCTTCACCGGTCCGGGGACCAGTCCCGACCGGCCACCCCTGATCGCCGGGGCGCTTCCGCCCCGGACCGTATGACATCGCAGCGCATGAAGTCGCGGCGCATGACGTCGCGGTGAACCGAGCGACCGAGAGGAATCGAGCCCATGGCAGACCAGATCGTGATCCGCGTGCCCAAGGAGATCGTCGTCAAGGTGGTCGACGACGTGGAGGTGTCGGATCCCCGGATCGGACAGACCGGCACCTTCGACGACGAGCTGTTCGACGAGTCGGGCAAGCTCATCGGCACCTCGCACGGCTCGTTCCGGATCGAGTACGTGCGCCCGGGCGACGGTGGCCTGCTCACGTACTACACCGAGGACATCACCCTGGACGACGGCACGATCCACGCCGAGGGGTGGGCCGACTTCAACGATGTGCGCACCAGTGAGTGGGTGTACTACCCCGCCACCGGCACGAGCGGCCGCTACGAGGGCCTGACCGGCTTCCGGAAGTGGCGGATGACCGGCGTACGGGCGTCCGCCGAGGCACGGATCCTGCTGTCCGACTGACACCCGGATTCGGCACCCGGAAATTCGGCGACGCTACGAGGAGAAGGCACTCATGACCGGTCGGGACGTACACATCCTGTCGGCGGCCTCCGCGCTGCCGGGACCAGCCGTGGACAACGCCGCGCTGGCCCGGCGGTTCGGCATGGATCCGCTGTGGGAGCAGTGGGTCGAGGCGTTCATCGGTACCCGGTCGCGCCATCTGGCGCTGGATCTGGAATCGGGGAGGATCACGAGTTCGCTGGCGGACCTGGCCGAGGAGGCGGGGCGGCGGGCGCTGGAGGCCGCCGGCCTCACCGCGGCCGACGTGGACGCCGTCGTGCTCGGCACGGCGACCCCGGACCGGCTGATGCCGGCCACCGTCAACATCGTCGCGGACCGCCTCGGCATCGACCAGGTGCGCACCTTCCAGCTCCAGTCGGGCTGTTCGGGCGCGGTGCAGGCGCTCGACGTCGCCCGGCAGATCCTGCTGAGCGGCAGCGGCCGCCGGGTGCTCGTGCTCGGTGGTGACGTGATCGCCCGCTTCTACGACGTCACCACCGACCTGAAGAAGGCCGCCCCAGCCGAGCTGGTCAACTACGTGCTGTTCGGGGACGCGGCCGGGGCGGCGGTCCTCGCCACCGAGCCGGGACCCGGTTCGGCCCGGGTGCGGGCGCTGTTCACCCGTCTTGTCGGGCTCGGCCGGGAGCCCGGCGCGGTCCTGGAGTGGTTCGGTCCCGGCGAGCGGGAGGCGGACCCCGACCGGCCCGCCGCGAGCGAGGACTACAAGGCCATCGAGGAGCATGTGCCCGTCATGGCCGAGGAGGTGCTGGCCGAGCTGCTCGACGAGGCCGGTTGGAAGCCGGGGGACGTCGATCTGCTGCTGCCGCCGCAGCTGTCCGGCCGGATGACCCGGCTGATCTCCCGGCGGCTGGCGCTGCCGGCCGCCGAGGACGTCTCCGTGGTGGACGACGCCGGGAACAGCGGCAACGCGATCGTCTTCCTCCAGCTGGAGCGGGCGCTCGCCGGTCCGCTCGGGCCGGGGCGCCGGGCGGTCGGGATCTCCATCGAGTCCAGCAAGTGGATCAAGTCCGGCTTCGCGCTGGAGGGGAACTGAGATGGTCGCGGACTCGTCGACACAAGGCGCAGCGGCAGAGCCGGCAGCAGACGCGACAGCGGATGCCGCGGCGGCCTCCTTGACGGCTCTGCACCGCGCGGGGCAGCTGGCGGCGCGGTATCCGGAGGTTCGGGGGCTGCTGGCCCGGGCCCGGGAGGAGGAACTGGTCCGGTACGGGCGGCTGCTCGCGCGCCTGGACCCGGACGAGGTCCTCGCCGCGCATCCGGCGGTACCGGCGCCGCTCGTCGCGGTCACCGGGCACGGCATCCTCTCGGCCCTCGTCCCGGCGCTCACCGCCGAGTTCGCCCGACACGGTCTCCTCGCCCGCGTCCGGCTCTCGGACTTCGACAGCTGGGTCTTCGACCTCGTCGATCCCTCCGGCCCGCTGTACGCGGCCCGGCCCTCGCTCGTGCTCTGCGTGCTCGACCCTGCCGTCGTCGCCGACGAACTTCCGGTTCCCTGGCAGGTGTCGGACGTGGAACGGGTCCTTGCGGAGAAGCTGGCCCTGGTCGAGCGGGCCGCCGCCGTCTTCGCCACAGCCGCGCAGGGCGGCACTCTCGTCCTCAACACCCTTGCGCTCCCCCGCGAGTTGACCGCGCAGTTGATCGACCTGCGGGCCAGGGCCCGGTTCGGAGCCGTGTGGCGGGAGGCGAACGTCCGGCTGCTGCGGCTGGCCGAGGAGCGGGCCGAGGTGGTGACCGTGGACCTCGATCCGCTGCTCGCCGAGGGCGTGCCGGCCCGTGACGTCCGGCAGAGCGTGTACGCCAAGGCGCATCTGTCGGACGCGCTGCTCGCCGGGTACGCCCGTGAAGTGGGGCACCTGGCCCGGCAGTCGGCCGGCGGCGGCAAGAAGGTGCTGGCCCTGGACCTGGACAACACGGTGTGGGGCGGGGTGCTCGGCGAGGTCGGACAGGAGGGCATCGCGACGGGCGGCGGCTACCGGGGCGAGGCCTTCCAGCGCTTCCAGCGGGTGGCGAAGCAGCTCGGCTCCCAGGGGGTCCTGCTCGCGGCGGTCAGCAAGAACGACCAGGAGCCGGTGGTCAAGACCTTGCGGGAGCACCCCGAGCTGGCGCTCCGCGAGGAGGACTTCGTCCAGATCCGGGCCAACTGGCTGCCCAAGCACGACAACCTGAGGGAGCTGGCGCGCGAACTCAATGTGGGCGTGGACAGTATCGTCTTCGTCGACGACAGCCCCTTCGAGTGCGGTCTGGTGCGCCATGAGCTTCCCGGGGTGGCCGTGATCCAGGTCGACGAGGAGCCCGCCTCGCACGTGCGGCGGCTGCTCGCCGAGGGCTGGTTCGACGTACGGCAGCTCACCTCGGAGGATTTCGCGCGGCCCGAGCGGTACCGGCAGGAGCAGGCCCGGCAGGACTTCCTGGACACGTTCGAGTCGCTGGAGGGCTATCTGCGCGAGCTGGACGTCTCGGTGACCCTGGCCGCCGCGGAGCCCGCCCAGTACGCCCGCGTGTCCCAGATGACGCTGCGGACCAACCAGTTCAACCTCACCACCGGGCGATTGCAACCCGCGGAGGTACGGGCACGGGCCGAGGACCCGGCGGGCGCGGTGCTCACGATCTCCGCGGCCGACCGGTTCGGGGAGAACGGTCTCGTGGGCGCGGTGCTGCTGCGCCGCGAGGACGACACCCTGCACATCGACAACTTCCTGCTCAGCTGCCGGGTGTTCTCGCGGGGCATCGAGACGGCGGTGCTCGCCGCCGTGCTGCGCCATGCCCGGGAGAGCGGCGCCGGGCAGGTGCGCGCCGCATACCGGCGTACCGCGAAGAACACCAAGGTCGCGGACTTCTATCCGCGTTCCGGCTTCGTCACCGTGGCCTCCGACGCGGAGTCGGCGGTGTACCGGCACACGCTGGACACGCTGCCGGGGCCGGTGGACCACATCCGTCTGACGGCGCGGTTCGAGACCGCGCATCCGACCGCCCCTCCGGAAGGGAACGCCTCGTGAAGACCGTGGAGGACTTCGTCCTGCTCCTGCAGGACGAACTGGCCCTGTCCGTAGAGGTCGAGGATCTCGGCCGCAGTCTGGACACCGTCGATTCCTGGGACTCCGTGCACCTGCTGGCGCTGTGCACGGTGCTGGAGCGGGAGACGGGACGGCCGTTGTCCCTGGCCGACGTCCTGGAGGCGCCGAGCCTGGAGGCGCTCTACCGGCTGGCGGTGACACCGTGACGAGCCCGGGCGCGGGCACGGGCACGGGCACGGGCACGGGCACGGACCCCAAGGGCGGGCCGATGCCGCGCCAGCGGCATCACACGCTGTTCTTCCTGGAGGAGATCCGCGCGTTCTCGCCCGTCTTCCTGGACACCGAGGTGGACATGGGCCGGGTGCTCGCCCATCGCGCCGAGGCCGTGGCCAGAGAAGGGGTTCGGTACGGGACGACCTCGTACGTCCTGCGAGCCGCGGGCCGGGTGCTCGCCAAGCATCCGGACGCCAACGCGGCCATCCAGGGCGGTCCCCGCCGGCCGCGGATCGCGCACTATCCGTTCGTCAACGGAAAGCTGGCGCTCGACCGGACGCTGGACGGCCGGCGGGTGGTCCTCGGGACCGTCGTACCGAGTCTGCACGACGCCGAACTGCCCGCGATCCAGGCGCATCTGGAACGGATACGGGACGGGGACGCCGAGCGCCTGGAGGACTTCGAGGGCATCCGGAAGCTGCACCGGCTGCCGTGGGCGGAGGGGCGCCGCGCCTTCCGTCAGGCCGCCGCCTCGCTGGCGCTGCGGCCGCATCTGACGGGGACGTTCTCGGTGACCTCGCTGGGCCACCGCGCGGTGGACTCGTTCCACTCGGTGGGCGGGACGACGACCACGTTCGGGGTCGGCCGGATCCTGGACCGGCCGGTCGTCCGGGACGGGGAGATCACCGTCGCGCCCGTGCTGCGGCTGAGTCTCGCGTTCGACCACCGCGCGATCGACGGCGCGGAGGCCGCCGACGTGCTGACCGAGGTGAAGGAGGCACTGGAGAGCGTATGAACGACGACAGGGACGAGGACACGAACGACCGCGGGGACGACCGCGAGAACGACATCGGGAACGACCGCGGGGACGCTGTCGGGAACGACATCGGCGAGCTCAAGAACTTCGTGGTGGCGCACACCCGGTCGCAGGGGCTGCCGCCCGAGCACTACGACCCGCTGCTCGACCGGATCCACCACGACGAGAACGGCACGCCCGGTTCCTGGGTGTACGAGTGGAGCGCGGACGCCTCCCGGCTCGCCGCCGAGGGCCGGCTGCTCGAAGCGTCCGTGCACTACAACATGGCGCGCTTCCCGTTCGTGGACGGCACGGCCAGGGCCACGGCCCTGGAGCGCTGTACGGCCGCCTTCGAGCGCTGGGCGGACGACTTTCCCGCCGTGCGGCGGCTGGACGTCGAACTGCCCGAGGGCCGGGTCCGCTGCTGGACCACCGGCCTCGACGCGCGGGACCCCAAGCCGCTCCTGGTGATGACGGGCGGGATCGTGTCCGTCAAGGAGCAGTGGGCGCCGGTGCTGCTCCAGCTCGGACAGCTCGGCTTCGCCGGTGTGGTGACCGAGATGCCGGGGGTCGGCGAGAACACACTGCCGTACGACGCGCAGGCACACCGGATGTTCTCCGCCGTCCTGGACGCGGTCGCGGACCGGGCGGACACGTCCCGCACCTTCGCCCTGGCACTGAGTTTCAGCGGCCATCTGGCGCTGCGGGCCGCGCTGTCCGACGACCGGATCAAGGGAGTGGTGGGGGCGGGAGCGCCGCTGCACGACTTCTTCACCGATACGGAGTGGCAGCGTTCGGTGCCCCGGATCACGACCGACACGCTGGCCCATCTGGCCCGTACGACGCCCGAGGAGGTCTACGGGCTGGTCAAGGACTGGGCACTGGCGCCGGAGGAGTTGTCGGCGCTGCGCATCCCGGTCGCCCATGTCACCAGTCTGCGCGACGAGATCATCCCGCCCGGGGACGCGCGGCTGCTGCGCGAACGGGTCCGGTCGGCGCGCTTCCTGAACCACGACGACGTGCACGGATCGCCCACGTTCTTCGCGCAGACCCGGCTGTGGACGTTGCTCTCGGTGCTGCGGATGCGCGGCGGGTACGAGGAGCAGCGGATCGCGCTGACCCGGGAGTTCGCCCGGCTGCGGTACGGGGCGGGGCGTCCGGACGCGCCGCGGGACGCGCGGTCGGGCACCCGGTCGGGGGTGCGGTCGTGAGCGGGGCGTCCATGGGCGGGACGGCGGCCGAGCTGGGCGGTTCCCGGTGTCTGCGCAGCGTGCTCGGCCGGTTCGCGACCGGGGTGGTCGCGGTCGCGTCGGCGGATCCGCGGACGGGCGAGCGGGCGGGGCTGGCCGCGAACTCCTTCTGTTCGGTCTCCCTCGACCCGCCGTTGGTCTCCTTCTGTGTCGCCCACACGAGTTCCAGCTGGCCGCGGATCCGGGCGGCCGATCTCCTGGGGATCACGATCCTGGGGGCGGATCAGCGGGAGGCGGCGACGCGGCTCGCGACGCGCGGTTCGGACAAGTTCCGGGGCATGCCGTGGAGCGAGTCACCGGGTGGCACACCGGTGCTCGACGGCGCGCTGGCCTGGTTGGAGTGTGCGATCGAGGCGGAGCACCCGGCCGGCGACCATGTGATCGTGGTCGCCCGGGTGCTCCGCCTCGACGCGTCGCGGGAGGGGGAGCCGCTGCTGTTCTTCCGCGGGGAGTACGAGCGGATCAGCCGCTGACGCCGGCGACGCCCGGCCCGGATGCGCCCGGGCCGGGGGCCGACCGGTCGGCCGGTCCGTCGATCTCATGTCGGGGCGTCGGCCCCGAAGGCGCGCAGGAAGGTGTCGACGCCCGCGGTGACAACGCGCCGGACCTGCTCCGGGTCGAGCGGCCGGGTGCCCAGCGCGCTCAGGCCCGGCAGCTCCTCGTAGACGAGGGCGATGAACTGGTTGGCGGCCCGCTCGGGGTCCTCGATGCGCAGGTGCCCCGCGTTGGCGAGGCGGGCGAGCCGCCCGGCCAGCGCGTCGGTGAACTGGTTGGGGCCGCTGGCGCGGACCTCGTCGAAGAGATCGGGGAACCGCACCGCCTCCGCGTAGAGCAGTCGGCGTACGGACTCCGACTGCTCGTCGCAGTAGCAGTCGACCAGCTTGTGGGCCACGTCCTCCAGGCCCGGCCGCAGCCCGTCCGGGTCGGTCGGGAAGGCCTCCAGGACGTCGAGGGTCTTGGCATTGGACCGGGCCGCCGTCTCGGTCATCACGTGCCGGAAGAGGTTCTCCTTCGACCCGAGGTGGTTGTAGATCGTGGGTTTGGCGACCCCCGCCTCGGTGGCGATCAGGTCGAGGCTCGCCTGGCTGTAGCCGACGCGGGCGAAGACCCGCAGGGCCGCCTCCACGATGGCCCGGCGCTTGTCCATCCGGCCCCGGTCCACCGGGGCCGCTGTCGTTTTCGGGGTCTCGCCAACGCTCATAGGGCCATGCTACCGTCCCAGCCATAAAAATGAACTACCCAGTTCAATCTGATGCGCACAAGAGTTCAAAGGAGTTGCCGTGTCTGTAACGAAGACAGCGGAGAGCGGCCCCGCCCGGCTCGATTCCGGCCTGCTCACGCTGCTCGGCGTGATGGTGCTCGGCGGGATGATGTCCTACCTGGACGCGACGATCGTCAACGTCGGGATCAGCACCCTGGGCGGTGAGTTCAAGGCGACGCTCGCCACCATCGAATGGGTCACCACGGGCTATCTGCTCGCCGTGGCCCTCGCCATCCCGCTGGCCGGCTGGGCACTCGTCCGCTTCGGTGCCAAGCGCATGTGGCTGCTGGGCCTCACGGTCTTCCTCATCGGCTCCACGCTCTGCGCCTTCGCCTGGAACGCCGAGTCGCTGATCGCGTTCCGTGTGCTGCAGGGCCTCGGCGGCGGCATGATCGACCCGATCATGATGACCGTGGTCGCGGGGGCCGCGGGCCCGGAGCGGATCGGCCGGGTGATGGGCCTGATCTCCGTCCCGATCACCCTCGGTCCGGTGGTCGGCCCCATCGTCGGCGGCCTGCTCCTGGACAACCTGTCCTGGGAGTGGCTGTTCCTGGTCAACATTCCCTTCGCGCTCGCCGCGATCGTCCTCGCCATCAAGGTGCTCCCCGCCGACCCGCCGCCGAGCGGAGACCCGGTACCGCTCGACGCCGTCGGCGTGTTCCTGCTCTCCCCCGGCTTCGCCGCGCTCGTGTACGCCCTCTCCCAGGCCGGTGCACACGGCTTCGGCAGCACCCGGGTGCTCGTCGGCCTCGCCGTGGGCCTCGCGCTCTTCGCCGCCTACACCGTGCACGCCCTGCGGACCGACAAGACCCCGCTGCTCGACCTGCGACTGTTCTCCAGCAAGGGCTTCACCGCCAGCGTCACCACCATGTTCCTGCTCGGCGGCGGCCTGTTCTCGCTGCTCTTCCTGCTTCCGCTGTACTACCAGCAGGTCCACGGTCACAGCGTGCTCGAGTCCGGGCTGCTGCTCGCGCCGCTCGGCCTCGGGACGCTGATCGGCATGCCGCTGGCCGGCAACCTGGCCGACCGCTTCGGGGCACGCGTCCTGGTCCCGACCGGCGCGCTGCTGATCGGCGGGGGCGCGCTGGTGTTCACCCAGTCCGGGCCGGACACCTCCCAGGTGCTGCTGACCGTCGCCCAGCTCGCCACCGGATTCGGCATGGGTCTGGTCGGCGCGCCGACCATGGGCTCCGTGTACAAGACCGTGCCGGGCGAGGCGGTCGCGGGCGCGACCGGTGCGGTGTTCATCCTGAACCAGATCGGCGCCTCGCTGGGCATCGCCGTGGTCGCGCTGATCCTGCAGGGCGGCGGCGAGCACGCCACCCCCACGGTCGAGACCTTCGGCGACGCCTTCTGGTGGGCCGTGGCCGCCGCCGTGGTCGTCTTCCTCGCCGGTCTGCTCCTGCCGGGCCGTACGCGCCCGGCTCCCGAGGCCCCGGGGGACGCCGCGACCGAGCCGGTGGCCGACCCCGCCTGACGCCCTCTCAGCTCCGGCCGGGCGCCGTGAACCCCGTCGCGGCGCCCGGCCGGTCCCTCCCTCACCCGCGCCACACACCAAGCACCACACAACACACACCGAGCACCGAGCACCAAGCACCAAGCACCAAGCACCAAGCACCGCAAAGCCACCACAAGGCCACCGCACAGAGAACCCGCAAGGCCACCGCACCAGGAACCGCAAGGAGTCCTCCGATGACCAGCCCCGGCCGTATCCCGCTCTCCGTCCTCGACGTGGTGCCCGTCTTCGAGGACGGCTCCGCCACCGCCGCGCTGCGCGACACCGTGGCCCTCGCCCCGCGCGTCGAGGCCCTCGGCTACCACCGCTACTGGGTCGCGGAGCACCACAACACCCGCAGCCTCGCCACCTCCGCGCCCGGCATCCTCATCGGCCGGCTCGCCGCCGCCACGAGCACCCTGCGGGTCGGCTCGGGCGGTGTCCTGCTGCCCAACCACGCGCCGCTGGTGGTCGCCGAGCAGTTCGGCACCCTGGAGGCCCTGCATCCGGGCCGGATCGACCTCGGCCTGGGCCGCGCGCCGGGCACCGACCCGGTCACCGCCCGCGCCCTGCGCCGGTCGCCGGACCGCGGCGAGGACGACTTCCCGCGCCAGATCGCCGAGCTCGGCGGCTACTTCGCCCCCGGCGACCCCGACTCCGGCATCGTCGCCGTCCCCGCCGCCGACGGGCGGCCCGACCTGTGGATGCTCGGCTCCAGCCCCGCCAGCGCGGAGGCCGCCGGAGCGCTGGGCCTGCCGTACGCCTTCGCGCACCAGATCAATCCGCACGCCTCGGCCTTCGCACTGGACCGCTACCGCGCTTCGTTCCGGCCCTCGGCGCACCTGGACCGGCCCCGTACGCTCGTCTCCGTCCTGGTCACGGTCGCCGAGACCGACGAGGCGGCGCGCGCGGTCGCCTCGCCGTACCTGCTGGGCAAGATACGGATGCGTACGGTCCGCCGCTTCGACGCCTTCCCCTCCACCCGTACGGCGGCGGCACACGCGTACAGCGCGGCCGAACGGAGCTTCCTGGACGAGCTGGTGGCACCGCAGCTGATCGGCGCACCGGACACGGTCCGCGACAAGCTGGCCGCGCTCCTCGCACGGACCGGCGCCGACGAGGTCATGGCCCTCACGGTGGTGCACGACCAGGAGGACCGGCTGCGCTCCTTCGAACTGCTCGCCGAGGCCGCCCGGGGAACCGGACCGGCGGACGGCGCGGGGCCCGAGGCCGCGGACGGCACCGTCGTCCACGCGCAGGGCGCGGACGACGGTTCAGTCCGGCTTTAGTCCCGCTCGCGACAGTGGACACGGTCCCCGCACCCGTCAACCGTCCCGGAGTACGTATGCACTCGCCTCGCCAGGCGCGCAGAGCCGTCCTGCTGTCCGCGCTCGCTCTCGTCACCGTGGCCGTCCCCGCCTGCTCGGCCGGCGGCGGTCCGGCGCCGGCCGGCGGCGCCCGGCCGGTGACCGGCGGCTCCCTCGTCTACGCCACGGACCATGAACCGGACTGCTGGGACCCGCACACCAGCGCCCAGGACGTCACCGCCTTCGTCCAGCGGCCGGTCTTCGACTCGCTCGTCTACCAGACGCCGGACGGCGACCTGAAGCCCTGGCTCGCGAAGTCCTGGCGGACCGGCGCGGACGGGAAGACGTACACCTTCACACTCCGCGACGACGTCACCTTCCACGACGGGACCCGCCTGGACGCGGCCGCCGTCAAGGCCAACTTCGACCATGTCACCGCCGCGAAGACGCAGTCCCAGTACGCGGCCGGCCTCCTCGGCCCCTACGTGGGCACGACGGTGAAGAGCCCGACGGAGGTGGAGGTGCGCTTCAGCCGGCCCTACGCCCCCTTCCTCCAGGCGGCCAGCACCACCTACCTGGCCATCGCCGCCCCGGCGTCGCTGAAGGCCGGCGCCGACCGGCTGTGCGCCGGCAAGGACGCGGTGGGCAGCGGTCCGTTCAAGGCCGGTGCCTACACCCGGGGTCAGCAGCGCGCCTACACCAGGAACCCCGACTACGCCTGGGCCCCCGAAGGCGCGGGGCACACCGGCCCGGCCCGGCTGAACTCCTTCACAGTCCGCTTCATCTCCGAGGACGCCACCCGCGTCGGCGCGCTCACCTCGGGCCAGGTCGACGCCGCCGGAGCCGTACCTGCCCAGCAGACGGCCCTCGTCAAGCGCGACTCCCGACTCACGCTCGACACCCGGGCCGTGCCCGGCGCCGTCGACGCCTTCTATCTGAACACCAAGAGCCCGCTGTTCTCCGACGTCCGGGTCCGCAGGGCCTTCCAGCGGGCCGTCGACCTCGACGCCGTCGTCCGCTCCGTCTTCCAGGGCACCGGCGTCCGCGCGTGGAGCACCCTCTCCCCCACCACCCCGCACAGTTACGACCCGACGCTGGAGAAGAGCTGGCCGCACGATCCGAAGCGAGCCGCCGAACTGCTCGACGAGGCAGGCTGGACCGGGCGGGACGGCGAGGGCTACCGCACGAAGAACGGCAGGACCCTCACGGTCGAGGCACCCGTCTACGGCAAGCCGAGCACCTTCTCCCAGGCCGTGCAGGGTGAGCTGAAGAAGGCCGGCATCAAGCTGGACCTGGCGGCCTCCACGGACGCCGTCGAGGTTTCCGGACGGCTGGACGCCGGCCGTTACGACGTGGTCGAGACCTCATGGGCACGGGCCGACGGGGACATCCTCAGCCACTTCTTCCTCTCCACCGAGACCTCCGAGGGCGGCGGCCACAACTTCGCCCGGGTCGCGGATCCGCGGGTCGACACCTGGCTCAAGGACGCCCAGGCAGCCCCGGAGAGCGCGGCGCGCGCCGCCTCCTACGCGAAGGTGCAGCGCTGGTCGCTGGACCAGGCCGCGGTCGTTCCCCTGTACGTCGAGCAGTCGACGGTCGGCGTCAACAGGCGGGTGCACGGTCTACGGCAGTCGATCTCGGCGTGGCCCGAGTTCTACGGCGCCTGGGTCGAGGCCCGCTGATGCCGGCGGCCGTCCGGTACCTCGCCGCCCGGCTCGGCGCGGCGGTCCTGGTCGTCTGGGGGGCGGCGACCTGCGCCTTCGTCGTGCTGCAACTGGTGCCGGGGGACCCGGTGGACGCGGTGGTCGGCTCACAGGCCCTGGTCGACGCGGAGCAGCGGGCGGAGATCCGGCAGCGCTACGGGCTCGACGACCCGCTCGCCGTGCAGTACCTGGCGTATCTGGGCCGCCTCGCCAGGGGCGATCTGGGTGACTCGTACCAGCTCCAGCAGCCGGTGTCCCGGGTGCTCGCGGAGCAGCTGGCGCCGACCCTCCAACTCGCTTTCCTGGCCACACTGGTGGCCCTGGTCCTCGCGGTCGCGGTGACGGTGCTGACCACCGGCCGGGCCCGCTGGCCGCGCCGGGTGTCGGCTCTGCTGGAGCTCGTGGTGGTGTCCACCCCGTCGTTCTGGTTCGGGATCATGCTCCTCACGGTGTTCTCCTTCCGGCTCGGCTGGTTCCCCGTCTCCGACAGCGGGGACGCGCGCTCCCTGGTGCTTCCGGTGCTCACGCTGGCGCTGCCGATCGCGGCCGTCCTGGCACAGGTGATGCGGGAGGGACTCCTGGACGCGCTGGAGCAGCCGTTCGCGCTCACCGCCCGGGCCCGTGGGCTGCGCGAGCCGACCGTACGGTCCCGGCACGCCCTGCGGCACGCGGCGCTGCCCGCGCTGACGCTGGCGGGCTGGTTCACCGGCACGCTCCTCGGTGGCGCCGTGGTGGTCGAGAACGTCTTCGCCCGCGCCGGGATCGGCCGGATCACCCTGCAGGCGGTCGGCGGCCGGGATCTGCCGGTGGTACAGGGCGTGGTGACGCTGTCGGCCATCGCCTTCGTCGTGGTCGGCGCGCTGGTGGAGGTGCTGTACGTCGTGGTGGATCCCCGGCTGCGCAAGGGAACGGGGGTGGCCGCCGCATGAGTTCACGACCACCGACGGCACGAGAGCGACACCGGCGACGCCGGCGACATGAGGTACCGGAGATGCGCGAGCCGCGAGAGACACGACGAAGAGGGGGGATACGGGGGATGCGCATCCGGCCGGGGGTGGCGGTGGCCGGGGCCGTGCTCCTGCTGATCCTGCTCGCGGCGCTGGCGCCCGGGCTGTTCACGGGCGTCGGCGCCACCGACACCGATCCGCTCAACGCGCTGCGGCCGCCGGACGGCGCGCACTGGTTCGGCACCGACCAGCTGGGCCGGGACGTGTTCGCCCGGGTAGTGCACGGCACCCGCTACTCCCTGGCGATCGGAGCGGCCGCCACGGGCGCGGGCGTCGCCGTCTCCGTGGTGTGGGGGCTGGCCGCGGCGCTGTCCGGGCGGTTCGGCGACACCCTGCTGATGCGCGGGGCGGATGTGCTCCTCGCCCTGCCCGGACTGCTGCTCGCCCTGCTCGTGGTGCTGGTGGCCGGCAAGGGCGTCACCGGGACCACGATCGCGGTGGCCGTCGGGACCGCGCCGGGATTCGCCCGGGTGGTCCGGGCGCAGGCGCTGGTGGTGCGCCGCTCCGGGTACGTGGAGTCCGCCGTCGCCCTCGGTGTGCGGCGGCCGCTGATCGTCGTACGTCATGTGCTGCCGAACACGCTGGGGCCGCTGGTCGTCCTGGCCACGGTGACGCTCGGAGCGTCCATCTCGACCGGGGCGGCGCTGAGTTATCTGGGGCTCGGGGCGCAGCCGCCGACCCCGGAGTGGGGGGCGATGCTCACCGAGGGCCAGGGCTTCCTGGACCAGGCGTGGTGGATCGCCCTTTTCCCGGGACTGCTGCTGCTCGGCACGGTCCTCGCGGTGACGGTGGTGGGCCGCCACGCGCAGACACGAGCCGAAGGGCGGGCCTTCTCATGACCGGTACGCGGCTGACCCGTACCCGTACCCGGACCGCGGCGGTCGGGACCACGAAGGGAGCCAGGGCCAAGGCCGGGGACGGCACCGGGGCCGAAGCCACGGAGAAAGGCACGGACAGAGCCACGGACGAAGCCACGGACGGAGGCACGGTGGGAGTCACGAGCGGCGGCGGTACGGAGGACCGGCCGCTGATCGAAGTGGCCGACCTGGACATCCGGTTCGGCACCGGACCCGGCCAGGTGCACGCCGTCCGCGGCGCCTCCCTGGCGCTGGCCGCCGGGCGCTGCCTGGCGCTCGTCGGCGAGTCCGGTTCCGGCAAGAGCGCGCTCGCGCGCAGCCTCCTGGGCCTGGCCGGCCCCACCGCCTCCGTGAGCGCGGCGCACCTGCGGCTCTTCGGGCAGGACGCGCGCCGCTTCGGCGACCGCGACTGGCGGACCGTCCGGGGGCGGCGGATCGGCCTGGTGGCGCAGGACGCGCTGGTGGCGCTCGACCCCCTGCGTCCGGTGGGCAAGGAGATCGCCGAACCACTGCTGACCCACCGGATCGTGCCCCGGTCGCAAGCCGGTGAGAGGGTGGTGGAGCTCCTGGAGCGGGTCGGCGTGCCCGAACCGGCCGAGCGGGCGGCGAGTCATGTGCACCAGCTGTCCGGGGGGTTGCGCCAGCGGGCGCTGATCGCCTCGGCGCTCGCCGCCGAACCGGGCGTGCTCATCGCGGACGAGCCGACGACCGCGCTGGACGCCTCCGTGCAGGCCCGGATCCTCGCCCTGCTGGGCGAGTTGAAGGCGGGCGGCACGGGGCTGCTGCTGATCAGCCATGACCTGGCGGTGGTCGAGGCGCTGGCCGACCGGGTGGCGGTGATGAAGGACGGCCGGATCGTGGAGTCCGGTCCGGTGGCCGACGTGCTCGAACGGCCGCGCCACGCGTACACGCGGGCGCTGCTCGCGGCCGTACCCGGGAGCGGCAGGCGGGAACGGGCCGAGCCGACCGGGCCCGCCGGCCGGGCGTCGACGGCGAGGGTTCTCGCGGGCGAGCCCCTGCTCGTCGCCCGGGATCTGGCCAAGGAGTTCAAGGGGCCTGGTGGCCGTCGGCGTACCGCCGTGTCCGGGGTCTCGTTCACGCTGCGGCCCGGCGAGTCCCTCGGCCTGGTCGGTGAGTCGGGGTCGGGGAAATCCACGCTGGCCCGGATGGTGCTGGGCCTCGTGGCGCCCGACGCCGGGGAGATCCATCTGGCGGGACGGGCGTGGAGCACGGCTCGCGAGCGGGACCGGCGTCCGCTGCGCGGCACGCTGCAACTGGTGCCGCAGGACCCGCTCAGCGCCTTCGACCCGCGCTGGAGCGTGGAGCGGATCGTCGGCGAGGCGCTGGCCGCCGCGGGGGTCCCGCGTCAGGAGCGGCGCGCGCGCACGCTCGGGCTCCTCACCCAGGTGGGACTGGACGGGGACCATCTGGCGCGCCGCCCCTCGGCGCTGTCCGGCGGGCAGCGCCAGCGAGTGGCGATCGCCCGGGCCCTCGCGCCGGGGCCACGGCTGCTGGTCTGCGACGAGCCGGTGTCGGCGCTGGACGTCTCCGTACAGGCACAGGTCCTCGACCTGCTGCGGGAGCTCCAGGAATCGCTGGGCCTGGCGACGCTGTTCATCTCGCACGACCTGGCCGTGGTACGGGAGGTCTGTGCCCGGGTGATGGTGATGAAGGACGGCCGGATCGTGGAGTCGGGCCCGGTGGACGAGGTGTTCGCGGCGCCCTCCCATCCGTACACGCGGACCCTGCTGGAGGCGGTGCCGAAGCGGGCCCGGGCCGCGGTACGGACGGAGGGAACGGCCGACCCGGGGGTGGGGCACGCGCCGACGGCGCAAGAGCGGCTTTAGATCCGGCCAACTGGCGGCTGTCAGCCTGAGCGCGCCCGTTCCCGCCATCAGCCGGAGGTCACCGTCCATGCCCAGCCCACCACCCCCCTCCGCCCCCTCCCACGCATCCAGACTCCCGTCCCTGACGGGACTCCGGTTCATCGCGGCGCTGCTCGTCTTCGCCTTCCACACCACCTGGCAGACCCGGTTCGTGGGAGGGTCCGGGGGCGAGGCGCTCGGTGACGTGTTCGCCAACGCCGGTTTCTACGGCGTCAGTTTCTTCTTCGTGCTCAGCGGCTTCGTGCTGACCTGGTCGGCCCGGACGGGCGACACCGCGCCCCGGGTCTGGCGCCGCCGGCTGGCGAAGATCTACCCCAACCATCTCGTCACCTTCGCCCTCGCGGCCGTGGTGATGCTGATCGCCGCCGACCCCTTCACCACGAAGGGGACCATGGCCAACCTCTTCCTGCTCCAGGCCTGGTTCCCCGACATCACCGTGCCGAACACGATGAACGCGGTCAGCTGGTCCCTGTCGGTCGAGCTCTTCTTCTACCTGAGCTTCCCGTTCCTGCTGCGGCTGCTCAACCGCGTACCGGTGGCCCGGCTGTGGCCGCTGGCCCTCACGCTCGGCGCGTTCACCGTCGTCGCGCCGGTGATCGGCCAGTATGTCGTCACCGGGACCCCGCTGCCGTTCATCGACGACGGCACGCTGTCGTTCGAACAGATCTGGTTCGTCTACTTCTTCCCGCCCGTGCGCGCCCTGGAGTTCCTCCTCGGCATGGTCGCCGCCCGGCTGGTGCTGGCGGGCGTCTGGCCCCGGCTCGGGCTGCTGCCCGCCGCACTGATCGCCGTCGGCGGGTACGCCGTCAACTCGCTGGTGCCGTACCTGTACGGGGTCGCCGGCACGGCCGCCCTGTGGCTGACCCCGCTGGTGGCCGCGGCGGCGCTCTCCGACGTCCGGGCGAGCCGTTCGCCGTTGCGCGGGCGGGTCCTGGTCCGGCTGGGCGAGCTGTCGTTCGCGTTCTACATGGTGCACGGGCTGGTCGTGACGTACGGGCACCGCTGGCTGCTCGCCGACCAGGACGTGCCGGTGGCGGCCGGAGCCGGGCTGCTGGTCGCCGCGTTCCTGGTCAGCTTCTCCCTGGCGCACGCGCTCTTCAGCTGGGTGGAGACCCCGCTGGTCCGCAGGCTCGGCGCGCCCCGCCCCGTACCGCCCGCTCCCGTGCCGGCGGCCGTGCCGCGCACCGCCACCCTGGAGGCGAAGGAATGACAGAGACGACCGGAACGACCGGAACGACCGGGACGGCTGGGACGACCGGGACGGCTGGGACGACCGGAACCACGGGGACGGCGGGGGCGGGTGAGGGCGGCCTGCCCACGTATCCGCAGGCCCGAAGCTGCCCCTTCCAGCCGCCCGCCGGATACGACCGCTACCGCGCGGAGGGGCCCGTATCGCTCGTGGAGCTGTACGACGGCCGGCGGGTGTGGGCGATCAGCGGGCACGCGGAGGCCCGCAAGGTGCTGCTCGACGCGGCCACCTTCTCCTCCGACCGGGTGCACCCGCACTATCCGGCCACCGCGCCCCGCTTCGAGGCGGCCCGCAAGGTGCGCAACTTCATCGGGATGGACCCGCCGGAGCACACCGTCCAGCGCCGCATGCTGCTGTCCACGTTCACCGTCAAGAAGGTGGCGGCGCTGCGACCGGGCATCCAGCGCCTGGTCGACGAGCTGATCGACGCCGTCGAGGCCAAGGGGCCGGTGGCCGACCTGGTGCCGGACTTCGCCCTGCCCGTACCGTCCATCGTCATCTGCGAGCTGCTCGGCGTCCCGTACACCGACCACGCCTTCTTCGAACAGCAGTCGCGCCGGGTGGTCACCGGCACCACCACGCTGGAGGACAGCGCGGACGCGTTCGCCCAGCTGAGCGCCTATCTGGACGGTCTGATCCGGCGCAAGGAGCAGGAGCCCGGCGACGGCCTCCTCGACACGCTCATCGCCGAACAGCTGACGCCGGGCCACCTCTCCCACCGCGACCTGGTCGACATCGCTCTGCTGCTGCTCGTCGCCGGGCACGAGACCACCGCCAGCGCGATCGCGCTCGGGGTGTTCACGCTGCTGCGGAACCCGGACCAGCTGGCCGCGCTGCGGGCCGACCCCACCCTGCTGCCGGGGGCGGTGGAGGAGCTGCTGCGCTACATGGCCATCGCCGACGGGGTGGCCCGGTTCGCGACCACCGACACCGAGTTGGCCGGGCACGAGATCAAGGCCGGTGACGGGGTGATCGTCGTCATCTCGACGGCCAACCGGGACGAGGACGCGTTCCCGGGCGCCGACGCCTTCGACGTGGCACGCGGCGCGCGGCACCACATCTCCTTCGGCCACGGAGTGCACCAGTGCATCGGGCAGAACCTCGCCCGGGCCGAGATGGAGATCGCCCTGTCCACCCTGTTCCGCCGGCTGCCGGGGCTGCGCCTCGCGGTGCCGGCAGCGGCGCTCCCGCTCAAGGAACCGGGTGGCGTCCAGGGCATCTGGGAACTGCCCGTCACCTGGTGAACGGAGCGCGGGCCACCGTCAGCACAGCAGCGTGAGCCCACCCACGCCGACACAGCAGCACCCGTACACCAGCACCCGTACAGCAGAACCCGTACAGCAGCGTTAGCACAGCAGAAGGGACCTGAGAACATGCGCATCACGGCCGACACCCACCGGTGTCTGGGCGCGGGACAGTGCGTCCTGTCCGACCCCGACCGTTTCGACCAGTCGGAGGAAGGAACGGTACTCGTCCTGCGGGCATCGGTGACCGGCCCCGAGGAGGAGTCGCACGCCCGCGAGACCGTGGCGCTGTGTCCCTCGCAGGCCCTCGCGCTGGAGGCCTGAGCATGCCGGTCGAAGGGCGTCTGGCCGACGCGGTCGCGGATCACCGGGGCAGGCTGCTGAGCCTCGCCGAACTGCCGCCGGTACCCGGCGTCGACGTACGGGAGCGCATGATTCCGGGGCCGGCCGGCGGTCCGGACGTACGGGTGCGGATCTACCGGCCCCGTGCCGAGCCCGCCGCACTGCCCGCGGTGTTGTGGATCCACGGCGGCGGGTTCTGTCTGGGCAATGTGGACTCCGTGCATGTGGGGGCCGCGCAGGCCGCGCTGCACGCGTCGGCGGTGGTCGTCGCGGTCTCCTATCGGCTGGCCCCTGAACATCCGTACCCGGCGGGTCTCGACGACTGCTGGGCGGCGCTGGAGTGGACGGCGGGCCACCCGGGCGAGCTGGGCGCCGATCCGGCCAGGGTCGCGGTGGCCGGGGCGAGTTCCGGTGGCGCCCTGGCCGCCGGGCTCACCCTGCTCGCCCGCGAGCGCGGCGGGCCCGCGCTGTGTTTCCAGCACCTGAGCACCCCGGTCCTCGACGACCGGCTGGCGACCGCGTCGATGGCGGCGTTCACGGACACCCCCGTCTGGAACCGGCGGCTGGCGGAGGAGAGCTGGCAGCTGTACCTGGGTGAAACCGCGGGCGGAGCCGGGGACGGGGCCGGGGCCGGTGGCGCGGGCGGCCGGGGCGGGGGTCCCCGGGGCGCGGTCCACGACCGGGACCGGCTTCCTGTCTCCGCGGCGCCGGCGCGGGCGGCGGATCTGAGCGGGCTGCCGGCCGCCTACCTGTCGACGGCGGGCCTGGACCCGCTGCGCGACGAGGGCCTGCTCTACGGGACGCGGCTGGCCCAGGCCGGCGTACCGGTGGAGCTGCACAACTTCCCCGGCGCGTACCACGCGTTCGTGGGCGGTGTGTCGCCCGAGCAGCTGCAGCACATCGGGGCGGAGCACCTGCGGGCCCTCCGGGCGGGGCTGCACGGCGGTGGTCCGGCGGCCGGGTTTTAGAACGCCCAAAGAGCCCCGTTAGGGCAGGTGGTGAGCCTGGTACCGCATTCGTCCTCGACGAGGGAGTACGTGACAGACCATGGCCAACCCCCACTCCGCACCCATCGCCGTCGTCGGTCTCTCCTGCCGCCTCCCGGGAGCCGCCGACCCCGCCGCCTTCTGGCGGCTGCTCAGCCGGGGCGAGCACGCGGTGGGGGAGCCGCCGACGGGCCGCTGGTCCGCCTCGGCTCCCGCGCGGGGCGCCTTCCTCGACGAGGTCGACCGGTTCGACGCCGCGTTCTTCGGGATCGCGCCGCGTGAGGCGGCCGCCATGGATCCCCAGCAGCGGCTGATGCTCGAACTGGGCTGGGAGGCCCTGGAGGAGGCCGGGATCGTGCCCGGGTCGCTCGCGGGGAGCCGTACCGCGGTCTACGCGAGCGCCATCTGGGACGACTACGCGGCGCTCCACCACCGGCGCGGCGAGGCGGCGGCCGGCCGGCACTCGCTCACCGGTCTCGGCCGTGGGCTGCTCGCCAACCGTCTCTCGTACGTCCTCGGGCTGACCGGCCCCAGTCTCACGGTCGACGCCGCGCAGTCCTCCTCCCTGGTCGCGGTGCATCTCGCCTGCGAGAGCCTGCGGCACGGGGACGCCGACCTGGCGGTGGTCGGCGGGGTGAACCTGATCCTGTCCCCCGGCAGCAGCGCGGACAGCGCGAAGTTCGGTGCCCTGTCCCCCGACGGCCGGTGCTTCACCTTCGACTCCCGCGCGAACGGCTACGTCCGGGGCGAGGGTGGCGTCGCCGTCGTCCTGAAGCCGCTCGACCGGGCCGTCGCCGACGGCGACCGGGTGCACTGCGTGATCCTGGGCAGCGCCGTCAACAACGACGGGGCCTCGGACGGACTCACCGTGCCGGACCGCGCCGCACAGGAGGCCGTCCTGCGGGCGGCGCACGCGCGTGCCGGCACGGACGCGGACCCCGCCGCGGTCCAATACGTCGAACTGCACGGCACGGGTACGCCGGTGGGCGACCCCGTCGAGGCAGCGGCCCTGGGCGCCGCACTGGGCGCGGGCCGCCCCGCCGGCCGCCCGCTGCTCGTGGGCTCGGCGAAGACGAACGTGGGGCATCTGGAGGGCGCGGCCGGCCTGGTGGGTCTGCTGAAGACGGCCCTCGCGGTGTCCCGGGGGCGCATCCCCGCGAGTCTGAACTTCCGTGAGGCGAACCCCGCCATCCCGCTGGAGGAGCTGGGGCTGCGGGTCCAGACCGCGGACAGCCCCTGGCCGGCGCCCGAGCGGCCGCTGATCGCCGGTGTGAGCTCGTTCGGCATGGGCGGCACCAACTGCCATGTGGTGGTGGGCGAGGCCGCTCCCGTGTCGGCCGGTGACGGCGCCGGCGATGCCGGTGACGCCGGTGACGCCGGAGACGGCGGTGACGTGGCCCGCGGTGGTGCGACCGGCGCGGGTACGGGTGCGGGCGGCGCGCCGGTGGCGTGGCTGCTGTCGGGGCGCGACGCGGGGGCGTTGCGCGCGCAGGCCGGACGCCTCCATCGGGATCAGGAGGACACCGCGCACTCGGCGGTGGACACGGCCTTCTCCTTGGCGGCGACCCGGACGCTCTTCGACGAGCGGGCCGTGGTGGTGGCGCTGGACCGGGCCGGTCTGCTCGACGCGACGGCCGCGCTTGCGGCGGGGCATGAGCATCCGTCGGTGGTACGGGGGACGGCGACCGGCAGGGCACGGACCGCGTTCCTGTTCACCGGACAGGGCAGCCAACGCCCCGGCATGGGACGCGAACTCTACGACACGTACGAGGAGTACGCGAACGCCTTCGACCAGGTCTGCGCGGCCCTCGACCCCCACCTCGACCGACCCCTTAAGAACATCGTCTTCGCCGAGGACGGGGACGGGGGCGGGGACGAGAACAATGACGGGGCCCTTCTCCACCTCACGCAGTACACCCAGCCCGCCCTCTTCGCCCTCGAAACCGCGCTCTACCGCCTCCTCACCGCCTGGGGCATCACCCCGGACGTGGTGGCCGGTCATTCCATCGGCGAGCTGACGGCCGCGCATGTGGCGGGGGTCCTCTCCCTGGACGACGCGGCCCAGCTCGTGGCGGCGCGCGGCCGGCTGATGGGTGAACTCCCCACCGGCGGCGCCATGACGGCCGTCGAGGCGACCGAGAACGAGGTGCTGCCGCTGCTCGGCGAGCGGGTGACGCTCGCCGCCGTCAACGGACCCACCTCCGTGGTCGTCTCGGGAGACGAGAACGAAGTCCAACGCGTCGCCGACCACTTCGCGGCCCAGGGCCGGCGCACCCGAGGGCTCACCGTCAGCCACGCCTTCCACTCCCCCCACATGGACCCGATCCTCGACACCTTCCGCACCATCGCAGACGGACTCACCTTCCACCCCCCGAAGATCCCGGTTGTGTCCGATGTGACGGGTGAATTCGCGACCGTCGAGGAGCTGACCTCCCCCGACTACTGGACCCGGCACATCCGCGAGGCCGTCCGCTTCCATGATGTCGTGCGGACGCTCGACGGCGCCGGTACGACGGTCTTCCTGGAACTCGGGCCGGACGCCGTGCTGACCGGGATGGCGCGCGGGACGCTCCAGGAGACGCCGGACGGCCACGGCCGGGCGCTGCTCGCGGGTCTGCGGCGGGGGAGGCCGGAGGCGCCGGCCCTGCTCACCGCCGTGGCGGGAGCCCATGTGAACGGTGCCGCCGTGGACTGGGCCGGCATGTTCGCGGCCCGGGGCGGCCGGGCGGTGCCGCTGCCCACCTACGCCTTCCAGCGTGAACGCCACTGGCTGGAGGACGGCCCGCACAGGGACGTGGAGACGGCGCCCCCTGCTCCCGCGGTCGTTCCGGCTGCCGAGGAATCCGGTGTCGTACCGGCGCTCGCGGGCCCCGATCCGATCGAGCTGGTGCGGACGCAGATCGCGTTCGTGCTCGGTCACGTCACGGCCGAGGCCGTCGACACCTCCCGGAGTTTCAAGGATCTCGGTTTCGACTCGCTCTCGGGGGTCGAGCTGCGCGACCGCCTCCAGAGCGCGACCGGGCACTCCCTGCCGTCGGCGCTGATCTACCACCACCCGACGCCCGAGGCCGTGGTCCGGCTGCTGGAGGAGCGGAACGCCGGTACGCGGCCCGGCGGCGACCCCGCGTCCGCTGCCGGGGCCCGTCCCACGGTGGCCGAGGCCGACCCGGTCGTCATCGTGGGGATGGCCTGCCGCTATCCGGGCGGGGTGGGCTCGCCCGAGGAGCTGTGGGAGCTCGTCGCCTCCGGCGGGGACGCCATCGGACCGTTCCCCGGGGACCGGGGCTGGGATCTGGCGGCGCTCTACGACCCCGACCCGGACCGGTCGGGGACCACGTACGCCCGCGAAGGCGGGTTCCTGGCGGGGGCCGGGGACTTCGACGCCGAGTTCTTCGGGATCAGCCCGCGTGAGGCCGCCGCTATGGACCCGCAGCAGCGGCTCCTTCTGGAGACCGCGTGGGAGGCGTTCGAGCGGGCCGGCATCGCCCCGGACCGTCTGCGCGGGGCACGGGCCGGGGTCTTCGTCGGTGCGACGAACATGGACTACGGGCCGCGCCTGCACGAGGCGGCCGAGGGCTACGACGGTTATCTCCTGACCGGCAGCACGGCCAGCGTCGCGTCGGGCCGTCTGGCCTACACCTTCGGCCTGGAGGGACCGGCGGTGACCGTGGACACCGCGTGCTCGTCCTCGCTGGTCGCCCTGCATCTGGCCGTGCAGGCACTGCGCCAGGGCGAGTGCGACCTGGCGCTGGCCGGCGGGGTCAGCATCATGCCCACGCCGGGGATGTTCCTGGAGTTCAGCCGGCAGCGAGGCCTTGCTCCGGACGGCAGGTGCAAGCCCTTCTCGGCGGCGGCCGACGGCACCGCCTGGGCCGAGGGCGTCGGGCTGCTGCTCGTGGAGCGGCTGTCGGACGCCGAGCGCAACGGGCACCAGGTCCTCGCCGTCGTACGCGGCTCCGCCATCAATCAGGACGGCGCCAGCAACGGCCTGACCGCCCCGAACGGCCCCTCCCAGGAGCGGGTCGTCCGGCAGGCCCTGGCCACCGCCGGGCTGACGAGCGCCGATGTGGACGCCGTCGAGGCACACGGCACGGGCACCCGGCTCGGCGATCCCATCGAAGCGGACGCGCTGCTCGCCACGTACGGGCAGGACCGTCCCGTGGACCGGCCGCTGTGGCTGGGCTCGCTCAAGTCGAACATCGGGCACACACAGGCCGCGGCCGGGGTCGGCGGCGTCATCAAGATGGTCGAGGCGATGCGCCACGGCGTCCTGCCTCGCACGCTGCACGTCGACGAGCCGTCCCCGCATGTGGACTGGTCGGTGGGCGCGGTCGAGCTGCTCACCGAGGCCCGGGAGTGGGCCGAGGACGGGCGACCCCGGCGGGCGGCGGTGTCGTCCTTCGGTATCAGCGGCACCAACGCCCACGTGATCCTGGAACAGGGACCGAAGCCGGTCGCGGCCGCGACGGTCGCGGGTCCGCTGCTGCTGCCGCTCTCCGCGCGCACGGCGGAGGCCCTGCCGGCGCAGGCCGAGCGACTGCACACCTACCTGACGGAACATCAGACCCTTGATGTGACACAGGTGATGGGTGCGCTGGCTCGGGGGCGGGCCGCCCTTGCCCACCGTGCGGTGCTGTTCGCGGACGATCGGGAAGATCTTCTGGCGGGGCTCGCCGCGCTTGCGGCGGGGCATGAGCATCCGTCGGTGGTACGGGGGACGGCGACCGGCAGGGCCCGTACCGCGTTCCTCTTCACCGGACAGGGCAGCCAACGACCCGGCATGGGACGCGAACTCTACGACACGTACGAGGAGTACGCGGACGCCTTCGACCAGGTCTGCGCGGCCCTCGACCCCCACCTCGACCGATCGCTCAAGGACATCGTCTTCGCCGAGGACGGGGACGGGGGCGGGGACGAGAACAATGACGGGGCCCTTCTCCACCTCACGCAGTACACCCAGCCCGCCCTCTTCGCCCTCGAAACCGCGCTCTACCGACTCCTCACGGCGTGGGGCATCACCCCCGACCAGCTCATCGGGCACTCCATCGGCGAATTCACCGCCGCGCACATCGCCGGAGTCCTCTCCCTCGACGACGCGGCCCAGCTGGTGGCGGCGCGCGGCCGGCTGATGGGTGAACTCCCCACCGGCGGCGCCATGACGGCCGTCGAGGCGACCGAGGACGAGGTGCTGCCGCTGCTCGGCGAGCGGGTGGCACTCGCCGCCGTCAACGGACCCACCTCCGTGGTCGTCTCGGGAGACGAGGACGAAGTCCAACGCGTCGCCGACCACTTCGCGGCCCAGGGCCGGCGCACCCGAGGGCTCACCGTCAGCCACGCCTTCCACTCCCCCCACATGGACCCGATCCTCGACACCTTCCGGACCATCGCAGACGGACTCACCTTCCACCCACCCAAGATCCCGATCATCTCCACCCTCACCGGCACCCTCGCGACCACCGAGGAACTCACCTCACCCGACTACTGGACCCGCCACATCCGCGAAACCGTCCGCTACCACCAGGCCGTCGAGACCCTGCGGGGTCTGTCCACGGCCCTCACCGTCGAGGTGGGCCCCGACGCCGCCCTCAGCGCGGCCACCCCGGGAGCCGTTCCGCTCCTTCGCCGCAACCGTCCGGAGCGGCACACCCTGCTCACCGCGCTCGCCACCGCCCACGCGAAGGGTGCGGACCTCGACTGGTCCGCGCCCCACCCGGGCCCGCAGGCGCACCTGGACAACCTGCCCACGTACCCCTTCCAGCACCGGCGCCACTGGCTCAGCGCGCCCCTCGGGCCCGCCCGGCTTCAGGGGCTGCCGACCGTCACCCACGCCTTCCTGGGCTCCCGGATCGAACTGGCGGCGGACGGCTCCCTCGTCCTGTCGGGGGAGCTGTCGGCCGCCGCCCAGCCCTGGCTCGCGGATCACCGGATCGCGGGCCAGGTCCTCGTACCCGGCACCGCGTTCCTGGACCTGGCACTGGTGGCCGGTGAGCAGGCGGGCACTCCGCGCGTCGCGGAACTGACCCTTGAGGCCCCGCTCGTCCTCACCGGTGACCGGCCCGTACAGCTCCAACTCGCGGTCGCTGCACCCGACGACCGGGGAGCGCGCGCCCTGTCCGTACACGCGCGGCCGGCGGAGGGAACGGGCCCCGACGCGGGCACCGACGGCGAGTGGACCCGGCACGCCGGCGGGATGCTGACGCCGGCCGCCGCCGGTCGTACCGACGAGCCGGCGGGGGCCTGGCCGCCGCCCGGTGCCGAGCCGGTGGATCCGGACGCGCTGTACGAGGGCCTCGACGCCCTCGGGTACGGCTACGGGCCGGCCTTCCGGGGCGTACGGGCCGCCTGGCGGCTGGGCGAGGAGCTCTACGCCGAGCTGGAGCTGCGGGAGGAGGAGTCGGCGCGGGAACCGGAGGGCTTCGCCCTGCACCCGGCGCTGCTCGACGCGGCGCTGCACCTTCCGGTGGCCCGCGCGGCCGAGACCGGCGACGGCGGCCTGTCGCTGCCGTTCTCCTGGTCGGGCGTGGAGCTGCACGCGACCGGTGCGTCCGCACTGCGGGTGCGCTGGGCGGACGGCCGGCTGACGGGTGTGGATCCGCAGGGGCGGACCGTCGTCTCGGCGGAGGCGCTGGCCCTGCTGCCCGTGGACGCGGCACGGCTCGCCGAGGCCGCCGGACGGCGGCGCGATCTGCACCGGGTCGTCTGGCAGGCGGTCACGCCGCCCGCCGAGTCCGCGGTCGAGTCGGCGGTCGAGTCGGCGGGCAATGTGCCCCTTGTCGACACTGTGGACGAGGTCGGCGCGGACGTTCCGCCGCTGGTCGCCGTCCGCGTACCGGCGGGTCGTGGGGCGGCCGCCCATGCCCTCGGGCAGGTGCGGGCGTGGCTGGCCGAGGACCGGTTCCGCGCGTCCCGACTGCTCTTCCTCACGCGGGGCGCGGTCGCCGCGGCCGCCGGGGACGAGGTCTCCGACCCGTGGGCGGCCTCGGCGTGGGGGCTGGTGCGTTCGGCGCAGTCGGAGCATCCGGACCGGTTCGTCCTGGCCGACATCGACTCCGGCCCGGGCTCGGCGCGCGCTGGGCAGTCGGAGGAACCGGAGGAGCTGGAGGAGCTTGGCGCGCTCGCGGCCGCCGCACGCACGGAGCCCCAACTCGTGCTTCGTCGGGACGGTGTGGTGCGCTCCCCCCGGCTCGTACGCGCGGACGCCACCGAAAAGAGCACCGAGGGCACCGAGGACACCGCCGACGACACCATCGAGGGTGGCGCCGAGCCGTCCCTTCTCGACGGGCTCGCGGACCGCACGGTCCTGGTCACCGGTGGGACTGGCTCGCTGGGCCGACTGCTCGTACGGCACCTCGTGGAGCGGCACGGCGTACGGCACCTGCTGCTGCTCAGCCGGTCCGGTGCTTCGGCCGACGGGGCCGAGGAGCTGCGGGCGGAGCTGCGCGCGGCCGGTGCGACGGCCGAGTTCGCGGCCGTGGACGCCGCCGACCGCGAGGCGCTGGCCCAGGTGCTGGACTCCGTGTCCGCCCGGCATCCGCTCGGCGCCGTGTTCCATCTGGCCGGCGCGCTGGACGACGGTACGGTCGAGAGTCTGACACCGGAGCGACTGGACGGGGTGCTGCGGCCGAAGGCGGACGCGGCGTTCCATCTGCACGAGCTGACCCGGGAACGGGACCTCGACCTGACCGCCTTCGTCCTGTTCTCCTCGGTCAGCGCACTCGCCGGTACGGCCGGTCAGGCCAACTACGCGGCCGCCAACGCCGTTCTGGACGCCCTCGCCGAGCACCGGCGGGCCCTGGGCCTGCCCGGCGTCTCGCTGGCCTGGGGCCTGTGGGACACCGAGGACGGGATGGCGGGCGGTCTCGGCGCGGCGGAACGGGCGGGCTGGGCGCGGTCCGGGTTCACCCCGCTGACCGGCGCCGAAGGCCTCGCCCTGCTCGATGCCGCTCCGGCGGCCGGGGCGGGCGCGCTGGTTCCCGTACGGCTCGACCCGTCGGCCCTGCGCGAG
>NZ_JAGGOS010000080.1 GCF_018614205.1 Streptomyces sp. ISL-36 | reverse complement strand
GAGCGGGTAAGATGCTGCTGCGCAGCATCCCAGGGAGACCCTGCGCTGCGCGCAGGGTGAAGCGGAAGTGCTGCCCCACCGCTGCGCGGTGGGGGCCTGGCTCTGCGCTGCGCTTCGAGCCAGGACCCCGTTCGCTGCGCTCACGGGCTTGAGCCCGCTGACGCGGTCTCAGGCGGCCTCGGTTCCCGAGGCCTTGATGGTCCGTCCGCTGCGCTCCCGGACCATTTCCCCGCTTCGCGGGGTGGCTGGCTAGGAGGAAGGGGCTGGGCTGTTTCCTTCGCTGAAGAGTTTGGGAGGATCCGGATTCTGGTGTGGTGCCTGCTGGCATGGAGAGCACGGCAAAGGTGGTGGGGAGTTGATGTCCGTTCAGTTCGTTGGGCAGTTATCCCGGTTGTCCCGCATTCTCTAGCGTGCTCTGGATCATCCCGTCAGGGGTGGTCAGGGGGTGGTCTCGAGCCAGGTAATGCGAGTGATGGTCACGGCGTCGGGGTCTCCGGTGAACCATTCGACGAGGACGGGGTGTTGGGGAGCGTGCGAGTTCGCAGGGCACCGGTGAAGAGCCGCTGCTACGCCGGATGGGACGGCACGGCCGCGGTGGTCATCCAGGGGCGATCTCCTCCGCAAGGCCCGTACCGCGGGCGATGGCGTTGAACGTGTCCGGGAGCGGCCGGAGCTCCTCGAGGTAGGCCTTCCAGACCACATCCCTCGCTTCGCCGAGGTGAGCGGTGAAGAAGTAGAGCGCCACGAGGTAGGCGGGCATGTTACGACCCCAGGTCTGACCTTTCTCGTTGTCCCACCATGCCCTGAGGATTGCCTTGGTGTCCTCCAGGCTCAGCAGGCCGGCGCTGGGCAGGATGGCGACGCTTGCGACGAATTCGCCCTGATCGAAGTTGCCCACGGCGGTGAGCAGTCCGGGCAGGTACGGGAGGAAGTAGGGATCAGGCCGGGCCCCGATCACGCGGGCCTGTTCGGCTACCGGGAGCGCCGCAAATGCGCTCTCCAGGGCAGGCAGGCTCGTTCGGACCTCGGGGTGGGTCACGAGAGCGAGGGTTCTGGTCTCGTCGGGCCGGAGGTAGCCGTTCGTCACGGTCTGGGCGGCGATGGTCGTGATCTTGGTGTTGTAGAGCGTGCGCATGTGCTCGGGCAGGGCTTTCCAGAAGGCCGGGAGGTCGCCCAGGCGGCCGAGAGCGGCAAGCTGGATCGCGGGTTCCGCCTGCTCCAGCCGGGACATGTGGCGGCCTAGGTGTTCCGCGCTCAGGGGCTGGTCTCGGTCGGCGAACAGGCGCAGGCACTGTGCCATCCGGTCGGCGAACATCGGTGCTGCGAGAGCCATCCTGTCGTCCTCGATTTGCAGCAGGGCGAACTTGGCGGCGAAGTCGACCAGCTTCGCGCGGGAAGCGGGGCGGACCCGGTCGAAGAAGGTGTGGCCGAGGTAGCCTGCTTCGAACGTGAACGCGGGATCGGCGGCGTGGGCGATGAAGCTGTTGAGGACCCTTTGGCCTTGGCTGGGCTGGTGGACGAGGACCGCGTCGAGGGCCGCTACGAGATGGGCGCGGGCGTACTCGGATGTCGGGACGTACAGCTCGCCCATGGGGCGCAGGGAGGGATGGGCGCACAGGTGCCGGTCCTCGCGCAGTCGTTCGAGCTGTGTCCTGTGGGTGCGATCGATGAGTTCCAGCTTCTCCGCGACGTCCAGGATGGTCTTCTCGACGTTGAGCATGAGAGGTACGGCATCGGGCTCGCCGGGCTTCTGGGCGCGCTCGACGTTCTGGACCAGGGCGCGTGCGTCGGCTTCGCCTTCTTCCTTGAGGACCTCGATCTTGTGGATGAGGTCCGCGCACGTCGCGGTCCAGGTCAGCACGATCGCGGCTCGGGCGGCGCCGGTGGTGTAGCAGCGGTGTGCTTCCTTCACCAGCGGCCGTACGTCCGGGTTGACCACCCGGTTCACCAGGTCGTCCAAGTCGAGCATGCGCTTCTCCACCCCTTCGTGCTGTGATGCGGCAAGCGTCAAGTGGCTTGTCGAGACCAGCCTATGAGGCAGGCTGCACAGGCCCGGCCGGATATTTGCTCTGGCCGGGGTGGCTACGGGGTTGTTCCAGGCAAGTAACCGGTCAGACGCCGTTTCTTATGGCTGTCGGAGCGGCATGAGAGTCTCCGGGCATGAGTTACGACCTTGCTGTCTGGGAAGGTGAGAGGCCGACGGATGACAAGACCGCCGGCCAGGTCTTCAGCGACCTCTACGACCGATACATCGACAGTGGGACGGAAGAGCCTCCGTCCGAACGCATCGCGGCATACGTCGCCGTGCTGCTTGAGCGGTGGTGCGACCTCACCGAGGACGACGAGGACACCACCCCCTGGTCGACCGGCCCGCTGATCAACGAAGCCAGCGGGCCACTGATCTACTTCCCCATGCGATTCAGCATGGCTGAGGAGGCGTCGGCCTATGCGGCAGCCGTGGCGGAGAGCATGGGGCTGGTCTGCTTCGACGTGCAACAGGACCGGCTCAGGCCATGAGCAGGGCGCTCAGGCGGCGGTAGCCGATCAGAGTCGCGGCTGTGCCGACGAAGGCGAGGAAGTGTTCGGCCTTGCGTTCGTAGCGTCGGTGAAGCCTTCGGCAGCCGGCCAGCCAGGCCGCGGTTCTCTCCACGACCCAGCGGTGCCGGCCGCATGCGCCGGTGACGGTTTCGCCGCCCCGCTGGTATCGGTCCCGGTCGCGTCGGCCTGACTCTGAGGAGATGGTCAGGGCCAGGCCGGCAGCGGGAAGGCCCTCAGAGGGAGACGAAGCGGCAGTGTTCCGGCTCCAGCTCGAGTTCAATCGCGGGTCCCGGGCCAGTCACCCGGCGCAGAATCGCCATGGAAGGGTAGGGGGCGGGGACCCAGCCGCCCTGGGCGCCTGGCCGGTCCAGGACAAGGACCCGGTCGCTGTAGTCGGCCATGCCAGCCGGCAGGTGCGCGGCGGTGACCGGGACGTCAGGGTCGTCTGGGTCTCCGGTGACGACCTGCGAAGTAACCAGGATGGCCAAGTTGTATGCGCGGGCCAGGGAGCGGAGTTCTGCCATGGTCGCGGCGGTGTCGCGCCCCTGGTCGGTGAAGTCGCTGAAGTGCCAGAGGGAGTCGACGACCCACAGCCTGAGCGTGAAGCTTCTGCGGGCTGCGGCCAGCAGACCGGCTCGAAGGCTGTCGCGCGCGCTGGTACCCACTCGCGCGCCGTGCCGGAGCAGAGGGGTGGCGTCGAGTTCGGGCACCGCGGTGGCCTTGAACGTCTCCCAGCCGCCGGGAGGGACCTGCGAACGTACGTCGAACCCGTATAGGGCGGCGATGACCTTCTGGGCCAGGGCATTGCTGGTGATCTCCCCGGAGGTGAACAGGGCGCCGATGCGCTGCTGTGCGTTGTGCAGGGCGACGTTCAGCGCCAGGGTGGAGCGGCCGGCCGTCGGCAGTGACACCAGTGCCGTCACCATCCCCGGAGCAAGGGATGCAAGCGCGGCGGCGTCCGCGCCCCACGGCCACAGGCACCGCGGCGGCACGGGAGGCTGTGTCGTGGGCAGAGGGCTGGTGGCGGGTGTTGTCCGGATGGCGCCCGCGGTCGTGGCTTCACGGGTCAGGAGGTGGACGGCAGCTGCTCGTCCCTGGGCGTCGAGGGGGGTGGGCAGGCGGCCGGCGGCTGCGGCTTGCCTGACGCGGCGCAGTGCTTCCTGGTAGCCGCATCCCACGGCAGCGTTCAGATCCCTGGCGATGCGCTGCTGGTGGGTGATGTTCCGGGTCATGACAGCTCCTGCGCGCTGGCTGCGCCGTCCCACCCCGGCGTGCCAGGTGCGCGGGACGTCACGGTCACGTCTGCGGGCACCGCTGTTCACGCCTTCCGAGCGGCCGCTCAGGTTCGCCTTCGGCCAGAGGTGGGTCTGAGCCGTGGCACGCGCAGACGAAGCACGTGGTGCCGTAGAGGATAGCCAGTTGCCCAAGATGGCCGGAAGGGCCGGTTCACGCCACCGGCGGGCCCGTTGCCGGGGCCCGTGACGGGGGTGGTGTTCAGCTCGCCGGGTCCGAGGGTGCGCGGGGCGTTGATCTGCTGTTTGTGGGCGGTCAGAGGAAGGCGGGAGCGGGATTCTCGTCGGTCCAGTCGCCGTCGAAGAGGGCGGCGACGAGCTGCGCCTGGTCGGCTTTGAGCTGGCCGGACCGCATCTTGGTGCGGGCCTTGGCGAACCAGGGGCCGATCTTGACGGTGTCGCCGTCGACCGTGACGGTCTCGCGGGCGGCGGGGACGCGGCGTTCGCGGTGGAGGAAGAGTTCGAGGATCTGGACCGTCTCCTGGAAGGTCCGCCGGGTGCTGGGGCGGGGGGTGAGGGTGCTGGTGGTAGGGGTGAGGCCGAGGGCGGTCAGGAGACGGTGCTGGCCGGGGCTGAGGGTGCTCCAGGCGGTGAGCTGCCGGATGGTCCAGCTGCCGAGGTTGACGCTTCCGGCGTGGGTGTCGGGGGTGAGGGGGCGGCCGGTTTCGAGGTGGCGGCGCACCTGGTGGTACTTGCGGTGCCAGTCCGGGCCGTGCGGGAGCTGCCAGTGGGGGTCGATGGCGGTGAGGTCGGCGGCGCGGGCGGGGTCGAGGCGGCCTTGGGCGACGAGATGGCGCTGTTCGGCGAGCCAGGCGCCGATCGGGGTGGTGGCGGGGGCGGCGAGGTGACCGTGGGCTTGGTGGTAGTCGGCTGCCTGGGTGAGGCGGGCGCGCCAGGCTGCGTCGTGTTTGTCCCAGATCATGCCGAGCGCGTCGAGTTCGGCGATCCAGTCGGCCTCGAGTCGGCCGGCGCTTGCGGCGTCGCGCATGGTGGTGATGAAGCGGCCGAGTTCGAAGCCTGCGGGGTCGGTGTGGTCGGTGGGGACGTCGAGGTGGCCGTAGGTGTCGTGGAACGCCTGGGCGGAGGCGAGGCCTTCGCGGCGGGTGCGGGTGAGGGCGCCGCGGGGGTTGAAGGCGATGAGGTCCATCGCTTGGGCGATGCGTTCGGGGTGGATCGTGTAGTCGAAGTGCCAGCGGTGCTGGATGAGGCGGCTGGTTTCGGTGGTGAGGCGGTTGGTCTTGTTGGGGAGGCGTTCGAGGATGCGGTGGTCGTGGCTGGCGAGGGCGGTGGTGATGGCCCAGACGGGTTCGTAGGGGGTGCCGAGGATGTTGTGGGGGTCGTCGCTGGGCGGGATGTAGACGGGGACGACGAGGCTGGCGGTCTTGCCGGAGACGTCCAGGCGCAGGGCGCGGCCGAGGCCTTGGACGCAGCGGGTGATGCTGCTGGTGGGGTCGGCGAAGACGACGGCGTCGACGCTGGGGATGTCGATGCCTTCGGCGATCACTTTGGCGTTGGTGAGGATTGCGCGGGGTGAGGCGGCGAAGCGGGCGAAGATGCTGGTGCGTTCGTCGGCGGTGTGCTCGCCGTGGATGTGGAAGACGTCGGGGTTGAGGCCGGGGAAGCAGTGGGGGTCGGCTGTTCGGAGGCGTCGCAGGGTGTGGGGTAGTTCGCGGGTGAAGCGGATGGAGTCTTCGACGAGGTGGAAGAAGATCAGGACCCGGTTCATGGCGTGTTTCGCCATGGCGTTCAGGACGGCGAGGTGGAGTGTTGTGGTGCGCAGCGCGTCCTCGGGTTGTGAGCCCTGCCTGATGGGTGTGCCGGGGGCCGGGAGGTTGAGGCGGGCGCGGAGCTCGGTGTCGGTGACGGTGGGGATCACGATGCGGTAGTCCGCGGCGACGCCGTCGGTGATGGCCTGTGCCAGGGGGTATTCGAAGACCTTCTTCCCGTAGACGGTCTCGTTGTCCATGCTGTTCGCCGCCGCGTCCGCTGCGGATTCGGGTACGGGGCGCGGCCGGCGGCGGGCGGTGTTCGCGGAGTCGGTGAGGTCGGGGGCGGTGAAGCTGCGGGGGGTGGCGGTCATGTAGAGGCGGCGGTCGGCATGGATCCGGGCAGCATCGTTGATCGCGGCCCACTTCTTGTCCGCTCGGCCGGCGATCCGGTGGGCCTCGTCCATGATCGCGAGATCGAACGGGGGCACGGCGTAGCGGGTGTGCTGCGCCGCCTCGATCTTGTCGAGGGAGTCGTAGGTGGAGATCACCGTCAGGGCGGGAAGCTGGTGTTCCCCCTCCCCCACCACGGACATGAGTGCGGCCAGCGCCTGGGGGCTGCTCGTGGAGCCCACCTTGCGGGCGGCGAGCGCGTCGTGTGCGGCGGTGTCCATCGAGGACACGATCACCATGTGCTCCAGGTGGCCGTCGCGGCGCCAGGCGAGCGCGGTCTGCGTGGCCAGGTCCAGCGTCGGAACGACGACCAGGATCAGACGCGCTGCGAGCTCGTCCGCGGCCCGGATCGACACCAGCGTCTTACCTGTCCCCGTCGCCGCCACGTACAAGGCTCGGGTATGCGGGCGGCGCAGATGGCGGACCGCGGCCACGAGGCCTTGTTCCTGGTCTGGACGCAACACTGGACGCTCAGCACCCTCGGCATGGCGGGAACCAGCGGACTCGACCCGTGTGACCATGAACCACATCATCCCCCGCCATTCTCTGGGGCCGGGCATGTGTAGGTGATGTGGTCGGAGCATGTTCGGGTTCACAGGAGGCAACGCTCGCGAACGGTCGCTGCGCATAACCGAAGGCACCAGCAGAGGGGCCTGCTCAGCATCCACCATGCGCTCTACAAGTCACGCATATCAACCTATTTGGTCTTGGCTCGACTACACTCCGCGCCGATTGAGGCATGGCCTGTCATGCAGCCTTCACGATGAGCCATTCGAGGGTTACTCGGGGTGCTAGCGTCATATGCCTATCCAGCCCGCGCGTAATCCTGTTCACCTTCTTCACGCATCCCGTGGCGAGGTGAGGTGCGCACGACCGAGGAGACGAAATGGCCTCCATCCGACGCATGCCCGAGCGAACGATCTCCTTCTTCGAGGTCGTCACGACTGCGGGTGCAGAGCAGTCTCGGGTGCCTCAGATGGAGTGGGACAAGGCTCTGAGTGATCTCGCCACCGCCACGGTGCAGGAGCGGATGATCGACAAGGAGACGACCTTGGTCGGGTCGGTGGCTACCGCCCGCGGGCAGGACCATCTCTTGCTGCACCGGGTCAAGGACGCGACCGAGTGGCTTAGCAGGATGGACTGGAATACGGGCCAGTGGCATGAGCTGGAGCAGAACGCCATTCGCGGATTCGTGGACACCTCGGCAATCTGTTTCCTGCCGTTCGCGAACGTGGTCGGCATCATGCAGGGCTCGGTGTCTGCACCGACCCACAAGGGGCTCGAGACGTGGCTCAACGAGCTTCGGCTGTTTCCTGAGTCTCGACTCGCCGTCCGGCCGCTGCTGTCGAAAGCGGAGGTCGAGCGGCTGGGCACTGCGCAGGGAGCGTCTCGTATCGAGATCAAGATCGTAACCACAAGGTCTCGGCGCTGCAGGGCCGCGCTGGCAGGCTGGCGAAGTTCCTGCGTCAGGTGCACGCGTCCTACGGGGATATCAACGTCACGATGATCATCAGCGTGCCTCGGGGAGGGGGCCGGGACGAAGACCGGCATGCCTTGCTGGACGACCTCCGAGACATCGCGCCTGTGGCACCGGGGGCCGCCGACCGCGCTCGAGCCCGGCTGGTGTTCGCGGAAGCCGACGGCCAGGAGCGCAGTCGCCTGGTGGAGCTGACAGAACACCACATCACGGCGAAGCGACGCGTCTCTGCCGTCGACGACCAGGGCAACTCCATCCGGATCTTGTCAGCGGTGGATGCGATCCTTGACGTGGCAGCCGAGCACGAGGGCGAGCTGCGGGCAGCGGTGGGGGCTGACCTGGGCTAATACTTGATAGGGGGCAGTACGGTGAGCGTACGGGAGTCCGTCGTCGACCGGTGGTCCGAAACCGTGTGGTGGGACTATCTCATCGCCCTTCTGCTGGTCTCCGCACACGTCCTCATCGTGCGTGTGCGGGGAATGGGCGATTGGCTCTCGTGGATCGAATCCGAGCAGCGCGTTTCGCTGTACGGCAGTGCAGCGGGCGTCGTGTCCGCCATCGGCGGCCTGAGTTCCATCGCTATCTCCATCTATCTGTCCAGCAACGGCGAACGAATCCGAGCCGTTCGCCGGCACTACCAAGACGAGCTGCGCCGCAACTGGAAGGCCCTCATCGTGGCCACCGCCCTTGTCTGCATGGGCTGCCTAACCGCACAGGGCCTAGACGATACGACTGACTCCCACTCGGCACGCTTCATCTTCGAAGCCTCGATGGCACTGGCCGTCGTACGGTTCCTGCGGATGCTGTGGCTCCTCGACCAGATGATGGGCCTCAACGACCGTGATCAGAGCGACCCCTCGCCACGTCCCGCGCCTCCATTCGACCCTGGCTGGCGCCAACGCAGAACCCCGTAGGGCAGTGGGCCGGCTCAGCCGCCGAAGGCTGTCCTCTCCTTGGCTCCACTGCACGTAACACTGGGACGGTCGAGCCTCTGAGCCAGCGGAAAACCTGGAGAAAGTGCCCCTACTACGGCGTAATGAGGAACCGGCCGGACCCCTCACGGGGGGGAGCTGTCGGCCGGGGCAAAGGTCCTGGCCTGGGGTCTATGCCCGCGTGCTGAAGGGTTCGGTAGTCCGCGGCACGGCCGTCGGCCACTGCCTGCGCCAGCGGGTACTCGAAGCCCTCCTTGCCGTAGACGGCCTCGTTGTCCATGGAGTTGGCGAACGCGTCCACGCCCAGCTCCGGTTCTGGGGCGCGCCGTCGCGGGCGCGTGAGGTCGGCGGACTCGGCCAAGCGCCGGGCGGCGAAGATCCGCGGGGTGGCGGTCGCGTAGAGGCGGGGCTCCGCACGGAGCCACTGCGCGTTTTTGACGATCGCCCACCTCTTGTCCGCCCTACCGGCGATCCGGTGTGCCTCGTCCATCACCGCCAGCTCGAACGCCGACACGTCGAACCCATCTGGTCCTGCCCCTCCCCTACCCCCGGCCCCCCGGACGGTGCAGATGCCGTACCAGCCGAGCGACTGCCTCCACCTGGTCAGGGAACAGCACGGCACAGCTTGCTGAGCGAGGGGGCGGGAGACTCGACTGGTGTGACCATGGCCGACGTCATCGCGAAGCCTCTCCACCTTCGGGGGCATTCGGCAGTGCGCTGCAGCGCCTGACAAGCAGAGGTTTTGCGCTATCCGTTGTGTATGCGGGGATATTGACGACATGGCAACAGGAGTCGCCTGTAGCGGATAGGTTCAGTCCCCTGGGAAGAGGGTGCGGGGGTGCCTGGCAGGTTATGGGGGGAGCTTGTCTGAACAGGAGAGCGGCTTCGAGCAGGGTGATCTGTTCGATGGTGCCGCTACTGGGGCTCGCGATGGCCGGTTGGACTTCGTGCGGCCTTTTATTGCGCCGGTGGCATCGACGGCCGGTGCGGTCTCCGACGATCCTGTGGCGTTGCAGCTGGCTGAGGCGATTCACGATGCGTTCGGGGATCTTGCCTCCGATCGGGGGCTGACCCGGTCGGAGATCGCGGCAGCGTGTGCTCCGGTGGCCTCGGGAGAGGCGTTTGATGCCCGGTTCCGGGTCTTTGTGGGGCTGGGGATGCTGGAGCAGGCCCGGGGCAAAGCCTACGAGGGGCGCTACGTCTTCAGTCCGACCAGCGGTGCGGCCTTGTTGGTCTTCGAACGGCTGGCGGAAGCCGGCGGTGTCGAGGAGATCATGACTCTGCTGGACCGTACACAGGTCGGCCTGGCACAGGGCTTGCTGAGTGAGGAGCAACTGGCCAACCGGCTTCGGCGGGTGCGGCGTGACCTGTCCATCACCACCGCGCATCTGCTGCGGCTGGTACGGTCCAAGCCCATCGAAGAGCTGGTGGGTGAACGCCACCACCACCAGTCCAAGGCCGCGTTGCTGGACCATGCGAGGCAATTGGTCAAAGCCATCAGCAGTCGCTTTCCACGGCTGAGAGCGTCGGGGACCCGGTTGATCGATGAGGCGCTTCGCTATTCGGCGGCCGTGGATGAGTTCTCCGACCGGCTGCTGCAACAGGTGCGCGCCCGGCGCGACTTCAGCATGCTGCTGCCGGAACAGTATCTTTCGGCGGCCTTGAGCGCACCAGTGGACGCCCTGGCGGACGTGTTTGCTGCCACGGTGTTTGATCCCGCCAGCGTGGAGATCACTGCAGCGCAGATGCTCGTGGCCGCCGGGGAGCGGCGGCCACCGGTCCCGCGACGGCGGCCGGCGCGGCCGGCGCCGCTTCCGCCAGGCCCTGATCCGGTGGAAGCGGCGCGGGAGAAGGCCTTGCTGCTACGCCGACGGCGTTCGGCGTCGATGAATTCGCTGGTCAGGGGCGGGCAGGAGGCTAACCTGACGGCGACGCTGGGGGCGTTGCCATGGCGTGCGGCGATTGCCACGGTGGTGGATCTGCTGCAGGCGTCTGCGGACCCGGCGACGCCGTTCTTCGTGGAGATCGGCGAGGAGGCCCTCGTCGATCCGGCTGGGGCGGTCACCTATGCCAGTCCGCTGTCCTTGTACCGGCTGCCGCAGGATGTGTCGGGTGCGGTGGGCGGAGACTCTTCGGCCGTGCAGGAGGGTCCGGTATGAACGAGGATGCCTATCTGCTGGCCCGGGCTCGGGCCGTACGGGTCGTGCCGCTGGCACCAGCGGGTGGGGCCGATGGGCTGTCGGCGCTGCGGCGGGCCGCCGATGGTGTGCAGCGGCGTCTTGTCGATGTGGAAGCGGTCGGCGGCCCGGCGGTCATGGTGCGGTGGGCGCCGGACGTGGAGCCGGTCAGTGGTGTACTGGGCGATCCGCTGACGCACCGGGAGGCAGCGCCGTCGCAGTTGCTGACGCTGGGAGCTGCTGTGCGCCTGTGCTGGCCCGATCCCGAGCTCGCCCTGTATCCGGGGGGCGCGGTGGCCGAGGAGGACGTGCTGGCGGCCTGCGTTCCGCCGGGGGACGGTCTGCTGCGGGAGGGCATGGCGCTGATCGCCCAGACATCGGCGTATCGCAGTGCGCTGCGGGTCCTGCGTGCGTGCGGCTACCTGGCCGCCGACGCCGGGGACGGCATGGTGCGGCTGGGGCCGGTGGTGGCTGCGTGGAGCGAGCGGGATGTCGATGAATTGCGGCGCGGTTACGACCTGCTGCCCTGCCGGGTGGAGGAGAGCTAGGCATGGAAGTGCGGTATCTGGAGGCGCTGTCGGAGCAGCGCCGTGCAGAGGTGCGGGCAGCGGTGTGTGCGGTGGAGACCGCGCGGCTGCCGGTGCCTGCGGCGCGTTTTCGGGCGTTGGCGGAGGTGCCGCTGCGCAGGGTGGTCGAGGAGGTACTCGCCGCTTCGGGCCGGACGCTGCTCGGTGTAGGAGAGGGATTTCTGTCCGGCTACGACGACACGGTCAGAGCGCGGCTGGCCGATGAGGGTGTCGGTGTCCTGCCCCGTGAAGATCGGGCCGTGCTGACGCTGGTGCTGCTGTTCAGCGTCGCTTCCCCCCGCGCCGGCGGCAGTGTCCTGCCGCAGGCCCTGTGGACCCAGGGGGTGCCGGTGAGCAGGGAGCGGCTGAAGCAGTCCACGGTCCCCGACCGGGTTGTGGATGCCGCGCTGAGCCGTCTCACCGCAGCCGACCTAGTGCGGACAACGGGTTCGGGGATCGTACTAGGCAGCCAGTTGCTGCGGCTGACGCCGGCGGCCCAGGCCGACCTGTTCGAGCAGTTGGTGCTGCTGGCCGAGCCGCAGGGAGTCATGGCCGAGTCGATCTGGCGGCGCCGGGCCCGCGTCGCCAGCCAGGAAGGACAGGAACGATGAACGGCATCTGGCACGAGCGCGGCACCGAGAAGCCGGACGAGGACGAGGGCGGGCAGGAGGGACTGCCCGAGCTCGTCGAGCACCGCGGCATCGTCGGTGACCGTCATCTGGTGGCGGTCCAGACGTTCGATATCGCCCGACTGACCACTCACGCGGTGCCGGTAGTGCCCGAGACGTTCGTCGCCGTGTCCGGGATGGGCCCGAAGGACGACTCCAACGGCTCGGGCAAGACCTCGTTCCTCATCGCGGTCTCGCTGCTGTTGGCCGATCCCCAGTGGCGGTTGGAATCCAACCACGGGCGGGACGCCAGCGGAATCCTGTTCAAGCCCGACGCGGCCGGGGTGGACCGGGCCCAGCAGATTCCAGCCGCCTCGCACGGCTACGTGGTCGGCGTCTTCGCACACGACAGGCCCGACGCATCCGGCGGGCGCGAGGCACTCGCTGCGAGTGGCACCCTGCAAGGAGCGCTGACGGTGTGGGTGCGCATCGCCGCGTCCGCCCCATACGTCCTGGCCAACTGGGCCGAAGGCATCCATGTGGCCGATGCGGCCGACGATGCCGAGCGGGCGGCGCAGGCAGACGCTCTCTGGCAGGAGCTGGGCAGTGCGAGCAGGCTGTCGGCACACCGCATGGCCGATGCCCTCTACGGCAACGCACCGCGATGCCTGACCTACCTCGACACGCCGCTGCGCCCGGCGGTTCCCTCGCTGCTGAGCCAGCAGATGACCGCGATGGAACCGCATGACATCGGAGAGGCCCTGATCGCCCTGTCCGGTATGACTCATCTGCTGGAGCAGGAGGCTGCCCGCCGCGGCAAGGCGCTCGAGCACGCTGCGCAGCTGGAGAAGGCGCGCGACGAGCACGCACTGGCCTTGGCGGACGAAGAGGCAGTACTGGAGGGCGTGCGGGCACGTGCTGCTGCCCGTACCGCGCTGGAGGACGGAAGCCATGCGTGGCGGCGCTATCTGGCTGCCTGCTACCTGGAGGCAGCCCAGGCCGACCGGAAACTGGCAGCGGACCTAGAGGAGAAAGAGCAGCAGGTGGTGCAGGCGCAGGAGCTGCTCGGCGGTGCCGAGGAGAAGCTGCGCGAGCTGACGGCGGCCACCGGACTGGCCGCGGCAGCGGCCGCCGCCCGCCAGGTGTGGGTGGACGCCAAGCAGGTCACCGAGCAGGCCGCCGCACAAAGGACATCGGCGGCTACCCGGCGGGACGTCATCCGTCAGAGTATGGCCCCCCTTCGGCCGAGCGCGGGTGTATGGCGGGGATCGCCGGTCCCTGATGCCCACAGCGCTCTGGAAGCCGCCAGAGACGTGCTGTATTCGGCGCGGCAGCAGAAGGACGGCACAGACAGCGCCCTGTCCAGGGCTCAGCGGCTGGAGGAAGCGGCCCGGCAGGGACGCAGCGGGGCCGCGGGCCAGGCCTTGGAGATCCTCGACGGCCACGGCGTCAACGCCGCAGGGCTGATGGACCAGCTGCAGCTGGAGGAGTCGGCCCGTGCGCAGTGGGAGGCGCGCCTGTGGCCCTGGCGCGACGCCGTGGTAGTGCCGTGCGGGCAGGCAGAACGCGCCCGGGAAATTCTGCGCGGCCTGCCTGGTGCCCAAGTCGTCGCCGCCGACCCCGCCGACGGGACGGGCAGTGGCGGGGGTGCCCTGCCTCCGGGTGTGCGCAGTGGCAGGGCGCTGGCCGGGTTCTTCTGCACTTTGCAGGAGCGCACGACGGCTCTGGACGCCCCGCCCGCGGCCTACGACGCAGGGCTGTCGTTGGCGGTCGTCGGCGGCTTCCAGGCTCCGATCGCCGGACGGGATGCCCGCGTGGCACAGGCCGTCGCGCACCGCCGCCGCTGCGAGGACGAGGTGTCTACGGCGGCTGAGGGCCTTGCCGCGGCTGAGTCCGAGTTCGAGGTCGCCGAGATCGAGCACAAGGCAGCCGTGGCGGCGCGGGATCTGGCCGCCCTGGAAGAACAGGTCTTCTCCTTGGACGAAACGATCGCCGAGGCCGACGGCAAAACCACCGCCGCCCGGAGCGCAGAGGAGGAGCGCCACGACGCGTGGGAACAGGCCCAAAACGCACTGACGGCCCACGCCCAGGCGGTGACGACCGCGAAGCTCACCCGGGACGCGGCCGCCAAGACATACAAGGAGCGGGCCAAGGAGCACACCGCGCTGGGCAGAGCCCGTGCCGAGATCTCCTACCCGCAGTGGCAGCGTTTGTGGGGCGCCCCCGCCGAGGAGGCAGCCGAACTCCTGGAGGTCACCGCCCCCGGCACACCGGTGCCCCGGCCCGGCCGCCTGCGGCGGAACGTCGAGGATCATCTGCGGAACGCGTACGAGCACTACGGTCTGCCGGCCGGAGCTGTGGCCGGCGTCGTCGACGAGGACCTGCTCCTGGCGCAACGCCTGCGGGACGCCTTCGCGGAGGAGGAGGCGTCCGCGCTGCCGCGCACGGGCTTCGACGAGGTGGCCGCTCCGTTGCAGACCCGGCTGGACGGCCACTCCGACAAGGATGCCGTCGAAGCCGCCCGGATCACCTCCGGCCGCTCCTTGCGCGAGGAGGCTTTGGCCAAGCTCACTCGTGCGGCAGAGCGCAGCGGGCACACTCTCCAGGCTCTGCACGACATGATCGAACATCACGTCGAAGTGCTGTTCGCACAGATCAGCGACGCCTTCAATGCGTTGGACCTGCAGCGGGGCGGTGACGGTGCACGCCTGGACTACACCAGCGTGCGGCCCGAGGGCGCCAGGCCCTGGCGGTGGCAGGTGACACCGCGCTGGAAACGCTCCCCGCGCGGCGCCTTCGTGCACTACCGGGAGAACGCCAACGGCGCCCAGGTGAAGGTGCACGCCATCCAGCTGGTCCTGGCTGCGGTACTGGCCGACGCCGAGACCAGGGGGCGGGTGTTGATCCTGGACGAGCTCGGCAACAGCCTGGGCGAGGTCAACCGCAAGGACATGCTCGCTGCGCTGCGGGACGTGGCGCGCCGCCAGCACCTGACCATCCTGGGCACCTGCCAGGACAGTGTGCTGGTGGATGCCTCCGATGTGTGCGACGAACTGCTGTGGTTCGTCCACGCCTCCTCCTCCGACGCCTACAACCAGCCCACCCGTACCTGGGGACACGATTCCGACCGCAAGCGCGTGGAACTGACTGCCGACTGGATCACCGCAGGACGCTCCCATGCCTGAGCCCACCGTCCCACTCCCCCGCCCCGCCCTACTGGTCAGCGAAGCTCACGGCCGGCGGGAAGTGCCCCTGCACGGACTTCCCTCCGGGATCATCGCCGTCACCGTGCCCCGCACCCGAAAAGACGGCGACGAGGTCCTCACCCGCGTACCCGTGGACCGCAAACGACGCGTCAACCCCGCCGTCGTCGACCTCATCGCCTCCGACCCGGTCCCCGCCTACGACCCGCCGGCCGGCCTGACCGACCGTGACCTGATCAAGGTCCTGACCACCCGGAGCCGCAAGCGGTGGACCACCATCCAGGCCGACTTCGGCCAGGAAGAGGCGTGGCGCACGACCGTGTCGCTCATCCGCTGTGGCGCCGTCGTCCTGCGCTGCAAGGTCGTGCAGACCACCGGATTCACCCCCGACTCCTGGCAGCTGACCCCGTCCTGGGCATCGCTGAGAGAGGACAAGCTCGCCCAGCTGCGAGGCCACCCCGACCCCTCACGGCTGCACGCCGAACTGCTGCACGCCATGGCAGGCATTCCCCAGCTCGCGAGCGAACACGCCTTGCTGGCCGCCACCGTCCCCGCCCGCACACTGCAGGTCCCCGCGGGCAGCACCACCGGAACCGAGGACTGGCGGGTGTACGAGGTGGCCGTCAGGTCCGCCGCGGTGTGGTGGGCCGCCCAGTCCCACCCGCAGCCGATGACCGCCAAGGTCCTGGCGGGCAAGAGCATGCGCGACACCAAGTACACGTGGACAGCGCAACGCCGGCAGGCGTTCGCCAACCTCGTCGGCCGCCCCTTTGATCAGGCGGTGGAAGAGACCGACACCGAGCTGCGCATGCGCGGGCCCCTGCGCTGGCGCGTCGATACCGTCATCGCCGACGCCGCAGCCTGCCGCCCCTGGCTGGGCCTGCCCGCAGGCGGCCTGCGCAGCCTCGGGCTCATCGACAGCTCAGCGGTGGGCGTGCTCCTGGTCGAGAACGAGGACGCCTTCGCCCAGGTGTGCAAACTCCCCGATGTCGCAGACCAGTGGCTGTGTGTATGGGGCGCTGGCTACGCCACGCACGGCCTGGCCGCTTTCCTCAAGGCCATGGCACCGCTGCCGGTGGCCGCTTGGCAGGACCTGGACGCCCATGGCATCCAGATCATCGCCAACCTCACCGAACGCATCGGCCGGCCCATCACCCCCGTCGGCATGGACGTCGACCTGTACCGGCAGGGAACGAAGTACCGCCAGAAACCCGAAAAGAGGGAAGCGAACCGAAAACTCGCCGAGCGGCTCGCAGCCACTGGACCGCTCTCCCTGCGCGCCCTGGCCGCCGCAATCGCTGCAAGCGGCGGCGACGGTTGCGAACACGAAACGCTTTACCACGAAGTCCTGCCCACCCTTGCGCGCACGCTAAGTCAGATCACTGACGGACCCGCGCCAGACGTCCGGCCGTCCAGCACCGACAGTGCCGCCTGATCATCCTTTCTACGTCTGGGAAACGCTCCTGCCTGGGCGGGCGTCAAGCCACCAGTACACCGGTTCCGCAGGGGTCTCTAGCAGAGTCTGGAGGCGGGTGCGGGTGGGTCAGGAGAGGCTTCACGGCATCGTGTGGCTCGGTCCATATGCGCACTGCGCAGGCTGGCCGATTCGTTTTTGATCAGACGGAGGCTGGCTTGGGTCCAGTGGACCACTGGGGTCGATGGGAGGGGCCAGCGTGCATCTGCGGCAAGTGGACGTGCGGTTCGCCGGGCCGGACGGGGTCATGGTCCAGAGGCCGTGGCGAAGCGCTGCAGGAGGGCTGTGCCTCATGGAATGCCCGATGGTACGTAGCTTCCCACTACGGCGGGGCCGACGGTTGGCTCCGGGATGGTGGTGGTCGGCGACCACGAGCCGTCTGGTGGGGTACGGGAGCGCAGCCATGCGGGACGTAGTCATGATGCTCGATCGGGATCCGCAAGTGACAGGCATGGTGAGCCGTCCGGTGGAGTTCGTGTGGGAGGAAGGAGGGCGGACCGTCACACACGCTCCTGACCTGGCTATTGTCTTGGCGGACGGGGGCATCCGTCTGGTGGACTGCCCTGGCAGCAGCGGACCGTCCGCACGGCTTGCCAGCCGGGCGCGGGTGGCCGGCTTGTGTGCGAAGGACGCGGGCTGGGAGCACCGGTTCGCGGATGCCGCAGATCCGGTGGCTCTGGCCAACGGGCGCTGGCTGTCGGTCTACCGGCATCCCCGATGCTCGGTGGATATCCCTGCAGCCCGGCTGCGCAAGGCATTCGCCTCGCCTATCGCCCTGCTCGAGGGCGCGCTGCGGCTCGGGGATCCAATCGCAACGCTGCCCGCCGTCTACCACGGGCTCTGGCACGGCCTGCTCAGTATGGCCTGGGACCACGTCCTGAGCGAGAAGACCCCTGTGGTCGCCGTGCCAGCCGGGCCTCACCGTGAAGGAGCGAGGCGATGAAGAGGCCATGGGGCGTCCTCGAAGTCGGGGACCGGATCCGGTTCGACGGACAGGCCCACGTCCTGGCCGGTCTGGACGGACCCCGCTGCCGTCTGGTCGCCGAAGAAGGCGCAGGTGTGCAGGTACTCCTGCTCACTCACGTGCTTGCCGCACAGGACTTCACCATCCTGGACCGCTCCTTGCCAGGGCAGCGGCGTGTACCGGTCCACGGCCCCTTGGACGCGTGCGACACCGCGGTCCGGGACAGAGCCCTGGCCTGGGAGCGGCACGTCCTGGAAGTCGAGACCGGTTACCCCGGACCCGGCCGGGAGCAGCTGCCTCGAGACGGATACGACCCGGCCGTGTACCGGCTCGCCCAGCGGGAGGCGGCCAAGGCCGCCGAACTGACCGCATCTGGAGAGCAGGTCAGCGTGGCCACCGTGCGCAGGATGCGAGCCCGCTACCGCGCGCAGGGAGTATGGGGTCTCATCGACGGCCGGAGGAAGCGGGAGCGCTCTGTGTTCGGGCGTGCCGATCCACGCGTGGTCGCCGCGATCAAGCAGACGCTGGAGGAGCAGCAGGGGCGTTCGACTGGAACATTGAGCCGGCTGCGGCACCGGGTGGGGTGGCTGCTGGAAGACACCCAAGGGCCGAAGGTAGCGGTGCCCCCGGTGGCCACGTTCAACCGGCTGGTACGGGCGGTCGCCGAGCAAGAAGGACTGGCATTGACGGCCGAAGGGCAGCGCCGACGCACGTCCCGGCCGGTGCCGGTGTTCACTCCCACGGCCGCGACGCTGCCCGGGGAGATGGTGATGATGGACAGCACTCTGCTGGACGTGATGGTCGTGTGCGAGGACGGGAAAGCGCGGCGGCCGGAGCTGACCATGGCGGTGGACGTGGCCACCCGCAGCATCACCGCCGCCCTCCTGCGCCCGAAGGGCACCAAGGCAGTGGACGCAGCCGTGCTCCTGGCCCAGACGCTGGTGCCGCAGCCGATGCGGCCCGACTGGCCCGAGTACCTGTCCATGGCCGCTTCCGTCATCCCCTACACTCGGCTCGCCTCCATCGACGCCCGCGTGCAGGGGGCCGCGGCCAGGCCGGTGATCCGGCCGTCGACCGTGGTCATCGACCAGGGCAAAGTGTTCGTGTCCCGCTGCTTCCTCGCGGCCGCCGAACACCTAGGAATCACCGTCCAGCCGTGTCCCCCCGCGTCCGGGCACGCCAAGGGGCAGGTGGAGCGGGGCTTCGGGGCGATCGGCACGCTGTTCGCTCAGTACGTCGCCGGCTACACCGGAAACCGCCTCGCCACACGCGGCAGCAACGTGGAGGACGAGGCATGCTGGACGATGCCTCAGCTGCAGGACCTGCTGGACGAGTGGATCGTCTGCGGGTGGTAGGAACGGCGCCATGCGCGGCTGCGGCATCCCCTCATGCCTCGGCTGACGCTCACCCCCAACGAGATGTGGGCCGCGCTCACCGGCATCGCGGGGCACGTACCCATCCCTCTGACCGGAGCAGACTGGATCGAGCTGCTGCCCTCCCGCAGATGCGCGATCACAGACGAAGGCATCCGGTTCGAGTACCGCACCTACGACGGCCCCGCGCTCAACGGACACCGGCACCGCTCCCCCGCTGCGGACGGCAAATGGGAAGTCCACCACAACCCCTACGAGCCCTGGCAGTGCTGGGTCAGGCTCCCAGACGGCTGGGCGCAGGCCGAGTGGATCCACCGGAGCCTGGTGTCGAAGCCCTTCACCGACACCACCTGGCGGCACATCCGCACCATGGCCACACGGCGTACGGACCGGGCCGAGCACGAAGAGCACCTCGCCCGTCACCTGGACGAGTTACTCCGCCGCGCCCACACAGGACAAGCAAGCGCCACCCACTCCGATAAAGGCAGCAGCCTCGCCGACGTCCCGAGCCAGCGGGCAGGAACCAGACGCGCACGGCGACGGACCGCGGACACCAACCCGCCGATAGGCCCCGCCGAGCACCTTCCGCCTGCGGACGAGAACACGCCCCCTGTCCCGGGTTCCGCCGGCACAGCAGCATCGGCCGGAGCCTGGAGCATCTTCGACGCCCACCAGGAGGCGCAGCAGTGGTGACGGCCGCCGACCAGGAGACGGACAACAACCCGTACGCGTCACCGACGACCTGGCGCGAATGGACACGGTTCGTCGACACCGAACCACCCTGTCTGCCCGGGACCGGACCATGGAACGCCGAGGAGCGTCTGGATTACCACTCTCAATTCGTGATCCTCTCCACCCCGGCCATGGCCAAGATCTCCCTCACCCTGCGCCGGCTCATGATCCTCAATTGGCGGCACAACGGCACCGCCCGGCGAGGACTACTGATCTCCGGGCCGCCCACCACAGGAAAGACCACCACCCTGCAGCAGCTCGGCCGGTCCTTCCACCTCGCCGACCGGGCCCGCCACAACAGCTTCGACGAGCGACTGCCAGTGGCCTTCCTGTCCGTCCCCCCGGCAGCGACCCCGAAAATGCTCGTGTCCGAACTGGCCCGGTTCCTCGACCTGCCCATCGGCAAGACAATGAACCAAGCACGGATCACCGACATCGTCTGCGGTGCACTACGTGATCTGTCGACCCAGCTCGTTCTCGTCGACGACGTCCATCTGCTCAATACCCGCACCCGCATCGGTGCTGAGACCTCCGACCAGATGAAGCACCTCAGCGAGCGCCTCCCCGCAACGTTCGTCTACGCCGGCGTCGCCATCGAGGCCTCCCCGCTCCTGACGGGAAGTCGCGGCGCGCAGCTCGCCGGACGGTTCAAGATGGTGCGCAACCCGCCGCTGGCGTACGGCAGCCCTACACAGCGCACCGCCTGGGAAGGCCTGGTCCGCGGCATGGACCAAGCCCTACGCCTCCAAGCACACCGCCCCGACACCCTCACCCGGCACGCCCCTTACCTCCACCAGCGCACCGGCGGCCGCATCGGAAGCCTCTCCGCCCTCGTCCGGGAAGCAGCGATCGCCGCCATCCTGGACGGCAGTGAGAAGATCACCAAGCGGCTGCTCGACGACATTGACCTCGACGAACTCGCCGAACAGGCCGCGCGCCCACCGGCACAGACCTGAGATGCCGCGCGCGCACCACGCCCTCCCGCACCCCAGCATCTGGCGCGTGGCCCCCTTGCAGTGGGAGACCACCACCTCGTACATCCAGCGCCTGGCACGCCGACATCACCTGACCACCGCGGAACTCCTCCACGCCCTCGGCATCCCCCGGCCCCAGGCGAACAAGGATTGCGCCCAGCCGCACGGCCCCTACACCAGCATCGAGCTCTACCTCAACGCACCCAGCCGCCGCCTGATCGCAGCGTTCGCCGGCATCCCGGACGAACACCTCGCCCACGCGCTCCCCGAATGGAACCGCTACCGCGACAAACCCGACCCGCAGTCCGCCCGCGCCCGGCTCCGCCTGGCCTCTGCGCACGCCGTGACCGGCTGCCCCCGCTGCACGATCGCCCGCACCGGCGACCCCCACCCCGTCCCGCAGTACCTGCCCGACACCCGCCTCGTCTGCCGCCGCCACCACACCTGGATGCTCGGCCGCCACACCCTCGCCGGCATGGCGCTGCCCATCGAGCACGCCGACCTCACACGGACCCCCGAAATCCTCGCCGCCCATCGCCTCCACATCCGGTTTCTCCGCCGCTGGGGCGCAGCCGCCGACCACGCCCTCACCCTGGCCATGAACCTCACCGAGAACTGGCGGCGCGCCGCACCCTCAGAAGAACGCATCTGGCCCGCACGCGCCCGCCGCATCGGCAACAACAAGCGCGCCCGCCTCTGGTACGCCCTCGCCCGAGAAGCTGTCAGCTATCCCGAGACCATCACCCTCGCCCAGTTCTTCGCCCACCACCCCCGTGCGCTCCACGTCCTCGAACGCCCCGGACACACCCACCCCCTCCACACCGCCGTCGCCTCCCTCCTGGGCCGGCCCTGGCTCGAGAACCCCGCCCTGTACCCGGACCGGTTCGGCGACCGTGTCAGCTACACACCCGGCCGCAACCCCCGCGCCCGTGAGCGATGGCCCTACCGGCACAGCCCCTACGCCCCAGGCCCCACCGAGCTCACCGAACTCGGCTACCAACCACCCCCTCCGCAGCCCTCATCACACATCCAGGCACGCCGAAAGGACAGGAAGGGAAGCCGGAAGTCAGCACCCAGACCAGGCACGGAGCCTCCCCTTCCCACTACCTGGCTCGACACCAACCCCACCCCATAGCCATACCAACCCCACCCCATAGCCATCACATATCGGTGGCCAACGAAACTGCGCACTGCTCAACCAACCTGCGCAGCACACAGCGACAACCAGGAAACCCCAGTTCACCCGTGTAAGGCGTTCCCGTACGACTCAGAACAAATGAGCAACACCGACCCGAACACGACCACTCATTCCGCGAAGCCCCAGGCCAGAGATCCACCCTCTACTCAGATCCACCGGCCGAAGACACCAGAGGGATTATGTAACTCACCGAGAGCGGCGCACATTTCTGGTGTATTCACTCGCGTTACATTATCTGCTTTCTGGTGGGGTGTTGGGTATTCTGTACTGATCCTCTCCGGATGGTGTTCTCCAAAGAGGTGAATCGTTGTGTCGCGAAGCAGAATATCAGGATCTAATTCGGAGCTCGTTTTTCTTGTGCTCGGGTTTCTTTGGTCGGCCCTCGTGGCGGTCGGCGTGAGAATGACATGGCTCTTCGTCACTCATGCCAGCAACGGAGTGAGCGCCACCCGTCAGTGTCAATGACCAGATCGCCGCGCCTGCGCCACTGACGCTCGGACGACGACGTTCGACTGACACTGCCCCGCAGACCATCAGCGTGCCTCCGCTGGGCGGGCTCACGGCACCGCGAGCCGGTGACCGTCGTGCGAACGGGAGCAGCTGCCCGACGCGGTCGTACGACCGTTCAGACCCGGGCGACGCCCAGAACCGTCCAGCGACGTCCTCAACTCCGCTGCCCCGGCCGGATGCCCGCTCGCCGCCGGCACCGCGCTACGCAGCTTCCGCCGCGCCGCAGCGCGAAATACCCCGCCGGTCCCGCCGGCATCCACTACCCTGGTCAGACCGACGCGGGGTGGAGCAGCTCGGTAGCTCGCTGGGCTCATAACCCAGAGGTCGCAGGTTCAAATCCCGCCCCCGCTACCACGATCCGGCCCCCGGTGACATCACGTCGCCGGGGGCCGGAACCGTTCCGGAGCAGCGTTCCCGCGTCGTACGCCGTCGCGGGGGCGTATCCGGGGTGGCGTCACGCGTCAACGGGCTGTCCGGCTCCGACTGTTCGGGCCGCCGCGCGAGCACATGGTGGTGCCGGCCTCGGTGAGCAGGCGGTGGACGAAGCCGTAGGACCTGTTGCAGCCCTGGGCGAGGGTCCGCACCGAGGCTCCCTTGTCGTACGCCTTCTTCAGCTCGGCGCCGATCTTCTGTCGGGCCGGCCCTTTGATGTGGACGCGGATTCCCAGCATGTCGGCTCCCTTCAGGCTCGTGCTCGTACTCGTGAACGGCTGCGGCCGGCGCCGCGGTGGGCCGGGCGCGGCGCCGGGCGGCTCACCGGCGGGCAGCGGCGCCGACGTCGCCCGCGTTGACCAGCGCCGCCCTCAACTCCCCCACCCCGTGGGGGAGTTCGCCGGGGGACAGCGCGGTTGCGGCGTCCAGCAGGGCGCGGGCGTTGCGTCGTACGGCCGTCTCCCGCCACGTCCCGGGCGCCTGGGCCACCAGCAGCGCGGCCAGCAGCAGGGCGTCGGCGCGGTCGGGGTGGGCGGCGGCGCGGTCGGCGACGAGATCGGCGTCGGTCAGGACCGGGGAGTGCTCAGCGCTCGCCCGCATCAGCTCCAGCCACACAGTCTCCTCCACGGCCGCGTCCGCGAAGGCACCCGCACCGGCCAGCGCCCCCTGTGGCAGGCCGGCCGCGAGCGCGGCCCGCCACAGGTCCACCGCCGCCCCCACCCGCGTCTGCTCGGCCGGCGGGAGCGGGCCGTCGTCGCCGGTGTGCGGCGTGCGGGCGGCGATCGCCTCCAGCAGGCGGGAGACCGCGGCCACGCCGTCGCCGGGGCCGGCCGCCAACTCGGTCCACCAGGCGGCGGGTTCGCCCAGGAGGGCGGGGTCGGCCAGGAGGGCGTGCGCGAGGTGCTCGGCGGCGCCGGGCACCTCGCGCAGCGCGGCGAGGAGCTCGGCGCGGTCCAGGGCGGCGAGGAGCTGCCCGTCGGGGCCTCCCCAGCGCAGCCAGGAGGCGGCCGGCGACGGCCGGCCGGGCTCGATCCCGTAGAGGGCGGTGCGGTGGGCGGAGGCGAACGCGGGCGCGTACCGGTGCAGGGGCGGCAGGTGCACCCCGATCGCGGTGGCCACCGCCTCCTGGCCGGCGTGCGCGGCGAGGACGCCGGCGATCGTGTCCAGGACGTCCTCGGGCATCTCGCCGGCGGGCCGGGCCTGGTGGACGGCGTACTCCAGCAGGCAGCCCAGCGCCCGGACTTCCGGATCCGATCCCACCAGCGTCGGCGTCGTCGCCTCTCCTGCGGTTCCCGAAGCAGCGGCGCCCGGGCCGCCGGCCGGGGCCGGGGTAGCGGTGACCGAGGTGGTGGTGCCGTCCTTGGTCTCCGCGGCGGGGGCGGTGGCCCCGTCGGGGCGGGTGAGCGGGGTGACCAGTGCCTTCAGGTACGCCATGGCGTCCTTGTCCTGGTCACCGGCGAGGGCATCGGCGCGCCAGGCGGCGGTGAGCAAGTCGAACAGCGCCTGGTCGGCGAAGAACACCCCGGCGGGCCGGCGCCGTACGCCGTCGGAGCCGACGGTGGGGGCGATCTCGCCGAGGCCGCGGCGTACCTCGAGCGCTGCGGCGACGGCCGCCGGCAGCGCGCCGGAGGGGAAGGCGCCGGGGTGGTCGGCGTGGGCGGCTGCCGCGGCGAGGTAGAACGCGGCGAGCTCCGGCAGCTTGAGGGCGGCCAGGACGGCGGGCACGTCGGTCGTCCAGGTGGCCGGGTCGGCGGCGACGAGGCGGTGCAGCACCATGGCGTACCCGTCGTCGCCGGCGTCCGGGGCGGCGGCGATCCGGGCCGCGGTGGCCACCGGCCCTTGTCCGGCCGCCAGTTCCACCAGGTTCTCGGCCTGAAGGGCCGTGGTGGTCTTGCTCGGTTCCAGCACGGCCTGGGCGCGTGGGTCGGACGGGCCGGCGGACTCCAGGCGGCGCAGCGCCTGGAGGAACGGCTCCCAGCCCTGAAGGACCGTGGAGGTCAGGACGGGCGACCAGTCCCACACCCGCAGCCAGCCGGCGAGCGGCTTGGCCCTCCCGTCGGCCTGGTCGGCGTCGGCGGGCAGCACCTCCTCGACCAGGGCGGCGGGCGGCGGGGTGCCCAGGGCCGTACGGACGTCCGACTCCAGCTGCGCTGTGTGCTCGGGCGGGCAGGCGGCGAGGAGCAGCTCGACGAGGCGGGCCGGCTCCGGGTCGGGACCGGCGGCCAGGGCATGCGGGACGAGCGCGAGGCCCTCCTGCCACCATTCCTGGCCGTCCAGGGCGCCGGCGGCCGGTGGACGGTGGGCGAGGTGCGCGGCCATCAGGCGGGTGTGGAGGCGGGCATCGAGGCCGGCCACCCGCCGGAACTGGCGGGTGCGCTGGGCCAGGCCGGTGCCGGCGTCCGCGTCCGCCGCGGCCACGTCCAGCACGGCGCGCGCCAGCCGCGGCCCGCCGAACGCCGCGGTGTCACCGAGGCGCACCCGGTCCAGGTCGGCGTGGAAGACGACCGGCCGGGCCTCCTCGGCGGTCAACTCGACGTCGTGGGCGAGCAGTTTGGCCAGGACCACCCGGACGGCGCCGATGTTGCGGTGCGCGGGGCCGCGGTGGCCGGCCGGGTAGGCGGTGCATGCCAACTCCCGTACCAGCATGGCGACGTCGTGATCGGGTAGACGGGACGCGCCTTCCAGGGCGGCCAGCTCGCGCATCTGCTTTTCGTCCACCACACCGGCCGCCGCAGGCTCCCCGGCGGCGCCGCCGGAGGTCTGTGTCTCGGCGGCGGCGTGTTCGGCGACGGTCCGCAGTGCCAGGTGGCCGGTGTGCTCGTCCTCGACCGCGCCGGTCAGCAGCTCCTCCACCACACCGATCCACTGCCCCGTCCGCTCGGCGCGCGGAACCGCGCGGGCCCACCTCGCGGCCAGGCGCAGGGTCGCCCCCACCTCCAGGCCGCCCCCGTCCCGGACACCGGGGCCGGCCAACACGGCCTGGAGCTGGGCGGCATCGACGGCGTCCCAGCGGCGTACGGCCACGCCCAGCAGCGCGTTAAGGGCGAGGCGGCCGGTGGCGGCGATCTGCTGGGCCCGCAGGACACCGGGGGCACCCTGGTCGGCGGGTTCGCTCAGCCAGGTGCGGACGGCATCCGGGTCGGCGGCGGCGACGTGGTCGAGGAACGGGGCGGCCGGCCACCGTCCGCCGGCCGCCCCGTCCGGCATCAGCAGGTGCGGCGCGTGCTCCTGCAGCACGTTCAGCCACGCCGTGGCCGGGCCGGAGCGGAAGAAGTAGTCGGTGGCGCGCGGGTCCGCCCAGCCGGCGAGCTCCTTCGCCTCGGTGGCTTCCGGGTGTTGGAGGGCGACCAGCTCCAGGACACGGGCCGCACGGTCCGGGAGCGGCACCAGCAGGTTGCGGGCCGCGCCGAGGATGTCCGCGTACAGGACGGCGGCCTCGCCGGCGTGGGCCGCACGGCCGTGCAGGATCCCCGAGGCCACCCCGTAGACGGTCCCCCACACATCCAGCGCCGTCTCCTGCGCCGCACCGAGCTCCACCTTCATCAGCCGCTCGACGATGCCCCGCGCCCGCGCCTGGTGATACCGGCCCGGGCGGTTGAGCTCGTCGCGCAGCACGTCCGCGGCGGCCGTCACCCGCTCCCACGCCGCACTCGCCCCGGCGGACGCGCCACCAGCCGCGTCGTCGGCATCGGCGGTGCCGGCTTCGGCGGCCGGCCCGTCGGACGGGGAGGCC
>NZ_JAGGOS010000079.1 GCF_018614205.1 Streptomyces sp. ISL-36 | reverse complement strand
CGCCCGGGGCGCGGTGGATCCGGTCGGACCGCCGCCCGCGCCTCCTGCGGCCGCGTCGTCCCGGTCCCGGTCCGGGGCGCCTCCGCGCGGGCCGACCGCTCCACCTCCGGTCCCGGCGCCGCCTCCGCCGGCGATGCCGCTCCCGCTCCCGCTCCCGCCCCGCTCGCCGAGCGGAGCCGTACCGCCCCAGGGGACCGTGCACAGCGCCGCCGCGCTCGGCACCGTGCGGGAGGAGGGGCCGTCCTCGTCCGGCCAGGGGGCCACGCAGACCAGAGCGTGCAGGCCCTCCGCGTCCGGGCCCAGCGCCGTGCGCAGGGCCGCGAGCGCCATGTCGTACTGCCAGCCGCGCTCGGCGGTCAGGCTCGCCCGCAGCTCCCGGGAAAGGTCGGCGCCTGCCCGCTCCTCGTCCGCGAGGAGGCCGCCGATCCGGTTCGCGACCTCCATCGCCGCGGTCAGCCGGGCCTGCGTGGGACCCGGTTCGGCGTCGAGCAGCCAGACGTATCCGAGGACGACGCCCCGGTGGCGTACCGGCAGGCAGAGCCGGTCCCGGAAGACGCCCGCGTCCGGCGCCGCGGGGATGCGCACCGGGCCCGTGGCCCGGGTGATGCCGAACCCCTCGAACCAGGCGCGGACCGCGGGCGTCGACTTCCTGGTCAGGATCGAGCGGGTGCGAACCGGGTCCATGGCGCTGTCGTCGTCACTGTCGTGGGCCCCGAAGGCGATCAGACCGAAATCCCGGTTCTCCAGCGTCGCCGGGGCGCCGAGCAGCGCCGAGATCTCGTCCACCAGCTCCTGGTAATCGCCCTTCACGCCGCCATTCTCGCACCCATCGCGCCAGGCTTCATACAGATGTCTGAGATGCCGTCCACAGATGCGTGACAGCTGTCGATGGCCGAGGATCGGAGCGATCCTTAGGTTTCACGGTGGTTCTCCGTGCTGTTCCCGATCTGTTCCGTACGTTCGGGTACAGGACGTTTTCAACACTCCGTCCTTCAGGAGGTGCCCCGTGCTGGGTCCCGTGATCCTCGCCGCGTCCCGCAGCGACAGAATGCGCCGTTTCGTGTCGGCCGCCCCCGGGACCAAGCAGGTCGTCGACCGGTTCATCGCCGGTGAGACGGTCGAGGACGTCATCCCGATCGTCGAGGACATCACCGGCCGGGGCCTGGAGGTCACCCTCGACGTCGTCGGCGAGGACATCACCACCGTCGAGCAGTCCTACGCCGCCCGGGACGCCTACCTGGAGCTCATCGGCCGACTCAAGGAGCTGGGCCTGGGCGCCCGCGCCGAGATGTCCGTCAAGCTCTCGATGTTCGGCCAGGCGCTGGAGGGAGGGCACGAGCTGGCCCTCGCCAATGTCCGCCCGGTCGTCGAGGCCGCCGCCGAGATCGGCACCACGGTCACGCTGGACGCCGAGGACCACACCACCCTCGACTCGATGTTCGCCATCCACCAGGAGCTGCGGAAGGACTTCCCGCAGACCGGCTGCGTCATCCAGGCGTACCTCTTCCGCACCGAGGAGGACGCCCGCCGCCTCGCCGCCGACGGCTCCCGCGTCCGGATCGTGAAGGGCGCCTACAAGGAGCCCGCCTCCGTCGCGATCCAGGACAAGCCCGAGATCGACAAGGCGTACGTCCGGATCATGAAGATCCTCATGGACGGCGAGGGCTACCCGATGATCGGCTCGCACGACCCGCGGCTCATCTCCATCGGCCAGGAGCTCGCCCGCCGCGCCGGGCGCAAACTGGACGAGTACGAGTTCCAGATGCTGTACGGCATCCGCAGCGAGGAGCAGAACCGGCTCGCCGCCGAAGGCCACCGCATGCGCGTCTACACGGCCTACGGCACCGACTGGTACGGCTACTTCATGCGCCGCCTCGCGGAGAAGCCGGCCAACCTCCTCTTCTTCGCCCGCTCCATCCTCACCAAGGGCTGAGCCCACCTCTCACAAGGAGTTACGAGACTCATGGACGCTGTCACCCAGGTCCCCGCTCCGGTCAACGAGCCGGTGCACAGCTACGCCCCCGGTTCCGCCGAGCGCACCCGTCTGGAGGCCAAGCTCAAGGAGCTGGCCGAGAACCCGCGTGAGCTGCCGATGACCATCGGTGGCGTCAAGCGCATGGGCGGTGGCGAGCGCTTCGACGTCGTACAGCCGCACAACCACAAGGCCGTCATCGGCACCTTCGCCGCTGCCACGGAGGCGGACGCCCAGGACGCCATCGACGCCGCCCTGGCCGCGGCCCCGGCCTGGCGCGCGATGTCCTTCGACGACCGTGCCGCGATCATCCTGCGCGCCGCCGAGCTGCTCGCCGGTCCCTGGCGCGAGACGCTGGCCGCCTCCACCATGCTCGGCCAGTCCAAGACCGCCCAGCAGGCCGAGATCGACACCCCGTGCGAGCTCGTCGACTTCTGGCGCTTCAACGTGGCCTACGCCCGCCAGATCCTGGCCGAGCAGCCGCCGGCCAACTCCCCGGGCGTGTGGAACCGGCTGGACCACCGCCCGCTGGAGGGCTTCGTCTACGCGATCACGCCGTTCAACTTCACGGCCATCGCGGGCAACCTGCCCACCGCCCCCGCCCTCATGGGCAACGTGGTCGTCTGGAAGCCGTCCCCGACCCAGACCCACTCCGCCGTGCTCCTCATGGAGCTCCTGGAGGAGGCCGGCCTGCCGAAGGGCGTCATCAACCTGGTCACGGGTGACGGCATCGCCGTCTCCGAGGTGGCCCTGAACCACCGCGACCTGGCCGGCATCCACTTCACCGGCTCGACCAAGACCTTCCAGCACCTGTGGAAGACGGTCGGCAACAACATCGAGAAGTACCGCTCCTACCCGCGGATCGTCGGCGAGACCGGCGGCAAGGACTTCGTCGTCGCCCACCCGAGCGCCGACCGCGCCGTCCTGAAGACCGCGCTGACCCGCGGCTCCTTCGAGTTCCAGGGCCAGAAGTGCTCCGCGTCCTCGCGCGCCTACGTTCCGGCCTCGATCTGGAACGACGGCTTCAAGGAGGAGTTCGCGGCCGAGGTCGACGGCATCAAGATGGGTGACGTCACCGACCTGACGAACTTCATCGGCGCCGTGATCGACGAGCGTTCCTTCGCCAAGAACAAGGCCGCGATCGACCGCGCGAAGGCCGACCCGACCTGCACGATCGTCGCCGGCGGCAGCTATGACGACTCGGAGGGCTACTTCGTCCGCCCGACCGTCATCGAGTGCTCCGACCCGGAGAACGAGGTCTTCACGACCGAGTACTTCGGCCCGATCCTCGCGGTGCACGTCTACGACGACAGCTCTCCCGAGAAGTACGACGAGATGCTGACCCAGATGGAGTCGGTCTCGGACTACGCCCTGACCGGCTCGGTCATCTCGGGCGACCGCGCCGCCGCCGCGTACACGATGGAGAAGCTCCGCTTCGCCGCGGGCAACTTCTACATCAACGACAAGTCGACCGGCGCCGTCGTCGGCCAGCAGCCCTTCGGCGGCGGCCGCGCGTCCGGCACGAACGACAAGGCCGGCGCCCCGCAGAACCTGATGCGCTGGACGCTGACCCGCGCGATCAAGGAGACGCTGGTCCCGCCGACCGAGTACGGCTACCCCCACATGGGCTGACGCCCCCGCCTCGCAGAGGCCCCCTGACACCGCCCCCCTCCTGGGTCCCCCAACCGAGGACGGGGGCGGTTCTCATGCGGTGGCGGGGGTCGGGGGACGGGGTCACCAGGCGCGCAGGTAGACCCGGGTCCGGTCGGCGTCCAGCTTCTGGAGGAAGACCTCGATCCACGCGATGTGCTTGCGCCGCTTGTCGTCGACACAGGGCGGGCAGACACCGGCCCAGCGCACCCCCTGCAGCGTGTCCGGCTCGGGCAGCCCGAGGTGGGCGAAGGGGGTGCCGGGAGGGATCGGCGTGCTGAGCGGGGCCCTGACCTCCAGCGGCTCCTGCGCTTCGAACTGCTTCCCGATCGCCTCGGCGGCCTTCGGGGTCGTGGCGAAGGACAGCAGGTAGGCGTCGTCCTGGAAGTTCACCTGGAGTGCGCCCTTGACCTCGGTGGCTCCCGCCGGCACGTCGACCCTCATGAACGCGGCCGCCTCGGGGGCCCCTGCCTTCTCGTCCCAGTACTGGGAGCGAGCCGCGTCCCGCTCCGCCGCGTCCGACGAACAGGCACCGAGCAGCCCGGCGAGGGCTGCCATGACCACTGCCTGTCCCAGGCGGGACCTGATCATCGGTTCTCCTCCCGGCCGCGCTCCGGGTCCTTGCGCGTGCCTTCACGGCCCGGATCCACCTCGGGCACCGAGGCAGGGCCGGGCCCGTCGGTCAGGTCCTGGTGGTGCACGGAGCTGGAGCCTCGCATGTCGTACTCCTGTGCAAGGCCGGTCGTGTGCAGGCGTTGCAAGTCGGTGTCGGGGATGTGGATGGGGCCGATGTTGACCGACTTCCCTTGGTCCCAGTTGTACCGGTCCCAGACATTGACCTGGTAGTCGAGGGACACCTTGGGCTTGCCGTCGGTGCCAGGGGTGACGCTGACGACGCCCGAGACGTTCTGCTGGTGTCCGTTCACCGCGTAGTACCAGTCGGTGCCGTCGGGGAGGTTCTGGCTTGTGGTCCTGCTCTCCACCGGGATGGCCACCGGCTTTCCGCCGGACTTCTCGAAGGCGTCCAAGGCCTGTTGCCGCCAGGCGTCCTGGTGGCGACCGAGGTGGTTGCCCTCGATGGACGCCTTGAACGTCGGCTCGTCCTTGAGGAAGCGGTCCACGTCCAGCGTCAGCGGTTCGCCGGTCGCTCCGAGATAGTGCGCCATGTTGCGGCTCGCCATGCTCTGCCCGAAGACGTCACCGCCGCCCTGGACTCCCTTCGCCTGGGCGAGGATCCAGTAGTCGTGCTGGGTGGGCTCCTCCACCCCGAATGGTCCGGCGCCCTCGTCCGGCTGCTTCCACCGGTACTTGAACGCGTCCAGGATTCCCGCCTTCTTCAGCTCCTCGCCCCGCTCCTCCAGCAGGATCCCGCGCGTCACCGGGTCCAGCTTGCTCCACCACTCCGCGACCTTCGCCCGGTCCTTGGGCATGTTCTCGGCCGCGGCCGCCTCCTTGAGGGAGGAGTACGGGCGGCTGCCGTTGAAGCCGCCGAACGTGCCGTCCTGGAAGTTCGTGTCCGTCACCGCGTCGATCAGCGCGAGCTTTACCCCGCTGTCGGCCTCTTCGAAGGCGTCCACCGCCTGCTGGATCCGTCGCGTCCAGGAGCGCTCCACCCCGGCGAGGTCCGGGTCGTGGCGGATCGCACGGGCCTCCTGCGCGTCGACCTTGGAGAAGTCGTACGAGGCGACACCGCCCTCGCTGACCTTCATGCCCGCCGCCACAGCCTCGGCGACCGCGTCCTTCACCTTGCCCCTCAGCTCGGTGAAGAGTGTGGCCGCCTCCCGCAGCAGCATGGCCACGGCCCGTGCCTGGATCTGGGCGCTGTTGTACTCGTTACGGGTGACGGCGAAGTTGGGAGCCGCCACCTGCTGCGCCTGACCCAGCCAGACGCCGCTCGTGGTGGTCGACTGGACCTTCTTCTCGTACGTCGTCTCCAGCGTCTCGAACTTGTCGGCCATGCCGTCCCAGGCGGTGGCCGCGGTGGTCAGCTTGCCGAAGTCGGTCGTCATGACCTCGTGGTACGTGAGCACGGCGGGTCACTCCTTCGGGGCGGGGGCCAGCGGTCGGAAACCGTCGAGGGTTCTCAACTCCTGGGCCTGGAAGGAGAGTCCGGATCCGCTGAGGGCCGCCTTCTCGCCGCCTAGCCGGCCGAGCAGCATCTTCACCTGCCCGGCCCAGGTCTCCTCGACGGTCTTCAGGGCGGAGGCCGTCTGCCAGCCAGCCAACTCCGTCTTAGCGGCGGTGGTCGACGCGTCCGCGTGGTCCCCGGCGGACCTTGTGTCAGGCTCCAGGATTTCATGGATCGCCTTGGCCGCCGCCTTCTTCTCGGCCGGTGCGGTCTTCAGATCCGGCGCGCCCGTACCTCCCCCGCCACTCCCGCCGCCTCTATCGAGTTGGTTGAGCCGCATGCTCGTCGTGTCGGCCTTGATCTGCGACCACTCGTCGTCGAACGCCATATCCACCCCCGTTGAGACTGGCGCCAGCCCGATTCACCCTACACAGAGGGGCCGACAGCGCGTTCGAGGAAATCGCCGATCAGCTCGGCGATGCGCGGCGCGTGGGTCTCCAGGGCGAAGTGGCCCGTCGGCAGGAGGTGGATCTCCGCGTTCGGGAGGTCGCGGCGGAAAGCCTCCGCGCCCGCCGGGACGAAGACCTCGTCGCCTTCGCCCCAGACCGCGAGCAGCGGCACCTGACTCGTGCGGAAGTACTCCTGGAAGGCAGGGTAGAGGGCGAAGTTGGAGCCGTAGTCGGCGATCAGGTCGAGTTGGACGGCGTCCTGGCCCTCCCGGGCCATCAGGGCGGCGTCGTGGTGCCAGGCGTCGGGGCTGAGGAGGTCGCGGTACTGGGGCGGGACACCCGTTTCGTACTGCCACTTGATGCCCTCCAGCGAGCGGATCGCGCGGACGGGGGCCTCCGTCTCCGGGGTGCGGTCGGCGATCAGCGCCAGGACCGGAGCCCACGCGTCGGCCCCGAGGCCCTCCTCGTACGCGTTGCCGTTCTGGGTGACGATCGCGGTGATGCGCTCGGGGTGCGCCAGGGCCAGGCGCAGGCCGATGGGAGAGCCGTAGTCCTGGATGTAGAGCGCGAACCGGTCGAGCCCGAGCAGTTCCGTGAACTCCGAGGTGAGCGCGGCGAGTTCGGAGAAGGTGTAGTCGAACTCATCGGCCGTGGGCGCGGCGCTGCGGCCGAAGCCCAGGTGATCGGGGGCGATGAGCCGGAACCGGTCGGCGAGCAGGGGGATCAGGTCGCGGAACATGTGCGAGCTGGTGGGAAAGCCGTGCAGCAGGAGCAGGACCGGCGCCTCCGCCGGGCCGGCCTCCCGGTAGTGGATCGCGTGGCCCCGGACGAGGACGGTGTGGTGGTGCACCTGGTGGACCTGGCGTCGCACGTTCATCGCTCTAACCCCTCATTACTGTTTTGGTGGTTACGTGAGGGAGTCAAGCGGCCATTGATCAACCTGTCAAGGGGAAATAGAAGGTTAGAGAGGAGGGGGTGTCCGATGGCAGACTGGCGGCGTGACCGACTCGCTGCGTCTCGCCCCCACCCATGAACTCCGACCCGAGCGCCTGCGCACCCTGCGGGAGATGCTCGACGCCGCCTTCGGCGGCGGATTCTCCGACGAGGACTGGGATCACGCCCTCGGTGGCATCCACGCCTGGATCGAGGACGAGCGCGGTGTGGCCGCCCACGGGAGCGTCATCATGCGCCGCGCCCTCCATCGGAGCCGCTCGTACCGGGTCGGTTACGTCGAAGGTGTCGGCGTCCGCGCGGACCGGCGGCGCCAAGGGCTCGCGGGCAGGCTCATGGCCGAGCTGGAGCGGGTGATCGACGGGGCGTACGCCTTCGGCGCGCTGTCCGCGTCCGACGACGGGGCCGCGCTCTACGCGGCGCGCGGCTGGCGCCTCTGGGAGGGGCGGATCGAGGTGCTCGGGCCCGACGGGCTCGTCCGCCTGCCGGAGGAGGAGGGGTCGACCTTCCTGAGGTCGGCGGGGGGCCGGGTGCTGCCCGACCCCGCCGCAGCGCTCGCCTTCGACTGGCGTGACGGCGACGTGATGTGAGGGCTCAGCAGCCGGAAGCCGGAAGCCGGAAGCCGGAAGCCGGAAGCCGGTAGTCGCCAGCCGACTGTCGTGAGTGCCCCGGCCTCCCGGCCCGTGCCTAGCCCCTCTGCGCCTCCAGCTTCGCCGTGTACGTGGCCGAGATCGCCCAGCCCACACCGAAGAGCGCGAACACGTACCCCGGCAGCCCGAGCCCTGCCACCGCGACCCCCACGCACGCCGCCACGGCCACCGCCCACACGGTCAGCGCCACCTTGCCCCGGCGGCTCAGGAACAGCCATCCAGCGGGTCGCGCCGGCCGGGCGTCCAGTTCGCCCGCCGGGCCCGCGCTCGCCGCCTTCGGGCGCTTGAGGTAGCCGTACATCATCCACTCGCCGCACAGCTCCCAGCCCTCGGGCTCCAGTTCGCCCAGGACCTGCTCACGACGCCGGCCGCCGATCACCTCGCGCCGGTACTCCCAGCGCAACGCCACCCCCGGCGCCCGGCGGCAGACGAAGCGGCCGAGGGTGTCGAGGGACTCGACCTCCCAGCCCTGGTCGCCGTGGACCGCCAGCATCCGCCGGTCGTTGAAGAGGTCCGCGGTCCAGGTCCACCTCTCCGCCTCCTCGCCGGGTTCGCCGGGCAGCGGGGCGAGACCCCCCAGCCGCGCCGCGAACGCGGCTGCCGGGCCGAACTCCTCCTCCGGGCGCGTCCCCGTCTCCGCGAGATGGCCGCGCAGTTCGGCGACGGTGGAGTCGGTCTGCTCCGGCGGTACACCGGCGGTGCGCAGTGCGGCGGCGAGCTCGTCGAAGTAGGCGGCGTCCGTGGTCGTCATGTCGTTCCCCCTGGGCTGAGCATGGTCTGTACGGCGTGGTGGAAGGTCAGCCAGGCCCCGCTCTCGGTCGCGAGCCGGGCCCGGCCCTGCTCGGTGAGCCGGTAGTAGCGGCGTCCCGGCCCTCGCTCGGCTGCCCGGAACTCGGCCTCCACCAGACCGGCTTCCTCGAGCCGGTTCAGTACGGGATAGAGCGTGCCGCCCTTGATCTCGCCGACCCCCGCCTCGGCGAGCGCCTTGGCGATCTCGTACCCGTAACTCTCTCCCTCGGTCAGCCGGGAGAGGACGAGCAGGTCGAGAACGCCCTTGAGCCAGCTGGATCTGCGGTCTGCGGCCATGAGCCGCATTCCATCACTACCTAGGTAGGAAAGCAATCTAGTTAGCTTGGTCAGGTAGCTCGTCGCACCAGCATCTTGCCGATGTTCCGCCCGCGCAGCATCTCCAGGAAGGCGTCCACGATGTGCTCGAAACCGTCCACGACCGTCACGTCCAGCGGCAGCCGCCCGCTCCGCAGGTGCGGCACGGCGAAGTCGTACAACTCCTGCTGGGCGTCCGCGTGGTCGCGCACCAGGAAGCCTTCGAGCCGGATGCTCTTTCCGACCAGGTCGAAGAGGTTGCGCGGCGCGGCCGGGGGAGCGGAGAGGGCGTGGTACTGCGCGACGGCGCCGACCCAGGCGATCCGGCCGTGCTCCCGCAGTGCGGCGATCGACGCCTCCAGATGGTCGCCGCCCACCCCGTCCAGGACGGCGTCGAGCCCGTCCGGGGCCGCCTCGGCGAGCAGCTCGGTGACCGGCCCGTCGTGGTAGTCGAAGGCCGCGTCGAAGCCGACCCGCCCGGTGAGGTGGGCGACCTTCCGCGCCGAGCCCGCGCTGCCGACGATCCGGCCCGCGCCGAGGAGACGGGCGAAGCGTCCGGCCGCCGTCCCCACTCCGCCGGCCGCGGCGGAGACGAACAGGTCCTCCCCCGGCTGGAGCCGCGCGATCCTGGTCAGACCGACGTACGCGGAAAGGCCCGTGCCGCCGAGCACGCTCAGATGGGCGGCCAACGGCACGCCGTCGAGGTGCGGCACCGGGCGCACCTCGGCCGGCGCGACCACGGAGTGGGTGCGCCAGCCCCTGCGGTGCTGCACCAGGTCGCCGGGGGAGAGCTCCGGGGTGCGGGAGTCGACGACCCGGCCGACCGTGCGGCCCTCCATGGGGGCGTTCAGCGTCCACAGCGAGTCGTCGTCCATCGCCTCGCGGTGGTACGGATCCACGGACCAGAGGAGGTTCTCCACGAGGGCCGTGCCGGGGGCCGGGGCGGGGACGGGCGCCTCGACGAAGGCGAAGTGGGCGGGCGTGGGGAAGCCCACGGGGCGGGCGGTCTGCTGGACGGTGATCATGGTGTCGTTCGTCATGCCGGTGACCGTAGGAGGGAATCCCACGGGCGGGCAGTAGGGTGCGTCGATGGCAGCCGCCGATCCATGAAAGTTCCTCATACTCCGAGGTGAGAGCCGCGATGACCGACCTCGCGCCGCGCGAACTGCGCATCCTTGTCGCCGTCGGACGCGAGCGCGGCTTCTCGGCCGCCGCCGTCGCACTCGGCATGACGCAGTCCGCCGTCTCCCACTCGGTGCGGACCAGTGAGCGCAAGCTGGGCGCGGTCCTCTTCGACCGAGGGCGGAACGGCGCCACCCCCACCGCGGCCGGCGAGCGGGCCCTCGCCCACGCGCGGCGGGTGCTGCGGCTGCTGGACGTGATGGCGGCGGAGGTGCGGGGGGTGGAGCACGGCACCGCCGCCGGGCCGCTGCGGATCGCGGCCTTCCGCAGCGCCGCCCTGCATCTGCTGCCGCGTGCCCTGGAGGGCCTGGCGGCCCGGCACCCGGAGATCGTGCCCGAGGTACGGATCGTGCGGGAGGTGGGGCGCGGCGCCGCCGGTGAGGTCCTGGACGGGCGGGCGGACCTGGGCATCGCGACCATCGGGACCACCTCCCCCGTACCGCCGCAGCTGGTCGGGGGAGTGCTCGTCGAGGAGGGGTACGCCCTCGTCCATCCGGCCGGGCACCCCGCGCCGCGCTCCCTCCCGCTGGTCGACTGGGCGGAGAACTGCACCTCCTACACCCGCGCGTGGTGGGCGGAGCAGGACTGGCTGCCGCCGGCGACCGTGGAGGCCCAGGACGACGGAGCGGTGCTCTCGATGGTGAGCAGTGGTTTCGGCATGGCCGTGATGCCGGAACTGTCCCTGGTCGGAGCACCGCCCTCTGTGCAGATCACCGATCTCGGCGCGGAGCGTCCGACCCGCTCCGTCGGCTATGTCACCACCCCTGAGCTGGCCAGATCCCTCGCCGTGCGGGCGTTCGTCCGGGAGCTGCGCGCCGGTGCGGCCTGATCGCCGTCTCAGATAGTAGGAAGTCCGAGTAATTGTGGAGACAGACGCGGCCGCCTGTCCTAGCTTTGTAGGAGCCGAACGTCTCGCTCCATCAAGCGAATGGCGGTCGTGAGCGCGCTGCCCCGCGCAGGCAACCCCTGCGGCAGCGCTCCCCGCCCCTTCCGGCGCCTTCGATCACCACTGATCTCGGATCACCACTGATCTCAAGGAGTCGATCCCCCATGGCCGCTGAGACCGCCCGCCGCATCCGCCACTCCGTCGTCCGCCCCAGCGACGACGCCCGCAAGAACGCCGCCGCCGCCCTCCAGCGGGCCCTGGACCGCCGTGACAACGGCGGGTCCACGGGGCACTGACCGTCGGCTCGCCAGGGCTCCGCCCGACAGGGCCCTAAGAGCGCCTGACCTCGAAGTGGTCGATGCGCTCGCCGCTCTCGGCGAGCGCGGAGACCTTGAGGACGGGCGCCGCCCCGGCCACGGCCTCCACCGCGAGGAACGAGAAGCCGGTGTAGCGCACCCTCGACCACTCCACGGTGTCCGGGTCCGGCAGCCGCAGCTTGGTCCAGTGGTACGTCAGGATGTGCTCGTGGTCGTGGACGTGCCCCTCGTAGCTGTCCTGGACGCCGAGCCCGAAACCGTACAGCTCCTTGCCCGCGCCGCCCGCCGTGACGTAGACGATGCCGTCGCGCGTCGGATCGGTCGTCCCGCCGATCGGTACCGGCCGACCCACCTCGCCGCCCTTGATGGCGTCGGTGCGCTCGTAGACGTGATTGTGGCCATTGATCACCAGATCCACCTGGTGCTTGGTGAAAAGCGGCAGCCACGCGTCGCGCACCCCGCCGTCGGAGGCGTGAGTCGAGGTCGAGTAGGCGCAGTGGTGGAAGAAGACCACCACGAAGTCGATCTCCGGCCGGGCGCGCAGCTCGCCGAGCCGCCGGTCCAGCCATGCCGTCTGGCGTCCTTCTGTGTACCCCTTGTTGGCCGGGATCTCGTACGAGACGTCGTTGGCGTCCAGCGCGACGACACCGACATTGCCGTACGTGAAGGAGTACACGCCGGGCGCGAGGGCCGGGTCGGGGCCGTTGGCCGGGAGCGACCAGCGGGCCGCCTGGCCGCCGTAGCCGTTGGGGGAGTACCACGCCTCCATGTCGTGGTTCCCGGTCGTCACCATCCACGGCACGCGCGCCGCCACGCTCTCCGTCTGCGCCAGGAACTGGTCCCAGACGCGGGCGTCGTAGGTGTCCGACTCCTTGCCCTGCCCGGTGGAGTCCGCGTAGCAGAGGTCGCCGGCGTGGAGGTGGAAGGCCGGGTTCTGGCCGAGGATCAGCTGGTCGTTGGCGAGCGCGTGGTAGCTGACGCCCTGGTCACCGAAGGCCGTGAAGACGAAGGTCTCGGGCGCCGCCGGAGCCGTACGGAAGGACCCGAGGGTGCCCAGCCGCTCGGGGGACGCCGGGTCGAAGCCGTCGTGGCCGACGCCGTAGTAGTACGTCGTTCCCGGCCGCAGCCCCTCCAGGCCCACATGCAGGTAGTACTGGTCGACGGCCGGCAGCTTCCGGGAGAGGGACGGGGTGTGCAGCGGCCGCACCTCGGCCTCGATCCGCGACCCCAGCTCCCAGGGCCGCAGCCCCACCCGGACGTAGGGACGGCCGACGGGGAGCGGCACCTGCCAGGAGATCCGTATCTGGGTCCTCGGGTCCGCGCCGAACGCGAGGTGGCGGCCGAACGGGGCGACGAGCGAGCCCTCGACGGCGGTGGTGGCGGGGGAGGTGACCAGGGTGGGCGAGGCCGCTGCGGGGCCCGCCGACAGCAGGCCCGCACCGGCGCCGGCGGCGGCGGTCGCCACCGACCCCGCGAGGACCCGGCGGCGCGTCAACGTGGCGCGCAGATACTCGTGTTGCTCCGGCATGGACATACGACGTGCGAGGGCCTCGGGGATCCCGAAGCGTGGGGTGTCCTCAGTCATGGCGGGCAACTTGCCAGTAACTTACGACTCCGCGCCAGACATGGGATGAACGAAATTCGACGGATGCGTGCGCCCCGGCGCGCCGGGTCCGCATGGTGGACAATGAGTGTCAACCGCTGGGACGAGGAGTAGGGTGCCGACATGTCTCACAGCATCAATCTCGCAGTCATTCCCGGCGACGGCATCGGCCAGGAGGTCGTGGCCCAGGGCCTCAAGGTCCTCGCCGCCGCCCTTCCGCAGGATGTGAAGCTGGAGACGAAGGAGTACGACTTCGGCGCCAAGCGCTACCACGCGACCGGTGAGACCCTCACCGACGCCGACGTCGAGGCCCTCAAGCAGCACGACGCCATCCTGCTCGGCGCGATCGGCGACCCGTCGGTCCCGTCCGGCGTCCTGGAGCGCGGCTTCCTGCTGAAGCTCCGCTTCCTCTTCGACCACCACGTCAACCTGCGTCCGTCGAAGCTGCTCCCCGGCGTGTCGACCCCGCTCAAGGGCCAGCCCGAGATCGACTTCATCGTGGTCCGCGAGGGCACCGAGGGCCCCTACACCGGCAACGGCGGCTCGATCCGTACCGGCACCCCGCACGAGGTCGCCACCGAGGTCTCCGTCAACACGGCCTTCGGCGTCGAGCGTGTCGTCCGTGACGCCTTCGCCCGCGCCCAGGCCCGCCCGCGCAAGAAGCTGACGCTGGTCCACAAGAACAACGTCCTGGCCTACGCGGGTCACCTCTGGACCAACATCTTCAACAAGGTGGCCGAGGAGTTCCCCGAGGTCACCACCGACTACCTGCACGTGGACGCGGCGACGATCTTCCTCGTCACGCAGCCCGAGCGGTTCGACGTGATCGTCACCGACAACCTCTTCGGCGACATCATCACCGACCTCGCCGCGGCCGTCTCCGGCGGCATCGGCGTCGCCGCCTCCGGCAACATCAACCCGAGCGGCGAGTTCCCGTCCATGTTCGAGCCGGTCCACGGCTCCGCGCCGGACATCGCGGGCCAGGGCAAGGCCGACCCGACGGCCACCGTTCTCTCCGTCGCGCTCCTCCTGCGCCACCTCGGTTACGAGACCCAGGCCGGCCGCATCGAGCAGGCCGTCGCCGCCGACCTGACCGAGCGCGGTGACTCGGTCCGTACGACGGACGAGATCGGCGACGCGCTCGCGGTACGAGTAGCGAGCTGACCCGCCGACTGACGCCACACACAGCCGCCGGGTCGCATTCCGCACCCGGCGGCTGTACCTATGCGGTCGCAGGGTGCCACCATCACATCCTGGACCGTATGCACACCGTTTTCGTGCACCGGTCCCCACGGGCGATAATCGAACGTGGGGCCGCGGCATGCGGGAAAGCTCGGACGTCCTAGCAGAGCACTGATAGCGGCGTGAGCGCGGTCCGTCACACACAACCGGTGAAGGACAAGCACTCATGACGACGCCCACGATCGAGCTCAAGCCCTCCTCCAGCCCGCTGTCCGAAGCGGAGCGCGAGGCGATCCTGGCCAGCCCCGGATTCGGCCGCCACTTCACCGACCACATGGTGACGATCCGGTGGACCGAGGGCCGCGGCTGGCACGACGGTGAGCTCGTGCCGTACGGCCCGCTCTCCCTCGACCCGGCCACGAACGTCCTGCACTACGCGCAGGAGATCTTCGAGGGCCTCAAGGCGTACCGCAGGCCCGACGGCTCCGTCGCCACGTTCCGCCCCGACGCCAACGCCCGGCGCTTCCAGGCGTCCGCCCGCCGCCTGGCCATGCCGGAGCTCCCCGTCGAGACCTTCGTCGAGGCCTGTGACGTGCTGGTCCAGCAGGACAAGGCATGGGTCCCGGCGCACGGCGGCGAGGACTCCCTCTACCTGCGCCCGTTCATGATCGCGACCGAGGTCGGCCTGGGCGTGCGGCCGGCGAACGAGTACCTCTTCGTCGTCATCGCCTCGCCCGCCGGACCGTACTTCCCCGGTGGCGTGAAGCCCGTCTCCATCTGGCTCTCGGAGGACCGCGTCCGCGCCGTCCCCGGCGGCGTGGGCGACGCCAAGACCGGCGGCAACTACGCGGCCTCCCTCCTGGCCCAGGCCGAGGCGGCGGCGCAGGGCTGCGACCAGGTCGCCTACCTCGACGCCGTCGAGCACAAGTGGGTCGAGGAGCTCGGCGGCATGAACCTGTACTTCGTGTACGGCAACAAGATCGTGACGCCGACGCTCACCGGCTCCCTCCTCGCCGGCATCACCCGGGACTCGCTCCTGCGGCTCGCCGAGGGCCTCGGGTACGAGTCCGCGGAGGGCCGGGTCTCCATCGACCAGTGGGAGGCCGACACCGCGAACGGCACCCTGACCGAGGTCTTCGCCTGCGGCACGGCCGCCGTGATCACCCCGGTCGGCACGGTCAAGGCGGCCCGCGGTGAATGGCAGCAGTCGGGCGGACAGCCCGGCGAGGTCTCGATGAAGCTGCGCGAGGCGCTGCTCGCGATCCAGACGGGCAAGGCGGAGGACGTCCACGGCTGGATGCACGAGCTGGGCTGAACCCCGCACGTACGCACGCCTGCGGGACGCGTACGAGAAGAGGGCCTTCCGGCCGGCCCCGTGCCGGCCGGAAGGCCCTCTTCTTCGTCCCCGGCCGGCGGGCCGGACGAGCTCCGTCGGTGATCGGGCACGGCGCCGCGCCGTGGGGCCGGCCACCGCGGCCCCGGGGGCGTCCGTACGCCCTGGAGCCGCGGTCCGTCCGCAGCGGGGGGACCCTCAGGTCAGGGCCGCCTCCGGCTCCGGTGCCGGCGCCGCCTTCGGCGTCAGCGCCGCGTACAGGACGCCGCCCACCACGCCGGACAGGACGAAACTGCAGTCGATCCCACCGGTGAGGGCGAGCAGTGGTCCCTCGTAGAGAGGGGTGGACACCGCCGCGAGTCCCACGACGGCGCCGATCGCCCACGAGGCGACCGCCCGCGCGTTCCACCCCGCCGTGAACCAGTACGCCCCGCCCTTGGCCCGGCGGTTGTATACCTGCAGTGCCTCCGGGTCGTACGTGCCCGCGCACCGCGTGTGCCCGATCAGGGTGATCACCGCCCACGGCGTACCGATCGCCGTCAGCAGCAGCACGAACGAGGTCATCGCGGACTGCGCGTCCGAGGCGAAGTGGCCCAGGAAGACGAAGGCCGTCGCCACCGCCGCGACCACCAGCGTCGCCCGGGCCCGGGTCGCGCGCGGCAGGATCGCGTCGAGGTCGAGACCCATCGAGTACAGCATCAGACCCGCGTTGCCGACCGAGCCGGCGGTCGCCGCGAGGAGCAGCGGCACCAGGTACCAGGCGGGAGAGGCCTCGACGAGCGGGCCCGCGTAGTCCAGACCGCCGCGGGCCGCCAACGCCGTGAACGTGCCGAAGAGCTGAGGGACCAGCAGACCGGCGAGCAGGCCCAGACAGGTGGTCCGCCACACCGTCCTCGAACTGTGCCGTTCGGGCGAGATGTAGCGGGTGTAGTCACCGAGCAGCGTGATGAAGGCGACGGGCCCGCTGAGCCCGGCCGCCACCGCCGAGAGGACCCAGGTCGGCCAGAACGAGCCGAGCAGGTACGGGGTGTCGGGCACCGCCGCCGTGGTGAAGTCGCCCGCGTAGGCGATGAGCCCGATGGCGAGCAGCAGGGTCATGCCGATCGCGAGCGCCTTGCTGAGCCGGAGCAGCAGCCGGTAGCCGTAGACCGCGGCGACGGCGGTGCAGGCCGCGAGCAGCGCGTACACCACCGTGTGGGTGACGTCGCCGGTCGGCAGGCCGGTCAGCCGGGCGAGCGTGCCCACCATCACGTCCCCGCCGATCCACAGCGTCAACGCGGTGTAGCCGAGGGAGAGCAGCAGGCCGACGACCGAGCCGACGAGCCGCCCGCGGACGCCGAAGAACGCGCCGCTGGAGGTGGAGAGGTTGGTCGCGGTACGCAGCGAGACGAGCGCGAGCGGGGCGGTCACGACGACGCCCACGAGCGTGCCGGCGACGACGGAGGTCAGCGACGCCCACAGCCCGAGGCCGAAGGAGACCGGCAACCAGCCGAAGACGATCACGCCCAGGCAGAGGTTCGAGCCGAGAAGGATCGAGAGGAGGTCTCGCGGACCGCTGGTGCGTTCCGCTTCGGGGATGGTGTCGACTCCGCGCTGTTCTATCGGCATGGGGGCTCCCTGAGGGGAAAGCGGGCGGACAGGTTTTTGAGTGGCGCTCAATGTCGCCCACTACTCGCCCGTACGTCAATGCTTGGATCCTGCGGCTTCAAGGTTTAGAGTGTCGCTCAAACAGGAGGTGTTTTCGACGTGCGACTGACCCCCACCGAGCGCGACCGGCTGCTGCTCTTCGGCGCCGCGGAACTCGCCCGGGCCCGCCGGGCCCGAGGCCTGCGGCTCAATGTGCCCGAGGCGACCGCCCTCATCGCGGACACGGTCTGCGAGGCGGCCCGCGACGGCAGGCGACTCGCCGAGGCGATCGCCGCCGCCCGGTCCGTCCTCGGCCCGGACGACGTGCTGCCGGGTGTGGCCGATGTCGTCACCGAAGTGCATGTCGAGGCCGTTTTCGACGACGGCTCGCGGCTCGCGGTCGTCTCCGACCCGATTGGCTGGGGGTCCCCCGGTGAAACCGGCGGAGGAAGCCTCGGCGACGCCGCCCCCGGCGCCCTGCTGCCGGGCCCCACGCAGGCCGAGCAGCCGCCCGCGCTGGTCCTGCTGGTCCGCAACACCGCGAACGTCCCGGTCAGCGTCACCTCCCACTTCCACTTCTTCGAGGCCAACCCGCGCCTCGACTTCGACCGCGCCGCCGCCTACGGCATGCGGCTGGCCGTCCCGGCCGGGTCCTCCTTCCGCTTCGACCCGGGCGGCGAGGCCGAGGTCGGGCTCGTCCCCATCGGCGGCGCCCGGGTCGCCATCGGCTTCGCCGGGCTCGTCGACGGCCCGCTGGACGCACCCGGCGCGAAGGAAGAGGCCCTGCGGCGCGCGGCGGCCTGCGGCTACCTGGGGGCGGGCGACACCCCCGACTACCTGTCGTCGTCCCCGGCCGCGTCCCACGACGCCGACCCGACGGCTTCCCAGGACGGGGACCCGACGGCGTCCCCGAAGGAGGGCAACTGATGGACCCGTACGAGTACGCGTCGGTGCACGGCCCCCGCGCGGGCGACCGGGTCGTCCTCGGCGACTCCGGACTCGTCGTCCGGGTCGAGGCCGACTCCCAGAAGCCCGGGGACGAGTTCCTCGCCGGCTTCGGCAAGACCGCCCGCGACGGCCTGCACCTCAAGGCCGCCGCCGTCCGCGACACCTGCGACGTCGTGATCAGCAACGTCCTGGTGATCGACGCCGTCCAGGGCATCCGCAAGGTGTCCATCGGCATCCGCGAAGGCCGCATCCACGCCATCGGGCGGGCCGGCAACCCCGACACCCTCGACGGCGTCGACGTCGTCGTCGGCACGGGCACCTCCATCGTCTCCGGCGAGGGCCTCATCGCCACCGCCGGAGCCGTCGACACCCATGTCCACCTGCTCTCGCCGAGGATCATGGAGGCCTCCCTCGCCTCCGGCGTCACCACCGTCATCGGCCAGGAGTTCGGCCCCGTCTGGGGCGTCGGCGTCAACTCGCCCTGGGCCCTCAAGCACGCCTTCAACGCCTTCGACGCCTGGCCCGTCAACATCGGCTTCCTCGCCCGCGGCTCGTCCTCCGACGCGGCCCCGCTGGTCGAGGCGCTCGCCGAGGGCGGCGCCTCCGGCTTCAAGGTCCACGAGGACATGGGCGCCCACACCCGCGCCCTCGACACCGCCCTGCGGGTCGCCGAGGAGCACGACGTCCAGGTCGCCCTGCACAGCGACGGCCTGAACGAATGCCTCTCGGTCGAGGACACCCTGCGCGTCCTCGACGGCCGCACGATCCACGCTTTCCACATCGAGGGCTGCGGCGGCGGACACGTCCCCAACGTCCTCAAGATGGCGGGCGTGCCGAACGTCATCGGCTCGTCCACCAACCCCACGCTGCCCTTCGGCCGCGACGCGGTCGCCGAGCACTACGGGATGATCGTCTCCGTCCACGACCTGAAGACCGACCTGCCCGGCGACGCCGCCATGGCACGCGACCGGATCCGGGCCGGGACGATGGGAGCGGAGGACGTCCTGCACGACCTCGGCGCGATCGGGATCACCTCCTCCGACGCGCAGGGGATGGGAAGGGCCGGCGAGACCGTACGCCGGACCTTCGCCATGGCCGGGAAGATGAAGGCCGAGCTGGGCCCCCTGGAGGGCGACGGCGCGCACGACGACAACGCGCGCGTGCTGCGCTACATGGCCAAGCTGACCATCAACCCGGCGATCGCCCACGGCCTCGCGCACGAGATCGGCTCCATCGAGGTCGGCAAGATGGCCGACATCGTGCTGTGGCGGCCCGAGTTCTTCGGCGCCAAGCCCCAGATGGTGCTGAAGTCCGGCTTCCCGGCGTGGGGGGTCGTGGGCGATCCGAACGCCGCCACCGACACTTGCGAACCGCTCGTCCTCGGACCGCTGTTCGGAGCGCACGGCGCGACCCCGGCCGACATCTCCGTCGCCTTCGTCGCCCAGGCCGCCGTCGACCTCGGCTCCGACGCGATGCCGACCCGGCGCCGGCGCGTGGCCGTCCGGGGCACACGGGGCATCGGCCCCGGCGACCTGCTGCTGAACTCCCGGATCGGAGACGTCTGCGTCGACGGCCGGACGGGCCTGGTGTCGCTGGACGGCGACCCGATCCGCTCCGAACCGGCCGAGTCCATCTCCCTCAACCGCCTCTACTTCCTCTAGGACCTCTCCATGACTTTCCGTATGCCGCCCGAGTGGGCCCCGCACGAGCGCACGTGGATGGCGTGGCCCGGCCCCAACCCCACCTTCACCAACGAGGAGGAGCTGGCCGAGGCCCGCGCCGCGTGGGCCTCGGTGGCCCGCGCCGTACGCCGCTTCGAGCCGGTGACGATGGTGGTCGGCCCCGGTCAGCTGGACTCGGCGCGCGCCCTCCTGGGGCCGGACGTTGAGCTCGTGGAGCGGGAACTGGACGACGCGTGGATGCGGGACATCGGCCCCACGTTCGTGAAGAACGCGAACGGTGAACTCGCCGCCGTGGACTGGGTGTTCAACGGCTGGGGCGCGCAGGACTGGGCTCGCTGGGAGCACGACTCGAAGATCGCCCGCCATGTCGCGGACCTGGCGGGGGTCCCGGTGCTGCCCTCCCCGCTCGTGAACGAGGGCGGCGCGATCCACGTCGACGGCGAGGGCACGGTCCTGCTGACCGACACCGTCCAGCTCGGCGCGGGCCGCAACCCCGAGTGGACCCGCGAGGAGGTCGAGGCCGAGATCCACGCCAAGCTCGGCACGACGAAGGCGATCTGGCTCCCGCACGGCCTGGCGGGCGACTACGGCCTGTACGGCACGCAGGGCCACGTCGACATCGTCGCCGCCTTCGCGAAGCCGGGCGTGGTAGTGGTCCACAGCCAGCAGGACCCGGCCCACCCCGATCACGAGCGCTCGCGCCTGTACGTCGACCTCCTGCGCGGCCGGACCGACGCGAAGGGCCGCACCCTGGAGATCGTGGAGATCCCGGCCCCGACGGTCCTGAAGGACGAGGAGGGCGACTGGGTCGACTACTCGTACATCAACCACTACCTGTGCAACGGCGGCGTGGTGCTCTGCGGCTTCGACGACCCGAACGACGAGATCGCCGCGGGCATCTTCCGCCGGCTGTTCCCGGAGCGGATCGTGACGCTGGTGGACGCGCGGGCGATCTTCGCGGGCGGCGGCGGCATCCACTGCATCACACAGCAGCAGCCGAAGGTCTGAAAAGTTCCGGTGGTCGGGCCGCGGGCCGTGTGACAGCCCGCGGCCGCGCCGCTGATCCCCTGGCACCCGGGGCCGCCTCCGGCCGGACGGTGGACGGAACCACCCTGGACCCCATGAGGTAGAACGTACGAGTGACCCGCATCGACCCCGCCACCCCCCGGCGCCGCAACCACCCCGCCCCGCCCCGCGAGGAGCTCCTCGCCGCCGCCATGGACACCATCGCCGAGCGCGGGCTCGACGGGCTGACCATGGCCGGGCTCGGGCGCGAGGTCGGGATGAGCAGCGGGCACCTGCTCTACTACTTCCGTACCAAGGACGAGCTGCTCCTGCAGACCCTGGAGTGGAGCGAGGGCCGGCTCGGCGCCGAGCGCAGCGCCCTCCTCTCGCGGCCCGGGACCGCCCGCGAGCGGCTCGACGGGTACGTCGACGTGTACGTCCCCGACGGCCCCCGCGACCCCCACTGGACGCTCTGGCTGGAGGTCTGGAACCGGTCGCAGAACGCCGCCGACGACGCCCGCGCCCGGCAGGCCGCCATCGAGGGGGCCTGGCACCGCGACCTGGTCGCGCTGATCGCCGAAGGCGTCTCGCGCGGGGAGTTCCGGGCGGTCGACCCGGACCGGTACGCGGCCCGGATGCGCGCTCTGCTCGACGGATTCAGCGTCCACGTCGCGGTCGGCATCCCCGGCACCGGACGGGAGCAAGTCCTCGCCCACGTCAGTGAGTTCATCGCGGACACGCTGCTCCTGCGACCGTAACGCACGCAAGTACTCCCGATCGTTGCGCGCTACGCCCTTGTTACGCTCCGGGGTCGTCCGGCACGGTTCCGGACCATGGGACGAGAGCATTGGAAGAAGATCTGGGTCGGTTCGGCCGGCAACATGGTCGAGTGGTTCGACTGGTTCGTGTACGCGAGTTTCGCGACCTACTTCGCGGGGGCGTTCTTCCCCGAGGGCAATGACACCGCCAAGCTCATGAACACCGCCGGCATCTTCGCCGTCGGCTTCTTCATGCGCCCCGTCGGCGGCTGGCTGCTCGGCCGGGTCGGCGACCGCAAGGGCCGCAAGGCGGCGCTCACCCTCACCGTGACGCTGATGTCCACCTCCGCCGTGCTGATCGCGATCGCCCCCACGTACTCCGTCGCCGGGTACGGCGGCGCCGCCGTCCTGCTGATCGCGCGCCTGCTCCAGGGCCTCTCGGTCGGCGGCGAGTACGCGGCCAGCGCCACCTACCTCACCGAGGCCTCCGCCCCGCGGCACCGAGGCTTCGCCTCCAGCTTCCAGTACGTGTCGATGACCGCGGGCCAGATCCTCGGCCTCGGTCTGCAGATCATCCTCCAGCGCACCATGTCGGCGGAGGCGCTGCACAGCTGGGGCTGGCGCATCCCGTTCATCATCGGCGCCCTCGGCGCGGCGGTCGTCTTCTACCTGCGGCGCAACATGCTGGAGACGGAGGTCTACGAGGAGACCGCCGACGACGGCGTCGCGCGCGGCGAGAAGGGCACGATCAAGGCGCTGTGGGCGCACAGGCGCGAGGCCTTCCTCGTCATCGCCCTCACCATGGGCGGGACCGTGGCCTACTACACGTACACCACGTATCTGACGAAGTACCTCTCCAACTCCGCGGGCCTGCCCAAGCAGACGGCGACCCTGGTCTCCTTCTGCGCGCTGATCGTCTTCGCCTGCCTGCAGCCGCTCGCGGGCAGGCTGTCCGACCGGATCGGCCGCCGCCCGCTCCTGATCACCTTCGCGGTCGGCTCCACCTTCCTCACCGTGCCGATCATGACGATGCTCCAGCACGCGGGCTCGTTCTGGCCGGCGCTCGGCCTGTCTCTGCTGGCGCTGGTCGTCATCACCGGCTACACCTCGATCAACGCGTGCGTGAAGGCGGAGCTCTTCCCGACCGGCATCCGCGCGCTCGGTGTCGCCCTGCCGTACGCCATCGCCAACGCGCTCTTCGGCGGTACCGCGGAATACGTGGCGCTGTGGTTCAAGGACTCGGGGATCGAGTCCGGCTACTACTGGTACGTGGCCGGATGCGCGGCCGTCTCGCTGATCGTCTACCTCTCGATGCGCGAGACCCGCGACATCGACCTGGGCCGGGTGGGGAAGGCGGCCCCGGTGCCCGAGCAGGGCCTGGGGGCCGAGACCCCCGCCGCGACCCGCTGACACGCGCGTTTCCCCCGCCCCGCCCGCCCGTGGCCGCCCGCGCGCCGGGCCCGGGGCGGGGGTTGCCCGCATCGTGAGATCCGTGTCCCGCGCGACGCGGGGCTGTGGCAGACTTCGGGCGTGCTTGCTACCACCATGATTATCGGCAGCAGCGCGCCGGTCCGCAGTGACCGCTGAACCGCGACTCGACCCCCGCGGCAGTGGACACCGTGCCCCAGACCCGCGCGCAGACCTCTCGCACCCGCGAGAGGTTTTTTCGTTTTCCGGCCCCACCACCGCCGGAAACGGACGACGCGTGAGAATGGGGGCAAGTGGATCCAGACCTTCCGGAGCCACATCCGACAGGAGCCATCACAGTCATGACCACGGAGACCGACGAGAGCCCGCGCCCGCGCCTCGACGACAGCTTCCATGTCTTCGACACGACGCTGCGCGACGGGGCGCAGCGTGAAGGCATCAACCTCACCGTCGCCGACAAGCTGACCATCGCGCGGCACCTCGACGCGTTCGGAGTGGGCTTCATCGAGGGCGGCTGGCCCGGTGCCAACCCGCGCGACACGGAGTTCTTCGCCCGCGCCCGGCAGGAGATCTCCTTCAAGAACGCGCAACTCGTCGCGTTCGGCGCGACCCGCAGGGCGGGCGGCAACGCCGCCGACGACCCGCAGGTCAAGGCGCTGCTCGACTCCGGCGCCCCGGTCATCACGCTGGTCGCCAAGTCCCACGACCGGCACGTCGAGCTCGCGCTGCGCACCACCCTCGACGAGAACCTGGAGATGGTCCGCGACACCGTCTCCCACCTGCGCTCCCAGGGCCGCCGGGTCTTCGTCGACTGCGAGCACTTCTTCGACGGGTACAAGGCCAATCCGCAGTACGCCAAGGACGTCGTCCGCGCCGCCGCCGAGGCCGGGGCCGACGTCGTGATCCTCTGCGACACCAACGGCGGCATGCTCCCCGCCCAGATCCAGGCCGTCGTCGCCACCGTCATCGCGGACACCGGCGCCCGGCTCGGCATCCACGCCCAGGACGACACCGGCTGCGCCGTCGCCAACACCCTGGCCGCCGTCGACGCCGGCGCCACCCACGTCCAGTGCACCGCCAACGGCTACGGCGAGCGGGTCGGCAACGCCAACCTCTTCCCGGTCGTCGCCGCGCTGGAACTCAAGTACGGCAAGAAGGTGCTGCCCGAGGGCGCCCTCGCCGAGATGACCCGGATCTCGCACGCCATCGCCGAGGTCGTCAACCTGACGCCCTCCACCCACCAGCCGTACGTGGGCGTCTCCGCCTTCGCCCACAAGGCCGGACTGCACGCCTCCGCGATCAAGGTCGACCCCGACCTCTACCAGCACATCGACCCCGAGCTGGTCGGCAACACCATGCGGATGCTCGTCTCCGACATGGCCGGGCGCGCCTCCATCGAGCTCAAGGGCAAGGAGCTCGGCGTCGACCTCGGCGGCGACCGCGCGCTGATCGGCCGCGTCGTCGAGCGGGTCAAGGAGCGCGAGCTCAAGGGCTACACCTACGAGGCCGCCGACGCCTCCTTCGAGCTGCTGCTGCGTGAGGAGGCGGAGGGCCGGCCGCGCCGCTACTTCCGTACGGAGTCCTGGCGCGCGATCGTCGAGGACCGGCCCGACGGCACCCACGCCAACGAGGCGACCGTGAAGCTCTGGGCGAAGGGCGAGCGGATCGTCGCGACCGCCGAGGGCAACGGCCCCGTCAACGCCCTCGACCGGGCGATGCGGGTGGGCCTGGAGCGGATCTATCCGCAGCTCGCCAAGTTCGAGCTGGTGGACTACAAGGTCCGCATCCTGGAGGGCCGCCACGGTACGGAGTCCACGACCCGTGTCCTGATCACCACCAGCGACGGCAACGCCGAGTGGTCCACCGTCGGTGTCGGTGAGAACGTGATCGCCGCCTCCTGGCAGGCGCTGGAGGACGCGTACACGTACGGGCTGCTGCGGGTGGGGATCGACCCCGCCGAGTAGCGGGAATCGGGCGGCCACCCTCACCTCTTGCTCCAGCTATGTCCTGTTCGACCCCGTTCGGGTAGCTTCGAGATATGAGGACCAGGCCGCTCCACCTCCTGTCGGCCCTCGCGGGTCTGGCACTGCTGCTGCTCCTGGCCCTGGCCCCGTCCGTGGGCGCCAGGGCCACCGGGATCCCGGACGCCGCCGCGGCCCTGAAGCAGGGCCCGGTGTACGTCGATCCGGGCGCCGCCGACCAGCTGTCGAAGGCCGACGCGGACGCCCTCGCCCAGAAGATCGAGGACGCCGACAAGCCCCTCTTCGTGGCCGTGCTGCCCGAGGACGCCCAGTTCCCGCCCGAGAACCTGCTGAGGAACCTGCGGACGCAGACCGGGGTGACCGGGCTCTACGCGGTGCGTCTCGGTGACGGCTTCAACGCCGCGGCCGACCGCTCCGTCATGTCGGGCGACGCCGTCCGCAACCTGGTGACATCGGTACGCCAGCCCGGGGTCGACGCGAACACCGAGCTGAACAACTTCGTGGACCAGGCCCTGCCGACCCTGCGCGGCTCCGCCCCCGCCTCCTGGGGGACCGTGGGCAGCGACAGCGGTGTCCCGGTCGGCGGCCTGATCACCCTCGGCGCGGTCGTCGCCGCCGGAGGGGCCGGCGCGTACGCGGTCGTCCGCCGCAACCGGCTCCGCAAGGAGGCCGACGAGCGCGAGGCCCTCGACAGGCTGCGGGTCGTCGTCGACGAGGACATCACCGCCTTCGGCGAGGAACTCGAACGCCTGGACTTCCACCCGGCCGAACCCGGAGCCGACGACGCCATGCGCGGCGACTACGAGCGCGCCCTGGACTCCTACGACAAAGCCAAGTCCCTGATGGGCTCGGCGACCCATCCGCACGACGTCAAGCCGGTGACCCAGGCGCTGGAGGACGGCCGCTGGTCCCTCGCCGTCCTGGCCGCCCGTCGCGAGTCCCGGCCGCTGCCGGAGCGCCGCCCGCCCTGCTTCTTCGACCCGCGCCACGGCCCCGCGACCGCGGACCGGACCTGGACCCCGGCCGGCGGCGCCGCCCGCGAGGTCCCCGTCTGCGCCGCCGACGCCACCCGCCTCGACGAGGGCCAGGACCCCCTGGCCCGCACGGTCGAGACCGACGGCGGCCGCCGCCCGTACTGGGAGGCGGGACCCGCCTACGGTCCCTGGGTCGGCGGCTACTTCGGCGGCGGCATGCTCCCCGGGCTGCTCGTCGGCACCATGCTCGGCTCGATGCTCGCCACCCCCGCCTACGCGTCCGAGTACGGCGGCGGAGACTTCGAGGGCGGCGACTTCTCGGGAGCCGACTTCAGCTCCGGAGACTTCGGGTCGAGCGACTTCGGCGGTGGCGGTGGGTTCGGCGACTTCGGTGGAGGTGGCGGCGACTTCGGCGGCGGCGGGTTCTAGGTGTATTGCCCCGGGAGGTTGTGGACGGGTGATGCACGTCTCGGCTGAGGCGTCTTGAACGGGTGAGGGCCTTCCGGGTTCGGTGTGGATT
>NZ_JAGGOS010000007.1 GCF_018614205.1 Streptomyces sp. ISL-36 | reverse complement strand
GGCTCTGTTCCGTAGTCGGTGGTGACGGCAGGTGACGGCCGTCGTTGACTCCATATGCAAGATGTCAACTCCCTTGTGGCAACAGTGTTTTCTGGGCTCTCGGCGCTGGTCATCGATGACGTTGCGGACGACGGCGAGGTGATCCGGGTCTTGGCCCGGACCCGGGATGTTCCCTTTCCCTGCCCGATGTGCGGGATCCCGACGGGGAAGGTGCACGGGTACCACGGCCGGACAGTTGCGGACGTGCCGGTGGATGGGCGCCGGGTCGTGGTCAACGTCCAGGTGCGACGTCTGGTCTGCCCAGTCCTGGGCTGTCGGCGGCAGACCTTCCGCGAGCAAGTCCCTGGGCTGCTGGAGCGCCTCCAGCGTCGCACCACGCGTCTGAGCGGCGAGGTCTCGGCGGTAGTCAAGGAGTTATGCGGCCGGGCGGCAGCCCGGCTCACCCGGTCGCTGGCCGTACCCGTATCGTTCGCCACCGCCTTGCGGGTGCTGCGACGCATCCCCGTACCGACGGTGCGGATCCCGCGGGTGGTCGGGGTCGACGACTTCGCCCTGCGCCGCCGCCACCGCTATGCCACGATCGTCATCGACGCCGAGACCGGGGAACGCGTCGACGTCCTGCCCGACCGCGAGGCCGCCACCCTGGAGGCATGGCTGCGCGGGAAGACGGAGATCGAAGTCGTGTGCCGGGACGGCTCGGCCACCTACGCCGAGGCGATCCGCCGGGCCCTGCCCGACGCGGTGCAGGTCAGCGACCGCTGGCATCTGTGGCGGAACCTGTGCGGCAAGGTCCTGGCCGAGGTCCGCGCCCACGCCCCCTGCTGGGCCACCGTCAACCCGCCCCGGCCCGGCGGCGTCCGTGAGCAGACCACCCGCGAGCGATGGCACAAAGTCCACGCCCTCCTCGACTCCGGCGTCGGCCTGCTCGACTGCTCCCGCAGACTGAACCTCGCCCTGAACACCGTCAAGCGCTACGCCCGCATCCCCGAACCGCCCGCGGATCGTATCGCCCCCCGTTACCGGCCCACCCTGGTCGACCCCTACCGCGACCACCTGCGCGCCCGCCGGGCCGCCGACCCCGCCGTCCCCGTCACCCACCTCCTGCACGAGATCAGGGAACAGGGCTACACCGGCAGTGCCAACCTGCTGGTCCGCTACCTCAACCAGGGCCGCGCCGAAGGCGACCGCCCCGTGACAACCCCACACCGCCTCACCCGGCTCCTACTCACCCACCCCGAGCACCTGTGGACCAAGGACACCGACCTGCTCGGCATCCTCACAGCCGCCTGCCCGGAGATGACCGCACTCGCCCGACTCACCGGCGAGTTCGCCGCCCTCCTGACCCCGGCCCAGGCCAACGACAACAAGCTCACCCAGTGGATCGCCGATGTCCGCGCCACCGACCTGCCCCACCTGCACAGCTTCTGCAACGGCCTGGAACTCGACCGTGCCGCTGTGAACGCCGGCCTCACCCTGCCCCACCACAACGGACGCACCGAAGGCGTCAACACCCGCACGAAGAAGATCATGCGACAGATGCACGGCCGAGCCGGATTCGACCTCCTCCGCCACCGCATCCTCCTCCAGTGACGAACCCACAACGTCACCACCGACTACGGAACAGAGCCGAACGTTTTACAGTCCCCGCCAAGGGCTATGCCCGCTACGTACCCTGACCACCGGCAGCACACGACGAGGAGCGAGCGCGTGGACACGTCCGAACTGGCCGAACTCCGGACCATGTACATCTTCGGCCCCGCCGAGGGCTCCACCTGGGGCCTGACCTACGAACTGATCGAGGCCAGGCTGCGCGAGCGGGACCCGGACGAGTTCATCCGCGTCGACGAGGGGGACGAAGGACCGGTCCGCGGGTCCGTCATGCACTTCGGCATCACCTTCGGAGAAGAGGGGTTGGAGGGTATGGCCAGGCTGTCCCCCGAAGGCATCGCTCTGGAGGACTGCACGGTCCAGGCGGCGGCGGAGTTCGTTCGGTGGCTGTGGGACAGCGTCGTTCCTGACGGCACCAGCATCACCTTCAACACGGAGTGGGGGCTGGAAGCCGACCTACCTGACGCACCCGTGCCCGACACTCCCCGCCCCCGCCTCGTGGCCGCCTTCCTCGCCCATCTCGAAGCCACCGGCGGGCTGGACTGACAGCGAGCATGCTCCGGGGATCACGGACACGCGAGCGAAGCACGAAGGGCTTGGACACCATGACAGAGAAGACCTCCCGCGCTACGGGCGACGAAGCCGTTCGCGACACCGGCCCAGATGGCGATCCGGTCCTCCTGAGCAACGAGCCCGGCTCGTTCGCCCGGGGTGTGCTGGCCAAGCGCCACCCTGCCCTCATCCAGCAGGTACTCGTTTTACGAGCAATCGAGGGGGCACGGGCCCTTCCGACGACACTGTCACCGCTGTGGACCATGCCCGGACACCTCGCCCAGAGCGGACCGCTCACCACGTCGGTTACACGCCTCGTGGACAGTGCCCGCCACGCGATCACCTGCTCGACCTTCAACTTCCAGCGCAGCTCGGCGCTCTGGACGTCCCCTCTACCACGGAGGTCGCCGCGCACCTGGCCCCGGCCGAGGTATGGCGAACCAAGGAGTTCGACGGTGGGTACGTCCGCAATCACGCTAAGTTCCTTGCCATCGACCATCACCTTCTGCTGGTTACCAGTGCGAACTTCTCCTGGAGTGCCGAGAACAACAACGTCGAGTTCGGCATCCTTATCGACAACCCCAGCCTCACCGAAGCCGTCGAGCGCGAGCTACGGATGGCGGAAGGGGCCCTTTACGAACGGATCTCCTGACGGGACCGTGGTCGGACGAGGGAATCCCGGTCCTCCGGTCTTCACTGGATGTGGATGCGCCTGTGGCAGGAATCTCTCGTCGCGTCCCGCGCGGTGAGACCGTTTCTGGCGAGGCTGGTCAAGGCCCGGCCGTGAAAAGCGCCGGCGCCCTATTCCAGTTGATCCAACTCGGCGCGAAGTCGCTCGGCCACGGCTTCGGCTCGTTGCAGCCTGCGCTCCAGGGCGGGGTGAGAGGGCGTAGGCGCGCTGCTCTCAGTCTTCTCAGCCTTTTGCCGCCGGGGGACAAGCCAGCCGACGCGCTCGTAGGCCAAGATCATCCGTACTTGAGGACAGGAGTGGCACAGCTGCTCCGGCCGCGGCGTCGGCCAGCCGTCTGCGAGCATCCGTCGAGTGTGGTCCCGATCCTGCTCGGCCTGTAGTTCCGGGTTGTCGTGCCAGGCCTGCTCGAAGTCGGCGCACATCTGCAACACCCTGTCCGGACGTGCCTGACGAGGCCCCGAGGCAGGGGTCCAATTGAGATTCGGGGCAACGGCCTCCCCCGCGTGGCCGCAAGTCAGGGTGACCTTCCAGAAGGCAGAAGTGTGCGGTTCGTCGTGCCGGATGACTGCCCATACCTTGGGGTCGATGCCATCCGGTGGCTCGACTGGGCTGGCGGGAAGCGTCACCTCACTCCGCTCGCCCCACTCGGCGATCATGCGATATGGCGCAGGAGGGGAGTCGTCGTGCCAGCAGATCATCTGCCCGGGAGGCAGCTGTGAGCCGTGTGCGTGTTCCTTCCATCGCATCTCGTGCGGCGGAGGACCGTCCTCGCGAGTGAGGACCTCTGGGATGCATCCGCAGTCGAGCTGCACGCGCCACCGGAACACGCGGGTCAGGTCCGGAATCAGGAAGCCCCAGAGCACCCGCGGGATGTACCCACGCATCTCGGCTGCCTCTGCCTCGCACTCCAGTAGCACATCCTTGCGCGGCCTGGCCTTGCCGGGAAGCCGTCGCAGCGTGGGGGTATCCGGTGGTGGCCTGCCCTCCAGGGAAAGATGGCGACTGCTGGTTGGAAGGGCACCCATGGCGTCTCCGATTCGTTGCCCGGGGCGGCCGTCCATCGATCGCTGGCGGGCTGTGAGCGGTTGGTCGGCACGCTCCAGATCCAGCTCCGGCGCCAAAGGAATGTCGCGCCGGTTCACTCGCGTGAGTGACCACTTACAGGTGTGGGGCGCCCCGAGCCCTGGGACATCCCAGGTACTTTTCAGGGACTTTCACGTCTGTCCCAGGGAGATTCCAGGGACTTTCCGTCGTGCAAGCAGGGAAGGCCCTGACAGCGCTGAAAGATGGAAACGCGCTGGTCAGGGCCCAGAACCTCAGCACTCGATGATGTTCACCGCGAGGCCGCCGCGCGCGGTCTCCTTGTACTTGACCGACATGTCGGCGCCGGTCTCCTTCATCGTCTTGATGACCTTGTCCAGCGAGACCAGGTGGCTGCCGTCGCCGCGCATCGCCATCTTCGCCGCCGTGACGGCCTTGACCGCCGCCATGCCGTTGCGCTCGATGCACGGGATCTGGACCAGTCCGCCGACCGGGTCGCAGGTCAGGCCCAGGTTGTGCTCCATGCCGATCTCGGCCGCGTTCTCGACCTGCTCGGGGGAGCCGCCCAGGACCTCGGCCAGCGCGCCGGCCGCCATCGAGCAGGCCGAGCCGACCTCGCCCTGGCAGCCGACCTCGGCGCCCGAGATCGAGGCGTTCTCCTTGAAGAGCATGCCGACCGCCCCGGCCGCCAGCAGGAAGCGGACCACGCCGTCCTCGTCCGCTCCCGGCACGAAGTTCATGTAGTAGTGCAGGACCGCCGGGATGATGCCGGCCGCGCCGTTCGTCGGGGCGGTGACCACCCGGCCGCCCGCCGCGTTCTCCTCGTTCACGGCCATCGCGTAGAGGGTGATCCACTCCATCGCGAGCGCCGCCGGGTCGCCCTCGGAGCGCAGCTTGCGGGCCGTGTTCGCGGCGCGGCGACGCACCTTGAGACCGCCCGGCAGGATGCCCTCGCGGGACATGCCGCGCGAGACGCAGGCCTGCATGACGCGCCAGATCTCCAGGAGGCCCTCGCGGATCTCCTCCTCCGTGCGCCAGGCCTTCTCGTTCTCCAGCATCAGCGCCGAGATCGACAGGCCGGTCTCCTTGGCGAGCCGAAGCAGCTCGTCACCCGTACGGAAGGGGTACTTCAGGACCGTGTCGTCCGGGACGATCGGGTTCTCGCCCTGCCCGCCCTCCTGGGGGAGCACGGTCTCGTCCACGACGAAGCCGCCACCGACCGAGTAGTACGTCTTCTCCAGGACCAGAGCGCCCTCGGCGTCGTACGCGAAGATCGTCATGCCGTTGGCGTGGTACGGCAGCGCCTTGCGGCGGTGCAGGATCAGGTCCTCGTCAAAGGAGAACGGGATCTCGTGCGCCCCCACCAGGTTGATCCGGCCGCTCGACTTGATCCGCTCGAACTCCTCGTCCGCCGTCTCGACGTCGACCGTGCGCGGCGAGTTGCCCTCCAGGCCGAGCAGGACCGCCTTCGGCGTGCCGTGGCCGTGGCCGGTCGCACCCAGCGAGCCGTACAGCTCCGCCCGTATGGAGGCGGTGTGGGCCAGCAGGCCCTCGTTCTTCAGTCGGCGGGCGAACATCCGCGCCGCGCGCATCGGACCCACTGTGTGGGAGCTGGACGGGCCGATGCCGATCGAGAACAGGTCGAAGACCGAGATGGCCACGGGAAACTCCTTGTGGGGGTTGGTAGACGCCGTTGTCTGCCGGGGTGGAGCAGAAAAGCGCGGAACAGGTACGACAAGCGGGGCGACAAGCGGTGGGGCACCGCGCCCACTGCCCAGTGTGCGCGGTGCCCCGGAGGTTCGTACGAACAAAAGGGTACGAAATTACTTCAGGCCGGGGTACAGCGGGTGCTTCTCGGCCAGCGCGGTGACGCGGGCCTTGAGGGCCTCCGTGTCGAATCCGGGCTTGAGGGTCTCCGCGATGATGTCGGCGACCTCGGTGAAGTCCTCGGTGGCGAAACCGCGGGTGGCGAGCGCCGGCGTACCGATCCGCAGACCCGAGGTGACCATCGGCGGACGCGGGTCGTTCGGGATCGCGTTCCGGTTGACCGTGATGCCGACCTCGTGGAGGCGGTCCTCGGCCTGCTGGCCGTCGAGCTCGCTGTTGCGCAGGTCGACCAGGACCAGGTGCACGTCCGTGCCACCGGACAGGACCGAGACGCCGTGCTCGGTGACGTCGTCCTGGACCAGGCGCTCGGCGAGGATGCGGGCACCCTCCACCGTGCGCCGCTGGCGCTCCTTGAACTCCTCCGAGGCCGCGACCTTGAAGGAGACGGCCTTGGCCGCGATCACGTGCTCCAGCGGGCCGCCCTGGAAGCCGGGGAAGACCGAGGAGTTCAGCTTCTTCGCGAACTCCTTCTTGGCCAGGATGATGCCGCCGCGCGGGCCGCCGAGCGTCTTGTGCGTGGTGGAGGTCACCACGTCCGCGTACTCGACCGGGTTGGGGTGCAGACCGGCGGCGACGAGGCCCGCGAAGTGCGCCATGTCGACCCACAGGTACGCGCCGACCTCGTCCGCGATCCGGCGGAACTCCGCGAAGTCCAGCTGACGCGGGTAGGCGGACCAGCCCGCGATGATCACCTTGGGGTGGTTCTCCTTGGCCAGGCGCTCGACCTCGGCCATGTCGACCAGACCGGCCTCGTCGACGTGGTAGGCGACCACGTTGAACTGCTTGCCGGAGAAGTTCAGGCGCATGCCGTGGGTGAGGTGGCCGCCGTGCGCCAGGTCCAGGCCCAGGATCGTGTCGCCGGGCTGGGCGATCGCGAAGAGCGCGGCCTGGTTCGCGGAGGCGCCCGAGTGCGGCTGGACGTTGGCGTACTCCGCGCCGAAAAGGTCCTTGACCCGGTCGATCGCGATCTGCTCGGCGACGTCGACGTGCTCGCAGCCGCCGTAGTAACGGCGGCCGGGGTAGCCCTCGGCGTACTTGTTGGTGAGAACGGAGCCCTGGGCCTCCATGACCGCGACCGGAGCGAAGTTCTCCGAGGCGATCATCTCGAGGGTGGACTGCTGGCGGCGGAGCTCGGCGTCGACAGCGGCGGCGACGTCGGGGTCCAGCTCGTGAAGAGGGGTGTTCAGAAGCGACATGAATCGATCCCTAAGGGGTCTCAGTTCCCGGCGGAGAACTTGGCGTACTCGTCGGCGGAGAGCAGATCGTCCGGCTCACCCGTGACGCGTACCTTGAACAGCCAGCCACCCTCGAACGGAGCGGTGTTCACCAGGGAGGGGTCGTCCACCACGTCCTGGTTGGCCGCCACGACCTCACCGGTGACCGGGGAGTACAGGTCGCTGACGGACTTCGTCGACTCCAGCTCGCCACAGGTCTCGCCCGCGGTGACGGTGTCGCCGACCTCGGGAAGCTGGGCGTAGACGACGTCACCGAGCGCGTTGGCGGCGAACTCCGTGATGCCGACCGTCGCGACGCCGTCCTCGGCGTCCGACAGCCACTCGTGCTCCTTGGTGTAGCGCAGCTGCTGGGGGTTGCTCATGACCTGATTCTCCTGGATCGGGGGAGTGCTGATGAACGTGGGTCTTGCGAGGTGAGACACAGCGTGAGACGCCGGGTGGGGCGGAAAGGTCACTTCTGGCGCTTGTAGAACGGCAGCGCCACGACCTCGTACGGCTCGTGGGTGCCGCGGATGTCCACACCTACACCCTGCGTGCCGGGCGCGGCGTGCGCCGCGTCCACGTACGCCATGGCGATCGGCTTTCCGAGCGTGGGGGAGGGGGCGCCGGAGGTGACCTCGCCGACGACCTCGCCGCCGGCGACGACCGAGAACCCGGCGCGCGGGACGCGGCGGCCCTCGGCGATCAGGCCGACGAGCTTGCGCGGCGGGGCGGCCTCGGCGCGCTCGGCGGCCTTCTCCAGCGCCTCGCGGCCGACGAAGCGGCCCTCGTTCGTCGTCTTCTCGAACTTGACGACCCGGCCGAGGCCGGCGTCGAACGGCGTCAGGGAGGTGGTCAGCTCGTGCCCGTACAGCGGCATGCCCGCCTCCAGGCGGAGCGTGTCACGGCAGGAGAGACCGCAGGGGATCAGGCCGACCGGGGCGCCGGCCTCGGTCAGCGCCCGCCAGACGCCCTCGGCGTGCTCGGGCTTGAGGAAGAGCTCGAAGCCGTCCTCGCCGGTGTAGCCGGTACGGGCGATCAGCGCGGGCACCCCGGCGACCGTGCCGGGCAGACCGGCGTAGTACTTCAGCCCGTCCAGGTCGGCGTCGGTCAGCGACTTCAGGATGCCGGGCGACTCCGGGCCCTGGACGGCGATCAGGGCGTACGCGTCGCGGTCGTCGCGCACCTCGGCGTCGAAGCCGGCCGCGCGCTCGGTGAGCGCGTCGAGGACGATCTGGGCGTTGGAGGCGTTGGCGACGACCAGATATTCGGCCGGTGCGGCCTCCTGGCCCTGGAGCCGGTACACGATCAGGTCGTCGAGGATGCCGCCGTCCTCCTGGCAGATCATCGTGTAGCGGGCGCGGCCCGGGCCCACCGTGGAGATGTTGCCGACCAGCGCGTAGTCGAGCAGCTCGACGGCCTGGGGGCCGGTGACCGTGATCTCGCCCATGTGGGAGAGGTCGAAGAGGCCCGCCTTGGTGCGGACGGCGTTGTGCTCGTCCCGCTCGCTGCCGTAGCGCAGCGGCATGTCCCAGCCCGCGAAGTCGGTCATGGTCGCGCCCAGGGAGCGATGCAGCGCATCGAGGGCGGTCAGACGGGGGGCGGCTGTGCTCATGGGTGTGGCTCCCGGGTCCCAGGGCAAAAAATCATGACGGACGAGGACGATCCTCCCCATCTGTCATGGAACCTGAGAGGTTCACCGGGGGCATCCCCGGCTTGCACCTTGGGTGGGGCGCGACAGCGCGCCCGCTTTTCAGATCTGCCTCATCCGCGCGGTACGGGGCCTGAGAGATTCAAGGGAGGGTCTTGCTCCTTCGGCGCCCGGACTGCTACAGCACTGCTACAGCCCTGTCCGGGACTCTCCCGCGCGGATTCGAGCGGCCAGTATGTGGTTGTGTGCGCTTGGCGCGCACATCATTGCACGCCGGGTCTGATCGGCAAATCGCTTGTGCCTCATTACCGTTTCTTTACACTTCTTGGGAAGGGTCCTCAGGACCCGACAGGGGGAGAGGCGATGACGTTTCAGCACACCGGCGCTTATGCGGCGGGGACGGCCATACCGGCCCAGCGCGCCCGGGCGAGGACCCGCAGGCGTGTCTCCGCCGCGCCCCTGCTCCGTGACCTGCGCGAGCGGGGCGGCCGGGGCCCCCGCGCGCTCTCCTTCGCCTCCGGCGACCTCGTGGTCGTCTCCGGGCTGCCCGGCAGCGGCAAGTCGACGCTGATGCGCCGAGCGGCCGAAGGCCTGGGCATCGACTCGCAGGACGCCCGCGAGCGCTGGGAGGCCCGCCTGCCCCGCTTCCTGCCGTACGCCGTCTACCGCCCGCTCGCCCGGATCGCCCACTACGCCGGGCTGCGCCGCGCCCTGCGCTCCGGGCGGAGCGTGATCGTCCACGACTGCGGCACACAGTCCTGGGTGCGGAACTGGCTCGCGCGCGAGGCCCGCCGCCGGGGCAGCGCCCTGCACCTGATCCTGCTCGACGTCACCCCCGCCACGGCCCGCGCGGGGCAGCGGGAGCGGGGCCGCGGCGTGTCCGGCTACGCCTTCGCCCGGCACCGCCGGGCGGTCGGCCGGCTGCTGCGCTCCGTCGAGTCCGGCCGCCTTCCCCAGGGCTGCGCCTCGGCGACCCTGCTCGACCGGGACGCGGCCGGCGCGCTCCGGACGATCGGCTTCCGCGACGCGGCCTGACCCCGAGGCCCGCCGACCGACGCGCCGGCGACGCTCCGAGTGGCTCGGACTCCTGCCGAGCGACGCACCGGCGAGCACCGGCGAGCACCGGCGACGCGCCGGCGACGCTCCGAGTGGCGCGGATCGCATATACGGAGGAACGCGCTCCGTACGCTTTTGGCCACGACGGTGTCAGGGCGGCGTTAGGGTTCTGCCCGGAGGGCGCCGTGACCAGGGCGCGCGAGAAGGGGAACCGAGAACCGTGGACGTCATGTGGCCGGGCAATGAGCTCGAAGAGGTGCTGGCCGCCTCGCTCGGCAACCCCGCTGCCGGGGGCCGGCTCGTCGAGGTGCTCGGACGGAGCCCCGTCTGGGTGCCCCTGCCCAACGGCGGCGGGCCCGACAGCACCGACCTCGACCTGCCCACCCTGGAGATCGACGGCCTCCCCTACGTCCCCGTCTTCAGCTCCGAGCAGCAGTTCCTGGCCTGCGTCGGCAGCCATATGTCCTTCACCGTCGCGCCCGCCCGCGACTTCGCCCGCGGCCTGCCCCCGCAGCTCGGCATCGCCGTGAACCCGGGCGGCACCGTCGGCGCCCCGCTGCCCCCGCCCGCCGTCGCCGAGCTCTGCCGGGTCGGCCGCACCCCGCTGGACGGCCCCGCGAGCGGCGGCCGGGTCCGCCTCTTCGAGCCGGACTGGCAGGACGACCCCGTCGACTTCCTCTCCGCCGCCGCCGCCGAGTTCGAGGCCACCGGCGTCGTCGTCACCGCCCGCCGCGCCCTCGCCAGCGTCGAGGGCACCGAGCCGGCCCTCTTCGTCGGCGTCCAGCTCGTCACCTGGGACGGCGCCGACCGCAATGCGCCGCTCGACGCCCTCGGGCGTGCCCTGGGCCGCGTCGAGGTGGCCTGGCCGGTCAATCTCATCCTCCTGGACGTTGCGCAGGACCCGGTCGGCGACTGGATGCTGGAGAAGGTGCGCCCCTTCTACCAGCGGGCCTCCGCGTAATTAAGCTGATTCGGTGGACGGAAGAGGGGCGGGACCCAGGGTGAGCGCGTCAGGCACCGCTGCGGCCGGACAGGTCGAGCACATGCTGCGCCAGGTGGCACCCGGACGCTACGACGCGTACGAGCAGCTTCTGCACGCCCTCGCCGACGGTCGTCTGTGGATGCTGCTCTGGCAGGGCGGGCCCGGCTCGCCGGACGCCCAGTACGGAAACATGGAGGTCGACGGCCTCGGCTACGCGCCCTGCGTCACCTCCGCCCAGGAGCTCGCCGCCTCCGGCTGGAACCGCGCGCACGAGGTGGTCACCGGCCTCGACATCGCCCGCGCGCTCTACCCCGACCGGTGGGGGATCTGGCTCAACCCGCACGACGCCGGCGGCGGCGTCGGCATCCCCTGGGCCGACCTCCGCCGGATCGCCACCGGACTGGACCGGATGCCCGCCGGACCCCTGCGGCTCTCCGAGCCCGCCCTGGAGATCCCGCAGTTCTATGCCCTGCTGACCCAGAACGCGCACCGCACCCCGTCCGTACGGGCGCTGCGCCGTGCCTGGGTGCAGCCGGCGCTCGGCTCCCCGTACCTCGCCATCGGTCTCGACCTCTACGACACCTCGGCGGCCTCGGTCGACGCCGTGCGGGCCATGATGCGGCAGTCGATCTCCGCGGTCCCCGACGGCCTGCCCGTCTCGACGGTCGCCATGTCGGACGCGTACGACCCGGTGGCGATGTGGCTGCGGGCCAACGCGCGGCCGTTCTACGACCGTGACGCGCACGCGGCCCCGGCCGCGCAGGCTCCCGGCTACGGCTACCCTCCGGCCGTGCCCCGCACGTACTGATTCGTCCGTTCCGTCCCCTCGATTCACTCCCGGACGGCAGGAGTTGAGCCGGATGTCCGTTCTGGTCGAATAGCGGGTGAGATGGTCCGCTCAGACGATCACGACGTCCGGATAACGGAAGCAGGCGGACCGCATCACGGTTGAGCAAACATTCACCGTGAGGTCTGGCGGGTGATCGCGAACACATTGAAGACTCCCCGGAACACCGGGCGTTCGGCTTTCCTGGCCAGTGCCCCGCAGTTGTTCCACCAAGCCGCTACCCGCGGCGGGCAAGGGCCGGCTACCGGCGGCCGAGAGGGGTCCTCACCACGATGACGGCACCACTGCACGAGACGAGTGCGGCCGAGTCGACCACGGCCGTCGACGACGTGCCCGAAGGCCCCGCCAAAGTGATCCAGGGCCGCTCGCCCGGGCAGATCGCGTGGACCCGGCTCAAGCGCGACAAGCTGGCCCTGGCGGGCGGCGCCATCGTGCTCTTCCTGGTCCTGGTTGCGATCTTCGCCCCGGTGATCGTCGGCCTGCTCGGGCATCCGCCGGACGAGTTCCACGAGGACCAGATCGACCCGCTCTTCGGCACCCCGGTCGGCTCCTGGGGCGGCATCAGCTCCGACTTCCTCTTCGGCGTCGAGCCCGTCAACGGCCGTGACGTCTTCAGCCGTATCGTCTACGGCGCCCGGATCTCGCTGCTCGTGGCCTTCCTCGCGGCGGTCTTCGCGGTCCTCCTCGGCACCGTCCTCGGCATCATCGCCGGCTACTTCGGCGGCTGGATCGACGCGGCGCTCAGCCGGGTCATGGACGTCATGCTCGCCTTCCCGCAGCTGCTCTTCACCATCGCCCTGGTCTCCGTGCTCCCCAACGAGCTGCTCGGCATCTCGGGTTCGGGAGTCCGCATCGGCGCGCTGGTGGTCGTGATCGGCTTCTTCGGCTGGCCGTACGTGGGCCGTATCGTCCGTGGCCAGACGCTGTCGCTGCGCGAGCGCGAGTACGTCGAGGCCGCCCGCAGCCTGGGCGCCGGCCGCCTCTACATCCTGCGCCGGGAGCTGCTGCCCAACCTGGTCGCGCCCATCACCGTCTACGCGACGCTGATGATCCCCACCAACATCCTCACCGAAGCGGCGCTCAGCTTCCTCGGCGCGGGTGTGAAGCCTCCCACCGCTTCCTGGGGCCAGATGCTGTCGACGGCCATCGCCACCTACGAAGCGGACCCCCTGTTCATGGTGATCCCCGGCCTCGCGATCTTCATCACCGTTCTGGCGTTCAACCTCTTCGGCGACGGCGTGCGGGACGCGCTGGACCCGAAGGGCTCCCGCTGACCGCCCTTCCCGTAACAGACCCGCCCCTGCCGCTGGTGACAGGAGGCAATCAACAACGGTGGACCGTCCTGACGGCCGCCACTATTCCGGAGGTTGCGAGACCATGACACTGAAGAGCTCTTCGCGACGCAGAATCGCCGCGGGCGCGCTGCTCGCCGCGGCGACGATGGTCGTCACCACCGCCTGTGGCGGCAACGGCGACGGTGGCGGCAAGGGCAAGGGCGGCGCGGCCGGCTTCAACGCCGCCGTGAACAAGGTCGCCAACCCCTCCGACAAGAAGGGCGGCGAGCTGAAGTTCATCGGCTCGCAGGAAGCCGACTCGTGGGACCCGCAGCGCGGTTACTACGGCTTCGTGTGGGACTACATGCGCTTCTACACGCGTCAGCTGGTCTCGTTCAAGGCCGAGCCGGGCGCCGCCTCCACCGAGCTGGTCTCCGACCTCGCCACCGACACCGGCAAGGTCTCGCCCGACGGCCTGACCTACACCTTCACGCTGAAGGACGGGGTGACCTGGGAGGACGGCAAGCCGATCACCTCCAAGGACATCAAGTACGGCATCGAGCGCATCTGGGCCCAGGACGTCATCTCCGGCGGCCCGATCTACCTGCAGCAGGTCCTCGACCCCAAGGGCGAGTACAAGGGTCCGTACAAGGACACCACCCCGGACAAGCTCGGCCTGAAGGCGATCGAGACCCCGGACGACAAGACCATCATCTTCAAGCTGCCGGTCGCCAACGGTGACTTCCTGCAGATGCTGGCCATGCCCGCCGCCTCGCCGGTCCGCCAGGACAAGGACACCAAGGCCCAGTACGGCCTGAAGCCCTTCTCCTCCGGCCCGTACAAGTGGCAGCAGTACACCCCCAACAAGTCGATGCTGCTCGTCCGCAACGACAAGTGGGACGCCAAGACGGACACCATCCGCAAGGCGCTGCCGGACAAGATCAGCATCAAGTTCACCACCAACGCCGACGACATGGACAACCGTCTGATCGAGGGCGAGTACGACCTCGACATCAACGCCACCGGCGTCGGTTCGGCCGCCCGTGCCAAGGTGCTCCAGCAGCACAAGGAGAACGCGGACAACCCGCAGACCGGCTTCATCCGGTACGCGGTCTTCCCGCAGACGGTCATCGACAACGTCGAGTGCCGCAAGGCGATCATCTACGCGGCCGACTCCAAGTCGCTGCAGACCGCCCGTGGTGGCCCGCAGGCCGGTGGCGACATCGCCACCAACATGCTGCCGCCGGCGATCAAGGGTGCCGACCCGAAGGCCGACCCGTACGGCAAGCTCGCCGGCGCGCCGGACATCGCCAAGGCGAAGGAGGCCCTGAAGAAGTGCGGTAAGCCGAACGGCTTCAAGACCACCATCGCGGTCCGCAACAACAAGAAGGTCGAGATCGCGACCGCCGAGTCCCTCCAGCAGTCGCTGAAGGCCGTCGGCATCGACGCCCAGATCGACCAGTTCGACGGCGCCCAGACCTCCGGCATCATCGGTTCGCCGAAGGTGGTCAAGGAGAAGGGCTACGGCATCATCATCATGGGCTGGGGCGCCGACTTCCCGTCGGGTCAGGGCTTCCTGCAGCCGCTGGTCGACGGTCGCTACATCCTCCAGAGCGGTAACAACAACTTCTCGGAGCTCAACGACCCGGCGATCAACAAGCTCTTCGACGACGCGCTGAAGGAGACCGACCCGGTCAAGGCCGGCGAGATCTACAAGCAGATCAACACCAAGGTCTCCGAGGCCGCGGTCTACCTGCCCTTCACCCACGAGAAGAACATCATCTGGCGCTCCTCGCGACTGACCAACGTCTACACGGCCGACGCCTACAACGGCCGCTACGACTACGCGTCGCTCGGCGTCGTCAAGTAAGTCGAGTAAGTCGAGTGTCCATCAACTCGCTCCACCGGCGCACCACCCGCCGCTAGGTCCGAAGGGCAGGTGATGGCCTGTCCGGTGGCCGGGGAACCCGATCGGGATCCCCGGCCACCGGCCGGCCGACCGCATGCTTGCATATATCGTCCGACGGCTCTTCGCCGTCGTAGTGATGCTGATGGTCGTCACCCTGGTGACGCTCAGCATCTTCTTCCTCATCCCCAAGATGACCGGCAGCGATCCTGCCGCGATGTTCGTCGGCAAGCAGGCGGACCCTGCCGCTATCGAGGGCATCCGTCAGAAGCTGGGCCTGGACGAGCCGATCCTGGTTCAGTTCTGGCACTTCGTCTCCGGAATCTTCGTCGGCCGCGACTACACGGGCGGCGGCAGCACCATCCACTGCGCGGCCCCCTGCTTCGGATACTCGTTCCGTACCGAGCAGGAAGTCTCGTCGATGCTGGTCGACGCCTTCCCCGTCACCATCTCCATGGTCATCGGCGCCGCGGTGCTGTGGCTGGTCATGGGCGTCTCCACCGGTGTGATCTCCGCGCTCAAGCGGGGCACGGCGGTCGACCGGGTCGCGATGATGACCGCGCTCGCCGGTGTCTCGCTCCCGATCTTCTTCACCGCCATGCTGTCCATGCTGATCTTCCGCACCCAACTGGGCTGGCTCAACGCCTCGTACGTGCCGATCGGCGAATCCTTCGGCGGCTGGTTCGGCGGCCTGCTGCTGCCCTGGGTCACCCTCGCCTTCCTCTACGCGGCGATGTACGCGCGGCTCACCCGCGCCACCATGCTGGAGGTCCTCGGCGAGGACTACATCCGTACGGCCCGGGCCAAGGGCCTGCCGGAGCGGGTCGTACTCAGCAAGCACGCCATGCGCTCCACGATGACCCCCATCCTGACCATTTTCGGTATGGACCTCGGCGCCCTCGTCGGCGGCGCCATCCTGACCGAGACCGCGTTCAACCTCCAGGGCCTCGGCTGGATGGCCATCAAGGGAGTGAGCGAGCGCGACCTGCCGCTGATCCTGGCGGTCACGCTCATCACCGCGTCCTGTGTCGTCATCGCGAACCTCGTGGTGGACCTTCTGTACGCGGTGATCGACCCCCGAGTGAGGCTCGCATGACGGACAAGCTTCTGAAGACCGGAGCAGCGGTGGGGGAACCGGTCGCGACCGGGAAGTCCGCCCCGTCCGACGCCTTCCTCGACGTACGCGACCTGAAGATCCACTTCCCCACCGACGACGGCCTGGTCAAGTCCGTCGACGGCCTCTCCTTCCAGCTGGAGAAAGGCAAGACCCTCGGCATCGTGGGCGAGTCCGGCTCCGGCAAGTCGGTGACCTCGCTCGGCATCATGGGCCTGCACACCGTCGGCCAGTACGGCCGGCAGAAGGCCCGGATCTCCGGCGAGATCTGGCTCGACGGCCAGGAGCTGCTGACGGCCGACCCCGAGACCGTGCGCAAGCTGCGCGGCCGGGAGATGGCGATGATCTTCCAGGACCCGCTGTCCGCGATGCACCCGTACTACACGGTCGGCCACCAGATCGTGGAGGCGTACCGGGTCCACCACCCCGTGGACAAGAAGACCGCGCGCAAGCGGGCCGTCGAACTCCTCGACCGGGTCGGCATCCCCGAGCCGGCCAAGCGGTTCGACAACTACCCGCACGAGTTCTCCGGCGGTATGCGCCAGCGCGCCATGATCGCGATGGCACTGGTCAACAACCCCGAGCTGCTCATCGCGGACGAGCCGACCACCGCGCTCGACGTGACCGTCCAGGCGCAGATCCTCGACCTGATGCGGGATCTGCAGAAGGAGTTCGGCTCCGCGGTCATCATCATCACCCACGACCTCGGTGTCGTCGCCGAGCTCGCCGACGACATCCTCGTGATGTACGGCGGCCGGTGCGTGGAGCGCGGCCCCGCCGAATCGGTCTTCTACGAGCCGCAGCACCCGTACACCTGGGGCCTGCTCGGTTCGATGCCGCGGATCGACCGGGAGCAGACCGACCGGCTCATCCCGGTCAAGGGCAACCCGCCCAGCCTGATCAACGTCCCCAGCGGCTGTGCCTTCAACCCGCGATGCCCGTACGCGGATGTGCCCAAGGGCGGCATCACGCGCACCCAGCGCCCCGAGCTGCAGCAGGCGGCGAGTGCTGAGGGCCACGGTCGTCACTACTCCGCCTGCCACATGTCGCAGGAGGAGCGGACCCGGATCTGGACCGAAGAGATTGCGCCGAAGCTGTGAGCGACGACAAGACGACCAAGACGACCACGGCGACGGCGACTTCGCCCGAGCCCCTGCTCAAGGTCAACGGCCTGGTCAAGCACTTCCCCATCAAGAAGGGGCTGCTGCAGCGCCAGGTCGGGGCGGTCAAGGCCGTCGACGGCATCGACTTCGAGGTGCTGCCGGGCGAGACCCTCGGCGTGGTCGGTGAGTCGGGCTGCGGCAAGTCGACGATGGGCCGGCTGATCACCCGGCTCCTCGAACCGACCGGCGGCAAGGTCGAGTTCCAGGGCACGGACATCTCGCACCTCGGCGTGGGCGGCATGCGCCCGCTGCGCCGGGACATCCAGATGATCTTCCAGGACCCGTACGGCTCGCTGAACCCGAGGCACACGGTCGGTGCGATCGTGTCGGCGCCGTTCAAGCTGCAGGGCGTGGAGCCCGAGGGCGGCGTCAAGCAGGAGGTCCAGCGCCTCCTCGGCCTGGTCGGCCTGAACCCGGAGCACTACAACCGCTATCCGCACGAGTTCTCGGGCGGCCAGCGCCAGCGCATCGGCATCGCGCGGGCGCTCGCCCTGAAGCCGAAGCTGGTGGTGGCGGACGAGCCCGTCTCGGCCCTGGACGTCTCCATCCAGGCGCAAGTGGTGAACCTCCTCGACGACCTCCAGGAGGAGCTGGGCCTCACCTACGTGATCATCGCCCACGACCTGTCGGTCATCCGGCACGTCTCGGACCGGATCGCGGTCATGTACCTCGGCAAGATCGTGGAGCTCGCGGACCGCAAGTCCCTGTACGAGTCGCCGATGCACCCGTACACCAGGGCCCTGATGTCGGCGGTCCCGGTGCCGGACCCGCGACGCCGTGGAGCCAAGAGCGAGCGGATCCTGCTCAAGGGCGATGTCCCCTCGCCGATCGCCCCGCCGCCGGGCTGCCGCTTCCACACCCGCTGCTGGAAGGCGACGGACATCTGCAAGACCCAGGAGCCCCCGCTCCTGGAACTCCGCCCGGGCCAGCGGGTCGCCTGCCACCACCCGGAGAACGCGGAGGGCGTGACGGTCCCGTCGGCGCGGGAGTCGGTGGACCTCGCCTCCCCGGCGGCCCCGGCGAAGGCGGAAGCTGTCGCGAAGGAGGCCCCGGCGGCCCCGGCGAAGGCGGAAGCTGTCGCGAAGGAGGCCCGCGCGGAGTCCGAGGCTTCTTCGGGGTCCGACGCTTCCGCGGAGTCCGAGGCCTCTTCGGAGTCCGACGCTTCCGCGGAGTCCGAGGCTTCTTCGGGGTCCGACGCCGCTGCGGAGACCTCGGTGGCCGAGACCCCCGCGAAGGCGGACGCGCCTGCGAAGGGCGCCGGCGCCGGTGCCGGCGCCGAGGGCGACGCGCCGCAGAAGTAGCGAGAAAGGGCCCCGCGCGCCGCACGGCGCGCGGGGCCCTTTCGCTCCACGGGCGGCGCACGGCGGCCGCCCCGCCCCACCCGTCACAATGGTCGCCGTGCTCCACGATCTGTTCAGTCCCTCCGTACAACACGCCCTCGACCTCGTCGGCATCTTCGTCTTCGCCATCTCCGGCGCCCTCCTCGCCGTGCGCAAGAACTTCGACGTCTTCGGCATCGCCGTCCTCGCCGAGGTCACCGCCCTCGGCGGCGGCCTCTTCCGCGACCTGATCATCGGCGCCGTACCCCCCGCCGCCTTCACGGATCTCGGCTATTTCCTCACGCCGCTCGTCGCCACCGTCCTCGTCTTCTTCCTCCACCCCGAGGTCGAGCGCACACAGACCGCCGTCAACGTCTTCGACGCCGCCGGCCTCGGCCTCTTCTGCGTCAGCGGCACCATCAAGGCGTACGACTACGGCCTCGGCCTCACCTCCTCCGCCGCGCTCGGTCTCGCGACCGCCGTCGGCGGCGGTGTGCTGCGCGATGTGCTCGCCAACGAGGTCCCGTCGCTGCTCCGCTGGGACCGCGACCTGTACGCCGTGCCCGCCATCGTCGGCGCCACGATGGTCGTGCTCAGCATCCGCTTCGACGTGGTCAACGCCTACACCAGTGGCGCCGCCGTCATCACGACCTTCCTCCTGCGGCTCCTCGCCATGCGTTTCCACTGGCGCGCGCCCCGCGCGTGGAACCGGCGTTCCTCCGCCCGCGAGGAGCCCGAAAAAGCTACCGCTCAGTAGCGTGCTGCTGTACCGTCGGAACCATGAGCACGAGCATCGAGACGGCCGCGTCGAAGAGCGTGGCGACGAGCGCGAAGACGAGTGAGTTCGACCGCGACACCGCTGTCACCCTCCGCGCCCCCGGCGTGTACGACGCCGAACTCTCCGCCGGCTGGACGATCATCCACGCCGTCAACGGCGGCTACCTCCTCGCCCTGCTCGGCCGCGCCCTCGGCGACCACCTCCCGCACCCCGACCCGTTCACGATCTCGGCGCACTACCTCACGCCGTCCGTGCCCGGCCCCGCGGTGATCCGTACCGAGACCGTCCGCACCGGCCGCACCCTCTCCACCGGACAGGCGTCCCTCTTCCAGTACGCCGAGGACGGCACCGAGGTCGAACGCATCCGCGTCCTCGCCTCGTACGGTGACCTCGACGCGCTCCCGGACGACGTCCGCACCTCCGCGCGGCCCCCGGCCATCGCGCCCATCGAGAACTGCTTCGGTCCCTCCGACGGTCCCACGCCGCAGATCCCCGGATCCTCGGCCATCACCGAGCGGCTCGACATCAAGCTCGACCCCGCCACCGTCGGCTGGGCGATCGGCGCGCCCTCGGGCAAGGGCGAGATGCGCGGCTGGTTCGACCTGGCCGACGGCCGCGAGCCCGACGCGCTCTCCCTGCTCCTCACCGTCGACGCGCTGCCGCCGACCTCCTTCGAACTCGGACTCAAGGGCTGGACCCCGACCGTCGAGCTCACCACCCACGTCCGCTGCCGCCCGGCCCCCGGCCCGCTGCGGGTCTCCATCACCACCCGCAACCTCGCCGGCGGTTTTCTGGAGGAGGACGCCGAGGTCTGGGACAGCGCGGACCGGCTCGTCGCCCAGTCCCGCCAACTGGCTCGGGCCCCCCGCGGCTGACCGGCCCCGCCCCCCGCCGGTGGTGCAAACCGGCCACGCGCCGAGGCGCGGGACCGGGCTCGTAGAATCAGAGCACCATGGCTTACCTCGACCACGCCGCGACCACGCCGATGCTCCCCGAGGCGATCGAGGCGATGACCGCCCAGCTCGCCGTCACCGGCAACGCCTCCTCCCTGCACGCCGCCGGGCGGCGCGCGCGCCGGGCCGTCGAGGAGGCGCGGGAGACCCTCGCTGCCGCCCTGGGGGGCCGGCCCAGCGAGGTCGTCTTCACCTCCGGCGGCACCGAGGCCGACAACCTCGCCGTCAAGGGCCTGTACTGGGCCCGACGCGACGCCGACCCCGCCCGTACACGGGTCCTGGCCAGCCCTGTCGAGCACCACGCCGTACTGGACGCCGTCGACTGGCTCGCCACCCACGAGGGCGCCACCGTCGAGTACCTCCCCGTCGACCGGTACGGCCGCGTCCACCCCGACGCCCTGCGGGAGGCCATCGCCCGCGAGCCCCAGACCGTCGCGCTCGTCACCGTCATGTGGGCGAACAACGAGATCGGGACGGTCATGCCGGTCCGTGAACTCGCCGATGTGGCGCGCGAGTTCGATGTTCCGCTGCACGCCGACGCGGTCCAGGCCCTCGGTCAGATCCCGGTCGACTTCGCCGCGTCCGGCCTCGCCGCCATGACCGTCTCCGGCCACAAGATCGGCGGCCCGTACGGCATCGGCGCGCTGCTCCTGGGCCGCGAGTACAGCCCCGTGCCCGTCCTGCACGGCGGGGGCCAGGAGCGCCATGTCCGCTCGGGCACCCTCGACGTACCGGCCATCGCCGCCTTCGCCGTGGCCGGACAGCTCGCCGACGAGCGGCGCGCCGAGTTCGCCCGCGAGATCGGCGGGCTCCGCGACGACCTCGTCGCGGCCGTGCACGCGGCCGTCCCCGACGCCGTCCTCGGCGGGGACCCGGTGGACCGGCTCCCCGCCAACGCCCACTTCAGCTTCCCCGGCTGCGAGGGCGACTCCCTGCTCCTGCTGCTCGACGCCCAGGGCATCGAGTGCTCCACCGGCTCCGCCTGCACGGCCGGTGTCGCCCAGCCCAGCCACGTCCTGCTCGCCACCGGCACCGCCCCGGACCTCGCCCGGGGCACCCTGCGCTTCACCCTCGGCCACACCTCCACCAAGGAGGACGTGGTCGCCGTCGCCGGCGCGATCGGTCCGGCCGTCGAACGCGCCCGGACCGCCGGTCTCACGTGAGCTTCGTGGCCGCCTCCCGTACGAGCTTGATGTAGCGCGGCCAGTCCCAGTGCGGGCCGGGGTCGGTGTGGTCGGTGCCCTCGACCTCCACGTGCCCGATGATGTGCTCCCGGTCGAGCGGAATCGCGTACCGGGCGCATATCCCCGCCGTCAGCCGCGCCGAGCTCTCGTACATGGCCGCCGTGAAGTCCTGCGGCCGGTCGACGAAGCCCTCGTGCTCGATGCCGACGCTCCGCTCGTTCATGTCACGGTTCCCGGCGTGGAACGCCACGTCGAGTTCACGGATCATCTGCGCCACATGACCGTCCTTGCGGACGACGTAGTGGGTGGCCGCCCCGTGCCCGGGGTTCCGGAAGACCTTCAGCGCGGTCGCGTAACTGCCCTGGACGACATGGATCACCACCCGGTCGATCGTGTAGTCGTCCGGCCGGTCGGCCCGCCGCCAGTTCGCACGGGCCGCGGCGCTCCAGTCGGCGCCCTTGTGGTCGAGCTCGCCCTCGACCCGCTTCCGCTCCGTGCCCGGCAGCCGCCACCAGGCGCGTCCCAGCTCGTCCCGGGCCAGCACCGCCGTACCCACGACCGCCGCGCCGCCGCCGAGCAGGACGGCTCGCCGCCCCACCCCCCGCTTCTTCTCGCTCCCCATGTCAGCCTGAACGCATCCGCGCGGGGTCTTGGTTCCCCGGCCCCGTACCCTGGTAGGGCTATGACTAAGACTCTCCGTGTCCTTGCCGCCATGTCGGGCGGCGTGGACTCCGCCGTCGCCGCCGCCCGAGCCGCCGAAGCCGGGCACGACGTCACCGGGGTGCACCTCGCGCTCTCCGCGAACCCGCAGTCCTTCCGCACCGGCGCCCGCGGCTGCTGCACCATCGAGGACTCCCGCGACGCCCGCCGCGCGGCGGACGTCATCGGCATCCCCTTCTACGTCTGGGACCTCGCCGAGCGGTTCCGCGAGGACGTCGTCGACGACTTCGTCGCGGAGTACGAAGCGGGCCGCACCCCCAACCCGTGTCTGCGCTGCAACGAGAAGATCAAGTTCGCGGCGCTGCTCGACAAGGCGCTGGCGCTCGGCTTCGACGCGGTCTGCACCGGTCACTACGCCACGGTCGTCCTGAACGAGGACGGCTCGCGCGAGCTGCACCGGGCCTCGGACATGGCCAAGGACCAGTCGTACGTCCTCGGCGTCCTGGACGAGAAGCAGCTCGCCCACGCGATGTTCCCGCTGGGCGACACCCTCACCACCAAGGACGAGATCCGGGCGGAGGCGGAGCGGCGCGGTCTCGCGGTGGCGAAGAAGCCCGACAGCCACGACATCTGCTTCATCGCCGACGGCGACACCCAGGGCTTCCTGGCCTCGCGCCTCGGCCGCGCGGAGGGCGACATCGTCGACGAGTCCGGTACGAGGGTGGGCACCCACGAGGGTGCGTACGGCTTCACCATCGGACAGCGCAAGGGCCTGCGGATCGGCCACCCGGCGCCGGACGGCAAGCCGCGCTACGTCCTGGACATCTCCCCGGTGAACAACACGGTCACGGTCGGCCCGGTGGAGGCGCTCGACGTCACCGCCCTGACCGCCATCAAGCCCCGCTGGTGCGGGACGGCCCCCGAGGGTGCCGGCCGCTACACCGCCCAGCTGCGCGCCCACGGCGGCGAGACCGACGTGACGGCCGAGCTGGTCGGAGGCGAGCTGCGGGTGAGCTTCGACGAGCCCGTCCGGGGCGTGGCCCCGGGGCAGGCGATCGTGCTGTACGACGGCACGCGCGTGGTCGGCTCGGCGACGATCGCGACGACGGCCCGGCGCACGGCCGCCTCCGTCTGACGCGTCCGGGGCGGGCCGGCTCGGGGCGGTCGGCTCCCGTCCCAGGCGGGACGGACGGCTCAGACGTGCCCTCTCCCTCCGCCCGCCTCACTCATCGGCGAAGAAGGCGTCCAGGACCGGCGCCAGGACGTGCGGCGCCACCGCGTGCGTCTGGCCCGTCAGCGTGCGGTGGCGACCCCGGGGGAGGGCCGTCGAGACGAGCTGCGCCGCGCGGCGCGTCCACGCCGGGCTCGCGCCGCCGTCGACCACCAGCACGCGCGCGTGGATCCCCGCGAGCCGCTCGGCCGGCACCGTGCCGTCGCCCAGGACCGCCTGGTCGTACGCGAGGGTGTGCGCCACCGCCTCCAGGGCCGGCCATGCCGCCGAGCCGCGCATCCCGGCCAGCGCCTCCGGCGCCGCAGCGTCGGCCAGGAACAGTTCCAGGGCCGCCCCCCGCTCCCCCCGGTCGAGCAGTCCGGTCAGGCGGTGGCGGCGCGCCGCGTACGTCTCCCGCGCCCCCGGCTCCGCCGAGAACGGCGGCTCGTAGACCGACAGCTGCCCGATGCTCAGTCCGGCCCCCGCCGCGGCCAGCGCCAGCGCCCCGCCCGACGACATGCCGTGCACCCCCGCCCGGCCGCCCACCTCGTCGAGCAGCGCCGCCAGATCGTCGATCTCCCGCTCCACGGTGTACGGCCGGGTGTCGCCGCTCCCGCCGCGCCCCCGCCGGTCGTACGTCACCACCGAGAAGTGCGGCGCGAGGAGCTCGGCCAGCGGCCGCTCGCTCTCGGCGGTGCACAGGGCCCCGCTCACCAGGATCACCGGCGGCCCCTCGCCGCGCCGCTCGTACGCGATCCGCGTCCCGTCCCCCGACACGACCCGTCCCCGGACCCTGCTCAGCGTGCTGTTCGCCTCGTCCATGCCTCTTACGACCGGAGCCGCTCCCGGAACTCATCGGCGCCCGACGGTATTTCCCGGAGGATCTTGCCCGGCGCCGCCGTGGCCTACGGTGGAGCCCATGAACATCTGCGTCTTCCTCTCCGCCGCCGACCTCGACGAGCGCTACACCGGCCCGGCCCGTGAGTTCGCCGAGCTCCTCGGAAAGGCCGGTCACACCCTGGTCTGGGGCGGCTCGGACGTCGGCCTGATGAAGGTCGTCGCCGACGGCGTCCAGGAGGCGGGCGGCCGGCTCGTCGGCGTCTCGGTCGACTTCCTCGCCGCGAAGGCAAGGCAGGACGCGGACGAGATGATCTTCGCCGGGGACCTCGCCGAGCGGAAGGCGCTGCTGCTCGCCAAGGCCGACGCGATCGTCATCATGGTCGGCGGCACCGGCACGCTCGACGAGGCCACCGAGGTCCTGGAGCTGCGGAAGCACGGCAAGCACACCAAGCCGGTGGTGCTGCTGAACTCGGCCGGTTTCTACGACGGCCTGAAGACCCAGTTCCGCCGGATGGAGGCCGAGGGCTTCCTGCCGCTGCCCCTCACCGACCTCGTCTTCTTCGCGGAGGACGGGGTGGCGGCGCTGGCCTACCTGGAGGAGTCGGTCGGCATCCGCTGAGTTCGCGAACGGGCCCGCCCGGGCGACAGGTGAGCCGCTCCGCTCTTGTGCCGGTCCAAGGCTCCTGCTACAGAGCAGGCCCCTGCTCTCGTGCTGATCCGTTCGCGTTCGCGTACGCCTGTCTGAGCTGCGTTAATCTCGCGGGGCGTGATCGCGGCGCATGAGTGCAAGCGGGGAAGAACGGGGGAGGACGCTCGTGTCCTATTCGGAGCGTTGGCAGGAGTTGTTCAGGCCTCAGGAGGAGGCGGTGATCGTCGGCGGGGCCCGTATGACTCTCGCCTCCACCGCTTCCCAGGGCGGGTCCGGAACAGGCGCCGGGAACCTGAAGCACAGCGGCGGCCCCTGGACCAGCGCCTCCGGGACCTCCGGCGAACTGCGCACCAGCACCGAGAAGAGCCGGGCCGCCCTGCGCCCGGGACACGAGGGCGTCTCCGCCGGTGCGGCCGGCTTCGCTTCCGTCGCGTCCCTCACGAGCGTGCTGAAGTCCTGGGAGGACCGCCTCGCGGCCGTGCGGGACGAGTGCGACCAGCTCGAAGGGACCCTGCTCAAGGTCGCCAAGGAGATGGGCGAGACCGAGGTCGCGATCGAGAAGTCGTTCAAGGCCGTCGACAGCTCCGGCGACAAGGCGGGTGCGAAGTGACGGCGACCGCCCTCACGTGGCAGCAGCTCCGGGACCTCAAGCCGTCCGAGTTCGAGGACGCGGGCGACACGTGGCACGAGGTCTCGGGCCGCTCCGAATCCGATCGTGTACGCGTCGACCGGGCCATGTCTGCGAAGCTCCGCGAGACCCAGGAGAGCGAGTCGGCCGATGCGGCCCTCGGCAGGCTCCAGCGACTGAGCCGCAACTACCAGTACCTGCAGACCGAGTGCGGCCTGATCCGCACGGCCCTCAACGCCCTCGCCGCCGACCTGGCGGAGCCGCAGCGCCAGTTGAAGCAGGCCCTGGAGGACGCCGCCGCCCTGAATTTCTCCGTCCATGAGGACGGCTCCGTGAGCTATCCGGCCGCTGAGGTCGAGGACCTCACCGGGGCGAAGAAGGAGGCTCCCGGCAGCAAGGTCCAGGGCAGCTCGCGCCTCCCCCTGGAACCGCCGGGCCTCGGCGGCAACGGGCAGTCGCCGCTGTACCCGGGATAAAGGACCCCCATGTGACGGCGATCGGGCATTCCTACGGTTCGCTCACCGTCGGCACGGCCGCCCAGCGGTCCGGCGGGGTACCAGGCGTGGACGACGTCATCCTGCTCGGAAGCCCCGGCGTCGGCGTCGACAAGGCGCAGGGCCTCGGGGTGGGCAGGGACCACGTCTTCGTCGGCGCGGCCGACAACGACCCGGTCACGCACCTGCCGTCGAAGGACGAGTCCGCGCTCGGCATGCTGATGGGAGGTCCGACGGGCGTGCTGGTCGCCCGTGACCTCCTCGACTGGGGGAACGACGACGTGTACTTCGGCAAGGACCCGGCCAGCGAGGCCTTCGGGGCCCGCCGCTTCAAGGTGGATGACGGGCCCCGAATGGTGCTGGAGGGCGGCGGCTTCGACGCCCACTCCCAGTACTTCACGCCGGAACTGGACCCAGAGTCCGCGAACAACATCGCCAGGATCGTCGCCGGGAAACCCGACAAGATCACTACGGAGGAGCACCGATGAAGCGACTGGGACGGGCGGCCCGGGTTGCCGTCCCCGTCATCCTGGCGGGCGTGGTACTCGCGGCGTGTGGAATTCTGGGCGGTGGAGGAGCAACGGCGGACATGAACATGCAGGATGCGGCGGACCGTGCGGACGCGATGCTGGACGCGACGCTGAGCGCGGTCGTACCGGAGGTCCAGTGGGACCACGCCACGACCACTGCCGGCAGTTGTACGGTGACGCGGCGCCGTACCGTCACGACCGTCATCTCCGAGCAGCGGCGCGGCAATTTCCTCGGAGTGATCGAGCGGTTCTGGAAGAAGAGCGGCTACGAGATCACCGGCGTGAACCAGGACCGGGAGATGCCGGCCATCTTCGCCAGGTCGTCCGACGGATTCCAGCTCGCCATCAGTGTCGGGTACAAGGGGCAGGCGTTCTTCGACGTCATCACCCCGTGCGTCGACGAGTCCGAGGTCGCCGAGCCCACCAGCAAGCCCAACGCCCCCGCCTACCCCCTCGGCCAGATCCCCACGCCCAACGTCCGCTCCGAATTCTGGTCCGCCGAGACGCCCGCCCCCGCTGCCTCATCCTGACCCAGATGGGACCATGGCTTCCATGGCTACTCATGTGATCACCGGGGCGGGTTCCGGCATCGGTGCCGCCGTCGCCCGCCGTCTCCACGCGCGCGGGGACGAACTCGTGCTGCACGCGCGCGACGCCGGCCGTGCCAAGGAGCTGGCGGCGGAGTTCCCCGGGTCCCGGACGCTCGTCGGCGATCTCGCCGACCCCGACCGGCTCTCCTGGGCGTTCTCGCACCAGAGCCTGCCGGAGCGGGTCGACTCCCTCCTGCACATCGCGGGCGTCGTCGACCTCGGCCCGGTCGGTGAGCTCACGCCGAAGACCTGGCGCCACCAGCTGAACGTCAACCTCGTCGCGCCCGCCGAGCTGACCCGGCACTTCCTGCCGCAGCTGCGCGTCTCCCACGGCCATGTGGTCTTCGTCAACTCGGGCGCCGGGCTCAACGCCCACGCCGAGTGGAGCGCCTACGCCGCCTCCAAGCACGGACTGAAGGCGCTCGCCGACTCCCTGCGCCAGGAGGAGCACGGCAACGGCGTCCGGGTCACCTCCGTCTACCCCGGGCGGACCGCGAGCCCCATGCAGGCGAAGGTCCACCAGCAGGAGGGCAAGGAGTACGACGCGTCACGGTGGATCGACCCCGAGTCGGTCGCGACGGCGATCCTCACGGCGATCGACCTGCCGCGCGACGCGGAGATCAACGACCTGACGGTCCGTCCGGGACGGTAGCGCCGCGTACGCTTCCCGGGTGAGCGAGACGAACGACGAGAAGAACGCCGAGCACAGCGCCGAGCACAGCACCGAGAACGCGCCCTTCGCCTGGGGCCCCGCGACCGGCGTCGGCTCCCTGCCGGGCGGGGACGCCCGGGAGGCCGCCAGGACCGCCACCGGCTCCTTCGAGGGCTTCCCCTTCCTCCCGGAGCTTCCGGCCCGAGGTCCCGGCGCGGACATGATCGGGCGGACCATCGGGATGCTCGTCGAGATGTACGCGCACGTGGAGCCGAGCGGCTGGCGGGTCAGCGACCGGCCCGGCCGGGACACCCGGCGCGCCCGGTCCTGGCTCGGCGAGGACCTCGACGCCCTGGAGGAGTTCACCCAGGGCTACCGAGGGCCGCTCAAGGTCCAGGCGGTGGGCCCCTGGACGCTCGCCGCCGCCCTGGAACTGCGCGGCGGCGAGGCGGCCCTGGGGGACCTCGGCGCCTGCCGGGACCTGGCGGGCTCCCTCGCCGAGGGGCTGCGCGACCACCTCGCCGAGCTCCGCAAGAGGGTCCCCGGCGCCCGCGTCGTCCTCCAGCTCGACGAGCCCTCCCTGACGGCCGTCCTGCGCGGACACGTCCGTACCGCCAGCGGCTACCGCACCCACCGCGCCGTCGACCGGCAGGTCGTGGAGAGCGCCCTGCGCGAGGTGTCGGCGGTCCACGACGGCCCGGTCGTCGTGCACTCCTGCGCCCCCGACGTACCGTTCGCGCTCCTGCGCAGGGCCGGGGTCGCCGGTGTCTCGTTCGACTTCTCGCTGCTCACCGAACGTGACGAGGACTCGATCGGTGAGGCCGTGGAGTCCGGCACCATCCTCTTCGCGGGCGTGGTGCCCTCCGCCGACGCCCCATTGTCCGACCCGGGCGGTAGCGTCATGGGTGTCAGGACGCTGTGGCGCAGGCTGGGGCTGAATCCGGGGACTCTCGCCGAGTCCGTCGTGATCACCCCGACGTGCGGGCTCGCGGGCGCTTCGCCCGCCTACGCCCGCGCGGCGCTCGCCCACTGCGCCCGGGCGGCGCGCTCGCTCGCGGACAACCCTGAGTGACGGGTCGACGTGTTGGTCTGTAGGTAACGGGAGGACGAGAACGGTGGCAGTCGAACAGGGGGCCCTGCCCGCCGAGGCACGGGAGAAGCACGCCGAGCTGGCCGAGCGGATCGAGGAGCACCGCTTCCGGTACTACGTGAAGGACCAGCCGGTCATCAGCGACGCCGAGTTCGACACGCTCCTGCGCTCCCTTGAGGCGCTGGAGGAGGAGTACCCGGAGCTGCGCACGCCGGACTCGCCGACCCAGAAGGTCGCGGGTCAGTACGAGACCGAATTCACCTCCGTCGAGCACCGCGAGCGCATGCTCTCCCTCGACAACGCCTTCGACGACCTCGAACTGGCCGCGTGGGCGGAGCGGATCGCCCGTGACGTGGGCTCCGCCGACCATCACTTCCTGTGCGAGCTGAAGGTCGACGGCCTCGCCGTGAACCTCACGTACGAGCGCGGGCGGCTGACCCGGGCCGCCACCCGCGGCGACGGGCGGACGGGCGAGGACATCACGCCCAACGTCCGGACGATCGCGGACATCCCGGACCGGCTGCGCGGAGACCGGATCCCGGATCTGGTCGAGATCCGCGGTGAGGTCTATTTCCCGATGGAGGCCTTCGAGGGGCTCAACGCCCGCCTGGTCGAAGCCGGGGACAAGCCCTTCGCCAACCCGCGCAACGCGGCGGCCGGTTCGCTGCGCCAGAAGGACCCCAAGGTCACCGCGACCCGCCCGCTGCACATGGTGGTCCACGGCATCGGCGCCCGTGAGGGCTTCGACATCACCCGTCTCTCACAGGCGTACGACCTGCTGCGCGAGTGGGGTCTGCCGACCGCCCGGCACAACAAGGTGCTCGACTCCCTCGACGAGGTACGCGCATTCATCGCGTACTTCGGCGAGCACCGGCACTCCGTGGAGCACGAGATCGACGGGGTCGTCGTCAAGCTGGACGAGATCCCGCTCCAGGGCCGGCTCGGCTCCACCGCGCGCGCCCCGCGCTGGGCGATCGCCTGGAAGTACGCCCCGGAGGAGGTCAACACCAAGCTGGTCGACATCAAGGTCGGTGTCGGCCGGACCGGTCGTGTCACGCCGTACGCGCAGGTGGAGCCGGTCACGGTCGCGGGCTCCGAGGTCGAGTTCGCCACCCTCCACAACCAGGAGGTGGTGAAGGCCAAGGGCGTGCTGATCGGGGACACGGTCGTGCTGCGCAAGGCGGGTGACGTCATCCCGGAGATCCTCGGCCCGGTCGCCGACCTGCGGGACGGCACGGAGCGGGAGTTCGTGATGCCGGCCGAGTGTCCCGAGTGCGGGACGCCGCTCAAGGCCATGAAGGCGGGGGACATCGATCTGCGCTGCCCCAACGCGCGGACCTGCCCGGCGCAGCTGCGTGAACGTCTCTTCTACCTGGCCGGCCGCGAGAGCCTGGACATCGAGAACTTCGGTGCGGTGGCCGCGGCGGCGCTGACCCGGCCGCTCGAGCCCGCCGAGCCGCCGCTGGTCGACGAGGGCGATCTGTTCGACCTGACGATCGAGCAACTGCTGCCCATCAAGGCATACGTCCTGGACCCGGACAGCGGGCTGCCCAAGCGGGACCCGAAGACGGGCGAGGAGAAGATCGTCACCGTCTTCGCCAACCAGAAGGGCGAGCCGAAGAAGAACGCCCTGGCGATGCTGAAGAACATCGAGGACGCCAAGACGCGCCCGCTGGCCCGGTTCATCAACGGTCTGTCGATCCGTCATGTGGGGCCGGTCGCGGCCCAGGCCCTGGCCCGTGAGTTCCGCTCCCTGGAGCGGATCGAGCAGGCGAGCGAGGAGGAGCTGGCGGCCGTCGAGGGTGTCGGCGGGATCATCGCGACCGCGGTGAAGCAGTGGTTCGCCGAGGAGTGGCACCGCGAGATCGTGCGCAAGTGGCGCGAGGCCGGGGTCCGTCTGGAGGAGGAAGGCGCCGGGGAGGACCAGGGGCCACGGCCGCTGGAGGGTCTGACGGTCGTGGTGACCGGCACCCTGCAGAACTTCACCAGGGATGGCGCAAAAGAGTCGCTCCAGAGCCTCGGAGCGAAGGTGACCGGTTCCGTTTCGAAGAAGACCGACTTCGTGGTCGTCGGCGACAATCCGGGCTCCAAGTACGACAAGGCGATGCAGCTGAAGGTTCCGGTTCTGGACGAGGAAGGCTTCGCCGTACTGCTCGAACAGGGTCCGGAGGCCGCTCGGGAGGCAGCGGTTCCGGTCGCCGGATAGGAACCCCGCCCTCCGTCTGCAGGCCCTGGAACGTCACCCGTTCGGCGCATACCAGATCGTTACGGGTGGCGGGGTCGCATTCGGGCAAGAGAGGGAGAGCGCTGCCCGTCGGAGCTCTCCTCGGCCTACTGTTGTGACGTGCGTCTGTCGCGCACGGCTGCGTAGGGCCCGCCGGTCGTGGCGGCATGACAACGGCCCATCGCGTTGCAACGGCACCGCCGGCTGTGAGAGGGACGGAATGAAACCGACCGAGAGCTCCGCCCGGGTCCCACGGCCGCCCGGCCGCGCGGCCGTCGCGGGCATCACCTCCGGGCTGCCCGGAGCGATCGTCGGCCTCGCGGCCGTCGTCCTCGCCGCCGGGCTCTACCAGGCGTTGAGCACCGGCCACGGGCTCTTCCCCGGCGGCGTCGCAGGCTGGTCCCTCGCCGTCCTGACGGGACTCATCGTCGGACACCTCGTCGCGCTCGGCCGCGACCGCTGGTGGGGCGGCACCGGCTCCGGCGCCGCCCTCACCCTCGCCGTCCTGCTGCTCTACGGCTGGGTGCCCGCCGGACTCGTCTCCATGGCCGTCGTCGTGCTGGTCGGTGCGGCCCGCCGGCACCGCTGGCGACAAGGCCTGCTGCACGGCGCCGTGGACGTCCTCGGCATCGGCGCGGCCGCCCTGGTCCTGGCCCTGTTCGGAGACGTACCGACCGTGGAGCGGCCCTGGCGGCCCCCCGACTGGGGGATCGCGGACGTGCCGGAAGTGGCGCTCGCCGCGGCCGCCTATCTCGTGGTCACCCGGCTCCTGCTGTGGTACGCCCTGGCGCCCCGCGGCGGCGGACTGCCGAGCGTCGCCCGCACCGCCCTGCTCCGGCAGGGCCTCGTCGCCGTCGCCCTGCTCGGCATCGCGCCCCTCATCTGCGTCGTCGCCGTCTCCCAGCCGGCGCTGCTGCCGCTCTTCGCCGTCCCGCTCATCGCCCTGGACTCCACCCTTTGGATCGCCCGCGCCCGCGCCGAGGAGCAGCTCAAGGACCTGCTCACCGGGCTGCCGAACCGGCAGTGGCTCCTGCAGCGGGCCTGGTCGGCACTTGAGGAGGCCGAGGGGAAGGGTGCACGTTCCGCACTCGTCCTGATCGACCTCGACCGTTTCCGATCGGTCAACGACACCCTCGGTCATCTCGCCGGAGACCGCCTGCTGCTCCAGATCGCCGAGCGGCTCAAGCTCGCCGTACCGCGCGGTGCGGAGGCCGTACGGCTCGGCGGCGACGAGTTCGCCGTACTGCTGCCGACGACCGACTCCACGACCAGCGCCCAGCGGGTCGCCCGCCACCTGGTCGCCGAACTCTCCTCACCGCTCGACCTCGACGGCCTCACCCTCGTCCTGGAGGCGAGCGCCGGCGTCGCGGTCTTCCCCGACCACGCACTCGACGCCGAGGGCCTGCTGCGCCGGGCCGACGTGGCGATGTACCAGGCGAAGCGGGACCGTACGGGCGTCGAGGTGTACGAGTCCAAGCGCGACTCCAACACCCCCGACCGGCTCGGGCTCCTCGGCGACCTGCGCAGGGCGCTGGACGCCGGCGAGGTCGAACTGCACTACCAGCCCAAGGTCCGCTTCGACGGGCAGGTCGCCGGCCTGGAGGCCCTGGTGCGCTGGGTGCACCCGGAGCGCGGCCGGGTCCCTCCGGACGAGTTCATCGCGATCGCCGAGTCCTCCGGACTGATGCCGCACCTCACCGAGTACGTCCTGGAGACGGCGCTCGCGCAGGTGGCCAAGTGGCGGTCGCAGGGGTTGAACGTTCCTGTCGCGGTCAACGTCTCCCCGCGCGACGTCCACACCCCCGGCTTCGCCGGCGCGGTGGCGGCCCGCCTCGCCCGGCACGGCGTCCCGGCCGGCGCGCTGCAGCTGGAGATAACGGAACACGTGCTCCTCGAGGACCCGCAGCGGGCCGCGGACACCATGGCCGGCCTGACCGGGCACGGCGTGAAGATGTCCCTGGACGACTTCGGCACCGGCTACTCCTCCCTGGTCCACCTGCGTCGGCTCCCGGTGAGCGAGCTGAAGATCGACCGCTCCTTCGTGGCCCGGCTCGCCGTCGACGCGGAGGACGCGGAGATCGTGCGGTGCACGCTCGACCTGGCGCACTCGCTCGGCCTGCTCGTCGTCGCCGAGGGCGTCGAGGACGACGAGACCTGGGAGCGCCTGCGCGACCTCGGCTGCGACGCGGTCCAGGGCTGGCTCGTCGCCGCCGCGATGCCGCCCGCCGAGGCCACGGCCTGGCTCCTGGCCCGGGGCGAGCACGGCTGGCGCCGGCCCTCGGAGGAGGCGGCGATGATCGACCTCGACCAGCCGTCGAGCCAGGTGGCGCAGTAGTCCCGGCGGGGGCCCGCCGGGCCTCGCGCACCCCCGGGGCGGCCGTCGCACGGTCGCCCCGGGGCAAACCGTTTCACGGGTAGCGGGGCGGGCCCCATAGGATTGGGCCCAACACCATCAAACTCACCCCGTGAGGATCGCATGCCTGGCATCACGCGCGAGGAGGTCGCCCACCTCGCACGGCTGGCGCGTCTGGAGCTGAAGGGCGAAGAGCTCGATCACTTCGCCGGTCAGCTCGACGACATCATCGGCGCGGTCGCCCGCGTCTCCGAGGTCGCCGACCAAGACGTACCGCCGACCTCCCACCCGCTGCCGCTGACCAACGTCATGCGCGCGGACGAGGTCCGTCCGTCGCTCACCCCCGAGCAGGCGCTCTCCGGCGCCCCGGCCCAGGAGCAGCAGCGTTTCAAGGTGCCGCAGATCCTGGGGGAGGACTAATCACCATGACGGACACCATCATCAAGCTCACGGCCGCGGAGATCGCCGGGAAGATCGCCTCCGGCGAGCTCACCGCCGTCGAGGTCACCGAGGCCCACCTCGCCCGTATCGAAGCCGTCGACGAGAAGGTCCACGCCTTCCTCCACGTCGACCGCGAGGGCGCCCTCGCCCAGGCCCGTGCCGTGGACGAGAAGCGTGCCAAGGGCGAGAAGCTCGGCCCGCTGGCCGGGGTGCCCCTCGCGCTCAAGGACATCTTCACCACGGTCGGCATCCCGACCACCGTCGGTTCGAAGATCCTCGAAGGCTGGATCCCGCCGTACGACGCGACCCTGGTCAAGAACCTCAAGGCCGCCGACGTCGTCATCCTCGGCAAGACCAACATGGACGAGTTCGCCATGGGGTCCTCCACCGAGAACAGCGCGTACGGCCCCACGGGCAACCCCTGGGACCTGACCCGTATCCCCGGCGGCTCCGGCGGTGGCTCCTCCGCCGCCCTCGCCGCCTACGAGGCCCCCCTCGCCATCGGCACGGACACCGGCGGCTCGATCCGCCAGCCCGCCGCCGTCACCGGCACCGTCGGCGTCAAGCCGACCTACGGCGCGGTCTCCCGCTTCGGCATGGTGGCCTTCTCCTCCTCCCTCGACCAGGGCGGCCCCTGCGCCCGTACGGTCCTGGACGCGGCGCTCCTGCACGAGGCCATCGCCGGGCACGACCTGCTCGACTCGACCTCCATCGACGCCCCGGTCCCGCCGGTCGTCGAGGCGGCCCGCAACGGCTCCGTCGCCGGCATGCGCGTCGGTGTCGTCAAGCAGTTCCGCGGCGAGGGCTACCAGGCCGGTGTCGTGCAGCGCTTCGACGAGTCCGTCGAGCTGCTGAAGTCGCTGGGCGCCGAGATCGTCGAGCTGGACTGCCCGACCTTCGACCTCGCCCTTTCGGCGTACTACCTCATCGCGCCGTCCGAGTGCTCCTCCAACCTGGCCCGCTTCGACGCCATGCGCTACGGCCTGCGGGTCGGCGACGACGGCACGAAGTCCGCCGAGGAGGTCACCGCCCTCACCCGTGAGGCCGGCTTCGGCGACGAGGTCAAGCGCCGCATCATCCTCGGTACGTACGCGCTGAGCTCCGGCTACTACGACGCGTACTACGGCTCGGCCCAGAAGGTCCGCACGCTCATCACCCGCGAGTTCGAGAACGCCTTCGAGCAGGTGGACGTGATCGTCTCCCCGACGACCCCCACCACCGCCTTCCCGATCGGCGAGCGCGCCGACGACCCGATGGCGATGTACCTCGCGGACCTGTGCACGATCCCGACCAACCTGGCCGGCAACGCCGCCATGTCGCTGCCCTGCGGTCTCGCACCGGAGGACGGTCTGCCGGTCGGGCTGCAGATCATCGCCCCCGCCATGAAGGACGACCGGCTGTACAAGGTCGGCGCCGCGGTCGAGGCCGCCTTCGTGGAAAAGTGGGGACACCCGCTGCTTGAGGAGGCTCCGTCGCTGTGAGTGCCATGGCAAAGAAGGCCAAGAACTTCAAGAAGTCGAAGACCGGCGTCTATGTGTCGCTGGCCACCACCGCGTTCGGCGCGGTCAGCGTCGCCAAGCAGGCGAAGCTGGCTCGCACCGACGGCGACATGCTGCGGCTGGTCGACGCCGCCGTGTCCGCCGCCGCCATCGTTACCGGCCTGGCGATCCTCTACCGGGAGCTGAAGCGCCTGGGCGACGACGACGTCCTGCTGGGCTGAGAGGGAAAGTCTCACTGTGACCGTCACCGAATTGCTGTCGTACGACGCGGCCCTCGCGGCGTACGACCCCGTCATGGGCCTGGAGGTCCATGTCGAGCTGGGCACGAAGACGAAGATGTTCTGCGGCTGCTCCACGGAGCTGGGCGCGGACGCCAACTCGCAGACCTGCCCCACCTGTCTCGGCCTGCCCGGCTCGCTCCCGGTCGTCAACGCGATCGGCGTCGAGTCCGCCATCAAGATCGGTCTCGCGCTGAACTGCGAGATCGCCGAGTGGTGCCGCTTCGCCCGGAAGAACTACTTCTATCCGGACATGCCGAAGAACTTCCAGACCTCGCAGTACGACGAGCCGATCGCCTTCAACGGCTATCTGGACGTCCAGCTCGAGGACGGGGAGATCTTCCGCGTGGAGATCGAGCGCGCCCACATGGAGGAGGACACCGGCAAGTCGACGCACATCGGCGGCGCGACGGGCCGTATCCACGGCGCCTCGCACTCGCTGCTCGACTACAACCGGGCCGGCATCCCGCTCATCGAGATCGTCACCAAGCCCATCGAGGGCGCCGGCGAGCGTGCCCCCGAGGTCGCCAAGGCGTACGTCGCCGAGCTGCGTGAGCTGATCCGCGCCCTGGGCGTCTCCGAGGCGCGGATGGACAAGGGCCAGATGCGCTGCGACGTGAACCTGTCGCTGCGCCCGCACGGCACCAAGGTCTTCGGCACCCGCTCCGAGACGAAGAACGTCAACTCGCTCCGCTCCGTGGAGCGCGCGGCGCGCTTCGAGATCCAGCGCCACGCGGCCGTCCTCCAGTCGGGCGGCACCATCGTGCAGGAGACCCGTCACTTCCACGAGGACGACGGCTCCACCACCTCCGGCCGGATCAAGGACAACGCCGAGGACTACCGGTACTTCCCGGAGCCCGACCTCGTCCCCGTCGCCCCGTCCCGGGAGTGGGTCGAGGAGCTGCGGGCGACTCTGCCCGAGCTGCCGCGGGTGCGCCGCAACCGTCTCCGTGAGGAGTGGGGCGTCTCCGAGCACGACATGCAGTCGATCCTCAACGCGGGCGCGGTCGAGCCGATCGTCGCCACGATCGAGGCGGGCGCGGACGCCGCGTCGGCCCGCAAGTGGTGGATGGGCGAGCTGGCCCGTTCCGCCAACGAGTCGGGTGTCGCCCTGGACGAGCTCCCCATCACCCCGGCCCAGGTGGCCCGGGTCGCGGCGCTCGTCGCCTCCGGCGATCTCAACGACAAGCTGGCTCGTCAGGTCATCGAGGGCGTCCTCGCCGGTGAGGGCGGCCCCGACGAGGTCGTCGAGAAGCGCGGCCTCAAGGTCGTCTCCGACGAGGGGGCGCTCGGCACGGCGGTCGACGAGGCCATCGCCTCCAACGCCGCCATCGCCGACAAGATCCGCGGCGGCAAGGTCGCGGCGGTCGGCGCCCTGGTCGGCGCGGTCATGAAGGCGACCCGCGGCCAGGCGGACGCGGCGCGCGTGAAGGTCTTGATCCTGGAGAAGCTGGGCGTCAGCGAGGGCTGATCCCCGGCTCCGCCGGTATGTGTACGAGGGCGGCCCGCACCGGAACCACTCCGGTGCGGGCCGCCCTTCGCTTCCGCCGGGTCTACCGCTTGAGGGTCGGGACGGCGATGACCCCGTTGCCCTCGCTCGTGCAGGTCTCCTCCACCTTCAGCCGCAGCCGCAGGGCGCCCTGGATCTTCAGGGACTTGGTGATCGGCTTGCCCAGGTCCACGGTCTCGTTGAACAGGGCGGGCTGGTCGTCGACGGAGATGATGATCCGGGCGGACTCGATGTTCGATCCGTCGTCGATCCCGGCGGTGAACTCGAACCACGACCACTCGCGGTTGAGGTCGTACTCGACGTACGCGCCGTTGTAGCAGTCGCCGATCAGCGCCGCGCCGTGCTCCTTGGTGTCGATCTTCGCGGTGCCGACGCTGAAGGAATCCGGCTCGCTGACCGAAGCCAGCGTCGTCAGATCGGCGGTGGGCGAGTCCGGGACCGTGCCGGGGTCGTCGGTCGGGCTCGCCGACTCCTCCGGAGCCGTCGACTCCGTGTCCGTCGGCTCCTCGGAGGGGGCGTCCGTGGTGGGCTCTTCGGTCGGTTCCTCGGTCGCGGGAGCGGAGGACGAGGAGGCGCCGCCGCCGGGGGAGTTCGCGCCCTCGTCGTTCTTCTCGCCCCGGTCGCCGAGGAGTTGAACGCCGATCACGGCGAGGACCGCGATGAGGACCACACCACCGACCGCCGCGAGAAGCGGCCCCTTCCGCTTGCGCGGGGGCGCCGTCGGCGCGGATGCCGCCGTGCCCGGCACGATGCCGGCGGTGGGCAACTCCTGGTACGACGGGTCCGGCTGCGGCATCTCGTGCCACGCGAGCGCGGGCGCGGGAGCGGGGGCGTCCGGCGGTGGCATGACCGGCGGTCCGGGCACAGGCGGTCCGGCAACAGGCGGTCCGGCAACCGGCGGGGCCGAGGCCGGCGGGCCGGGCGGCATGGCGGGCGGCACCGAGGGCGGCGGTGCCGCAGCGGCCGCCGGGACAGCCGCGGCCGCCGGGACCGCGTCCTCGACCGTCGCCGGGCGGGAGGTCGTGGTGGACACGAGGCCGTGGCGCACGTCCTTCACCCACGCCGACAGACTCAGAGGCCGCTTCGCCGGGTCCGCCGAGGCGATGCTCAGGACGCGCGCCCGCTGTTCCTCCGGCACTCCCGCGAGCTGCGGCAGTGCACCGAGCGCGCCGGCCAGCTGCTCGGGCGCGGCCGGCGGGGACTCCCCGCTCAGCAGGAAGTACGCGATGGCACCGAAGGCGTAGCGGTCGGAGCCGGGAGTGCGCTTCCCGTCGAAGACCTCAGGGGCCGCGTAACCGGGGGTGAACCAGACCTCCGCGGTCTGGTGGTCGGCGGTCAGCTTGCTCAGCCCGAAGTCGACCAGGGTCGCCTGCCCGTGGGCGTCGACCATCACGTTGCCGGGCGACAGATCGCCGTGGACGACCATCCGCCCGGACGGCGTGGCCTTCCCCGAGTGCAGCCAGTCGAGCACGTCGGCGAGCTGTTCGAGCGTCCGCATCACCTCGCGCCGCTCGGCCGCGGTCGCGAGGGTGCGCTCGGCACGCCAGTCCCGCAGGTCGAGCCCGTCGACATGGTTCATGACGAGGACCAGGGCCCGCCCGGTGACGGTCCCGGCCGCGCCCGACGGATGGATCGGGGGCCCCTGGAAGTGCTCCCGTACGCCGACCACGCCGGGCCGGTGGACGAAGCGGAGCAGCTCCGCCTGCTCGTTCCACTTGTGGCTGATGCGCTCGAAGACCTCGGGCGTGATCGTCGTCTTCGAGTCGAGCACCTTGACGACGACCGGCTCCGTACCGCCGGCCAGCTCGATCTCCGCGAGATAGAGCACGGCCTCGCCGCCCCGCCCGATGGACCGAAGGAGGCGATAGCGGTCGGGCGCCGCGTCAGGGCCGATGTGGTGTGCCGTGCTGCTCAATGTCCCCCCAGGGCACCATGATTGACAGGGGCTCAGCTTGCCGCTCGGGGACGCTCGGGGTCAACGCGCGGGGAGCCCCGTCGGGGCTCGTGCTCCGGCGAGCGGGTGAAGGGAGCGGGCTGTCCGTTCCCGGCCCCGGTCGTGCGGGAACCATGGTGCCCATGCACGTCGTCAGCCAGGTCTTCGCCCTGATCGCCGCGGCGGTCCATGTCTCCGTCTGGCCTCTGGAGAGCTTTCTCTACGAGCGGCGCCCCTGGGTCCGGGTCTTCCTCACCGGCAGCACGGCCGACGCACCCGAGGTCAGGCTCTGGCGGTTCAACGTCGGCTTCTACAACCTGTTCCTCGCCCTGGGGATGATCGCCGGGTTCGTGGCGCTGCGCCTGGGGCACGAGACCGTCGGCCGGACCCTGATCGTCTACCTCGCCGCCTTCATGGTCGCCGGCGGCATCACTCTGGTCGTCTCCGCACCGAAACTCTGGCGCGGCGGCCTCGGCCAGGCCGTCCCCGGCGTCGTCATCCTGCTCACCGAGCTTCTCCGGAACTCCTAGGGCGTGTCCCGGCGGTCTCGCCGGGCTTCGGCCGGGTGACCCCCCGGCCCGAGGTCAGGCCGCCGCCCACTCCTCGGTGGCGCACCCCATCTCCCAGTGCCACCACCCCTCCTCCTCGCCCTGCGCGAGCAGCTCCTTGATCTCCCCGAACGGCGCGTCCGCCGGGACGTTGACCGCCAGCAGCGGGAAGTCGGCGCTGAAGGACTCGCCGCCCAGCGCGAAGGGGGTGAGGCGCTCGTGGACGGCGCGGGCGCTGGGGCCGAGGGGGCCGCTGGGGTCCGGGAGGACGCGCAGGGTGCAGTTGCCGGAGGCTGTGAGCCGTTCCGTGGCCCAGTGCGTCCCGTCGGCGGCGGTGGTGTAGCGGACGACGTCGCCTTGGGCCACGCCGTTCTGGAGGAACGGGACGTTGTCGACCCGTGCCGTGCCGGCGCCGACCGGGGTCGCCCACAACCCCTCCGTGTCCTGGGGCAGCCAGCCCTCGCGCGGCACGAAGCGGAACCAGACCTTGATGCGATCGCCATTCATCCCGACAGCATCGCGCACCGCCGCCGATGGCCGGAAAACGCTTGGATTTTCGGCCTGTCCTCTTGGACGTTCACCACCAGGACGTCACCGGGTCTTCTCGCCGTCATCCGCCCTCACTACCGTCCCGTTCGAACCACCCAATGGCTCGAAGGCGAACCATTGGCCGTCGACTGGAGGTCGGTCTTGTCACCCGAGATGTCCCGCAGAAGGCTCCTCGCCCTGGGCGGAGGCGCCCTCGGCGCCGCCGCGGCCGGCTCCCTGCTCCCGCCCTCGCTGCAGGCCGCGATGGCCGCGGGGCCTCCGCCCGGCGGGATGTCGGCGGTCAAGCACGTCGTGATCCTCATGCAGGAGAACCGGTCCTTCGACCACTACTTCGGCACCCTGCGCGGCGTCCGCGGATTCGGCGACCGCAATGCCATTGAACTCCCCTCCGGAAAGCTGGTGTTCGAACAGCCCGCCGCACTCGGCCGGACCGTGCTGCCGTTCCCGATCCGGGGCGCCGCCGAGACCCAGAAGAAGGATCTCCAGTACATCGGCGATCTCGACCACTCCTGGAGCGGCGGCGGCAAGGCGTGGCGCGGCGGCTGGATGGACGGCTGGGTTTCGGCCAAGACCGCGGCGACGATGGCGTACTACGACCGGCAGGACCTCCCCCTGCACTACGAACTCGCCGACACCTTCACCGTCTGCGACGCCTACCACTCGTCCATCCACACCTCGACGAGCCCGAACCGCAACCACCTCTGGTCCGGCTGGACCGGCTACGAGGCCGACGGCAGCCGGGCCGTCAGCAACGCCGCGTACGCCGAGGGCACGCACCCCGGCTACCCCTGGCCCACCTACGCCGAGCGCCTCGAAGCGGCCGGACGGAGCTGGAAGACGTACACCGAGTGGGAGAACTTCACCGACAACAACATCGAGTTCTTCACCACCTTCAAGAAGATCGCCCGCAAGGCGCTCGCCCCCACCGGCGGGCACACCTTCATGGAGTCCTTCTACGCCGCCGTCCGCGACACCGACGACACCGCCGAGCGGGCCCGCCTGCTCGCCGCGCTGGAGGACGGGGTGGCCGGCCTCAGCGACGCCGAGCGCTCGCTCTTCGAGCGCGGGCTGCGCCGTGTCGAGACGGGGAAGCTCGCCGACGCCTTCCGTGCCGACGTCGCCGCCGGCTCGCTGCCCGAGGTCTCGTACCTCGTCCCGTCCGCGATCGACTCCGAGCATCCCGGCTCCTCCTCGCCGATCGCCTCCGCCACCCTGGTCTACAAGGTGCTCGACGCCCTCGGCTCGCACCCCGACGTCTGGCGCCACACCGTCGTCCTGATCAACTACGACGAGAACGACGGCTTCTTCGACCATGTCCCGCCGCCCGTGCCGCCCGCCGACAACACGGACGAGCGCTGGAAGGGCCAGCCCACCGGCCTCGGCATCCGCGTCCCCCTGCTCGTCGTCTCTCCCTGGTCGGTCGGCGGCTACGTCTGCTCCGAGACCTTCGACCACACGTCCGTGATCCGTTTCCTGGAGCGCCTCACCGGCATCCAGGAGCCCAACATCACTCCATGGCGGCGAGCCGTCACCGGCGACCTCACCTCCGCCTTCGACTTCCGGCGCGCCCACCGGCAGCCCGGGGTGGAGCAGCCCGGCCCGATCCCGCCCTTCAGCGGGCGCTGGCGGCCGCAGCCGCCGCTGGTGCAGCGGATGCCGCTCCAGGAGCCGGGCAGCCGCCCCGCCCGGCCCCTGCCGTACCAGCCGGACGCCTCCGCGAAGGTCGGGTCCGGCACGGTCACGGTGGCCCTCAGCAACGTCGGCCGGGCGAGCGCGCACTTCGCCCTCTACCCGTACGCGGGCGAGTACGCCGTCCCTCAGCACCGGGACGTAAAGGGCACGGACGAATGGGCCGTACCCCTTACGGGCGATCACTACCGCTTCACGATCACCGGCCCCAACGGCTTCCGCCGCGAGTTCGAGGGCCCCGCCACGGGCGGCGCCGACGTCACCTCGCACATCGACCACCACGACCGTGACCTGCACATCACCGTCGGCAACACCTCCACGGCGCCGCTCACCTTCACCGTCCGGCCGCTCGGCTACGTCGACGAGGACGACCTGGACGGCTGGACCCGCACGGTCACCGTGAAGCCGGGCAGGAGCCGTACCGTCGTCCACTCGGCCTCCGACGCGCACGGCTGGTACGACATCGAGGTGACGGCTCCCGGCGGCTTCCGACGACGACTGATGGGCCACATCGAGAACGGCCGCGCGAGCGTCTCCGGCTGAGGACGCCACGCCGCCGCGGTGCGCGGGAGCACAGGACGAGAGGCCTGAGCTCCCGCGCACCGCTGTGAGTAACGCCACGAAAAGGGCAAAGGATCTCTTAAGGCTGCGAGAGTGGCCTCATGTAGGTCATGCGTTCTTTGCGGGCTGTTCCCGATCAAAGATCCACGAACCACCCAGGGAGCACGTCCTTTGGCAGCCATCGCACGGTGGTGCGTCACGCACCGCCTCGTCGCCGTTCTGCTCTGGCTCGTCGCCCTCGGCGGCGTCACCACGGCGGCGGCGGTCGCCGGAAGCGCGTACTCCAACGACTACGAAGCCCCTGGTACCGAGTCCGGCCGCGCCACCGCCCTCCTCGAACAGGGCTTCCCCGGAGCCGGCGGCGACAGCGACACCATCGTCTGGCACACCGACCGGGGCAGCGTCCGAGCCACCGCCGTCGAACAGTGCATGACCGAGATGCTCGACGAGGTCGCCGACCTGCCCGGCATCGCCGCGGTCGCCTCACCGTACGGAGAGAGCCCGGCCGCCCAGGCACGGATCAGCGAGGACGGCCGCACCGCCTACGCCGCCGTCAACTTCCACGAGCAGGCCGACGACCTCCCCCCGAGCCAGGCCCAGGCGCTCGTCGACACGGCCAAGGCGGCCGCCGGCGACGGCGTCCGCGTCGAGCTCGGCGGCAGCGCCATCGCCCTCACCGAGGCCTCCGGCGGTCATGTCGCCGAAGCCGTCGGCGTCGTCGTCTCGGCCGTCGTCCTCTTCCTCGCCTTCGGCTCGCTCGCCGCCTCCGTGCTCCCCATCGCCACCGCCCTCGTCAGCGTCGGCACCGCCTACTCCGGGATCGTGCTCCTCGGCCACGTCATGACGGTCGCCGACTTCGCCCCCATGCTGGGCCTGCTCATCGGCCTCGGCGTCGGCATCGACTACGCCCTGTTCATCGTCACCAGACACCGCAAGGGCCTCAAACGCGGGCTGCCCGTCCCCGAAGCCGCGCGGATCGCCGTCGCCACCACCGGCCGAGCCGTCGTCTTCGCCGGCGCGACCGTCTGCATCGCCCTCCTCGGCATGCTGATCCTGCGGCTGAGCTTCCTCAACGGCGTCGCCATCGCCGCCTCCCTCACCGTCGTCCTCACGGTCGCCGCCTCCGTCACCCTGCTGCCCGCGCTGCTCTCCCTGATCGGGATGCGGGCGCTGAGCCGGCGCGAGCGGCGGCAGCTCGCCGAACACGGTCCACAGCCCGAGCTCCCGACCGGTTTCGCCGCCCGCTGGTCCGCCTTCGTCGAGCGCCACCCCAAGCTGCTCGGCGCCGTCGCCGCCGTCGTCATGCTGGTCCTGGCCCTGCCGACGCTCTCGCTCCACCTCGGCACCTCCGACCAGGGCAACAACCCGGCCACGTCGACGACCCGACAGGCGTACGACCTGCTGGCCGACGGCTTCGGGCCGGGCGTGAACGGGCCCCTCACCCTCGTCGCCCAGATCGACGGCGCCGACGACCGGCTCGCACTCGGCGACCTGCCGGCCGAGCTGGCGAACACCCGAGGGGTCGAGTCCGTCTCCCCGGTCACGTACAACGGCTCCGGGGACACGGCCGTCCTGATCGTCGTACCGGACTCCGCGCCGCAGTCGAAGGACACCAGCGATCTCGTCGACCGGCTGCGGCAGGACGTCCTGCCGACGGCCGAGCACGGCACCTCGTTGGACGTCCACGTCGGAGGGGTCACGGCCTCCTACGACGACTTCGCCGAGATCATCGTGGGCAAGCTGCCGCTCTTCGTGGGCGTCGTCGTCGCGCTCGGCTGTCTGCTGCTCCTGCTCGCCTTCCGCTCGCTCGGCATCCCGCTGAAGGCGGCGGTCATGAACGTGGCCGCCGTCGCCTCCTCCTTCGGGATCGTGGTCGCGGTCTTCCAGTGGGGGTGGGGGAGCGAGCTGCTCGGGCTGGGCAGCGCCGGCCCGATCGAACCGTTCCTGCCGGTGATCATGGTGTCGGTGCTCTTCGGGCTCTCCATGGACTACCAGGTCTTCCTGGTCAGCCGGATGTACGAGGAGTGGCTGGAGACCGGCGACAACCGGCGGGCGGTCCGGGTCGGCCTCGCCGAGACCAGCCGTGTGATCAACTCCGCGGCGGTCATCATGATCTCCGTCTTCCTGGCCTTCGTGCTCTCCGGTGACCGGGTCGTCGCGATGTTCGGCATCGCGCTCGCCGCCGCCGTCGCCCTCGACGCCTTTGTCCTGCGGACGCTGCTCGTACCCGCCCTGATGCACATGCTCGGCGGGGCGAACTGGTGGCTGCCGCGCTGGCTCGACCGCCGACTGCCGCGGATCAGCATCGAGACCCCGGAGTGCCGTGCGGCGGCCGACGCACGCGAGGACACCCAGGACGCCGGCCGGGACGGCGAACCGGACGCCGCGCATGCGAAGATCCCTTGGCAGCGTGTGACGGTTCCAAGGGCGGAGGACGACAAGGATGTTCGCGATATCGCTGGGTGACGACGGCGCCGAGCTGAGGCCCCTGGAGCCTTCCCGCGCCGAGGAGTTCCTCGCCCACATGGACCGGGGCCGGGAGTACATCGGGCAGCACATCCTCCTGGCCGACGCCGTCCAGGACCTGGACTCCGCCCGCGCCTTCCTCCAGGCGTACGCGGAGAAGGCGGCGGCCGACACCGGCCGCATCTACGGCATCCGGACCGACGGAAAGCTCGTCGGCGGCGTGCTGTTCCGCACGATGGACGTGGCGCAGGGCACCGCGGAGGCCGGCTGCTGGCTGGAGCCGTCGGCGGTCGGCCGGGGCCTGGTGACCCGGGCCGCGCGGGTGATCATCGACTGGGCGATCGAGGAGCGCGGCATCCACCGGGTCGAGTGGCGGGTGTCCTCGAAGAACGGGGCCAGCATCGCCGTGGCGCGGCGCCTCGGGATGACGAAGGACGGCGTCCTGCGGGAGAGCTACCTCTACCGGGGTCAGCGCCAGGACGCGGAGGTGTGGTCGGTGCTCGCGCCGGAGTGGACGTCGGCGAAGGCCGGGCGGACGTCCTACTGATCGTTGCACCGTCGTCAGCTGCCGATGCCGGTCGTACGGGCGAGCAAGGGCCGGTCGGTTCAGCGCCATCCCCCGTGGCGAGGCTCCGAGAGCTCGCCGAACGGTGGGTCGTACGCCTCCCCGTCCTCGGTGGTCACCACGTAGTCGGGCTCGGTTCTTGAGGCGGCTTCCTGCAGCCGAAGGACGAGGTCGGCGACGGGCACGAGACGAAGCGACAGGGCTGCGGCCACCTGGGCACGTTCTGTGGCGATCTCCGGATTACCCCTGGCCAGAGACCGTTCGAGGTGCTGGGCAGAGAGCTGCATGACCTCCACGTCGCCGCCACCGGAGAACCTGAGGCAGTCCTGCCATTCGAGCCCGATGATGATCTCCAGCGCGTCCGCCAGGTCATCGGCGATCAGCCCACCCTCCCCCTCGGAACTCGCGAACACCACTGGCCGGCGGCCGTCCTCCTCAGCACACAGGAAGTACGCCCCACCGGCGGACTCCCCGGCGATCGGCTCCAGCGGCGCACCCGAGGCAAGCCTCAAGCCGTCGCCGTACGCCTTCCTGCCGATGTCGAAACCGAAGGGTGATCGCAGCAACCCGTGGATGTCCGGGGTGTTCTGGATCAGGGCGAGCAGACGATCACTTGAGGTCATGGCGTGGACGATAGCGAGGGGCGCTGACACACAAGGCCCAGGACCAACCGCGATCAGTTAAGGCCGTTCTCATCGGGGCCACCTAGCGTGCGCTCCATGAATCCCAAGACTGACGAGATCGACGGCACGACCGCGGGCGAGGCGGTCGGCCTGCTCGACGACGAACTCGCCGACGGAGCCGCTGTGGCCGACGGCGACGAGGCCGACGGCGACGAGGCCGACGAGGCCGACGAAACCGGCGAGGCCGACGACGAGCAGGACGCGGCAGAGGTGGCCGGGGCCGGCCCCGCCGTGGCCTCGGGTGTCGCAGCGGGCGCCGCGGCCGTCGTCTCCGCCGGCCTCGGGCTCGCGGCCCTGACCGGGACCTGGACGGGGAAGGTGGCCAGCGAGCGCGAGACGCTCATCGGGCAGATCGAGGCACAGGGCGGCACCGCTGCCCAGCAGATCTCCGAGATCTACGGTGACGCCTGGCACACCACCGCCCTGGTCAACGGCGTCTTCGCGCTCCTCGCCCTGATCACCGCCGTGGTCGTCCTCACCCGCCCGCAGCGCCCCGCCTGGGTCCGGGCCGTGGCCGTCGCCGGAGCCGTCCTCGGCGGAATCGGACTCTTCCTCTCCGTGGGGATGTACTTCGACCTGTTCCTGAGTCTGCCGACGGCGTCCTAGAACTAGGTACCCCCTCAGGACCGCCTAAGGCCCCCCGTACACCGAACATGCGGCACTCGCCCGATGTGGCCCCACCCCCTGGGCGACGAGAGTGGAGGCATCGCAAGGAGCGATACCGACACCAGGGAGAACGACATGTTCGCGTACGAACTGCACCGCCTGCACCACTCCGAGCTGCTCCGCGAGGCCGCCGCCCAGCGGCTGTCCCGCGAGGCCGCCGAGGCCGGCCGGGCCCCCAAGGGCTCGCGCCGCTTCGGCCGCCGGTCCGCAGGCCATGATTCCGAGGGACGGGTGGGGGCCGAGCGAGGCCGCTTCGCCCGGGCCGCGTGACCCCCGTACAGGCAGCACCGTGGACGCCTGTGCGATGCTCCACGACGTGGAGACCACGTCAGTCAGCCCCGTCTTCGTCGGCAGGGCCGGCGAACTCACCGCCCTCACCGACGCGCTCGCCCGCGCTCACACGGGTGAGCCGCAGGCGCTGCTCGTCGGTGGAGAGGCGGGCGTCGGAAAGACGCGCCTCATCGAGGAGTTCGTCGACGCCGCCTGCGACCGCGGCGCGTTCGTCGCCGTCGGCGGCTGCGTCGAGATCGGCGCGGACGGACTGCCCTTCGCCCCCTTCTCCACCGCCCTGCGCTCCCTGAGCCGCCGGCTCCCCGGCGAGCTCGCCGCCGCGGCCCAGGGCCAGGAGGGCGAGCTCGCCCGGCTGCTGCCCGAACTCGGCGACGTCGGCAGCCACGAACCCTCCAACGAGGACTCCACCGCCCGCCTCTTCGAGCTGACCGTACGGCTCCTGGAGCGGCTCGCCGCCGACCGTACGATCGTGCTCGTCCTGGAGGACCTGCACTGGGCCGACGCCTCCACCCGGCACCTTCTCGCCTACCTCTTCCGCACCCTGCGCCGCGGCCGGATCGTCGTCGTCGCCACCTACCGGGCCGACGACATCCACCGCCGCCATCCGCTGCGTCCGCTCCTCGCCGAACTGGACCGCCTGCGGACCATCCGGCGCATCGAGCTCTCCCGCTTCACCCGCGCCGAGGTACGCCGCCAGCTCACCGGCATCCTCGCCGCCGAACCCGACGCCGCCCTCGTCGACGAGATCTTCGACCGCTCCGACGGCAACGCCTTCTTCGTCGAGGAGCTCGTCGTCTCCCACGAGACCGGCTGCGCCCCCGGCTCCCTCAGCGACTCCCTGCGCGATCTGCTGCTCGTCCGGGTCGAGGCGCTCCCCGAGGACGCCCAGCGGGTCGCCCGAATCGTCGCCGAGGGCGGCTCCACCGTCGAGTACGCACTGCTCGCCACCGTCGCCCGGCTCTCCGAGGACGACCTCATCGAGGCGCTGCGGGCCGCCGTCGGCGCCAACATCCTGCTCGCCGTCCCGGACGGCGACGGCTACCGCTTCCGCCACTCCCTGGTCCGCGAGGCCGTCAGCGACGACCTGCTGCCCGGCGAACGCTCCCGCCTCAACCGGCGCTACGCCGAAGCCCTGGAGGCCGATCCCTCCCTCGTACGGGCCGACGAACGGGCCACCCGCCTCGCCACCTACTGGTACCACGCGCACGCCCCCGCCCAGGCGCTCCCGGCCGTCCTGCGCGCCTCCGTCGAGACCCGCAAGCGCTACGCCTACGCCGAGCAACTGCGGCTCCTCGAACGGGCCATGGAGCTGTGGGACGAGGTACCCGCGGACGTGCGCGACTCGCTGCGGCCGATGGACTACGCCGAGGCCTACCCTCCGTGCGGCTGCGACCCCGAGACCACGCCGCTGCGCTACCTCGACCTGCTGGCCGAGGCCGCCTACGCCGCCCGGCTCTGCGGCGAACGCGAACGTGCCCTGAAGATCGGCAAGATGGCGCTGCGGCTGCTCGAGAGCGAGGAGAGCGAGGACCGCGACCCGCTGCGGGCCGCCTGGTTCTGGACCGAGCGCTCCCGCATCGTCTCCAGCCTCGGCCGCTCCGACGGCTGGGCCGAGATCGCCACCGCGCAGGAACTCGTCAAGGGTCTCCCGCCGACCGGGGTGCACGCCCGGATCCTCGCCGTCGCCGCGGGGTGGGGCATGCTGCACAAGCCCGGCCCCGAGAGCCTCGCCGCCGCCGAACGGGCCGTCGAATACGCCCGACTCGTCAAGGACGAGTCCATCGAGCTCAGCGCCCGCCTCACCCTCGGCACCCTCCAGGTCTCCGCCGGCGACCGAGAGGCCGGACTCGCCACCATGCACGAGGTCCGCGACCGCACCCGCGCCCTCGGTCTCCACCACGAGTCGTCCCGTGCCCACATCAACCTCTCCCACGTCCTGGAGAACCTCGGCCGCTCCCAGGAGGCCGTCGACCTCGCCGAGGACGGCATCCGGCTCACCCGCGACCACGGACTCCTCGACAGCCAGGGCTGGGTCCGTGCCAACCAGGCCGAGTCGCAGCTCTCCCTCGGGCTCTGGGACGAGGCGCAGCGGAACTGCGAGTGGCTGGAAGTGGCCGGAGCCAGGTCCAAGCCGCGGGGCTCCGCCGCGCTGCGTCTCGCCCAACTCGCCGTCGGACGGGGCGAGCTCACCACGGCCGCCCGTCAGCTGGCCGCGGCACGCGAGCACTTCGGCGAGGCGGACCCGATGCCGCAGTACACCGTCCCGACGAGACAGGTCGAGCTGAGCATCGCCGCCGCCGCTGGACGGATCCAGGACGTACGGACCCTCTTCGCCGCCGCCGCCGAGGCCGGCTTCCCGCCCGGCACCCACCGCGACGGCTGGCCGCTGCTCCTCATCGCCGCCACCGCCGAGGCGGACGCCCTCGGCCTGCCCGCCGCCGAGGAGGGCCGCGCGGAGTCGATCGCCCTGATCCGCCGCTGTGTACGGGGACTTGCGACCCCCGCACCCGTCTGGGCGGCCTACTCCCTGCACGTCTCCGCCGAGCTGGACCGCGCCGAGGGCCGCCGACCGGTCGACCGCTGGGCCGAGACCGTCGCCGCCTACGAGCAGGCCGAGCGCCCCTACCCGTTCGCCCTCGCCCGCCACCGCCTCGCCGACGCCCTCCTGGCCGAGGGCGGCCGTCGCGACGAGGCCGCGGCGCTCCTGCGAGAGGCCCACGCCACCGCCGTCCGCCTCCGCGCGCAGCCGCTGCGCGAGGACGTCGAACTCCTGGCCGCCCGCGCCCGCCTCTCGCTGACCACCCCCGACCACGCCCCGGAACCGGAGTCCGGCGACGACGCCTTCGGCCTGACCCCCAGGGAACAGGACGTCCTGCGCCTGGTCGCCGCCGGCCGCACCAACCGTCAGATCGCCGAGGAGCTCTTCATCTCCCCGAAGACGGCGAGCGTCCACGTCTCCAACATCCTCGCCAAGCTCGGCGTCTCCGGCCGCGGCGAGGCCGCCGCACTGGCCCACCGCCTGCGCCTCCTGGACCCGACACCCCAGGACGCCTAGGAGCCGGAGAGGCCCCCGGTGCGCTCAGTGCCTGGAGTCCGTAGGTGCCAGGACCCGGAGTCCGTAGCGCCCTCGCGGTCCTCCTCGCTCGGTACGCGGATCGTCACCCGGCCCGAGGAGAGGTCTATCGGCCCCCGGGAAGGGTCCCCGTCACCGGGGTCCTCCCTGGTCAGGGCCAGCCGCCGGCGTTCGTCGTCGGTGTGCTTGCGGCCCGGTGCGAAGAGCTCTTCCGCCAGGTTGAACATGGTGTCCGCCGCCCTTACCTCACCTCCAGCCGGAGGATCTTGTCGTCGCCCGCCTCCGGGGTGCCCCGGGTGTCGGTCTCGCTCGTGGTCAGCCAGAGCCGGCCGTCACCCGCCGCCAGGACCGTACGCAGGCGGCCGTGCTCCTCCACGAGGAACGCCTGGGGGTCCCCGGAGCGTTCCGCGCCCGAGAGGGGAACGCGCCACAGCCGCTCACCCCTGAGACCGGCCATCCAGATCGCGCCCTCGGCGTAGGCGATCCCGCTCGGCGAGGCCTCGGACGTTCTCCACTGGGCCACCGGGTCCACGAAGCCGGACACCCCCGCGCGGCCCTCCGCCTTCGGCCAGCCGTAGTTCCTGCCGGGCTCGATCAGATTCAGCTCGTCCCAGGTGTTCTGGCCGAACTCGGCCGCCCACAGCCGTCCGTCCGCGTCCCAGGCCAGTCCCTGCACATTGCGGTGACCGTAGGAATAGACCACCGAGCCCGGGAACGGATTGCCCGGCGCTGGCTTCCCCTCCGGTGTCATCCGCAGAATCTTCCCGCCCAGCGACTCCACGCTCTGCGCGAGACCCGTCTCGCCCCGCTCGCCCGTCCCCGCGTACAGCATCCCGTCCGGGCCGAACGCGATCCGCCCGCCGTTGTGCACGGTCCCCTTCGGGATGCCGGTGAGGACCGCCTCGGGCGGCCCCAGCCGGTCGCCGTCCCCGCCTCCGTACCGCATCCGGACGATGCGGTTGTCGGCCTCGGCGGTGAGGTACGCGTACAGCCGGCCGTCCCGCCAGGCGAGGCCCATGAGGCCGCCCTCACCCCGGGGAACCACCCCCGGCACCTCTCCGACGAGCGTCTTCCTCCCCGTCTCCGCGTCGACCCGGGTGATCGTCCGCTCGTCCCGCGAGGACACGAGCAGATCACCGCTGGGCAGCGCGGCCAGACCCCAGGGCGACCTCAGATCCCCGGTGAGCGTCCCGGCGACGCGCACCGCCGGGCCCGCGGGCGACGCCGCGGACGAGCCCGAGCCCGAGGGCGAGGTGACGGCCGGCGAGGACACGGCGGGCGAGGACGTCCCGGCCGGGGGTTCGGTCCCACCCCCCGACGAACACCCGGCCACGAGCACCAGCGCGGCAGCCCCCCACACGACTCTCCCCGCACGTCGGATCACGGCTCCGACCCCCTTCCCGAATCTCCGGCGGCATCCCTCTCACCTCTAGTACACCGCCCGATCCGATCAGGTTCCCGTCCACGGCCCGCGCCGCGCCGGGCTCAGTCCCACGACCCCCGCGGCGGCGGCAGCCGCGCGATCTCGGACAGATCCGCCGGTGTCAGCACCAGCTCCGCCGCCCGCGCGTTCTCCACCGCCCAGCGCTCCCGCTTCGCCCCCGGGATCGGCACCACGTGCGGTCCGCGTCGCAGCGCCCACGCCAGCGCCACCTGCGCCGGAGTGACCTCGTCGCCGTGCCGCGCCGCCACCCGCCGCAGCCCCGCCACCAGCGGCTGGTTGGCCGCCATCATCTCGGCGGTGAAGCGGGGGTGGCGGGCCCGCAGGTCGTCCGGCTCGAAGCCGCCGCCCGGCGTCAGCGTCCCCGTGAGGAACCCGTTCCCCAGCGGCATCGCGGCCAGGAACCCCACGCCCCGCGCCTCGCACCACGGCAGCAGCCGATCCAGCGCCTCCGGCGACCACACCGACAGCTCCGCCTCCACCGCGCTCACCGGGAAGACCTGCTGGACGCGTTCCAACTGGCGGATCGTTCCCTCATACAGATCGGCGCCGCCCCGCCGAGCCGCCCGGGCCCCCACCGCGCACAGCCCGAGCGCCCGCACCTTGCCCGCCGAGACCAGCTCGGCCATCGCGCCCCAGGTCTCCTCGACCGGCACCTCGGGGTCCGCCCGGTGCAGCTGGTAGAGGTCGATCACATCCGTCTGCAGGCGCCGCAGCGAGGCGTCGCAGGCCCGCCGCACGTAGCCGGGACGGCCGTTGGCCACCACATGCTGGTCACCCACCAGCAGGCCGCACTTCGTCGACACGAAGACGTCGGCCCTGCGCTCCTTGAGGACCCGCCCCAACAGCAGTTCGTTGGTGAACGGCCCGTACATGTCGGCGGTGTCGAGCAGGCTCACCCCGGCGTCCAGTGCCGCGTGCACGGTGCGCAGCGAGCGGTCGCCGCGCTGCTGGGAACCGCTGTAGGCCCAGTTCATCGGCATACAGCCCAGGCCGACCGCGCCCACGTCGAGCGCCGCCGCCCCGATAGTCCTGCGCTCCACCTTGCCGGTACCCCTCCCTGTGCCGTCCCCCAAAGTAACGAATGACGTCCCGGATTCTTCGCATAGCCTCCCGGTCATGACACTCGATGACACGACCGCTGACGTGTGGCTTCCGATTCCCGCGGACGAGATCGAAGGGCTTCCCGCGCCGGGCGCGTCGGGGCTGAACTACCGCCTCTGGGACGGCGGTCCCGACTTCCCCGCCGATCCGGCGCGTTGCGCCTTCTACGTGGTCCCGTACATGAAGGGATCGGAGATCGCCGTCCAGCCGCTCGCCGCGATGACGTCGCTGCGCGCCGTGCAGACGCTCTCGGCGGGGACCGACCATGTGACGCCCGGACTCGGCTGGTTGCCCCCGGGAGTCGAGCTGTGCAACGCCAAGGGCGTCCACGAGGCGAGCACCGCCGAGCTCACCCTCGCGCTGATCCTCGCCTCGCTGCGCGGTATCCCCGGCTTCGTCCGCGGCCAGGACGCCGAGGAGTGGCGCGCCGGTTTCTATCCGGCGCTCGCCGACAAGTCCGTACTGATCGTCGGGTACGGGTCGATCGGCGCCGCCATCGAGGACCGGCTCGCACCCTTCGAATGCGCGCGGGTGGTACGCGTCGCGCGCTCCGCACGCACCACGGAGCGCGGTCCGGTGCGGCCGCTGTCGGAGCTGCCCGCCCTGCTGCCGCAGGCGGACGTGGTCGTCCTGTCCACTCCGCTCACCCCCGAGACCCGGCACCTCGCCGACGCGGGGTTTCTCGCCCGGATGAAGGACGGCGCCCTTCTGGTGAACGTGGCCCGCGGCCCGGTGGTCGACACCGCCGCGCTGCTCAAGGAGGTCGAGAGCGGCCGGATCGGCGCCGCGCTCGATGTCACCGATCCCGAACCGCTGCCGCCCGGCCACCCGTTGTGGCACGCTCCCGGTGTCCTGGTGAGCCCTCATGTCGGCGGTTCCACTTCGGCGTTCATGCCGCGTGCCAAGCGGTTGATCGCGGCACAGCTGACCCGGTTCGCGGCGGGGGAGCGGCTGGCGAACGTGGTGCACACCACCTGAGCAGGCCGTGCGCGTCGTGCGCCCCTCTGTGCGCCCGCCGCGAGCTTCCGGCCCGTCACGGAGAGTACAGCAACCCTGTCCCTGAGTGACGGTCCTGGTGTATCGTCCCGAAGTGGGGGGCTGCGTCGAGTACAGGATGACGCCGGGGAGTGACGTGACGGATCATCAGAGTCCGAGGGGGGCGACGGGTGAAGTACGGCCGATGGACCGACGATCCGACGCGGCGGGACCGTCGTCGACGACCCTTGCACGCCCCGTTCCGGCACAGGGGGCGCCCGAGGACGACGGTGCGCGCGGGGACGTCCCGATGAGCGCCCCCGGGGCACTCGTCGGCCGCGACCCCGCGAGGGCCGACGGCGAAGGCGCCGAGCGTTCCAGGAGCGAGAAGAGCGACAAGTGCGTCAAGGGCACCACGAGCGAAAAGGGCGGCGGGGGTGCCACCGGAGGCGCGGCCGGCGCGGCGGTGTCCGGCGCCCCGGCGGCCGCCGGTCGCAGTGGTCGCAGTGGTCGCAGTGGTCGTGGTCCGGGCGGACCGCCCGGCCCGCGCCCCGCCGGCTCCGGAACCACCGCGAACCTCGCCCAGGTCGTCCTCGGGCTGGTCTGCGCGGCGTACGCGACGGGAGCCGCCCTGGGCTGGGGCTCCGAGCGACTGGCGCTCTTCATGGGGGACTTCGGCCTCAGCGCCGCCGCCCTCGCCGCCTGCGTCTCCTGCTCCCTCTACGCCTGTGTCCGGGAGAGCCGCTTCCGCCCCGCCTGGCTGCTCTTCGCCTTCTCCTCCGCCATGGCCGCCGCAGGGAACGCCGTCTGGGGGTGGTACGAGGTCGTGCTCCACCGGGAGGTGCCCAGCCCGTCCGTCGCCGACCTCTTCTTCCTGCTCTTCGCGCCGCCCGCCATCGTCGGCCTGCTGGTCCTCGCCAAGAAGCCCGTCACCCGGGCCGGCTGGGTCTGCCTCGCCCTCGACGCCTGGCTCATCGGCGGCTCGCTGCTGACCCTCTCATGGAGCCTCGCCCTCGCGCACACCGCGCAATTCCAGGGTGAGAGCGTCGCCCGGGCCGCGCTCTCGCTGGCCTACCCGCTGCTCGACATCGTCCTCGTCAGCATGGTCCTCGCCCTGCACTTCCGTCGCTCCCACGTGAACCGCTCCGCGATCAACACCGCCATCGCCGCCCTCGCCCTCACCGTCCTGTGCGACGCCCTGTTCACCTCCCCGCTGCTGCGCGAGAACTACACCTCGGGCCAGCTGCTCGACGCCGGGTGGTTCGCGGGCTCGCTGCTCCTCGCGTACGCCCCGTGGGGCGCGCGCCGCACCGTCGACGCAGCCGTCCCCGTACGCGGTCAGCGCCTCCACAGCCGCCCGGTGGCCGGCTCCCTGGCCGCGCTCACCCCGTATCTCGCCGCGGCGGTCTGCACGCTCGGCATCCTGTACAACGTCGTCGAGGGACGCAGAGTGGACCGCGTGGTCGTCTTCACCGGCTGTACGGTCGTGCTCGCCCTGGTCGTACGGCAGGGCATCATGCTCCTCGACAACATCGCCCTCACCCATGAACTGGCCCAGAAGGAGAACCACTTCAGGTCCCTGGTGCAGGGTTCCAGCGACGTCATCATGATCGCCGCACCCTCCGGCATACTCCGCTACGTGAGCCCCGCCGCCGCGGGGGTCTACGGGCGGGAGGCCGAGGAGCTGGTCGGCTCCGAGCTGGCCTCCCTCATCCACCCCGAGGACCTCGGCGGCGTGGTCCACGAAGTGCGCCGGTTCCTGGCCGCTTCTCCTTCGGAGGAGCCCACGACCCGGATCGAATGCCGCTTCCGCTCCGGTCGCGGGGACTGGCTCAACGTCGAGTCCACCGTCAACCGCCACCAGGGCGGCCTGATCTTCAACAGCCGTGACGTCACCGAACGGGTGCGCCTGCAGGCCCAGCTGCAGCACAACGCGGAGCACGACCCGCTCACCGACCTGCCCAACCGGGCGCTGTTCACCCAGCGCGTCCGCCAGGCCCTCGCCGGCCGCCGCTCCACGGACCCGGGCACCGCCGTGCTCTTCATCGACCTCGACGGCTTCAAGGGCGTCAACGACCGGCTCGGCCACCAGGCCGGCGACGAGCTGCTCGTCCAGGCCGCCCGCCGTCTCCAGGACTCCGTACGCGCCGGGGACACCGCGGCCCGCCTCGGCGGTGACGAGTTCGCCGCGCTCATCCTCGGCGACGGCGGCCGCGACCCCTCGGCCCGCGAGTGCCAGGTCCACGAGATCGCCGACCGGCTGCGCCTCACGCTCTCCCAGCCGTACCGCCTCGACGGCGGGAACGAGGTCCGGGTCGCCGCCTCCATCGGTGTCGCCTTCGCCGAGCCCGACATCAGCGCCGGGGACCTGCTGCGCAACGCCGACCTGGCCATGTACCGGGCCAAGGCCGCAGGCAAGGACCGCGTGGAGATGTACGCCCCTCAGATGCAGGCGGAGGTCGTCCGCAGGACCGAGCTGGCCACCCGGCTGCGCAGCGCGCTGCACGACGGAGAGTTCGCCCTGCTCCACCAGCCCGTGGTGGATCTCGCCACCGGCCGGATCACCGCCGTCGCCGCCCAGGCCCGCTGGCGCTCCGCCCAGGGCATCCTCTTCACCCCGGCCGAGTTCCTGCGCGTCGCCGAGGACAGCGAGCGCACCGCCGAGCTCGGCCGCTGGCTCCTGGAGCAGGCCGTGGAGCAGGCCGCCGAACGGGCCGGAATCGGCCATCGCACACCGATCTCCATCCGGCTCTCCGCCCGGCGGCTGCTCGACCGCTCCCTGCCGCTCGGTTCCGTCGAGGCCCTGTTGACCCGGCACGCCCTCCCCTCCGGATCCCTGATGATCGAGCTGGCCGACAGCGACCCGAGGATCTCCTTCGACGAACTCGAACAGCGTCTGGTGGCGCTGCGACGTCTCGGGGTACGGATCGCCCTCGACGGCTTCGGCAGCGGCTACGCGGCGATCAACGCGCTGCGTCGGCTCCCCGTCGACGTACTGAAACTGGACAGAGGGCTGGTCGAGGGCGTGGTGGAGTCCGCCCGGCTGCGCAAGATCACCAGCGGGCTGCTGCGGATCGCCTCCGACCTCGGGCTGCAGTCCGTCGCCGACGGCGTGGACGTCCCCGAGCAGGTCCTCGCCCTGCGCGCCATGGGGTGCACGCACGGCCAGGGCATGGCCTTCTCGGGCCCGCTCGACGAGTACCGGCTGCGCCGCGCGCTCGTCCGGAACGAGTACCCGCTCCCCGGGGCGGTGCCGGTCCCGGCCGGGAACCGTCCCCCGTTCCGCTCAAATACTGAGACGCCTGTCCCACCCACTTGACACTGACAGTGCGTCGGGGGGAGGGTCAGTGCCATGCGCACCCGAATTCTCGTACTTGGAAAGCGCGTCGGCTGAAGCAGGGCCATGACGGCCCGGCTTGAACGCTCCCGACGCGCTCCCCTCGCTTGCCTCCCGGCACGAGGGGTTTTTTGTTGCACCGGCTCCCCCCAAACCCTCGCAAAAACCCTCTGCTTCGAGAAGAGAATGCTGATGACCGAGCAGGCCACCGGGCACCATCCGCAGCCGCGGGCCCGTAGCGGCGGACAGACCGCCACCACCGTCGAGCACGTCACGGGTGCGCAGTCCCTCATCCGTTCTCTCGAGGAAGTGGGGGCCGACACCGTCTTCGGTATTCCGGGCGGCGCCATCCTCCCCGCGTACGACCCGATGATGGACTCCAAGCGGGTCCGCCACATCCTGGTCCGCCACGAGCAGGGCGCAGGTCACGCCGCCACGGGCTACGCGCAGGCCACCGGCAAGGTCGGCGTGTGCATGGCGACCTCCGGCCCCGGCGCCACCAACCTGGTCACGCCGATCGCCGACGCGCACATGGACTCCGTGCCGCTGGTCGCGATCACCGGCCAGGTCGCCTCCAAGGCCATCGGCACGGACGCCTTCCAGGAGGCGGACATCTGCGGCATCACGATGCCGATCACCAAGCACAACTTCCTGGTCACCAAGGCCGAGGACATCCCGCGGACGATCGCCGAGGCGTTCCACATCGCCTCCACCGGCCGGCCCGGCCCGGTCCTGGTCGACATCGCCAAGGACGCCCTCCAGGCGAAGACGGTCTTCAGCTGGCCGCCGCAGACCGACCTGCCCGGCTACCGCCCGGTGACCAAGCCGCACGCCAAGCAGATCCGCGAGGCCGCCAAGCTCATCACCGCCGCCAAGCGCCCTGTCCTGTACGTCGGCGGCGGCGTCCTCAAGGCCGGCGCCACCACCGAGCTGAAGGTCCTCGCCGAGCTCACCGGCGCCCCCGTCACCACCACCCTGATGGCGCTGGGCGCGTTCCCCGACAGCCACCCGCTGCACGTGGGAATGCCGGGCATGCACGGTGCGGTCACCGCCGTCACCGCGCTGCAGAAGGCCGACCTGATCGTCGCCCTCGGAGCCCGCTTCGACGACCGCGTCACCGGCAAGCTGGACAGCTTCGCCCCCTTCGCCAAGATCGTCCACGCCGACATCGACCCGGCCGAGATCGGCAAGAACCGCGCCGCCGACGTCCCGATCGTCGGTGACGCCCGCGAGGTCATCGCCGACCTGGTCCAGGCCGTCCAGGCGGAGTACAGCGAGGGGAACAAGGGCGACTACAGCGCCTGGTGGAGCGACCTCAACCGCTGGCGCGAGACCTACCCGCTCGGCTACGACCTGCCGGAGGACGGCAGCCTCTCGCCGCAGCAGGTCATCCAGCGCATCGGCCAGCTCGCCCCCGCCGACACCATCTACGCGGCCGGCGTCGGCCAGCACCAGATGTGGGCCGCCCACTTCATCGACTACGAGAAGCCGGCCACCTGGCTGAACTCCGGCGGCGCCGGAACGATGGGCTACGCGGTCCCGGCGGCCATGGGCGCCAAGGCCGGCATGCCGGACCGCCCGGTCTGGGCGATCGACGGCGACGGCTGCTTCCAGATGACCAACCAGGAGCTCGTGACCTGCGCGCTCAACAACATCCCGATCAAGGTCGCCATCATCAACAACGGTGCCCTCGGGATGGTCCGCCAGTGGCAGACCCTCTTCTACAACCAGCGCTACTCCAACACCGTGCTGCACTCCGGCCCGGAGGCCACCGGCCTGGAGCCCTCCAAGGGCACCCGCATCCCGGACTTCGTCAAGCTGTCCGAGGCCATGGGCTGCGTCGCGCTGCGCTGCGAGGACCCGGCCGACCTGGACCGGGTCATCGCCGAGGCCAACGCCATCAACGACCGCCCGGTCGTCGTCGACTTCATCGTCCACGAGGACGCCCAGGTCTGGCCGATGGTCGCCGCCGGCACCTCCAACGACGAGGTCATGGCCGCCCGGGGCGTCCGCCCCGACTTCGGCGACAACGAAGACGACTGAGACCGAGAGCCGTAGGAAGAGGAACGACGCACATGACTAGGCACACGCTCTCCGTCCTGGTGGAGAACACCCCCGGCATCCTCGCGCGGATCGCCGCACTGTTCTCCCGCCGCGGCTTCAACATCGACTCGCTCGCCGTCGGTGTCACCGAGCACCCCGACATCTCCCGCATCACCATCGTGGTCAATGTCGAGGACCTGCCCCTGGAGCAGGTGACCAAGCAGCTCAACAAGCTGGTCAACGTCCTGAAGATCGTCGAACTCGAGCCCAGCGCCGCGATCCAGCGCGAGCTCGTCCTGGTGAAGGTCCGCGCCGACAACGAGACCCGCTCCCAGATCGTCGAGATCGTCCAGCTGTTCCGCGCCAAGACCGTGGACGTCTCACCCGAGGCGGTCACCATCGAAGCCACCGGTTCGAGTGACAAGCTGGACGCGATGCTCAAGATGCTGGAGCAGTTCGGCATCAAGGAGCTCGTGCAGTCCGGCACGATCGCCATAGGGCGTGGTGCCCGGTCCATCACGGACCGGTCGCTGCGCGCCCTCGACCGCAGCGCCTGACCCCTCACGCGGCCGCCGGGCGGTCAACCGCCGTTCCGTCCGGTGGTCCGCCTGGCGAGACCCGAAAACTTTCCTTCCGCTCCCCGCCGTACGGTGGGACGCAACACCAGCACATCAAGGAGATTCCCAGTGGCCGAGCTGTTCTACGACGACGACGCCGACCTGTCCATCATCCAGGGCCGCAAGGTCGCGGTGATCGGTTACGGCAGCCAGGGCCACGCCCACGCGCTGTCGCTCCGTGACTCGGGTGTCGACGTCCGCGTCGGTCTGCACGAGGGCTCCAAGTCCAAGGCCAAGGCCGAGGAGCAGGGTCTGCGCGTGGTCACGCCCGCCGAGGCGGCCGCCGAGGCCTCCGTGATCATGATCCTCATCCCGGACCCGATCCAGGCCCAGGTCTACGAGGAGTCCATCAAGGACAACCTGGAGGACGGCGACGCGCTGTTCTTCGCCCACGGCTTCAACGTCCGCTTCGGCTTCATCAAGCCCCCGGCCAACGTGGACGTCGCCCTGGTCGCCCCGAAGGGCCCGGGCCACCTGGTCCGCCGCCAGTACGAGGAGGGCCGCGGCGTCCCCGCGATCGCCGCTGTCGAGCAGGACTCGACGGGCAACGCGTTCGCCCTGGCGCTCTCCTACGCCAAGGCCATCGGCGGCACCCGCGCCGGCGTCATCAAGACGACCTTCACCGAGGAGACCGAGACCGACCTGTTCGGTGAGCAGGCCGTCCTCTGCGGTGGCGCCTCTGCGCTGGTGAAGGCGGGCTTCGAGACCCTGGTCGAGGCCGGCTACCAGCCGGAGATCGCCTACTTCGAGTGCCTCCACGAGCTGAAGCTCATCGTCGACCTCATGTACGAGGGCGGCCTGGAGAAGATGCGCTGGTCGGTCTCCGAGACCGCCGAGTGGGGCGACTACATCACCGGCCCGCGCATCATCACCGACGCCACCAAGGCCGAGATGAAGAAGGTCCTCACCGAGATCCAGGACGGCACGTTCGCCAAGAACTGGATGGACGAGTACCACGGCGGCCTGAAGAAGTACAACGAGTACAAGACCCAGGACGAGAAGCACCTCCTGGAGACCACCGGCAAGGAGCTCCGCAAGCTCATGAGCTGGGTGAACGACGAGGAGGCGTAAGCCTTCGGGCGCGGGGCCGGACAGTCTGTCCGGCCCCGTCCCACATCGTTGGACACCCCGTCCAACCACGGACGGGTGATCCTTCCAACGAGGCGCAGGAAGTGCGCCCCTGCACCACTACACTTCTGAACAACATCGCGTCTGGCCCACAGCGTCGTGCGCTTTCACGCGGCAAGCCCCCTCCACCGCCTGCGGCCGTCGGGACGGCCGTCCGCACTGCCTTTGTGAGGACCCACGTGAGCTCGAAACCTGTCGTACTCATCGCTGAAGAGCTGTCGCCCGCCACCGTCGACGCGCTGGGCCCGGACTTCGAGATCCGGCACTGCAACGGCGCCGACCGCGCCGAGCTGCTCCCCGCCATCGCAGATGTGGACGCGATCCTGGTCCGCTCCGCGACCAAGGTCGACGCCGAGGCCATCGCCGCCGCGAACAAGCTCCGCGTCGTCGCCCGTGCCGGTGTCGGCCTCGACAACGTCGACGTCTCCGCCGCCACCAAGGCCGGCGTGATGGTCGTGAACGCCCCGACCTCCAACATCGTCACCGCCGCCGAGCTCGCCTGCGGTCTGCTGGTCGCCACCGCCCGCAACATCCCGCAGGCCAACACCGCCCTGAAGAACGGCGAGTGGAAGCGCTCGAAGTACACGGGTGTCGAGCTCAGCGAGAAGACCCTCGGCGTCGTCGGCCTCGGCCGCATCGGTGTCCTGGTCGCCCAGCGGATGTCCGCGTTCGGCATGAAGATCGTCGCGTACGACCCCTACGTGCAGCCGGCCCGCGCCGCCCAGATGGGGGTGAAGCTGCTCTCCCTGGACGAGCTCCTGGAGGTGGCCGACTTCATCACCGTCCACCTGCCGAAGACCCCGGAGACGATCGGTCTCATCGGCGACGAGGCGCTGCACAAGGTCAAGCCGAGCGTCCGCATCGTCAACGCCGCCCGTGGCGGGATCGTCGACGAGGCCGCGCTGTTCTCCGCCCTCAAGGAGGGCCGGGTCGCCGGCGCGGGCCTCGACGTGTACGCGAAGGAGCCCTGCACGGACTCCCCGCTCTTCGAGCTCGACCAGGTCGTCTGCACCCCGCACCTCGGCGCGTCCACGGACGAGGCCCAGGAGAAGGCCGGTATCGCGGTCGCCCGCTCGGTGCGCCTCGCGCTCGCCGGCGAGCTGGTCCCGGACGCGGTCAACGTCCAGGGCGGTGTCATCGCCGAGGACGTCAAGCCCGGTCTGCCGCTCGCCGAGAAGCTCGGCCGGATCTTCACCGCGCTGGCGGGCGAGGTCGCGGCGCGGCTCGACGTCGAGGTGTACGGCGAGATCACCCAGCACGACGTCAAGGTGCTCGAACTCTCCGCGCTCAAGGGCGTGTTCGAGGACGTGGTCGACGAGACCGTGTCGTACGTCAACGCCCCGCTGTTCGCGCAGGAGCGCGGTGTCGAGGTCCGTCTGACGACGAGCTCGGAGTCGCCCGACCACCGCAACGTGGTCACCGTGCGCGGCACGCTCGCGAACGGCGAGGAGGTCGCGGTCTCCGGCACGCTGGCCGGCCCCAAGCACCTTCAGAAGATCGTCGCGGTCGGCGACTACGACGTCGACGTCGCGCTCGCCGACCACATGGTCGTCCTGCGCTACGAGGACCGCCCGGGTGTCGTCGGCACGGTCGGCCGGATCCTCGGCGAGGCCGGTCTGAACATCGCCGGCATGCAGGTGGCCCGCGCCGAGGAGGGCGGCGAGGCGCTCGTCGTGCTCACCGTGGACGACACGGTCCCGGCCGCGGTGCTCGCGGAGATCTCCGAGGAGATCGGCGCGGCCTCGGCCCGCTCGGTCAACCTGGTCTGACGCCTTTCAGCTCCCGTACCCGGGTGATAGACGATCGTCTTACACGGTTGTCTATCACCCGGGTACAGTGCTGTCATGGGACATCGTGAAGATCTGCTCGAAGGCGCCAAGCGCTGCCTCCTGGAGAAGGGGTACGCCCGCACCACGGCCCGCGACATCGTCGCCGCCTCGGGCACCAACCTCGCCTCCATCGGCTACCACTACGGCTCCAAGGAGGCCCTGCTCCAGCAGGCGTTCCTCGCGGTGACGGAGGAGTGGGGCGACCAGGTCGGACCGGCGGGCAGCGGCGAGGACCGGAAGGCGCTGCCGGCCGACCCGTACGAGCGCTTCCACGCCGTCTGGGAGCAGGTCATCGCGGCGGCCGACGCCAGCCGGCCGGTCTGGAAGCTCCAGACCGAGGTCGTCACCCGTCTCGACGACGACGAGAAGCTCCGTGAGGCGATCAAGGAGCCGCAGCGGGAGGGCCGTCTGGGGATGGCCGAGGTGTTCCTCGGTCTCGACTCGGAGGCCGACCCGGAGAAGGCCCGGGTGGCGGGGCTGCTCTGTCAGGCGCTGGCGACGGGCGTGATGATCCAGTGGATGGTGGACCCCGAGACGGCCCCGACGGCGGACGACCTGACGGAGGGGCTCAAGGTCCTGATGGGGGAGCGGGACCGAGGGAACGGGTGAACGGGGGGCGACGCGGGGCAAGCGCCTGAGGCGGGCTCCGGCCTCACGGGCGCGCTGACGCACGAAGCTCACGCGCGGGGGCTCGGACGCGGGCCTCAGGCCCGGGCTCACCCGCGAGGCTCAGGTGCGGCGGCTCAAGCGCACGCTCGCGCGAGGCTCACGCGCGGGGGCTCGGACGCGGGCCTCAGGCCCGGGCTCACCCGCGAGGCTCAGGAGCGGGGGCTCAGGCGCGCGCTCACCCGAGAGGATCAGGTGCCGGGGGCTCAGGCGCCCGCTCAGGTGCGGGCCATCAGCCGGACCATCGCCGTGTCGTACCGTGCCCGCAGCCCCACGTCCGCCGACACTCGCAGCAACGCGCCGAGCGCCCGTACCGTCCCCTCGTCGTAGCCGAACGACTCCGCCTCACGCGCCGCGCCCTCCAGGCGCCGGATGCCCTCGGCCTCGTCGCCCAGCCCCAGCAGCGCCTCCCCGGCCGCGGTGAGCAGCAGCACCCGTGAAGCCGCCGACGCGTCCCAGGGGCTGTCCAGGGCGAGAGCGGCGAGCGAGGTGTCGAGGGCCCGCTGCCACTGCCTGGTGTCCAGGTGATGACGGGCGAGGTGGTGCAGGGCCAGGCGCTCGGTGTGCCGGTCGCCGGCGCCGCGCGCCAGTTCGGCCGCCCGTACGCATCCCTCGGCCGCCTCCTCCGGGCTGCCGAGAGCCGCCTGGGCGAGCGACAGATTGACCAGAGCCGTCGCCTCGCCGCGCGGATCGCCCGCCAGGGCGGCCAGCGCCGGGGCCGCCTCCAGGTGGATCAGCGCCTCCTCGGTACGGCCCTCCTCGGTCAGGACCCAGCCGAGAAGGGCCAGGACCCGCGACTCGGCGCGCGCGTCGCCATCGGCGCGGGCCGCTTCCAGCGCCATCTCCAGCAGAGGCGTCCAGCCGTCCCTGACCCGCCACACCATCTGCGGCCACATGGCCAGAACGATCCGCCAGGTCCTGCTGTGCAGTCCGGCCGCGTGCGCCGCGGCCGCCGCCAGGGCCAGGTCGTCCCGCTCCGCCGTGTACCACCCCATCGCCTGCTCCGGGTTCGTGAACTCCCGCAGGGCCGACGGCCGAAGGAAGTCCTCGGGGAGCGAGAAGCACGACTCGGCGCCCGGCTCGGCGGCGTCGGCCGCGGCCAGCGCGGTGGCCATCGTGTGGTCCAGGACGCGGAGCACCGCGTCGGGCCCTGCGTCCAGGTCACGCGCGTACAGCCGTACGAGATCGTGCAGCGTCCAGCGTCCCGGCGCGGTCCTGGTGACGAGATGGGCCGAGGTCAGCACGTCCAGCGCGGCCTCGGCGGTGGCCGGATCCGTGCCGGCCAGCGCCGCCGCGGTGTACCGGTCGACGTGCGTCCCCGGGTGGCGGCCCAGATGGGCGAAGTGATGAGCGATCTCCTCGGGCAGCCCGCGCACGGTGAGCCTCAGCGCCGCCCGTACGCCGGTGTCCTCCACGGCCAGCAGGCTCAGACGCCGGGACTCGTCGGACAGTTCGGCGCTCATCGCGTTCACCGACCACTCCGGCTGGTCCGCCAGTCGGGCGGCGGCCACCCGCAGCGCGAGCGGGAGCCCGCCGCAGAGCTCGGCGAGGCGCCGGGCGGCCACGGCCTCGGCGAGCACCCGCTCCTTGCCCAGCACCGCGGCCAGCAGCGCCGTGCCGTCCTCCGGTTCGAGGACGTCCACCGGAACGGGACGGGCCGCGTCGGAGGCGATCAAGCCCCGCAGCCGGTACCGGCTGGTGACCACGGTGACGCACCGGGTACCCCCCGGCAGCAGCTCCCTGACCTGCTCCGAGCCGCGTGCGTTGTCCAGGACGACGAGGAGCTGACGGTCGGCGGCGAGCGACCGGAACAGCGCCGACGCGCCGCTCGTCGACTCCGGGATCCGGCGCGGCGCGACCCCCAGCGCCAGCAGGAACTCGCGCAGCACTTCGAGGTGGGTCGGCTCGCCCGTGTCGCTGAAGCCGCGCAGGTCGGCGTAGAGCAGGCCGCCGGGGAACAGGGCGCGGTTGCGGTGCGCCCAGTGGACGACGAGGGCCGTCTTTCCCACCCCCGCCGGTCCGGTGACCAGGCAGACGGGCGCCTCGCCGGCGGCGGCCCGGGACAGTGCGGTGAGCTCGCCGGCGCGCCCGTGGAAGCCGCGCGGCATGCGCGGCAGCAGATCGACCGCCTCCGGAGGCAGGGTGGTGGGCTGCCCGTGCGCGAGGAGCGGGGACGGCCCGTGCGCGGTGAGCGGGGTCGGCCCGTGCGGGGCCGGAGGTGTCCCGTGCGCGGCCTGCGGTGTCCCGTCAGCGGCCTGCGGTGTCCCGTGCGTGCCCGGCGCGGCTGGCTGCCCGTGCGTGTCCGGCGGGACGCGCCGGCCCTGCGTGGCCGGCGTCGAGGCCCGGCCCGTCGGGTCCGCCGCGTCGTGCTCCTCCCCGCGCAGTGCCACCGCGTAGGCGTCCGCCAGCTCCCGCCCTGGGTCGACGCCCAGTTCGTCGGCGAGAAGCCGGCGGGTGCGGTGGAACCAGTCGAGCGCCTCCGAGCGGCGCCCGGCACGCTGCAGCGCCCGCATGAGCGCGGCGGACAGCGATTCGCGCAGGGGATGGGCTTCCGCCTCCGCGCGCAGCACGGCCGCGGCCCGGGCGTGCTCGCCCAGCCGCGTATAGGCCGTCGCGAGCAATTCGACGGTGGCGAGCCGGAGTTCCTCCAGCGCGTGGGCGGCGGCCTGCAGGGGCTGACTCGGATACGCGCCGGTCAGCGCGGGCCCCTGCCAGAGCGAGAGCGCCTCCCGGTACATCGCCACGGCGTCGGCGGGTGCGGCCTGGTCGCGGGCGAGGGTGACCAGCTCTTCGAAGCGGTGGGCGTCCAGCAGCGTCTCGGGCATCCGCAGGACGTACGCCGTGCCCTGGGTGACCAGCTCGACGCCGAACGATTCGGCGTCCGCGTCGGCGAGCAGGCTGCGCAGGCGCGAGACATGGCCCTGGACGACGCTGCGGGCGCGCGGCGGCGGCTCCTCGTCCCACAGGGCGTCCGTCAACTGGTCGACCGGCACCGGGCGGTTGGGCCTCAGCAGCAGAGCGGCGAGGAGGCTGCGCCGCTTGGCGGGGCCCAGGGGCAGTTCACCGGCCCCGGTGGCGACGGAAACCGCTCCGAGCAGCCGGAACTCCACTGGGCAACTCCTCCTGGGGGAAAGCCCCAGGTTACCGGAGGGTTTTGTGGCGACGGGCCCGCTCCGGCGCGGATCCGGCCAAGCGGTGAGGGTCGTCGGTGGCGGTTCCGGCCGCCGCCGCTCCTACAGTTTCGCCGCCTTGAGCGCCATGTGGAGGAGCAGGCGGTCCTCGCCCGCGTCCAGGTCGAGTCCCGTCAGCTGTTCGACGCGTGAGAGGCGGTAGTAGAGCGTCTGCCGGTGGATGCCGAGGGCCGCCGCCGTGCGCCCTGCCTGCCCCGCGTGGTCCAGGAACACCTCGGCGGTACGGGCCAGCTCGCCGTGGGAAGGGGCGAGCAGGGCGCGGACGGCGGGGTCGGGTTCGGCCGTCGGAAGGCCGGTGAGCAGCCGGTACGGTCCGATGGCGGCCCACCGGGCGAGCGGGCCGAGCGCGGGCTGGGCGATCGCTGCTCGCGCCGACGCGGCGGCCTCGTGCCAGGCGGCGTCGAGGGCGGGGAGTCCGCGCCGCGGTTCGGCGATGCCCGCGACGGCGTCGGGTCCCGCGGTGTCCCGCAGCCGGTTGGCCGCCGCGGTCGCCGGGGCGAGGTTGTCGGCCGACCGCAGCCGGACCAGCGCCGCCAGCGCCCGGGGCGCGGTGAATCCGGT
>NZ_JAGGOS010000078.1 GCF_018614205.1 Streptomyces sp. ISL-36 | reverse complement strand
GTCGACGAGGACGAGCGCGGTACGGCCGGGATCGAGTGCGGGCATGACAGCACGGTAGCGGCACCGTTGATCTTCGCGGGGGTGGTGGGGTGTGATCCCGCCGACGGGGGCCACGGAGCGACGCCGGACCGCACCGGGCGGCGCGGAGCAACCCGGGCCGCACGGGGCTGGACGCAGCGACACGGGGCGACACCGGACGGCCGGCCCGCGCCGCCGGGTGCCGGTCGGGGCGCCCGGCATCGCTCGTGCCGGCCGGTGTCGCCCCGTGTCGCCGCTCAGGGGCGGCTGTTCGCCGTGGCGACGGTCGGCCGCTGTCCGGTGCCGGCCGCCGAGGTCTCTGCCGGGGCGGCCGGGGCGGGCTGCGGGTCCCGTGACCGCCGTTTGGCGATCACCGCGCAGACCATCAGCTGCATCTGGTGGAAGAGCATCAGCGGCAGGACCGCGAGCGAGGCCTGCGCCCCGAAGAGCACACCGGCCATCGGGAGCCCGGCCGCCAGGCTCTTCTTCGAGCCCGCGAACTGGATCGCGATGCGGTCCGCCCGGTCGAAGCCGAGCCTTTTCGCCCCGTACCAGCTCAGCGTCAGCATCAGCGCGAGCAGCACGGCCTCGACGAGGAGCAGCAGTCCGAGCCGCGCCGGGGTGACCTGGTGCCAGATGCCGGCGACCATGCCCTGGCTGAAGGCCGTGTAGACGACGAGCAGGATCGAGCCCCGGTCGACGTACCCGAGGACCTTCTTGTTCCGCACCAGGAACGCTCCGACCCAGCGGCGCAGCAGCTGTCCCGCCAGGAAGGGCACGAGCAGCTGGAGCACGATCTTGAGCAGCGAGTCGGTGGAGAATCCGCCCGCGCCGCCGCCGAGGAGGGCGGCTGCGAGGAGAGGGGTGAGCACGATTCCGGCGAGGGAGGAGAAGGAGCCGGCGCAGATCGCGGCGGGGACGTTGCCGCGGGCGATCGAGGTGAAGGCGATCGAGGACTGGATGGTGGAGGGGACCAGGCACAGGAAGAGCAGGCCGCTGTAGAGCGGGGGCGTGAGAACGGCCGGGACGAGCCCCTTCGCCGCGAGTCCGAGCAGCGGGAAGACGAGGAAGGTGCAGGCGAGCACCGTGAGGTGGAGCCGCCAGTGCTGGAGTCCGTCGAGCGCCTCGCGGGTGGAGAGCCGGGCGCCGTAGAGGAAGAACAGCAGGGCGATGGCCGCGGTCGAGGCTCCGTTCGCGACGGTGGCGGCGGTGCCGGAGGCGGGCAGCAGGGCCGCGAGGCCGACCGTGCCGAGCAGCGCCAGGATGTACGGGTCGATCGGCAGCCAGGACGGCAGGAGGGTCGTACGGCGGCTCATGTGCTCCACTGCTCTGCTTGCTGACGGGCGGGGTCGTGCCCTCCCCATCCTGCTCCCGCGCGCCGCGATCGGGAATCCCGTACAGCACTCTGACTGTCATCACGTTTCGCGATAGCCTCGTGTTCGTGTACGACCCTTCCCAGCTCCGTACCTTTCTCGCGGTCGCTCAGACGCTGAGCTTCACGCAGGCCGCGCGCCGGCTCGGGCTGCGGCAGTCGACGGTGAGCCAGCATGTGCGGCGGCTGGAGGACGCGACCGGCCGTCCGCTGTTCACCCGGGACACCCACAGCGTGGAGCTGACGGAGGACGGCGAGGCGATGCTCGGCTTCGCCCGGACGATCCTGCGGGCCCACGAGCGGGCCGCGGCCTTCTTCACGGGGACCCGGCTGCGCGGACGCCTGCGCTTCGGAGCGTCGGAGGACTTCGTGGTGACCCGGCTGCCCGAGATCCTGGTGTCGTTCCGCCGTGACCACCCGGAGGTGGATCTGGAGCTGACGGTCGAGCTGTCCGGGACGCTGAACGCCCGGCTGGAGGCGGGTCGGCTGGATCTGATCCTCGCCAAGCGGCGCGCCGAGGAGAGCGGGGGCGAGCTGGTGTGGCAGGACTCGCTGATCTGGATCGGCTCCCCGCGGTTGCGCCTCGATGCGGACCGGCCTGTTCCGCTGATCGTCTTCCCGCCGCCGGGCATCACCCGCGCCCGGGCGCTGGAAGCCCTGGAGGGTCAGGGCCGGGCCTGGCGGATCGCCTGTACGAGCAGCAGTCTGAGCGGGAACATCGCGGCGGCGCGGGCGGGTCTGGGCGTCATGGCGCACACGCGTGGTCTGGTTCCGCCGGGTCTGACGCAGGTACCGGCCCGTGCCGGGCTGCCGGACCTGGGGGATGTCGACTTCGTCCTGCGCAAGGGGCGACGGCGCGGGGCGGCCCAGGAGGCGGCGGACGCCCTGGCCTCGGCGATCCTGGCAGGAGGCGACCGGCTGCACCGGCCGCGGGGGACCTTGTCCGCGGAGTCGTGAGCGGTCCGTACAGATTCCGTGGAGATTCCGGACCACCTTCCTTACTCGCCAGTCAGTAAGGCGGCCCGGCGGGGCCCGACTTGCCCTTTCACCACCCGCTGACCTGTGGGAACACCCTGGGTTCCGGCTTGGTGAAGGGCCTGCCACCGGTCTGTCGGGTGGGGTACCGTCACCCGCGCCGTACGGAGCGCGACAACGAGCGGTCGAGGAGCAGGTCATTGCGCGAGTTCACCGTGCCGCCCGTCGAGGCGGCGCCTCAGGTCGGCGGTCTGGCGGACGCTGTGTTCGACCACGCGGAGCGGACTCCGGACCGGGTCGTGTTCGGCCGCAAGGACGCCACCGGGCAGTGGCGTGACGTGACCTCCGCGCAGTTCCGCGACCAGGTGCTCGCACTGGCGAAGGGGCTGATCGCGCACGGTGTACGGTTCGGCGACCGGGTCGCCATCATGGCCAGGACCCGCTACGAGTGGACGCTGTTCGACTTCGCCCTGTGGACGCTGGGCGCGCAGCCCGTGCCGATCTACGCCACCTCCTCCGCCGAGCAGGTCTACTGGATGCTCCATGACGCCGAGGTGACGGCGTGCGTGGTGGAGCACGAGGACCACGCGATGACGATCGGCTCGGTGATCGACCGGCTGCCCCGGTTGCGGCGCCTGTGGCAGCTGGACGCGGGTGAGGGCGCGGTCGCGGAGCTGATGGCGGCGGGCGTGGAGATCGACGAGGATGTGGTGCACCGGCACCGGCGGGCGGTGACGCCCGAGTCGGTGGCCACGATCATCTACACCTCGGGCACCACGGGCCGCCCCAAGGGCTGTGTCATCACCCACTCCAACTTCATGTTCGAGACGGACATGCTGGTGGGCCGCTGGGAGCCGGTCTTCCACTCCAAGCCGGGCGACGAGGCCTCCACGCTCCTCTTCCTTCCGCTCGCGCACGTCTTCGGCCGGATGGTGGAGGTGGCGGCGGTCCGCTCCGGGGTGAAGCTGGGCCACCAGCCGGCCCTCGCGGCGTCCGCGCTGCTGCCGGACCTCGCCACCTTCCGTCCGACGTTCATCCTGGCGGTTCCCTACGTCTTCGAGAAGGTCTTCCACGCGGCCCGCCGCAAGGCGGAGAGCGAGGGAAGGGCCGGACCCTTCGACAAGGCGGTGGAGGTGGCGGTCAGATACGCCGAGGCCACGGAGCACCGGGCGTTCGGGGTCGGGCCGGGCCCGTCGGCGGCGCTGCGGATGCAGCACCAGTTCTTCGAGAAGGTCGTGTACGGGAAGGTGCGCGAGGCCATGGGCGGGCGGGTCCGGCACGCGATGTCGGGCGGTTCGGGCATGGACCGGCGGCTCGGGCTCTTCTTCGAGGGTGCGGGGGTGACGGTGTTCGAGGGGTACGGGCTGACGGAGACCTCGGCCGCCGCGACCGCGAACCCGCCCGAGCGCACCAAGTACGGGACGGTCGGGCAGCCGATCCCCGGCACGACGGTGCACATCGCGGAGGACGGGGAGGTGTGGCTGCACGGCGACCATGTCTTCTCGGGGTATCTCAACAACCCGCAGGCGACGGACGCCGTGCTCAACGACGGCTGGCTGGCCACGGGGGATCTGGGGATGCTCGACGAGGACGGCTATCTGACGATCACCGGGCGGAAGAAGGAGATCCTGGTGACCTCGGGCGGCAAGAGCGTGTCCCCGGCCGGTCTCGAGGAGCGGGTCCGGGCGCATCCGCTGATCGCGCAGTGCATCGTGGTGGGCAACGACCGTCCGTACATCGCCGCGCTGGTGACGATGGACCTGGAGGCGGTGGAGCACTGGCTGGCGATGCAGGGCAGGCCGCCGCTGCCGCCGGCCGAACTGGTCCGGGACCCGAGCCTGGAGACGGAGATCCGCCGGGCCGTGGTGGCGGCGAACACCCTGGTGTCACAGGCGGAGTCCATCCGCACGTTCCGGATCCTGGCGCACCCCTTCAGCGAGGAGCACGGCCTGCTGACGCCTTCGCTGAAGCTGAAGCGGAAGGCGATCGAGAAGGCGTACGCGGTGGAGGTCGAGGCGCTGTACGGCTGAACGGTGCTGGGCTCGGGCTGCCCTGACGGCCCATCAATTGATGCTGCGTCAGTTATTGACGGTCCATCAGCTCGGTCACAGAATGCGGTCACCCGACGGAGGGACGACCGACCGTGTTGCGACCGATCCGCACCCTCGCCGCCACGGCAGCGGCCCTGCTTCTCGCCACGGCATGCAACTCGGCTTCCACCGGCGGGAGTCCGGCGAAGCCCGGCACCTCCGCACGGGGAGTCACCGCCGACACGATCAAGGTCGGTGGCATCGTCTCCATGACCACCGCCAGCGGCTACTCCAAGAAGGACACCGATCTCGGCGCCCGCGCCCGCTACGACCGGGCCAACGCGGAGGGTGGCGTCAACGGGCGCAGGATCGCCTACCTGGGTGCGGAGGACGACGGCCAGGACCCGGCGAAGAACCTGGCCGCGGCCCGCAAGCTCGTCCAGCAGGACGGGGTCTTCGCCGTCTCCCCCATGAGCTCGGTCACCTTCTCCGGAGCCGACTTCCTCAACGGCCGGAAGGTGCCGACCGTCGGCTGGGGCACGCTGCCCTCCTTCTGCGGGCCGGAGTACCTCTACGGCTTCAACGGCTGCCTCGTCCCCACACCCGGCGGCACCCTCAACCAGACCTGGCCCGAGGGGCTCGCCACCGTCCTCGGCGGCGCGCGGGGCAGGTCGGTCGCGCTGATCGCCGGCGACAACGACGCCGGGAAGTTCGGCATCCGTACCTTCACGCAGGGGTTCAAGGCCGCCGGTTTCCAGGTCCCGTACGCCAAGGCGGTCGTGCCGGCGACCTCGGTGCCCAGCGACTGGTCCGCGTACACCAAGGAGATCCTCCGCTCCGGGCCCGGCGACAAGGCCCCCGACGCCGTGGTGTCGGTGATGCAGACGCCGTACAACATCGGGCTTTTCACCGCGCTCAAGCGCTCCGGGTACAAGGGGCTGCTCTCGGACCCGACCGACTACGACCCCGGGCTGCTCGCCAAGGACGCGACCCGGCAGGCCCTCGACGGGGTGCACGTGCTGCTGCAGTTCCAGCCCTTCGAGTCGGACAGCTCCGCGATGCGGCGGTTCAAGGCCGACATCGAGAAGGCGGCAGGCGGGAAGAACGTGCCGCTGAGCATGCACATGCTGACGGGATACATGTCGGCCGACCTCTTCCTGGCCATCGCCACGAAGGCCGGCCGGGACCTCACCGCCGAGTCCTTCCAGAGGGCCGCGCGGGGCTTCTCCGACACCGGAACGCTCGTCGGTGACCGGGCCGAGCCCAAGGGGCAGAAGGAGAGCTTCGGCTGCGGAGCGCTCGTCCGGCTGAAGAACGGCAGGTACAAGGTCGCGGTGCCGTTCCGGTGCTACCCGCCGATCCCCTTCCGCTAGGGGCGTTGCCGTGGGTGACCTGCTGGGCTTCGTCCTGAGCGGTCTCGTCTCGGGTGCGCTGTACGCGCTGCTCGCGACCGGGCTCGTGCTGTCGTACTCCGCCTCCGGGCTCTTCAACTTCGCGCACGGTGCCACCGCCTACCTGTGCGCGCTCGCCTTCTACGAGCTCCACTCCGGTTTCGGCTGGCCGGCCGTGCCGACGGCCCTGCTGCTCGTCCTCGTCGTCGCGCCGGGGCTGGGGTGGTGCCTGGACCGGGTGATGTTCCGGAAGCTGTCCCGGGTCGGCGAGACGGCGCAGATCGTGGCGACGATCGGTCTCCTCGTCGCGCTTCCGGCGGCCGGGCTGTGGGCGGTCGAGCTCCTGGAGCGGGCCGGGGCGCCGGTCCATCCGGCCGAGAACCAGTTCGGGCTGCCGGGTGTCGGGCCGAGCCCGGCGGTGTCCTGGCAGCCGGTGGACGGCGTCGGAGTCGACTCGGACCAGTTGATCACCTGGGTGACAACGGCGCTGGTGGCGGCCGGCCTGTGGGTGCTGATGCGGCACACCCGGCTCGGGCTGCTCCTGCGGGCCGCCGTCGACAACCGCTCGCTCGTGGAGCTGCGGGGCATCAGCGCGGACCGGCTGTCCTCGATCGCGTGGATGCTGTCCTCGGGGCTCGCGGGGCTCGCCGGTGTCCTCGCGACCCCGCTCCTCGGCCTGTCCGCCCATGACTACACCCTGTTCCTCTTCGTCTCCGCGACGGCGGCGGTGCTCGGGCGTTTCGCTTCGGTTCCACTGGCGTTCGCGGGCGGGCTCGGGCTCGGGGTGCTCCAGAACCTGGTGGCGGGGTACGCCTCGTTCGCGGAGGGCATCACCGGCTTCCGTACGGCGGTGCCGTTCCTGATCCTCTTCGCCGGTCTCGTCGTCCTGGCGCGCCGTCGGCGGGCGGCGGGGACGGCGGCCGCGGACCCGCCGCCGGTCGACTACCTGGCGGGGAAGGGATGGGGGCGCCGGTGGGGCGCGTGGGCGGCGGCCGCCGTGCTGCTCTGCACGGCGCTCTACACCGTCACCACCCCCTTCTGGAGCGGGATCCTGGCGCAGGGGCTCGCGATCGGGCTCGTCCTCATGTCGTTCACGGTGGTGACGGGCCTCGGTGCGATGGTGTCGCTCGCGCAGGCGACGTTCGTCACCTGCGCGGCGCTGGTGGCCGGACTGCTGATGAGCCATGGCTGGCCCTTCGCCGCCGCCGCGTCGGCCGGCACGGCCGCCGCGGCGCTGCTCGGGGCGGTGGTGGCGCTGCCCGCCCTGCGGCTCGGCGGACGGTCACTGGCCCTGGCGACGCTCGCCCTGGCCTTCCTCGCCGACCAGGTGCTCTTCCAGATGGGATGGCTGCGCAACGGGGACACCGGGTGGGAGATCCCGCGCCCGGTCCTCGGTCCGCTGGACCTCGCGGACGACCGGGCGCTGGGGGTCGCGCTGGTGGTGCTCTGCGCCGCGGCGGTGTGGCTCCTCACCCGGCTGCGCGGCTCCCGATGGGGCCGGGCCGTGCTGGCGGTCCGCTCGGCACCCGAGGCCGCCGCCGCGTCAGGGGTGTCGGTGGTACGGACGAAGCTGCTGGTCTTCACGGTGTCGGCGGGGCTCGCGGGGTTCGGGGGCGTGCTCCACGCCTCGTACAACACCCGGATCACGGCGACGGACTTCACGGCGATGACGGGTCTCGTGTGGCTGGCGGTCGTGGTGGCGGCGGGGGTGCGCAGGCCGCAGTTCGCGGTGGTGGCGGGCCTCGTCCTCGCCGTGGTCCCGCACCTGATGACGGCGTACGTCACCGACTCCGCGCACCTGCCCGTGATTCTCTTCGGCCTGGCGGGTCTGGCGCTCGCGAACGACCCGGACGGGTACTGCGCAGCGCTGCCGTCCCGCAGAGCGGCGCGGGCGGGTGCGGCGCGTGGCCCCGTGCCCGGGACTCCCCGGGAGCCTGCGGGGGCGGGCCCGCGTCCCCGTGAGAGCGGCGGGAGGGCCGACCGGGCGGGGACGCCGTGGGCGGAGGACGACCGGAACGGAGAGCGGAACGGGGACCCGAGAGGGGACCTGATGGGGGCCGGCCGGGTGCCGCTCGCGCTGGAGTTGCGGGGCGTACGGGCCGGGTACGGGGGCGCGCCCGTGGTGCACGGCGTGGACCTCGGCGTGCGCGCCGGTGAGGCGCTCGTGCTGCTCGGCCCCAACGGGGCGGGGAAGTCGACGCTGTGCCGGGTGGCCGCCGGGCTGCTGCGGCCCTCCGCCGGAGCAGTGCGCGTCGGGGGGCGGGACGCCGGCCGTGACACGGCGGTCGCGCGGGCGCGCCGGGGGGTGCGGCTGGCGCCCGAGGGCCGGGGCATCTTCGCCGGGCTCTCCATCGAGGAGAACCTGGCCCTGCAGCTGCCCTCGGCCGCCGACCGCGACACCGTCTACGCCCGCTTCCCCGCGCTCGCGGCCCGCCGTGGCGTCCCGGCCGGTTCCCTCTCCGGTGGCGAACAGCAGCTCCTCGCCCTCGCCCCGCTCCTCCAGCGGCCGCCCGCCGTCCTCGTCGCCGACGAGCCCTCCCTCGGTCTCGCGCCCCGCGTCGCCGACGACGTCTTCCGTCTCCTCGCCGAGCTCCGCGCGCGCGGCACCGCGCTGCTGCTGGTCGAGGAGAAGGCGGCCGAGGCGCTCGGCATCGCCGACGCCGTCGCGTACCTCGCACAGGGCCGGATCGCCTGGTGCGGGCCACGGTCCGAGGTGGACACGGACCGGCTCACGGAGGCCTATCTGGGGACGGGAGCCGGGCGATGACGAGCGCGATGCTCCGCGCCGCCGGGATCGGCGTCCGCTTCGGCGGCGTCCAGGCCCTGCGGGAGGTGACGATCGAGGTCCGGCCCGGTGAGATCTGCGGACTCATCGGCCCGAACGGCGCCGGCAAGACCACCCTCTTCGACGTCCTGTCGGGAATCCGCCGGCCGGACGCCGGCGGCGTCACGCTCGGCGGTACGGACATCACCCGCCGCTCCCCCGTGTGGCGGGCCCGCCACGGCGTCCGGCGCACCTTCCAACGCCAGCAGCTCTTCGGTCAGTTGACGGTGGCCGACAACCTCGTCGTGGCGCAGGACTGGCGGCCGGGCGCGCGCCGCCACCGCGAGCGGGCCGCCGCCGTGCTGCGCGAGTGCGGGCTCGACGGGCTCGCGCAGTCGTACGCCGGCGCGCTCCCCGTGGGGCAGGCCCGCATGGTCGAACTCGCCCGCGCTCTCGCCGACCCGCCCCGGGTACTGCTCCTCGACGAGCCGGCCTCCGGCATGACCGCCCGTGAGCGCCTCCAACTCGCCGCCGTGGTACGCCGCATGGCCGACGAGGAGAACTGCGCGGTGCTGCTCGTCGAGCACAACGTGGCCTTCGTCATGGAGCTGTGCTCGCGCGTGGTGGTCCTGGACCTCGGCCGGGTCCTGGCCGAGGGGACGCCCGCCGAGGTCCGGGCCGATCCCGCCGTGCGCGCCGCCTATCTCGGCACGACACCCGGCCCGGCTTCCGGTGCGTCCGCCGGGCCGAGCCCGGGCCCGGCTGCCGGCCGGACTTCCGGTCCGGCGGAGTGCGATCCGGCGGAATGCGATCCTTTCCCCGATCGTTGACCCTGGGAGTACCACCCGACCGACGTTAGGATCGACCGCACGTGAGCACGGACAACAAGGTCCCTTCCCTCACCCTGAACAACGGCGTGGCGATGCCGCAGCTCGGCTTCGGCGTCTGGCAGGTGCCGGACGACGAGGCGACGGAGGCGGTGACCACGGCTCTGGAAGCGGGCTACCGCTCCATCGACACCGCCGCGATCTACGCGAACGAGACGGGCACCGGCCGCGCGGTCACCGCTTCCGGCATCGCCCGCGACGAACTCTTCGTCACCACCAAGGTCTGGAACAGCGAGCAGGGCTACGACTCGACCCTGCGCGCCTTCGACGCCTCCCTCGACAAGCTGGGCCTGGACTACGTGGATCTGTACCTGATCCACTGGCCGGTGCCGACCAAGGACGCCTACGTCGACACGTACCGGGCGTTCGAGAAGATCTACGCCGACGGCCGCGCCAAGGCGATCGGTGTCTCCAACTTCCTTCCGGAGCACCTGGACCGGCTGATCGACGAGACGTCGGTCGTGCCCGCCGTCAACCAGATCGAGCTCCACCCCCACCTGCAGCAGCAGGCCTCGCGCGAGGCCCACGCCCGGCACGGCATCGCCACCGAGGCCTGGTCGCCGCTGGGGCAGGGCAGGGGCCTCCTGGAGGTGCCGGCGGTCGTCGCCATCGCCCAGAAGCACGGGAGGACCCCGGCCCAGGTGGTGCTGCGCTGGCACCTGCAGATCGGGAACCTGGTCATCCCGAAGTCGGTGACCCCCTCCCGCATCCCGGAGAACATCGACGTCTTCGGCTTCGAGCTCGACGACGAGGACATGGCGGGGATCGCCGCCCTCGACGAGAACCGCCGGCTCGGCCCCCACCCGGCCGAGTTCGGCGCCTGAGCCCGACCCCACGGGGAGGGGCGCCGGCCCGGCAGCGGGTCGGCGCCCCTCTCTCGTGTCCCTCGCGCGCGTCTCGTGTCTCTCGCGCGAGGCCGGACGTCCCGGACGGTCTCTCGCGCGAGGCCGGACGTCCCGGACGGTCGGCTCAGACGGTCAGGACGATCTTTCCGCGGGTCCGGCCCGACTCGCCCAGCGTGTGGGCCTTCGCCGCCTCGGCCAGCGGCAGCACCGTCTCGACCTCGGGCCGCAGCCGCCCCGCCTCCACCAGCTCCGCCAGGCCGAGCAGCCCGGCGTAGTCCGGCTCGACGAGGGTGAAGCCGGTACGGATGCCCCGCTCCGTCGCGGGGACGGCGTCGGGCGACGGCAGCGTCACCAGCGTGCCGCCCTCGCGCAGCACCGCCAGCGAGCGCGTGCCGTAGTCGCCGCCGTAGCAGTCGAGGACGACGTCCACGTCCCGTACGACCTCGGCGAAGTCCGTCGCCGTGTAGTCGATCGGCTCGTCGACGCCGAGCCCGCGCAGGAAGTCGTGCTTGGCGGCGCTCGCCGTGCCCAGCACATAGGCGCCCCGGGCCTTGGCGATCTGGACCGCGAGGTGTCCGACGCCGCCCGCCGCCGCGTGGACCAGGACCCGCTGGCCGGCGCGGAGCTCAGCGGTGCCGATCAGGGACTGCCAGGCGGTGAGACCCGCCAGCGGCAGCGCCGCGGCCTCCACATGGCTGAGAGCGGCGGGCTTGCGGGCGAAGTGGCGGGCGGGGCCGGTGACGTACTCGGCGTACCCGCCCGCCTGGCCGGGGAACTGCGGCATGCCGAAGACCTCGTCGCCGGGCGCGTAGAGGGTGACGCCGAGTCCGACGGCCTCGACGACGCCGGAGACGTCCCAGCCGATGACCGGCTGTTCGCCCCAGCCGCCGAATCCGCCGGTGGCGCGGGACTTCCAGTCGACCGGGTTCAGACCCGCCGCGTGGACCCGGACGAGGATCTCGGTCGGGCCGGGTTCGGGGCGCGCCACCCGGGTCTCGGTGAGGACCTCGGGCCCGCCCCACTCGGCGGCGGTGATCGCGCGCATGGTGGCGGGGGCGGCGGTGGACGTGTCGTTCATGGGGGTGCGCTCCTGTGCGAGTGGTGCCGTGGACCGGCGGCCGGTGGGTTCCTGGTGTCCACCACCCTCCGTGAGTGGCCCGCCCACCAGTACTGGCCAGATGGACATGATGTGACAGAATCTGGCCATGCCCTCTTCCATGCCGCCGGTCCACCGGGTCGCCGTCCTCGCCCTGGACGGCGTGATCCCCTTCGAGCTGGGCATTCCGTCGCGGATCTTCGGCGCCGCCCTCGCCGAGGACGGCTCGCCCCTCTACGACGTGCGCGTCTGCACCCTCGACGGCGGAACGGTCCGCACGTCCGACGGGTTCTCCATCGTGGCCGCGCACGGCCCGGAGATCCTCTCGCAGGCCGATACCGTCGTCGTACCGCCCACGCACGAGCTGCGCACACGCGCGGAGGACGGCTCGCTGGGCGCCGAGCTGTCGGCGGCACTGGGGCTCATCCGGCCCGGCACGCGGACGGTCTCCATCTGCACCGGCGCGTACGCCCTCGCCGCGGCCGGTCTGCTCGACGGCCGCCGCGCCACCACCCACTGGTGGGAGGCCGCGCACTTCCGGTCGCTCTTCCCGCGCGTCCTGCTCGACGAGGACGTGCTGTTCGTCGACGACGGCGACGTGCTGACCTCGGCGGGAGCCGCCGCCGGGGTCGACCTCTGTCTGCACCTGGTGCGGCGGGACCACGGCAGCGCCACGGCCAACCAGGTCGCCCGGCGCTGCGTCGTCCCGCCGTGGCGGGACGGCGGGCAGGCGCAGTACATCGAGCGTCCCGTCCCGGAGCCGACCTCGGCCACCACGGCCCCGACGCGCGCCTGGGCACTGCAGCGGCTCGACCGGCCGCTGACCCTGACCGAGCTCGCGGGGCACGCCGGGATGAGCGTACGGACCTTCACACGCCGCTTCCGTGACGAGGCGGGTACGACACCGGGTCAGTGGCTGACCGCCCAACGGGTCGAGCTGGCAAAGCAGTTGCTTGAGACCAGCGACCTGACGGTGGATCACATCGCGGACCGGACGGGGTTCGGCAGCGGCAACTCGCTGCGGCAGCACATGCGCGCCCTGGTCGGCGTCTCCCCGGCCGCCTACCGGCGCACCTTCCATCTGGCGACGGGCGGCAGCGCCCCGGACGAGGAGTTCGCCCGGTGAGCGGTTCACCGGCGGCAGCGGTCGCAGCGGGCCTCTACCGGGTGCGGACCGCGGTGTGGACCGTGCGGGCGGCGAGCCGGAAAAGGTCGTCGCGGCGGTGCAGGGACAGCGGCTCGGACGGGTCGAGGAGGCGGTCGAGGGCCGTACGGTCGTCGTCGGCGAGGCCTTCGCCGTAGGCGGTGCGCTGGCGCTCGTAGTGGGCGACGATCTGCTCCCTGACGACCGGGGGGACCGGGGCGGGGGCATCGGCCAGGAACGTGCGCGTGCCCGCCGGGGTGAGCCCGGCCGAGGAGAGGAGCTCCCGCCAGTCGTCGATCTCCTCCTTGGCGTCGGGCAGTTCGGCCCGCATCCTGCCGAACCATTCGGCGCTGAGCGCGTCGAGACGGGCCTCCAGGCCGGGGCGTCCGATGCCCTGGTTCGACGGCAGGTGGCGGCCGGGCAGGCCGCCCTCGATCAGGACCATGAGGCCGCCGGGCCGCAGGCGCTCGGCGAAGGCGGCGAGTGCGGCGCGCTGGTCGCCGATGTGGTGCAGGGAGTTGCCGGCCCAGATCAGGTCCGCCTTGCCCAGCTCGCCGATGGCGTCGGGGAGTTCGGCGAGCAGGGTGGTGACGCGGCCGCGGAGCCCGCGGGCCTCGGCCCGGGCGCGGGCGCGTTCGAGGAGCGGCGCGCTGCTGTCGACGGCGACGGTCTCGGCGGCCGGGAAGGCCTCGGCGAGGAGTGAGGTCAGGACGCCGGGTCCGCTGCCGACGTCCAGGATCCGGCGGATGCCGGCGGCCGGGACGAGGGTGCCGAGCCAGTCGGCCACCTCGGCGTAGAGGGGGCTCTCGATCTCGGCCTGGCGCTCCAGGAGGGTGGCCATCTCGGACCAGTCCGGGTGCGTGCTGTCGTCGTGGTGGTGGTGTGCGCTCATGGGGACAGGGTGCGACGGGCGGGGCCGGGAGCGCGAGAATTCTTGCCGTTCCGGCAAAGAGTTCACCCCGGTCTGCGGTGCTCCTGCGGGCTGACGCCCCGTACGCGCTTGAAGGAGGCGCTGAGCGCGAAGGCGCTGCTGTAGCCGACCCGGCGGGCCACGGACTCGACGGTGGCGTCCGTCTCCCGCAGCAGGTCCGCGGCGAGCGAGAGCCGCCAGCCGGTGAGGTACGCCATCGGGGGCTCCCCCACGAGGTCGGTGAAGCGGCGCCCGAGCGCGGCGCGCGAGACGCCCGCCCCGGCCGCGAGCGAGGCGACCGTCCAGGGGTGGGCCGGGTCGTTCTGGAGGAGCCGCAGGGCGCGGCCGACGACGGGGTCGGCCATGGCCCGGTACCAGGCCGGGGGCTCGGCGCCCGGCCGGGAGAACCAGGCGCGGACCGCGGCGATCAGGAGCAGGTCGAGGAGCCGGTCGAGGACGACGCTCTGCCCCGGTTCGTCGCGCGAGATCTCCTCGTCGAGGAAGGGCATGAGCGGGCAGTTCCACACCTCGGCGGGCAGGTGCAGCAGGGGTGGCAGGGCGTCGAGCAGACGCCGGCCGACCTCGCCGTCCCATGGGTAGGTGCCGACCAGCACGGTGGCGGAGCCGTCGACGGCGTTGCCCCAGGTCCGTACGCCGAGGCGCATGGACTCGGAGAGCGGTTCGCCGCTCAGGGTGGTGCAGACGCCACCGGGTCCGATCATGGCGCGGGGCGGGGTGTCGGCTCTGTGGGCGACGGTGTAAGGATCGGGGCCGCGGGCGATCGCGATGTCGCCGGGTCGCAGCAGGACGGGGGCGCCCCCGTCGGGGACGATCCAGGCCTCGCCGTCGGTGACGCACATCAGGCAGAGCGGTGCGCGGTCCTCGATCCGGACGGACCAGGGCGGCTCCATGACCATGCGAAGGAGGAAGGCCCCTTTGGCCCGGGGTCCTGCGAGGAGTCCGGCGAGAGCGTCCATGGTGGGGAAGCGTAGACGCAGGCGTATGGGGGTGAGTCTGTGGAGCATGGGAAGCCGGCCCGCCGCCCGCGAGTCTGGGGACATGACGACGCACACGAACGACACGCGGACCATTCTGGTGACGAGCGCCACCGGCAAGACCGGGCGGCGCGTGGCGAAGCGGCTCACGGAACGCGGCGCGACGGTCCGGGCGGGTTCCCGTGCCGGCGCGGCCCTGTCCGACGGGGAGACCGTCCGGTTCGACTGGGAGAACGGCGAGACCTGGGCGCCGGCCCTGCGGGGCGCGGACGCCGCCTACGTGAACTACCACCCCGACCTCGCCGCGCCGGACGCGGTCGAGGCGATGCGGGCCTTCGGCGAGCTGGCCGTGGCGAACGGCGTACGGCGGCTGACGCTGCTGTCCGGGCGCGGCGAGCCCGAGGCGGTCCGTGCGGAGGAGGCGCTGCGCGCCTCGGGTGCCGAACTGACCGTTGTACGCGCCTCGTTCCTCGCACAGAACTTCACCGAGGGCGCGCTGGCCGAGAGCGTCGCGGCGGGCACGATCGCGTTCCCCGCGGGTGGGACGGCCGAGCCGTTCGTCGACGCCGACGACCTGGCGGACGTGATCGTCGAGACGCTGACGGCGGACGGGCACGCGGGCCTGGTGCACGAGCTGACCGGACCGCGGCCGCTGACCTTCGCGGAGGTGGCGGCGGAGATCTCCCGGGCGTCCGGCCGGGAGGTGGCGTACGTGCCACTGAGCGAGGGCGAATACGCCGCCCTGCTGGAGCGGTTCGGTCTCCCGGCGCCCCAGGCGCGGTGGCTGTCGGCCCTGTTCACGATGTTGCTCGACGGCCACAACGCGTCGGTGACGGACGGGGTGAAGCGCGTCCTGGGCCGCGAACCGCGCGACTTCACCGCCTTCGCCGCCGAGGCCTGGGGCTAGAGGGCGTCCGGTCGATCAGGCCGGATCAGGCCGGATCAGGCCGGATGAGGCCGGATCAGGGAGAGGCTACGGGCCTGGACGACAAGGCGCGGCGGGTGCCGAGCGGGCGTTGCTGCCGTAGCCAGGAATGTCGCACGTCAGGAGGATGGAGAGAAGTGGGCTGGACTTCACTGACACAAGGTGTCAGTGAAGAGCTCCTACAGTCCGGCCATGGCTTTCGAAGAGAAGTTGCCCGCGACCACCCCCACCACCGCACCCGCCGCCACCGCCGACGGCTTCGCCTTCCTCGACGGACGGTGGACCGTCCGCAACCGCAGGCTCGCCGATTTCCTCGATCCGGGCAGCGGCTGGGAGGAGTTCGACGGGCACACCACCGGCCGGCTCTTCTGGGGCGGCCGGGCCCATGTCGACGAGATCGTCTTCCCGTCCAAGGGCTTCAGCGGGCTGACCCTCCGCCTGTACGAGCCGGAGACCGGCGAGTGGACCCTGAACTGGTCCAACAGCCGTACGGGGCGGCTCGATCCGCCGGTCAGGGGCCGGTTCGCCGAGGACGGTACGGGAGAGTTCCACGGCGTCGACACCTACGAGGGCGTGGAGGTACGCGTCCGCTTCCGCTGGTCGGACATCTCGGCCGGTACCGCGCGCTGGGAGCAGGCGTTCGCCCGCGCGGGCGGGGAGTGGGTGACGAACTGGGTGATGGAGTTCAGTCGCGTGTGACGGCAGGGCGCCGGTAGGACACCAGTCGGTAGTCGGGGTCGTCACGGGGGCGGCCCTGGTCCGGCAGGGCGGCGAGCTGCGCGGTGAGGGTGTCGACCGCGTCCGGGGCTCCACGGAACCACGACGCGAAGTAACCGCTGCGCAGCTTCTCGGCCGTGCGGCGCGGTGTGCGGCCCTGGCCGTGGCCGGTGAAGTGGGTGCTGCCGACGGGCTCCAGACCGTGGGTGGCGGCGTACGCCGCGATCCGGTCGGCCCGGTCGGAGGCTCGCGCGGACGAGCGGTGGGGTGCGAGGACATCGTCGATGTCGCTGCCGACGTGGTGGGCCGCGTCCTTGTCGACGGTCACGACGAACACGCCGCCGGGGCGCAGGACGCGGGCCGCCTCGGCGACGACCTCGTCCACGAACGGGACGAGGTGGAGCAGCCAGACCGCGCTGACGGCGTCCACGGAGGCGTCGGGGAGAGGGAGCCGGCGGGCGTCGGCGAGCGCGACCCGGCCGGGGAGCCGCCGGGCCGCCTTGCGGGCCATGCCGTACGAGGCGTCGGCGCCGTACACCCGCAGTCCCTCGCGGGTGAGCCGCTCGGTGACGAGGCCGGTGCCGCAGGCCACGTCGAGGAGGGTGCGGGCCCCGGTCGGGACCAGGCGCAGGACGGCCTCGGCCGCTGCGGCGGCCCGGGGCACGCCGCCCCGGGTCTCGTCGTAGCGGTCCGCCTCGGCGTCGTAGTCCAGCAGCGTCTCGCTCATCCCGCAGATCGTACGGGTGGCGGGGGACGCGTGTCAGTCGGCTCCGTGTCCCGAGGCGATGCTCTCCACCCGCTCCGCGAGCTCGAAGTCCTTCTCGGTGACCGCGTCTCCGGCGGAGTGCGTGTTCATGGAGACGGAGACGGTGTTGTAACCGAGCGTCAGATCCGAGTGATGGTCCAGCTCCTGCTGGATCTGGGCCACGTGGACGACGAGCGCGGTGGCGGCGAAGTGATCTCCGAGACGGTAGGTGCGGGCGATCCGGTCGCCGGTGAGGGACCAGCCGGGGAGTTCCCTCAACCGGTCCTCGATCTCCTTCTGCGACAGCGGCTCCGTGGGCACGTCCGTACTCCCTCCGGTCGGGTCTGGTGACGGCGACGATACGGCCCTCCGGGGGTCGATACCCGGCTCGACACCTGGGATACCGTCTGACCATGACAACTGTGGCGACCGGTACGGGGGTGGGACCGCTGTTGCGCGGCTGGCGCGAGCAGCGACGGTTGAGCCAGTTGGAGCTGGCGCTGCGCGCCGATTCCTCGGCTCGGCACATCTCGTTCGTCGAGACGGGCCGCTCCCGGCCCAGCGAGGAGATGATCCTTCGCCTCGCCGAGCACCTGGACGTGCCGGTACGGGAACGCAACGCGCTGCTGCTCGCGGCCGGATACGCCCCCCGGTACTCGGAGTCGACGCTCGACGATCCGCAGCTGGCGACCCTGCGGGAGGGGATCGAGCAGCTGCTCGCCGGATACGACCCGTACCCGGCGCTCGTCGTGGACGGCTCGTACACGGTGGTGTCGGCCAACCAGGGCATCAACATCCTGCTGGCGGGGCTGCCGGAGCATCTGCTGACTCCGCCGCTGAACGCGATGCGGATCACGCTGCACCCGGAGGGGCTCGCCCCGCGGATCCGGAACCTGCGCGAGTGGCGCGGGCATCTGCTGGCGCAGATGGAGCGTCAGATCGGCCTGGCCCGCTCGGAGGCGCTGCGGGAGCTGTACGAGGAGGTGGCGGCGTACCCGCTGCCGGAGGGGACCACGGACCCGGACGACCGGGAGGACCCGACGCCGTACCCGTACTTCGCGCTGCCGCTGCGGATCGAGCACGACGGGCGGGTGCTGTCGTTCGTGTCGTCGATCTCGACGTTCAACACGCCGATGGACGTGACGGTCGCCGAGCTGGCCATCGAGACGCTTCTCCCGGCCGACCCGGCGACGGTCGCGTATCTGCAGTCGTTGCGTCCTACGCCGTAGCCCGCAGAGCCGACCACTGGAGTCCGGCGAAGCCGGCGACGGTGGCGGCCTGCATCAGGGTCCACACCCCTCCGGCGGTCGTGGGCTCCAGCCAGGCCAGGAGGGCGACGACGCTGAGCACGGCCCACAGGACGTTGACGTCGACGACGAGCTTCACGCCGAGGGCGGGGGGCTGCGGGCGGCTCGCGAGCCAGGCGACGCCGGCGGCGAACGCGGTGAGGACGACGCCGAGTTCGAGCAGCAGTCCGGAGTCGACGCCGAGCAGCTCACCGAGGGGCCCGGAGGCGACGAGGTAGGCGAGCCCGTTGGCGCCGGTCACGACGGCGTCGAGGACGAGGAACCGGCGCACCATCGACCGCGGCCGGGTGGTGCGGGAGAGACCGGCGAGCAGGGTCTGAGACATGACGGATCACCCTCCATGGGGGACGTTCGCGCTGGTGGTGGGCCCGGAGCTCGGCCGGAGTGCGCCGGCCGAGTTCCGGTGGACACCACGATGCCGCCACGCGCGGCACGGGTCGATTACGTCCTACGTAATGCGGGTGACGCGGGGCGTCAGCGCCAGACGACGCTGAAGCTGTCCAGCTGGGCCCAGGTGATGACGTTGGTGGTACGGCCGCCGTAGAGCCGCAGCTGCCGGTCGGAGCCGGCCTCCACGCGGGCGACGCACACGCCGCCGGTGTTGTTGCGGGGCACGTTCGCCCGGGCGGCCATGGTCGGCGTGAGGGAGTCGGGCAGGGTGGCGATGATGTCGTCGGCGTCGAAGGTGCCCTTCACGCCGCCGCTGAGCTGGAGCGTCGTGGTGCCGGCGATGCTGATGAGCCGGCCCTTGGGGGCGTTCTGGTCGGCGGTGACCCCGGCGGCGAGGGTGAGGGGCTGCCAGTCGGTGAGGACCTTCACGCCGTCGGTCTCCGGCGCCGCCGACAGCCACAGGATGGTGCAGGTGCGCGGGCCGGGCTCCTCGCCGGCGAACCCGAAGTAGAGGTACGGGACGCCGTCGCGCACCAGGACCGTCATGCCCTCGGGCTCGCGGTACTCCAGTCCGGGGGCGGCCACGCACAACTGCTGGTCCACGACGGCGCCGGTGGTCCAGTCGACGGCCGTCAGATACGTGTTGCCCGGGGGCGGGTTCTCCGGGTAGTCGGGGTGGATGGGCATGCCCGAGAGCATGTACAGGATGCCGTCGTGGGAGGTGTATCCCTGGAACCAGCCCCGCTGGTCGGGGTGGGGGATGCGCTGGATCGGCTCCCACACGCCGGCCGAGGCCTTGGCCAGGTCGTACCTCTCGAAGTACATCTTCAGGTCGAGTTCGAAGCGGAGGACGAGCTCGCCGGCGCTGTGATCGATGGTGCAGGTGACGAAACGGGCGCCGGTCCCGGGCCGGTACGGCGGCGTGTGCAGCGGGGAGCCGTGGTCGAGGACGGTGCCGGAGCGGAACTCGAAGCTGGTGACCGCGGTACCGAAGCCCTTGTGCGAGTTGTTGGGCACGGACGCGGTCTCGGTCCACAGCCGGATGACCCCGGCCCGGTTCTCGAGACCCATGGAGACTCCGTGTCCGAAGCCTCGCAGGTACATGTGGCCGATGATCGCGCCCGCCGGGTTCAGGCGGGTGACGCAGAGGTCTCCCCGCTCGATCCGCACGGCGTAGTCGACGGGCCCGGACTCTCCGGTGAGCTGGACGCCGCCCTGCATCGGCTGGAGGACGAAGACGTCGCCCGACGCCGGGTCGATGCCGAACGACTGCATGACGGTGGAGTTCTTCAGCGGGCGCCGGTGGAGCAGCTTGCCCACCGGTCCCGCGAGATCTATCTGTCCTTCGATGGTGACGCTCAACGCTGCCGCTCCTCGGGATGCTTCCGGCGTCTTCCGCCGGGCCGGACGGAAGTCTGCCAAAGAGCGGGAACGGTACCGTGCACGGGTGTTGTTCGCACCGGGCGGCCCCCGGTCGGTGCGGTTCAGTAGGCGGCCTCGCGGTGCTGGACGAAGGCGCGCAGCCGGGTGGTGTCGGCGGCCGTCCAGCCCTCCGGTGGTGCCACGGCGGCCCAGCCGTCGACCGCGCCGGCGCCGTAGCGGTGGCCGTGCGGGGCCTGGACGCCGTACGACACGGCCATGTCGACGGAGGTCTGCCAGAAGGAGACGAACGGGAACCAGTCGATCTCGGGCGTGACATCGGGGCCGAGGGGGTCGTCCAGCCATTCGGGGCGTTCCAGGAGCAGGTCGGGCGACCACCACACGACCGGATCGGACGCGTTCTGCAGGTAGACCGCGCGCGGCCGGCCCCACCGGGCCGGCGGCCGGGCCAGGTCCGCCTGCGGGAACTGCGCGAAACGCACCCGGGAGCCGCCCTCGTACTGCGGGCGCCAGACCGGGCTGCCGGGGTCGCGGTCGCGGCGGATCTGCTGGGACATCGGGGAGAAGTGCGGGGCGCCGAGGAGGAGAGCCCCGTCGGTCCGGGCGAGGAGGTCGTCGGGGCCGTCGAAGGACGCCTCGACGGCGTAGGCGCCGAGGCTTTCGCCGGTGACGAGGAGCTTGGGCCGCCGGTCGGCGGGCAGTGCGTCGAGCCGGGCGCGGACCGCACCGACGAGTGCGCGGGTGGCCTGGCCCGCCTTCTCCTTGTCGACGAGGAAGGAGACCCAGCTGGGCAGGTAGGAGTACTGCACGGCGACGATCGCGGTGTCTCCGCCGTACATGTACTCCAGTGGTTCGGCGACGTTGGGGTTCACCCAGCCGGTGCCGGTCGTTCCGGCGACGACGAGGACCTCGCGGCCGAAGGCGCCGGTGCGCTCCAGTTCGCGTACGGCGAGTGCGGCCTGGGCCGTGAAGGGACGGTCGTCCTCGAAGGCGGCGGGCGGGGCCGAGGGTATGTAGACCCGGACGGGGTCGAGGGCGGGGCGGCCGCTCCAGGCGGTGATGCGGTCGCGGGTGGGGACGGCGCCGGTGAAGTTGCGGCCCTGGAAGCCGAGTTCCCGCCAGGGGACGAGGGAGCCGGGGCCGCCGGAGACGTACCGCGAGACGGGCCGGTGGATGCCGTCCTTGGTCCCTCGGTTGGTCGCTTCCGCGATCCGGTCGGCGATGTCGATGATCCCCCGGTCGAAGACCACGTCCCGCACGCCGACGAGCACGGCGAGCGTGGAGAGCACCGCGCCGACGGCGAAGGCGACCGGCCGGGGCAGCAGCCGACCGAGCAGGCGGATCAGCCGGACGGAGCCGAGCCGGACGGCGCGGGCGACGAGGAGCAGCGCGAGCCAGAGGGCGATCGCCATCAGGGCGATCATCGGTATGTGCCAGGTGAGGGCGGACGGCAGGCCCTGCAGGACGCGCAGCTGACGCTGCATCCGGGCGCTCTCGGAGATGAGCCAGACGGAGAGGAGGGGGGTGAGCGCCCAGAACGCCTGCCGGCAGCGGGCCCGCGTCCGGTCGGCCGGCCGCCACGGCAGGAGTGCTCGCAGCAGCCAGGCGACGGCGGCGCCGAGCGCGTAGCCGATGGCGGCGGTGATGCCGCCGACGACGCCCTGCAGATACCAGGGGCGTGGGACGAGCGAGGGGGTGAGGGAGGACCAGAAGAAGAGCGTGGCGAGGCAGAGCGCGATCAGGTCGGGCCGGTCCCGGCGAGGGCGCGGGGCGAGGCGCCGGGCCAGGGCGGGGAGCCGCGCTCCGAGAACGGTGATCCGCGCTCCGAGAGCGGTGATTCTCTCGCGGGGGCCGGGGCCTTCGGGGCCGGGGAGTTCCGGGCCGGAGTGTTCCGGGCCGGGGTGTTCCGGGCCGGGGTGTTCCGGGCCGGGGTGGGACGCGGGGGCGGCGGACCGATCGGAGGGGGTGTCCCGGTCGGTCGAGGTCATCGGGACAGCCTCGTCCAAGGCCCACCGTTCGGCAACTCCGCCGCGCCCCGGGGGTTTTCCCGTCAGTGGCCGGTGCGCTCCTCGCGGACGGGCGTGGGCGTGGAGCGGGGCTCGGGGGACGGGGCGCCTTCGGGTTCGGTTCCGGTCGGGTGGGTGGTGCGTTCGTGCCGGGAGGCCTCGGCGCGCAGCAGGGCGTTGAGGACGGCGAAGGGGTCGACGGGCATGGCGAAGCTCCTTGTGGTGCGGAGGTGGGGGGCTGCGAGAGGTGCGGCCTCTCAGCAGCGCATCACCGCGCACCGGTGGGGCTCGCTCCGCGGGAGCGGTACGGACACGGGGGCGCCGGACGGCGGCGGGGCGGGGCGGCCGAACCGGGTGCGGACGCC
>NZ_JAGGOS010000077.1 GCF_018614205.1 Streptomyces sp. ISL-36 | reverse complement strand
CACGAGCGCCGCGACGTCCGCGGGCGCGACGACCCGCGCCAACCGCCGCGCCGCCGGCTCCGTCCGCCCGCCGTCCCGGGCCGTGCCTCCCGGGACGGCGGAGTCCCGCGCACCGGTCGGTGCCGGAGCTGGTTCTGGTACTGGTGCTGGTTCCGCTGCGGGCGTGGGTGTGGGTGCGGGTGCGGGTGCCGGCGGGGGCGCGGGTGCCGGTGCGGTCGGGGCCTGGCCGCTCAGTGCGCCGAGCAGCGAGACGCCCGGTCCGGGGGCCACGGCAGGGGCCGGTCCCGGGTCCGCGCCCTGACTGCCTTGGCTGTCCTGGCTGTCCTTGCTGTCCTTGCTGTCCATCCCCGCCCTGACCAGCAGCGCCGCCGGGGCCCTCTCGCACAGGCCCAGGCACGGGCTCGGCTCGAAGCGGACGCCCTCGGCGGCCAGGCCGGACGTCAGCCCGCCCGAGCCCTTCGCCGCGCAGGACAGGTCCGTGCACACGTGCAGGACCTGCGCCGGGCGCGGCCGGACCGCGAACATCGCGTAGAACGTCGCCACCCCGTACGCCTCCGCCGGCGGCACCGTGAGCCTCCGGCACAGATACGCCAGGCCCCCCTCGCTGATCCACCCCACCCGGTCGTTGAGCGCGTGCAGCCCCGGCAGCAGCAGGTCCCGGCGCTCACGCGCCTGTCTGCCGCCCCGCGCCCAGCGCAGATCGGCGGCCGCACGGTCCTCCGCCCCCTCCCACGCGGACTCCGGCGGCCCGAGGACCGCGTCCACCGCCTCGCGCTCCTCGTCCGTCGGCCTGCTGTCACCGAAACGCAGATCCATCAGGCGTCCACCCTCTCGGTCGACGGCTCGGTCGACGGCTCGGCGGACGTCCCGGCCAGCTTCTCGATCCGTATCGCCGACGCCTTGAACTCCGCCGTCCCCGCGATCGGGCAGTTCGCCTCGATCGTCAGCTGATTGGTGTCGACCTCGTCCGGAAAGTGCATCGTCATGAACGCCAGACCCGGCCGCAGCGCCGGATCGACCCACACCGGCGCCACCACGGACCCCCGCCGCGAAGAGACCCTGACCCGCTGCCCCACCGCGACCCCGTACCGCTCCGCGTCCTCCGGACACAGCTCCACGTACTCCCCGCGCCGCAGCGGCGAGGCGAAACTCCCGCTCTGCACCCCGGTGTTGTACGAGTCGAGCCGGCGGCCCGTCGTCAGCCGGATCGGATACTCCTCGTCCGTCAGGTCGACCGGGGGATCGTGCCGGACGATCCCGAACGGCGCGAGCCGTCCCCGCCGTCCGGGATCCGCCTCCCACAACCTGCCGTGCAGGAAGGAGGGTTCGATCCGCTCCAGGTCGGGACAGGGCCACTGGATGCCCTGATGCTCCTCCAGCCGCTCGTACGTCATGCCCCAGTGGTCCGGGGACAGCGCGCGCAGTTCGTTCCAGACGGCCTCCGCGTCCGCGTACTTCCACTCCTCGTGGCCGAGCCGCCGCGCGAGGTCGCACATGATGTCGATGTCCTCGCGCGCCTCGCCCGGCGGCCGCACCGCCTTCCGGACCCGCTGCACCCGCCGCTCGCTGTTGGTGGTCGTGCCCTCCGTCTCGCACCACGCCGCCGTCGCCGGCAGCACCACGTCCGCGAACTCGGCCGTCCTCGTGAGGAAGATGTCCTGCACCACCAGGCAGTCCAGCCGCGCGAGCCGCTCCATCGCCTGCCCGCTGTCCGCCTCCGACTGCGCCGGGTTCTCGCCGATGCAGTACACGGCCCGCAGCTCGCCGCTCTCCATCGCCTCGAACATCTCGGTCAGCGTCCGCCCGTACCGCGGCTGGATCCCCACACCCCAGAACGACTCGAACTTCTCCCGCACCCCCGCGTCCAGGATGTCCTGGAAACCGGGCAGCCGGTTCGGGATCGCCCCCATGTCGCCGCCGCCCTGCACATTGTTCTGCCCCCGCAACGGCTGCACCCCGGAGCCGTACCGACCCACATGGCCCGTCAGCAGCGCCAGGTTGATCAGCGCCCGTACGTTGTCGGTGCCGTTGTGGTGCTCGGTGATGCCGAGCGTCCAGCACAACTGGGCCCGCTCCGCCCGCGCGTAGGCATGGGCCAGCTCCCGTATCGCCGCGGCCGGAACACCGGTCACCTTCGACGCCGCCGTCAGTGTCCATGGTTCGACCAGCGCCCGGTACTCCTCGAAGCCGCTCGTCGCCCGCTCCACGAACGCCCGGTTGTACAGACCGGCGTGGATGATCTCCCGGCCGATCGCATGGGCGAGCGGGATGTCGGTGCCGACGTCGAGCCCCAGCCAGCTCTCGGCCCACTCGGCGGTCGAGGTGCGGCGCGGATCGACCGCGTACATCCGCGCCCCGTTGTGGATCCCCTTCAGGACGTGCTGGAAGAAGATCGGGTGGGCGAATCGGGCGTTGGAGCCCCACATCACGATCACGTCGGTGTGCTCGATCTCCTCGTACGAGGAGGTGCCGCCGCCCGAGCCGAAGACGGCGGACAGGCCGGCGACGCTCGGCGCGTGACAGGTCCGGTTGCAGGAGTCGACGTCGTTGGTTCCCATCACCACCCGCGCGAACTTCTGCGCCACGTAGTTCATCTCGTTGGTCGCGCGGGCGCAGGAGAACATCCCGAACGCGCCGCGCGCCGCCCGGAACCCGGCCGCCGCCCGGTCGAGCGCCTCCTCCCAGCTCGCCCGCCGCAGCGGGCCGCCCTTCTCGTCCCGTACGAGCGGATGGGCGAGCCGGGTGTACGTCTTCGGGGTGCCGTTCCGGCGGGTGCCGTCCCGCTGCTTGCCGCGGTTCGTCATGGCGTGCTCCTGGACTGGGTCGCGAGCAGATCCGACAGGGCGTGGACGGTACGGAGCGTCGGCACCGGTACGTCCGTGATGTCCGCGAGCTCCACCACGGCCGCGAGGAGCACATCCAGCTCCAGCGGCTTGCCCCGCTCCAGGTCCTGGAGGGTGGAGGTGCGGTGGTCACCGACCCGTTCGGCCCCGGCGAGGCGTCGCTCGACGGAGATGTCGGGCCGGCAGCCGAGGGCCGCGGCGACGGCCAGGGTCTCGTGCATCATCAGCTCGATCACCTGCCGCGTACCGCCGTGCAGGCACATCTCGCGCATCGTCGCCCGGGCGAGCGCGCTGATGGGGTTGAAGGAGATGTTGCCGAGCAGCTTGATCCAGATGTCGTGGCGCAGCTCCCGCTCGACCGGGCACTTGAGGCCCCCGGCGCGCATCGCCTCGGCGAACACCTCGCAGCGCTTGGACGCCGAGCGGTCGGGCTCGCCGATGGAGAACCGGGTGCCTTCGAGATGGCGGACGACGCCGGGGCCGCTGAGTTCCGTCGCCGCGTAGACGACACAGCCGATGGCCCGCTCGGGGGCGAGAACGGCCGAGACCGCGCCACCGGGGTCGACGCTCTCGACGCGGTGGCCGTCGTGCGGGCCGCCGTGGCGGTGGAAGTACCACCAGGGGATGCCGTTCTGGGCGGCGACCACCGCGGTGGTGTCGTGGAGAAGGGGAGCGATCAGCGGCCCGCACGCCGCGTACGCGTTGGCCTTGAGGCCGAGGAAGACGAAGTCGGCGGGGCCGACCTCGGTGGGGTCGTCGGTGGCGTGGACCCGCGCGGTGAAGTCGCCGCGGGGGCTCTCGACCCGTACGCCGTGCCGCCTCATGGCCGCGAGATGCGGTCCACGGGCTATCAGATGGACATCGGCGCCGGCGCGGTCGAGCGCGGCTCCGACGTAGGCGCCGATCGCACCGGCGCCGAGGACTGCGACCTTCACGTGCGGGTCTCCGTTCGGTCGAGGGAACCGCGAGGGAGGGTGTCGACGAAATATTGTCTACAGTATGGGGTGACGGTCGACAAGGGGTCGGGAAGGCCCCGCCCGTCACCGCTCACCCCGCCACATGTCCCCAAAGGGCCCCGCCCGGGGCCCGCCGCTCGCCCCGCGCCCGTCCGGCGCGTTGTCACGGTCTCCCAACAGGTGCGGGCGAATCTTGGTGGTTTACGTGTCCTGTTACCCATCAGTCGCTGGCAAGACTGGGTAGTTCCTGCTGAAACACGCGCCACATGAACCCAAGGGGGTCCCGGGCATGACGGGCACTCGTATCGCCGCGCTCGGGCACTACCAGCCCGCCAAGGTGCTGACCAACGACGACCTGGCCGCACTCGTCGACACCAGCGACGAATGGATCACCAGCAGGGTCGGGATCAGAACCCGCCACATGGCCGGACCCGACGAGCCGGTCGACGAGCTCGCCGCGCACGCCGCGGGCAAGGCGCTCGCCGCCGCCGGACTCGGCCCCGCCGACATCGACCTGGTCCTGGTGGCGACCTCCACCGCCATCGACCGCTCGCCGAACACCGCCGCCCGCGTCGCCGCACGGCTCGGCATGGGCTCGCCCGCCACCATGGACCTCAACGTGGTCTGCGCCGGATTCACGCACGCCCTCGCCACCGCCGACCACGCGGTACGCGCCGGAGCGGCCCGCCGGGCCCTGGTCGTCGGGGCCGACAAGATGACCGAGGTCACGGACTGGTCCGACCGCACCACCTGCGTCCTCGTCGGCGACGGCGCGGGCGCGGCGATCGTCGAGGCGACGGAGGACGGCCAGGAGCCGGGCATCGGCCCCGTGCTGTGGGGCTCGGTCCCCGAGATGGGTCACGCCGTCCGGATCGAGGGCACCCCGCCGCGCTTCGCCCAGGAGGGCCAGTCCGTCTACCGCTGGGCCACCCAGCAGCTCCCGGCCCTCGCGCGCCAGGTGTGCGAGCGCTCCGGGATCCGCCCCGAGGAGCTGGCCGGCGTGGTCCTCCACCAGGCCAACCTGCGGATCATCGAGCCCCTCGCCGCGAAGATCGGCGCCGTCAACGCGATCGTCGCCCGTGACGTGGTCGAGTCAGGGAACACCTCGGCCGCCTCGATCCCGCTGGCCCTCGCCAAGCTCGTCGAGCGCGGAGAGCTCCCGTCCGGAGCGCCGACCCTGCTCTTCGGCTTCGGGGGAAACCTCTCGTACGCGGGCCAGGTCGTCCGGGTCCCCTGACGACCCCCACGAATGACAACTCCCCACGAAATGATCTTCGAAGTGGTTGGATTGCTCCGGGCCCGGTGACCTGGGGGCGGACGGCGCGGCTGAAGCCGTGGCCGCGGTTCCACGAGTCGACCGGGGCCAGGCCGCAACCATGGACAAAGGGGTGCCGCGAAGTGCGCGTGGTGTTGTCGACGTACGGGGCGCGGGGGAGCGTCGAACCGATGGTGGGACTCGCGGTGCGGCTGCGCGAACTCGGCGCCGAGGTGCGGGTCTGCGCGCCGCCGGACGAGGAGTTCGCGGAGCTGCTCGCCGGTGCCGGGGTGTTGCACGTACCGGTCGGCGCGCCGGTGCGCCCGCTGGTGACCACGGTGACGCCGGGCTCGGCGGTGGGCCTGGCGCAGCGTGCGGCCGACCTGATCGCCGCACAGTTCGACGCGGTCGCCGCGGCGGCCGAGGGAGGCGACGCGCTGGTGGCGACCGGCCCGTTGCCGGTCACCGCCGGCGCGCGGTCGGTGGCCGAGAAACTGGGCATCCACTACGTACACGTCAGCCACCAGCCGGTCAGCCTGCCGTCGCCGCACCAACCGCCGCCCGCGCGGCGCGGTCGGCCGCTGCCACCGGAGATGACCGACAACCGGGCGCTGTGGGACCTGGACGCCCAGAACGCGAACGACATGTTCGGCGCGGCGATCAACACCCCCCGGGCGGCGATCGGCCTGCCCCCGGTGGACAACGTCCGCGACTACGCCTTCACCGACCGCCCCTGGCTGGCGACGGACCCGACCCTGAGCCCGTGGCGGCCGACGGACCTCGACGTCGTGCAGACCGGAGCGTGGTTCCGGCCGGACGAACGCCCGCTCCCGCCCGAGCTGGTGGCCTTCCTCGACGCCGGCACACCGCCGGTGTACGTGGGCTTCGGCAGCATGCCCATGAGCGCCTCGAAGGACATCGCCAAGGTGGCCGTCGAGGCGGTCCGCGCGCAGGGCCGCCGCGCGATCGTCTCCCGCGGCTGGGCAGGCCTGGATCTGGCCGGCCTGGATCTGGTCGGCTTGGACCTGATCGACGGCCAGGACGACTGCTTCACCGACGACTGCTTCACCGTCGGCGAGGTCAACCACCAGGCACTCTTCCCCCGGGTGGCCGCCGTCGTGCACCACGGCAGCGCGGGCGCCACGACGACGGCCGGCCGGGCCGGCGCGCCCCAGGTGGTGCTGGCCCAGGGTGCGGACCAGCCCTACTGGGCCGGCCGAGTGACCGAGCTGGGCATCGGTGTGGCCCCCGAGGGTCCCACTCCGACCACCGAGTCCGTGTCGGCCGCGCTCAAGACGGCCCTGGCCCCCGAGACCCACATGCGGGCGACCGCCGTGGCGGGCACGATCCGCACCGACGGTGCGGCGGTTGCCGCGAAGCTGCTGCTCGACACGGCCGGCCGGGGAAGGCCGCCGGCGTCCGCGTGAACCACGCGGGATCATCCGCCGCCACCGGCAGAAGGTCTGGCGCCGGGCCGCACCGCCGACCCGGCATGTGAGGAGTTCTCCGGGCGGCTCTCCCGAGCGCTGCTCCGGGCGATCTCCGCCCGGGGCCCTGGGGGAAATCGCCCGGGGGCCTGGGCGGGAAATCGCCCGGGGGGCCGGTTTCGGCCGAGATCGCGGCGGCTCGCATGCCCGGACCCCTGCGCCGGTAGACTGTAGACGATAGCCAATCGGCGTTGATCCGAATCCGCGTTGATCGCCACGGCGAATCGAGGGGGCCGCGATGTTGTCCGCAGGACTGCCGCAAGGAGCCGTGCCCAGGCTGGAGCGGCCGGGGCCGCTGCGCGACCGGGTCTACGAAGCGCTCCTCGAACTGATCACCACCCGGTCCCTGCGCCCGGGCCAGCACCTCGTGGAGAGCGAGCTCGCCGGACACCTCGGTGTCTCCCGGCAGCCCGTACGCGAGGCGCTGCAGCGGCTGAACACCGAGGGATGGGTGGACCTGCGGCCGGCCCAGGGCGCGTTCGTCCACGAACCCACCGACGAGGAGGCCGACCAGCTCCTCTCCGTCCGTACGCTCCTGGAGGCGGAGGCCGCCCGGCTCGCCGCCGCGAACTCGGGCTCGGCCGGGATCGCCGCGCTGCAGGAGCTGTGCGCGCGCGGCGAGCAGGCGGTCGCCGACGACGACGTCGACCTGGCGGTCGCGACGAACGCGGCCTTCCACGCCAAGGTCATGGAACTGGCGGGAAACCTCGTCCTGTCCGAACTGGCCGGCCAGGTCGACCGCCGGGTCCGCTGGTACTACACACCGGTCGCCCGCCAGCGCGGCAAGCAGTCCTGGAAGGAACACCGGCAGCTGATCGACGCGATCGCGTCCCGTGACGAGGAGCGGGCGACGGCAGTCATGCGCGCCCACACGGAACACACCCGCACGACCTACCGCGAACACACCCAGAGCTGAGCCGCGCTGGAGGGACGGCGGGCCGGGCCCACCCCGCCCTCGCGGTGGACCCGCCCCATGCCCGGTCGGCGGTAACGCGCACAGGTCTTTCCCCGTTCGGCGGAGCCCGGTGGCGAGATGCCCGGGGGCGATCTAGCTTCGATCGCGTCGAGGGGCGTTTCCCCGTACGAGAAGAACGCGGAGAACATCCGCATACGCCCCTCCTGTGATCTGGAGGATCGCCATGCGCGCGATAGGTGTCGCTTCCGCCGCCCTGCTCACCGCCGCCGCCGTTCCCCTCGCCGTGTCGACGGCCGTGGCCGACGACGGCACCGGAGGCGACATCACGTCGTTCGGCTTCTCCGTCTCGCCCGAGACGGTGGCCCCCGGTGGCACGGTCACGCTGAAGTCCGACGGATGCGAGGTGCCGTCCGTCACCGTCTCCTCCGGCGTCTTCGACACCGTCACCCTCAACGAGGGGCACGCGGGCGAGGCCACCGTCGACCTGGACGCCAAGGCCGGTGCCGAGTACGTGGTGACCTTCGACTGCAAGGGGGAGAAGGGCACCACCATGCTCACCATCGCCGACGAACCGGGCCATTCCACGGGCGGCCATACGACGGGCGGTCAGTCCACAGGCGGTCAGTCCACGGGCGGTCAGTCCACGGGCGGTCAGTCCACGGGCGGTCAGTCCACGGGCGGTCATACGGCGGGCGGTCAGTCCACGGGCG
>NZ_JAGGOS010000076.1 GCF_018614205.1 Streptomyces sp. ISL-36 | reverse complement strand
TGTTCGCCGTGTAGGTCAGGTGCAGGGCCGGGCGGAAGCCGGCGGTCGCCGAGTTGTCGGAGTGGAACTTCTTCCAGTGGAGCGCGTCGTTGGTCGGCGCGGTCATCGCGAGACCGTAGTTGGCGGCTCCGCCGGCGACTTGGTTGAACCAGGTGGTCGACAGGGAGACCGGCATCTTCACACCGACGCTGGCCGAGTTGCCCGTGTTGGAGCAGGACGCTCCCGGTGCCGGCGTGGCGGAGCCCATGGCCGCGCCGAAGCTCGGCCCGGGGTAGCTGGTGACACCCGACGGGGTCCAGGACTGGGTGATCGGGTGGACCGAGAACGACTGGTTGCTGCAGGTCGAGGACCAGATCGCGTACACGTTCAAGGTGGCGGCGGTGACCCGCTGCCCCGCGAGCGTGGTGCCCAGCGAGGAGAACTGCAGGAACGAGTTCGTCTTGTTCGTTCCCGAGTCGTACGAACCGACCTTGATCTGCGTCTCGGTGGAGTGGTCACCACCGATGGTGTTCTGCGCGTACGTGGAGTTCGACGCGGTCACCGTCGGGTCGACGGTCACCGGGAAGACCCGGGCGGGGTCCTCCAGCCAGCCGCGGTCCGCGGTCGTCCGCAGCGCGGGCTTGCCGTCCACCGACGTCAGCTCATAGGTGACGGCCCGCGACTGGGCGGCGTCGCCCGAACGCGGGTCGATCCTGGAGTCCTCCATGTACGCGTGCGGGATGGTCGCGGTGACCTTGCCCGTCGCGTCGGTGAACTCCACGTCGCCGTCGGCGGCTATGCGGGGGGTGAGCCCCTTCACCGCGAGCGGGAACACCCAGGAGTTCCCCGCCCGCGCCGAGCGCAGGACGATGTTCTCCTTGAAGCCCTCCGCCAGCGGCACGAGCTCCACATCGGTCTCCGGCAGCACGCCGGCGTAGGTCACCGTGCCGTTGGCGGCCACCGTCGGCTCACCCTTGGCCGCGCCCCGCAGCGCGTAGGCGAGCGAACGCCCCGCGCCGAAGTCGACCGAGGCGAGCTGCTGGTCGGCCGCGTCCGGCGCGAACTCGACATCCAGGGAGTTCGAGCGCTGCTGCAGCCGGCCGTCGGTGTCCTTGGTCAGCCGGGTGTCGATCGGCTTCCAGGAACCGTCGGTGCCCTTGAAGTTGGTCCGGCCGGTGAAGTGGCGGACCGTGGTGGAGCCATCGGCGTTGACGTAGAAGTCCGACGTCGCCGTCGACTTCTTCGCATCCCGCTTGCTCGTGCGGGCATCGAAGCTCTTGGCACCGCCCTTGGCCGCACCGGTCTTCGACGCGCCCGGGCGGTCAACGGGACGCTCGAACGCGTCGAGCTCCCCCTTGCCCTTGCCCGGCCTGCGCCCGGCCTCACCCTCGGAGCTCGTCGCGTCCGAGGAAGCGTAATGACTCTTGCCGCGGGCGGAACCGCCCTGCTGATCAGGGGTGTCGAGAGGGTTCTCGTTGATCCATTTCCAGAGCCCCGAAAGGGAGAGTTGAGGCATCTTCACCGGCGACAGCGTGGCACCCATGGCCATCGCGGTCTCGGTGGTGAGCATGCCGGAGAAGAAGACAAGGACGAAAAGAGCCGTAGCCCTCAGTCTGCGCCTACCGGAACGACCCGGTGGAAACAGCCGAGGGCTACGGACCCAACGAACGCGCATGGGCGAGCCTTTACTTACACGATGCCAACAAAGCCTCGTGAGCCTGCCCGATGTGGACGCATCAGTTCTACTTAAGCCCAAGCCCTTTGCGAGATCTTTGCCAGACACGATCAACCAGTTCGCGACCTGCGCGTTTTCCTGTTCTTGACGGAGCATCCGACAGCGTCCACTACCGGCGTTTTGAGGCTTTCCTCGACCTCCGCAAGCGGGACATTCTCGGCCTTATCCGAGCGTCGAGGAGGGTGAGACCAGCCCGGGATCTTCGAGCCTGCGAACCGAGGGCTTCCGGCGGGACGGGGCGATCCGACCACCCAGGTGACGGGGTGATCCGACGACCCATCAGGTCATCCGTCCCGGACTCTTGACTCCGGTTGCGGCAGTCGGGATTCTCGACACACCTTTCGCGCGGAGCATGACAACTTTGCGCGCGCCCCGCCGTCCCCCACCGAAGACGTGAGTGATGTCCATGACGCGACCCACGCACAGCAGGCGCGGGCCCCTGGCAGTGCTGTCGTTGCTCCTCGCGACGACGGCACTGCTGCTCGGCCCGGCGCCCGGCTCAGCCGCCGACTCCTCCTGGTGGAACCCCTCCGCCCGGCCCGCACCCGACTCCGCGATCAACGTCACGGGCGAGCCCTTCAAGGGCACCGACGCCCAGGGCGAGGTACGCGGTTTCGTCGACGCGCACAACCACATCATGTCCAACGAGGCCTTCGGCGGCCGGCTCATCTGCGGCAAGCCCTTCTCCGAACTCGGCGTCGCCGACGCGCTCAAGGACTGCCCCGAGCACTACCCCGACGGATCGCTCGCGGTCTTCGACTTCATCACCAAGGGCGGCGACGGCCGGCACGACCCGGACGGCTGGCCGACGTTCAAGGACTGGCCCGCGCACGACTCCCTGACCCACCAGCAGAACTACTACGCGTGGATCGAGCGGGCCTGGCGCGGCGGGCAGCGCGTGCTCGTCAACGACCTGGTCACCAACGGGGTCATCTGCTCGGTCTACTTCTTCAAAGACCGCGGCTGCGACGAGATGACGTCGATCCGCCTACAGGCCAGGAAGACGTACGAGATGCAGGAGTACGTCGACCGGATGTTCGGCGGCCCCGGCAAGGGCTGGTTCCGGATCGTCACCGACACGGCACAGGCCCGCGCCGTGATCGAGCAGGGCAAGCTGGCGGTCGTCCTCGGCGTCGAGACGTCCGAGCCCTTCGGCTGCAAGCAGATCCTGGACGTGGCGCAGTGCGACAGGGACGACATCGACCGGGGTCTGGACGAACTCCACCGGCTCGGCGTCCGCAGCATGTTCCTCTGCCACAAGTTCGACAACGCGCTGTGCGGTGTCCGGTTCGACGAGGGTGCGCTGGGCACGGCCATCAACGTCGGCCAGTTCCTGTCGACGGGCACCTTCTGGAAGACCGAGAAGTGCACCGGGCCGCAGCACGACAACCCGATCGGGCTCGCGGTGGCGCCCACGGCCGAGAAGGAGCTGCCGGCGGGCGTGACCGTCCCGACGTACGCGACGGACGCGCGGTGCAACACCCGGGGGCTGACGGAGCTCGGCGAGTACGCCGTGCGCGGCATGATGCAACGCAAGATGATGCTCGAGATCGACCACATGAGCGTCAAGGCGGCGGGCCGGGCTCTGGACATCGCGGAGTCGGCGTCGTACCCGGGTGTGCTCTCCTCGCACAGCTGGATGGACCTGGACTGGACCGAGCGGGTCTACGGGCTCGGCGGGTTCATCGCCCAGTACATGCACGGCGCCGAGGGGTTCAGCGCGGAGGCGAAGCGGACGGACGCCCTGCGCGAGAAGTACGGCGTGGGGTACGGCTACGGCACCGACATGAACGGCGTCGGCGGCTGGCCGGGGCCGCGCGGCACGGACACCCCGAACCCGGTCCGGTACCCGTTCCGCAGCACCGACGGCGGTTCGCTCATCGACCGGCAGACCACCGGGCAGCGGACCTGGGACCTCAACACCGACGGTGCCTCCCACTACGGCCTGGTCCCGGACTGGATCGAGGACATCCGGCTGGTCGGCGGGCAGGGGGTGGTGGACGACCTGTTCCGTGGCGCCGAGTCCTACCTCGACACCTGGGGTGCCTCCGAGCGGCACCGGGCGGGCGTGAATCTGGCCGCGAACGCGGCGGCGTCCGCGTCCACCTCGGAGTGGTGGAACCCGTTCGTCTCCTACGCGCCGGAGCGGGCCGTGGACGGCGACCCGGGCACCCGCTGGGCGAGCGAATGGAGCGACGGCCAGTGGCTCCGTATCGACCTGGGCGCGTCGCGGCTGGTCAAGCGGGTCACCCTCGACTGGGAACGCGCGTACGGGAAGGCGTACCGCATCGAGCTCTCCGACGACGGAACCACGTGGCGGACCGCTTGGTCCACCACGGCCGGTGACGGAGGCCTGGACACGGTCCTGTTCCCGGGGGCGACGGCCCGGCATGTGCGGATCCAGGGCGTGGAGCGCGGCAGCGAATGGGGCTACTCGCTCCGCGAGGTCGGCGTCCACAGCAGCTGACGGCGCCGTCCGACAGAGCGAAGGGAACCACCGTATGACCCGCATGCCGCTCGCCGACCGGCGCCGGCAGCTGACCGAGGCGGCCATCCGCGCGATGACCCGGGACGGCGTCCCCCGGACGACGACCCGGTCCATCGCCGCCGAGGCGGGCGTCTCCCTGAGCGTCTTCCACTACTGCTTCGACTCGAAGCAGGCGCTCCTGGAGTCGGTGATCACGGCGATCACCGACCATTACGTGGGGGTGGTGAAGGAGGCGCTGCGACCGCGCGCCACGCTCAGGGAGACCATCCGGGCCGGCTTCGGGGCGTATTGGGACCATGTGTGCGCCCACCCGGGCGAGCACATGCTCACGTACGAACTCACCCAGTACGCCCTGCGCACACCCGGGTTCGAACCGCTCGCCCGTCGCCAGCACGAGCGGTACGCCGAGATCTACCAGGAGCTGATCGAGCAACTCGGTGACACCATGGAACTCGAACTGAGAGTCCCCGTCCCGGTGCTGGCCCGCTACCTGGCCTCCGTGACCGACGGCCTGACCCTGAACTTCCTCGTACTGGGCCACGACGCGGCCGTCTCGGCGACGATCCTGGACCTGATCAGCGACCAGGTGGCCGCACTCGCCCGTGACGGGGCGCCGCCGGGCCCCGGGGGAACCGGCGGCGCAGGCTGAGGAACGCCCGCGCCGGGACGGCGCTGGTGCGGGCCTTCACGAGCGCCCCCGGGTGCGGGCCGCCGTTCAGCCTCGTCCGCTCCCCGTGGCGGGCTGCGGCGCGAGCAGCCAGTGCCCGTTGGTGCTCCAGCCGAGGAGCAGGCGTGCCCTGCCGCCGTCCGCGCCGCCATCGGGGCCGAACCGGCCGCCGTCCGCGACGAGGCGGAGACCGGCGAGCGCCGGGGCGAGCCGCGCGGCGACGTGCGCCGGGTGGCGTGCCTCCTCCTCGCCCAGGCGCCCCAGCGCCCCCGCCAGTGCCGGCGCGTCGCACAGCGACAGGTGGAAGAGCATCTGCCGCCAGGCATAGGCCGCGTCCTTCACGGTGGCCAGGGGGCGCGGATGTCCCTCCAGGCGGGCGGTCAGCCGGCAGACGGTCCTGAAGCAGCGCAGGGCGAGTTCGTCCCAGCCGGGACCGGGGGCGATGTGGACCCGGTGGACGAGGGTGGCGAGGTTGTGCGTGGTGAGGATCTGCGCCTGCTCGATCACCTTGCCGTTGCCGGCGACCGACCAGGTGCCCGGGTCTCCGGCGCGCCGGGCGCAGAGTGTGGCGAATCCGGGTGAGGTTCGGGCGTCGTGCGAGCGGAGCACGTTCCGGCTGGTCTCCACGACCGCCAGGTCGCGGACGGCCGGGTAGTCGATGCCGTAGTACCTCTCGTACAGCGTGCCGCTCAGGAGCTCGGCCGCGACGCGCGCCGCCGTGAGGAACTTGGGGCTGAACGTGCCCATGAAGATGTCCGCGGCCAGCTCCTCCACCAGGGGTGCGCCGAGGTCGGCCTGGCGGGCGAGGACGGCGAGTTCGCGCACGAGGGGGTTGGGCAGGATCGTCCCGGGAAAGCTTCGTACCGCGATCTCGCCCAGCTCCCGCAGAGCGTCGAGCGCCGCCTGCCCGCCGTCCCGGTCGGCGCGGAAGGCCGTCACGGCCCGCACCCAGGGCAGTTCCTCGACGCGGACCTGCCGCTCCAGGTTGAGCAGGAGCAGCGAACGGCGGTTGCGGCACGCCCGGTAGTCGGCGGCCATCAGAGTGCGCAGCGGCTCGTCGGCGTAGGACCGGGCCGTCGTCGCGGCGACCAGCTGGGGCACCAGCTGGGCCAGCACCTCGGCGGACGGCACCACTCCGCGCTCCACCAGGGTGGCGAGCGGCGCGCTGAGGGTGCCGTCGACGACGCGGCGGATCGACGGGGGCAGGACCGCCCCGACGGGCAGCGAGGTCTCCCGGCTCTCCCGCACGCTCACCTCGGCGGTCAGCGGCCCTATGTCCTCGGCGCCGGAGTCCTGCGGGAGTTCGGCGAGCCGCCGGCTCGCGAGCCCGGCGAGTGCGTGGTGGGAGGGCAGCGCGGCCTGCGCGGCCTGCTGCCGGCGCAGGTCGGCGTGTGGCGCGGATCCGGGCAGCCCTCGGCGTCGCACCATGGCCTCGACGGCGGTGCGCAGCAGTCCGAGACGGCGTGGATCCAGCGGGCGGCGGGCGACGCTCTCCTGGAGGGCGCCGATGAGGATGCCGAGGTTCTCCTTAGGGTCACGGTGCCTGCGGCAGCGGGTGTGCTCGGCCGCGAGGGCACGGTAGCGCTCCAGCAGGGCGGCCCCTCGTGCGTACCAGCCGTCATCGGGCGTCCGCTCGAGTACACGTCCGGTGTCGGCCGTCTCCAGCCAGTGGCCGAGGATGTCGTCCGCGTACGGGTTCCAGACGGCGAGCGCCTCGCGCTGGGTCTCCACGGCCTCGTTCGGGCGCCTGCGCTCCAGGGTCCGGCGGGCTTCGGCGACCGTGCGCCGGTGGACGTGGCCGGGGGCGCCGGCCCGTGTCCGTGAGGGGCGGGGCAGGAACCGCACCGTGTCGGCGTGGGGTTCGAGCGCCTCGACCAGCTCGACCGCCCCGGCCACCTCCCCGCTCCGCACCAGCCATGCCACGGTCAGCAGCGCGGCCTCCTCGGGCAGCGTCACCTCGTAGTGGCCGCTGTCGAGGAGGTCCGAGAGCCAGGCGAGTCCGGGTTCGGTCAGGCAGTGTGCGAACAGCGCTCCTCGCGCGGCGGGCACACCGAACCGGCGCGCCGCCTCTGTCTCGTACGGCTGGAGGGGACCGGCGGCGCTCGCGGCGCCGGTGGCGAAGCCGCCCCGTACGACCTCGGGGGTCACCCAGGCGGGCAGCCCTTTCACGGGCGTGCGCGAGCCGATCTTCAGCCGGCCCTCGGCCATCCCCGTCAGCACGGCTCGCCAGCGTCGCCCTCGCTCGGCGGCGCGGTCACGCGTCGCGGCGTCGTCGTGCGTGAGCGCGGTCGTGAAGGCCTTCGCCCACTGGTCGCGCGCGTAGGAAGGTGCCGCGGTCACCACGGGGGCCGGGGACGGGGTGCTCGGATGCTGCTGCTCAGCGTCGTCGTCCATAGCCGACGTGGCGGGTTCCGCCCCCGCGCCCTCCGGGTCCCGAGCCCGGTGCTCTGCTGCTGAGCTACACGTCGATGATCGGTGACCCTACGGTCCGCGTCGCCGGCCGCTCAACCCGTTTTGCTCGCGCACCGGGTGGGGACCGGGCGGGGAAGGGGTGGGAACCGGTTGGGGCGCTCGCTCTGACGGCCCGGTCAGGGGCTTCGGGCTCAGATCCGGGGGGCCACGGGCCTGAAGGTGACCGCCGCGGCGGGGGTCACGGTCTCGGCTTCCCCGCTGAGGGCCCATGCGGCGACGCGCGAGACCGTGTCGGCGGGGACCCGCTCGCCGATGCCGGGGGCTGCGGGGATGTCCTGCGTCGCGTGGGCGTCGTGCGGCAGCACGACCCGGTAGCCGAGCGCCAGCGCCGTACGGGCCGTCGCCTGGACGCACATCTCGGACATCACGCCGCAGACGGCGAGCGACTTCACCCCCGCTTCGGTCAGCAGGCTCCCCAGCGAGGTGCCGGCGAAGCCGTCGTCCCTGGTCTTGCGGATGACGGCCTCCGTGGGGCCGCTCTGCACGCCGTGGTGGAGCTCCCAGCCGGGCGTGTGCGGCTCGTCGTCGGATCCGGGCGGCCCGTCGTTCTGGAGATGGACGACGATCGCGCCGCTGCGTCGCGCCCGTGCGATCAGGTCGGTCGTCCGGTCCAGGAGCCGGGCCGCCGCGGGGACCGCCGTGTCACCGGTGACGAAGGCCGACTGCACGTCCACAACGAGGAGTGCCTCTACGGAAGATATGTGATCGCTCATGCCGCCATCATGTCCCGTGTCGGCGCACGGTCGACACACGGTCGACGCCTGGCCGCCGCATACCCGGCGGCGGACCTCTTGGAGAGGCGTGAGGCTCGGCCCGGTTCCGGGTGATCCCCCGCACACACCGCCCGGTACGTGCACTGCCGCGTGCTAGCGTCCGCCACCGTGACTTCCGCCCTCAGCAGGCCCGACTCCCTCACGGACACGGCCGGACTCTGTCCGTACGGTGAGGCGACCGGTGCGACCGGTGCGACCGGTCCCGGGACGCCCGGTTCCTACGATCCGTTCGGGCTGCTCGACCTCTTCGGCGAGGGTTTCGTCCGCGAGCCGTACCTCTGGCTCGACCGTCTGCGGGCCGAGGATCCGGTCCATCGCGACCCCGCCACCGGGCTGTGGCTGATCAGCCGTTACGAGGACATCCGCCGGGTGCTGCTCGACCCGACGGTCTTCCGGCCGGACAACGCCCAGCACGCGATCACCCCGCTGGGCATTCCGGCCCTGAGGGTCCTCGCCCGGGCCGGTTTCAGGGTGCGTCCCGCGCTGGCGAACAACGTGAGTGCGAGCCACGCCGGCCTGCGCCGGGTCGTCACGCGGTTCTTCAACGCCGAGCGGGTCGCGGCCGCCGTACCGGTGATCGAGCGCGTCGCCGACGAGCTGCTCGACTCCGTCCGTACGGAGATCGACACGACCGCCGGCAGCGACCTCTTCGGCGCGTTCGCGCACACCCTGCCCTGCCGCGTGATGATGGAGCTGCTGGGCATCCACGGTCTCGACACCACGACCCTGGTCCGCTGGAGCGACGCGTCGCTGGAGCTCTTCTGGGGACGCCCTTCAGCCGAGCGGCAGCTCGAACTGGCGGTCCTGGTGGGCGAGTTCCACCAGTGGCTCACCTCGCTCGTGAGCGACCGGACGGCCCCGGCGGACAGCTTCGTGGGAGCTCTGGTCCGCCATCGCCTGCCCGACGGGGAGTTGCTGGACCTGGAGACCGCCGTCGGCGCGTGCTTCTTCGTCTTCATCGCCGGGCAGTCCACGACCGGGCAGCTGATCGCCACGGTGCTGCGCAGCGCGCTCGCCGAACCCGGGCTGTGGCCGCGCCCGGGACACGAGGAGGGCCTGGCCAAGGCGTGGGTCGAGGAGGTGCTGAGACGCGAGCCGCCGGTGACCACGTGGCGTCGGGTCACCGCACGCCCGGTGGAGGTGAGCGGCACCCCGCTGCCGGCCGGCGCCGAGCTGCTGCTGATGCTCATGGGCAGCGGTTCCGACCCCGAGGTCTTCGAGAGCCCCGAGGAGATGCGGCCCTACCGCGCGAACTCCCGCCACCACCTCGCCTTCGGTGTGGGCCGCCACCGCTGCCCGGGCGCCTCTCTCGCCCGTACGGAAGCGGCGGTGGCGCTCCGTGCGGTGGCCCGGCGGCTGCCCGCCGTCCGGCTCTCGGCCGAGGCGGCACACGCGCCCGTCCTCGACCTGTTGTCCTTCCGGGCGCCCCTTCACGTCCCGGTCGCCTCGCCGCCGACCCTCTGACGAATCTCCGACATCGCGGGCGGGCGGAACAGCCCCTCGCGCGGTTCACGTATCTGAACACCTTTCACGGGCATGGGCGTCACTCCTTTTGTTAGGAGCGTTGACTAAAGGGTCCACCTGCTTCTACGTTCAGCGAGCTGAATTTCGTATCTCATACATGAGAGGTGCGCCATGCCGCTCGTACGTCATGTCCTGCATGTCGCCGTGGCCGCCGGCCTGTTGGCGACCCTGAGCGTGCCCGCCACCGCCGACGGCCGGGAGGCCGGCCGGGGCATCGAACGGGACACCCTGCCCGCCGGAGACGGCTGGGCCGCCGCGGACGGCGGGACCACGGGTGGGGCCGGCGCCGACGAGGCCCATGTCTTCACCGTGCACGACCGCGCCGGACTCGTCCGGGCCCTCGACGGCGGCAGCGACACCCCGAAGATCATCCGCATCGCCGGGACGATCGACGCCAACACCGACGACCGCGGCCGGCACCTCGACTGCGCCGCCTACGCCACCGACGGCTACGACCTGCGGAAGTATCTGGCCGCCTACGACCCCCGGACCTGGGGAGCCGCCAAGCCGTCGGGCCCTCAGGAGGAGGCGCGACAGGCGTCCGCGAGGCGCCAGGCGGAGCGCGTCGAGCTGACCGTCGGGTCCCGCACGACCCTCGTCGGCGTCGGCTCCGGCGCCGTCCTGAAGGGCGCGAGCCTGAAGGTGGAGAACGCGGACAACGTCATCATCCGCAACCTGGAGTTCCGCGACGCGTACGACTGCTTCCCCGTCTGGCAGCCGAACAACGGTGGACTCGGCGACTGGAAGAGCGCCTACGACAACCTGTGGCTGCGCGGCGCGACCCATGTGTGGATCGATCACATCACCGCCTCCGACGCCGGGCACCCGGACGCGCAGGAGCCGACGTACTTCGGCCGGAACTACCTGCGCCATGACGGCCTGCTCGACATCACCAACGGGTCGGACCTGATCACCGTGGAGTGGAGCCGGTTCGCCGACCACGACAAGGCCATGCTCATCGGCAACAGCGACACGGCGACCGGCGACCGCGGAAAGCTGCGTGTCACCCTCCACCACAACGAGTTCACCTCGGTCGTGCAGCGTGCCCCGCGGGTCCGTTTCGGCCAGGTGCACGTCTACAACAACCGCTACGTCGTTCCGGCCGACGCCCACGACCACCGCTACTTCCTGGGCATCTCGACCGAGTCCCGTGTGCGGGCCGAGAACAACGCGTTCACCACTCCGGGGCACATCGAGGCAGCCGACCTGGTCAAGAGCTGGAACGGCAGCGCCCTGCACGCCACCGGGACCCTCTTCAACGGATTCCCGGTCGACCTGGTCGCCCTCAACAACAGCTACAACTCCGGCAGCGAGCGCGACCTCACGCCGGACGTCGGCTGGACTCCGACCCTGCACGGCCCGATCGACACCGCCGAGCAGGCCGACCGCGACGTGGCCCGCGGCGCGGGCGCCGGAAGGCCGCCGGTCCACCAGGATCGCCCCACCACCGTCCCCGCCAACTGACCGAACCAGCCAGCCCGTTGGGAGCCGCAATGCGATACGTCCCCTCCGTAGCCCGGCGCAGAGGTGGAGCAAGGGCCGCGGTGGCAGCCGCCACCGCCCTGCTCGCCGCCCTGGCCACGTCCGTCACCGCCCAGGAAGCCCGGGCGTACACCCCGCCCGGGACTCACTCCGATGCGGGGACCTCCGGTGCGGCCTCGGGTGCCGCCGCCCCCGGTCCCACCGCGAGCGGCCGGTGGGCCGACGTCGCTCACGGGTTCGCCTCGCTCGCCGGCGGCACCACCGGCGGCGCCGGCGGGAAGGTCGTCACCGTCACCGAACAGGCGGCGTTGAAGGCGTACGCCGGTGCACCCGAGCCGTACATCATCCGGGTCGAGGGCGTCATCGAGGTCGATCCGTTCGGCTCGGACATCGACGTGACGTCGAACAAGACGATCGTCGGTGTCGGTGTCACCGGCGAGATCGTCCACGGAGAGCTGCATCTCGCGCCCGGGACCAGCAATGTGATCATCCGTAACCTCACCATCCGCGACTCGTACGTCGAGGGCGACTGGGACGGCAAGACGAGCGACTTCGACGCGATCCAGATGGACACCGTCGACCACGTGTGGATCGACCACAACCGCCTCACGCACATGGGCGACGGCCTGATCGACCTGCGCAAGGACAGCGAGTACATCACCGTCTCCTACAACCGGTTCGACCACCACAACAAGGCGTTCGGCATCGGCTGGACGAGCAACGTGAAGACACAGGTCACCATCGACCACAACTGGTTCAGCGGCACCAAGCAGCGCAACCCCTCCGCCGACAACTGCGCCTACGCACACCTCTACAACAACTACCTGTCGGCGCAGGTCGACGACGGTGATCCGGTCTGGACGTACGGGAACTACGCGCGCGGCCGGACCAGGATGGTCATCGAGAACAGCTACTACGACGGGATCCAGCACCCCTACCAGGCGGATGCCGGCGCCGAGCTGGTGCAGCGCGGTTCGATCCTGAAGGACACCACCGGGCGCCACGACGTGTGGGGTGCGGCCTTCGAGCCGCGGGACTTCTACCCGTACCGTCTCGACCCGGCCTCCGCCGTACCGGCGCTGGTGACGCGGTTCTCCGGGCCGCAGCGGACGATCGGCACGAACACCACGCTGAACGTGCCGGCCGACTACCCGACCGTGCAGGCGGCTGTCGGCGCCGTGCCCGCGGGGAACGACGGAGAGATCACGATCCGGCTCGCACCGGGGTCGTACCGGGAGAAGGTCCGCATCGGCCGCGACCGCCACCACGTGACGCTGGTCGGCACCGGCCGGAGCCGTTCCGACACGCTCGTCGTCTTCGACACCCCGGCCGGCGAGGCCAAGCCGGGCGGCGGCACGCAGGGCTCGTGGGGCAGCGCCACCGTCGTGATCGAGGGGAACGACTTCACCGCCCGCCACCTCACCTTCGCCAACGACTTCGACGAGGCGGCCGTCGAGCTCGCCGGGGAGCAAGCTCTCGCCGTGAAGACCACCGGTGACCGGCTGGTCTTCGACGACGCCGCCTTTCTCGGCAACCAGGACACGCTCATGGTCGACACCCCGCAGCTGACGACGCGCAGCCGCGTCTACCTCCACGACTCCTATGTCGAGGGGGACGTCGACTTCATCTACGGCCGGGCCACGGCCGTCATCGAGAACTCCGTCATCAAGGCCCTCAGCCGGGGGTCGGACAGCAACAACGGCTACATCACCGCCGCCTCGACCTGGGCGGGCAACCCGTACGGAATCCTCATCACCCGCTCGAAGATCGTCAGCGACGCGCCGGCCGGGTCTTTCCACCTCGGCCGGCCCTGGCACCCGGGAGGCGAGCCGCAGGCCGTCGGCCAGGTCCTCCTCCGCGACACCGAACTCCCCGACGCCGTCAAGGCCTCACCGTGGACGGACATGAGCGGCTTCTCCTGGCGGGACGCCCGCTTCGCCGAGTACCGCAACACCGGCCCGGGTGCGCTGCTCACCCCCGATCGCCCGCAGATGTCCGCCGGCGAGGCCGCCGCCCACACCACGGCCGACTACCTCGCGGGCGCGGACGGCTGGGCCCCGCACCGCTCCCGGTGACCCCGGGCCCCGTGCCGCTCCGGTAACCTCGGCCGCCGTCGAGCGCGGCCAGTGCCAGGCCGCGCTCGCGGTCGTACCGCTTCACGCGAGTCGAACGGCGGCCGGCGCGCCGTGGGCAGTCGGCGGGCCGGACCGCCCATGGCGGCCGGCATCCCCGCTGCTGGTCAAGCCCCGACCGGTTGGGCGCCGCGGCGCCCACGGCGGCGCGTCGCCATGGGCCGGCTTCCCGGCCGTGGGACGATCCATCGGGATTCCGATACCTCTCATGGGGATCCTCATTGGAAACCTGTGGGCGCGGGTCCTACCTTCGAAGACAGCGCCGCCTCGCCGATCCATCGTCCGGACGTCGGTGTTCACCGAACACCGTCCACCGGCCGTCCGCCGAAGCAACGCGGCGCGCGCGCCACGAAGACCGTCCGACGGCCCTGCCGCCCCCATCCCCGGAGTGATTCCCCATGTCGAAGATCCTTTTCGTGATGACCGGCGCCGACCACTGGACGCTGGCCGACGGCACCAAGCACCCGACCGGCTTCTGGGCCGAGGAGGCCGTCGCCCCGTACGAGGCGTTCAAGGAAGCGGGTCACGAGATCGTCGTGGCCACCCCTGGCGGCGTCGTCCCGACCGTGGACCGGGGCAGCCTCGCCCCCGAGTTCAACGGTGGCCAGGAAGGCGCCGACCGGGTCGCCGCCGCGCTGGACTCGATCACCGAGCTCCAGCACCCGATCACGCTGGAGGACGTGGATCTCGACGAGTACGCGGCGGTCTTCTACCCGGGCGGCCACGGCCCGATGGAGGACCTCGCCGTGGACGCCACCTCCGGCCGGCTCCTGATGGACGCGCTGGAATCGGGCAAGCCGCTCGCCGTGGTCTGCCACGGGCCCTCGGCGATGCTGGCGGCCACGAAGGAGGACGGCGGCAACGCCTTCGCCGGTTACCGGGTGGCGGCCTTCACCAACGCCGAGGAGACCCAGGCCGGTCTCGCCGACAAGGCCAAGTGGCTGCTCGAGACTCGCCTGACCGAGGTCGGCGTCGACGTCCGGGTGGGCGAGCCGTGGGCGCCGCACGTGGTCGTCGACCGCAACCTCGTCACCGGCCAGAACCCGGCGTCCTCCGCCCCGCTCGCGGCCGAGGTGCTCAAGAAGCTGGCCTGAGCGAGGTCCGGCGCACCGCCACCACCTTGCTAGTAATCGAGTTGAATAACCTCCATGTTGAGTAGGATCGGGCATGCAGCGCCCGGCACCAGGCCTCACGGAGGAGCAAGACCATGCACAACGCCCCGTACAGGCGTTACGTCGCTCTGGGTGACAGCCAGACGGAAGGCCTCGGCGACGGTGACGACAGCACGGGGCTGCGCGGGTTCGCCGACCGCCTCGCCGAGGGGATCGCGGAGACGAACCCCGGTCTGGCCTACGCCAACCTGGGTGTGCGCGGCCGTCTCGCCGGGCAGGTCCGGGCGGAACAGCTCGCGCCCGCCCTCGCGCTCCGCCCGGACGTGGCCACCGTCGTCGCCGGAATGAACGACCTTCTGCGGCCGCGTTTCGACGCCGACGAGGTGGCCGGCCACCTGGAGGCGATGTTCGCCGCACTCACGGCGGAGGGCGTGACGGTGGCGACCCTCACCTTCCCGGACGTCGCGCGGATCGTTCCGCTCGCCCGGCCGGTCGGCTCCCGCGTCACCGCGCTCAACGCGCGCATCCGGGAGGCCGCCGACCGGTACGGCGTCCTCGTGGCCGACACCTTCCCGCACCCCGCCGTCACCGACGCCCGTCTGTGGAGCCCGGACCGCCTGCACGCGAGCCCGCTCGGTCACCAGCGCATCGCCGCCGCGCTCGCCCACGCCCTCGCCCTGCCCGGCAGCAGCGCGGCCTGGACCCGCCCGCTCCCGCAGCCGCCGGGCACGCCCCCGACCGCTCTGCGGACGGCCCTCGCCGAGCTGCGCTGGACCGCCGGCTTCCTCGGCCCCTGGATCGGCCGACGCCTGCGCGGCCGCTCCTCGGGCGACGGCCGCACCGCCAAGCGCCCCGCACTACTCCCGGTTCACTCCACCGACGGCGAGTCTGCTGGACCATCAGCCAGGGTCGAAACCAAGCGGCCCTTGTAGGGACCTACGAAGATCTGGCGTCGGTCTGCGGCTGATTTCAGGCCTTCCATCCCTTAGTCGACCTCACCCATTGCCTGTGTACTCCTCGCACGACCCGCGATCAGCTGGAAACCGCATCGGAGATCGACTTTCCGGCGAGTCGCGCGACGTCGGCAATTGCTTGCCGAGCGGGCCGCATTCGACCCGCCGAGACCACGGGCATGACGAAGTCCAGGGGAGGACAGCACGTGAGCGTGCAGCAGTACGACGAGATCGGCGAGGCGTTCGAGGGGTTCAAGTCCCTGCCGCTGGTGCGTTACGGGGAGGTGCCGAGCTTCCTGGGCATGGTCGGGGACGTGAGCGGCAAGCTGGTTCTCGACCTGGCGTGCGGCACCGGTTTCTACAGCAGGGAGTTCAAGCGGCGCGGCGCCGCGGATGTCCTCGGTGTCGACATCTCCGTGGAGATGATCGCCGCCGCGCGGGAGATCGAGCGGCGGGAGCCGCTGGGTGTGCACTACGAGGTCGGTGATGTGGCCGAGCTGCGGCCTCTCGACCGGCGCTTCGACGTCGCGCTGGCAGTGCAGTGCCTCAACTACGCCGAGGACCTCGCGGCGATGGAGCGGATGTGCCGCAACATCCACCGGAGCCTGGTCCCGGGTGGAAAGTTCTTCGTGTTCGCCCAGAAACCCGACTACCGGTTCGACTGTGCGTCCCTGGACCAGTACGGGTTCCGCTGCGAGCCGACGGGCGAGGAGATCGAGACGGGTCCGCGGGTGCGGGTCACAGCGCTCCTCGACCCGCAGCCGATCAGCATCGTCGGCGCGGCCCCGCGCCGCGAGGTCTACGAGGAGTGTCTGCGGTCGGCCGGGTTCACCGAGCTGACCTGGGTCCCGCTGAAGGTGTCCGACGCCGGCATCCGTGAGTTCGGTGCGGACTTCTGGGCGGACCTCCTCGACCACCCCCCGCTGGAGATGCTGCGCTGCCGCGCCTGACGTCCGACCGAACAGCCCGGTGGTCCGACCTCTGGATTCGTCCACGGAGGCCGGGCCGCCGGGCCGCGGCGGCGGACGCCCCACCGTCGCCACGCCCTCCCCGCACCGGTGGCGGCCGCCCGCGGAGCCGGCCGTGCACGCCCCCACCGACCGCGACTCCTGCGCCTTCTGTGCCTTCTGCGCCTCAGCCGGCGACCGGCAGGTCCCAGGACCGAGGTCGGGTGAGCGCCTCCCACTCGTCCCGGAGCAGGGCCAGCACCGCGACGTCGTACCGGCGGCCCCGGTGCAGGCAGGCGGAGCGGCGGACGCCCTCCCGGACGAAGCCGGCGCGGGCCAGGACGCCGAGGGCCGCCGTGTTGGTGGTGTGGGTGACGGCCTGGACGCGCTGCATGGGCAGCTCGCCGAAGGCGAGGTCGACCAGCGCGTCCACGGCGTCCGCGCCGTATCCCTGGCCCCGGTGGTCGGGGTCCAGCACCAGCATGATCTCTGCCGTCCCGTCGACCAGGTCCTGGTCGGTCAGGGCGGTGAGGCCGATCGGTGTGCCGTCGGGGAGCAGGACGAGGAAGTCGTCGCGGTCGCAGTCGTCGCGGTCGCGCTCGATGCGCTCGCGCACGGCGGAGAGGGTACGCGGCCACATGCCGACTTCGTGGGCGGCCACCGGGTCGGCGCGCCACCCGTGGATCAGCTCCGCGTCGTCGACGTCCAGCGGCGCGAGGGCGACACCCCTCCCCCGCCAGCACACCGTACGGTGCGCCCCCGCGTCCTCCGGTTCCTGCCCCGCGATGCGCCGCGCCACAGCCTCTGTCCCGTCCTCGATCATGGGCGGATGGTAGGCGCCGACGGGACCGGCGGGCCAGTGGATTCCGTCGCCCCTCCCCCGTACACGGCCTAAGGCTGTCCGGCCACCTCCTCGGCGATCCGGTCGAACTGCGCGCCCATCGCCTCGGCCAGCGCCTGGGCGGCGGAGAGGGGTCGCACCATGACGGTGAAGTCGTCGATCTTGCCGTCCTCGTCGAAATGGAGGAAGTCGCATCCCTGGATCCGCTTGCCGTTCACCGTGGCCGTGAAGACGAACGCGTGGTCGCGGCCGTCCGCGTCGGCGATCTCCCGCGTGTAGGAGAAGTCCTCGAAGACCCTCAGGACCCCGCGGAGGATGGCAGCGGTGAAGGCCTTGCCGCGGTAGGGCTTGAAGGCGACCGGGCTGGTGAACAGCACGTCGTCGGCGAGCAGGGAGACCAGGGCGGCCTCGTCACGGTCTTCGACGGCCTTGCGGAACGGGTGCATGAGACGGACTCTCCATAGTCACCAAAGTTAATAGGTGCCTAAGAGACTAGGGGGTCGTCTGTGCCACCGTCCACCCCTACCGACGGCCCAGGGGACCTTGCCGGCCGTGGGCACGACGAAGGGGCGGTCCGTCCGGCCGACCCTCAGGAGGGTGGACCGTCCTGCGTCAGGAGCGCCGGCTCTCGGGCTCCTCGGCGCGCTGCGCGTTCTTCTCCTTGATCCGCGCGGCCTCCTTGCGCACCTCCGCCTGGGTGGCACGCTCCTTCTGGAGCCACTCGGGCTCCTCCTTCTTCAGCGCCTCGATCTGCTCCGTCGTGAGGGCGTCCGTGATGCCGCCCCGCGCGAGGCCGGAGATGGAGATGCCCAGCTTCGCCGCGATCACCGGACGGGGGTGCGGGCCGTTGCGCCGCAGCTCGCGGAGCCACTCGGGCGGATCGGTCTGCAGGGTGTTCAGCTCGGTGCGCGAGACGACACCCTCCTGGAACTCGGCGGGGGTGGCCTCGAGGTACACACCCAGCTTCTTCGCCGCGGTCGCGGGCTTCATCGTCTGGGTGCTCTGGTGGGACGTCATGGTGTCAAGGGTATCGAGCGTGTGCACGACCTGTGACCACGGCGGGTAACCTGGCGGAGTGACAGGCTCGGATGCACCCCCTTCGTCCCCCTCGTTCCGGCTCGCGTACGTCCCGGGCGTGACGCCCACGAAGTGGGTGCGGATCTGGAACGAGCGGCTGCCCGACGTCCCGCTGACCCTTGTCCAGGTGACCGCCGCCGAGGCGTTCGGCCTGCTGCGTGAGGGCGGCGCCGACGCGGGCTTCGTCCGTCTCCCTGTCGACCGTACGGATCTCAGCGCGATCCCCCTCTATACCGAGACGACGGTGGTCGTGGTCCCGAAGGACCATGTCGTGGCGGCGGTCGACGAGGTCGCGCCGGAGGATCTGGCCGAGGAGATCGTGCTGCATCCCCTCGACGACACGCTCGACTGGGAGCGGCCTCCGGGGCTGCCGGCGCTGGAACGTCCGGCCACCACCGCCGACGCCGTCGAGCTGGTCGCGGCAGGCGTGGGCCTTCTCGTCGTCCCTCAGTCCCTGGCCCGGCTGCACCACCGCAAGGACCTCACCTACCGGCCGATCACGGGCACGCCCGAGTCGCGGATCGCTCTGTCCTGGCCGCAGGAGGAGACCACGGATCTGGTGGAGCAGTTCATCGGGATCGTGCGCGGCCGGACCGTGAACAGCACGCGGGGGCGCCCCGCGACACCGGCCCAGCCGAAGGGCGGGCGTGCGGACGCGGGCGGCACGTCGCGCAAGGGCGCGGCCGGGAAGTCGGGCGGGAAGCCGTCCGCGAAGTCGGGTGGCAGGGCGACGGGCAAGAGTCCCCGCAGCGGATCCGGCGGAGCAGGCGCTTCCAAGGGCGCCAAGCGAGCCAAGCCCGGCAAGCCGCGCCGCCGGTCGTAACCCCGAGGGCGAGCGCCGGCCGACGGACACCGGCGCCACCACCCGAGGCGACCGTGTCAGGGCCGGCGGGCCAGGACGTAGGCTCGGCGGGTTTCGGCCTCGTGGGTGTACGGGGTGCGTTCCAGGCGCATCTCCACGGTGAAGCCGGCGGCCTCCAGGAGCCCGGCGATGTGGGAGGGATCGTGGAAGTGGAAGTCCACGTCCACCTCGTGCCCCCACCACTCGTCCAGGTGCCGTACTTCCTCGCCCGCGTGGAACGACACGAGCAGCTGACCGGAGGGGCGCAGCACGCGCCGTATCTCCTGGAAGGCCGCGCCGAGTTCGGCCGGGTCGAGGTGGATGATCGAGTAGAGGGCGACGACCGCACCGAATTCGCCGTTCTGGGCGGGGAGTTCGAGCAGGTCGCCCTCCCTGAAGTCGACCTGCGGATACCGGCGGCGGCCGGCCTCGATCATCCCGGTGGAGAGGTCGATGCCCACCGTCTGGGCTCCGTGTGCGACGAGCCAGGCCGCCACGTGTCCGGGTCCGCAGCCCAGATCGGCCACCCTCGCGTCCGGTCCCGCCTCTTCCAGCAGGCTCGCCAGCAGCGCCCGGTCGAGCGGCTTGCCCGTCAGCTCCTCGTGCAGGCGGTGCGCGTACTCCTCCGCCACGGTGTCGTAACTGCGCCGGACGGACGTGAGGTTCACGGTCGCCCCCATGGGAGCAGTGTCCCATCGCGGGCCCCGGCCGTGCGGCCGGGGCCGGCGGGAGACAGGTGTTACCAGGCGACCGGGAGGCGCTCGGGCAGGCGCTTCATGAAGCGGGTGCGCCAGACGAGTTGGTCGACGGGGACCGCGAGGTGCAGACCGGGCATCCTGTCGAGGAGCACTTCCAGGGCGATCTCGGTGTGCCTCTTCCCGAGGGCCGTGGCCGGGCAGTAGTGCCCGCCGCCGCCGAACGACAGATGGGCGGCGGCGTTGGGCCGCGCGATGTCGACCGTGTGCGGGTCGGCGAAGACGTCCGGGTCGGTGTTGGCGGCCTCGACCAGGACGAGGACGAGCTCTCCCTTCTTCACCTCGACGTCTCCGAGCTTGACGTCCTCGAGGGCGAGGCGCGGCAGTCCGTCGGCGATGGAGAGGTTGACGCGCAGGAGTTCGTCCACGGCCGCGGGGATCCGGCCGGGCTCCTCGCGGAGCTGTGCCCAGACCTCGGGGTGCTGGAGGAGGGAGAAGATCGCCATGGTCAGGAAGCCCATGGTGGAGATCGTTCCGGCGCCGAAGAACGTGACGCCGACCGTGGCGAGCATCTCGTCGGTCAGGTGGGCGTAGTCGGGATTGCCTCGCAGGGCGGCGAGTTCCGCCATGAGACCCGTGGTCGCCGGGTCGTCGAGGCGCTCGACCATGTAGGCGATGTCCCGGTCCCAGTTGAGCCGCGCGCCCGTCACGGGGCAGGCGGAGTTCATGAACGCGATGTCGAGGCTGGCGGCGAGGCGCGGCGCGTCCTCCTGGGGTGTGCCGAGGATCCGGCAGTGGAGGTGCTCCGCGTAGGGCGCGGCGAAACCGCCGCGCAGATCGGCGGGCGCACCGTACGCGAGGAGGTCGTCGGCCAGGGTGGAGGCGTGCCGGCGCATCCAGTCGGTGAGGCCGTCGGACTTGGGGTTGATGGCCTTGAGGACGGCCTTGCGGAGCCCCGCCCCGGTGATGTTGCCCATGTTGTTGACCACCTCGGGCGGGATGGTCAGGGCGTACTGCCGCGGGACGCCGGGCGCCGAGGTGTCCTTGAGCGAGAACCGGGGGTCTTCGAGGACCTGCTTGCACAGGTGGTAGGAGGAGACGAGCCAGGCCGGGTCGCCGGCGATGGTGCGGACCCGCTTGACCGGTTCGGCGCGCAGGGCCTCGATCTCGGGCGGCAGGCGGTCGCCGCGGGCGGAGAACGGGAAGTCGATCAGCGTGTCGGTGAGCGGCGTGTCAGTGGTCATGGTGGTCTCCGAGGCTCGGGGTGACGATGGCGTGGCCCTGGTTGCGGGAGGCGCGCAGTCCGGAGCCCCGGGAGTAGAGGAGTTCGGCCATCGGCAGGAGCTGGTGGTAGCAGTTGAGAGAGGAGGGGACACCGAGGATGGCAGGGGTGTCCAGGAAGAGCGGCGCCTCGGCGCAGATGTACTGGAGGCAGACCTCGCGCTGGCGGGCGGTGGGTGTCTGCCCGGCGAGGACCTTGGTGGAGAGGAACGCCGCGACGAGCCGGTCGCAGGTGGCGAGGAACTCCGCGTCGGTGGCGAGCAGGTCATCCAGGTGCTTGCGCAGATGCCGGTACTCGGGGATGTCGAGGAGCGCGGACATGGGGCGCCCTCGGAGCCGTTCGCCGCCGGGGTCGGTGGCGGCGACGGCGTTGTGGACCTTGGCACGTACGCCGCGGAGGTTCTTGACCGCTTTGCGGCGGGCTTCGTCGGCGGGGTAGCCGAGCGCCTCGTACATGTCCGCGACATGGAGGTCGGTGTAGACGAGATCGACCTGGTCGAAGGTGCGCAGTCCCCAGGCGGCGAGATCGCTCACGCGCTGGGCGGAGAAGTATCCGTTGCCCGGGGAGATGCCGATGACGGCGTGGGCGCCTTCGGTGTGGATCACTTGGCAGTGTTGCGTGTACGGCTGGACCTTGAAGCTGTCGGTCGCTGTCGTCAAGTGAAAAAATGTCCTTCGGGCCGCTAGTCCCGTTGGGGCCTTGTGCCCCTGGTGTGGCGGCGACGCCATGAAGTTACCGGCGATCTTCATAGCGTGACGATCTCGACGACGAGGTGGCTGAAAAAAGCTGAAACGCGACTGAAATTGATGTGGTGTCGGCTAAACAGCGGCGCCGCCCCCGTTTGGGGGCGGCGCGTTCCGGCCATTCTCGGGTGCGGTGCCTGCTCAGGTGGACGCGCGGCGCACCAGCTCCGTGGGGAGGATCACCGCGACCGGGTCCTCCCCCGCTATGCGGGCGAGGAGCGTTCTGACCATTTCGGTGCTGATGCGGTCCCACGGCTGCCGGATGGTGGTGAGCGGCGGCCGCGAGGAGAGCGCGGCGGGCGAGTCGTCGAAGCCACCGACGGCGACGTCCTCCGGCACCCGGCGTCCGGCGCGGTCGAGTGCGTCCAGCACGCCCTGGGCCATCAGGTCCGAGGCCACGAACACGGCGTCCAGGTCCGGGGCCCGGTCGAGGAGCCAGGCGGCGGCCGCCTCGCCGCCGGCCCGGCTGTAGTCGCCGGTGGCGATGAGCGCGTCCTCGGCCGGAAGACCGTACTCGGCCAGCGTCTCGCGGTACCCCGCGAGGCGTTCGACACCGCCGGGCGTGTCGAGCGGGCCGGTGACGGTGGCGATCCGGCGGCGGCCGGTCTCGTACAGGTGGCGCACCATGTCCCGCGCGCCGTCCCGGTCGTCCGCCGCCACGTAACCGATCCTGGCCGTCTGGCCGAGCGGCTTCCCGCAGGCCACGACCGGGACCCCCGCCTCGTGCAGCTGCGTCACCACGGGGTCGCCGGAGTGGCTGGAGACCAGGAGCACGCCGTCGACGTGCCCCGCCTCGATGTAGCGCAGGTTGCGCCGCCGCTCGTCCTGCGTACCCGCGATCATCAGCAGCAGCGGGATGTCCTGTGCGGCGAGCGCCTGGGTGCAGGCGCGCAGGAGGACGTTGAAGTTGGGGTCCTCGAAGAACCGCTCCTGGGGCTCCGTCAGCAGGAAGGCCACCGAGTCGGACTTGCCGGTGATCAGCGAGCGGGCGTGGCGGTTGACGACGTAACCCGTTCTGCGGATCGCCGCGTCGACGGCCGCCTTCGACGTCGGGCTGACGTAGTGGCCGCCGTTGAGGACCCTGGAGACCGTTCCGCGCGAGACGCCCGCCTCGCGGGCCACGTCGTGGATCGTCGCCGGACGGCGCCTGTTCGCTGGTGTGCTCATTGCTCTGTTCCCCTGTTCCCCTGTGTTCAGGACTTTACGGCGCCGGACAGCAGGTCGAGGCTCCAGAACCGCTGGATCACGAGGAAGAGGGCGATGAGCGGAAGGATCGCGAGAAGCGCGCCGATGATCACCAGCGTGTAGAGCGAGGCCTGGCTGGCCCCCTGCTTCAGCAGCGTGAACAGGCCCACCGTCATGGGGAACTTCTCGTCGTCGCCGAGCATGATGTACGGCAGCAGGAAGTTGTTCCAGATCGCCACGAACTGGAAGAGGAAGATCGTCACGAGGCCGGGCGACATCATCGGGGCGGCGATCCGCAGGAAGATCCGCCACTCCCCCGCGCCGTCCATCCGGCCCGCCTCGACCAGCTCCATCGGGATGGCGGCCTCGGCATAGATCCGGCCGAGGTAGACCCCGTACGGGGAGAGGACCAGCGGCAGCAGGACGGAGAGGTACGTGTCCGTCATGTCGGCCTGCGCCATCAGCAGGTACTGCGGGATGGCCAGGACGACCGGGGGCATGAGCACTCCGGTGAGGATCACGTTGAAGAAGGTCTCGCGGCCCGGGAAGCGGTAGATCGCGAGGGCGTATCCGGCGAGGGCCGACACCGCCGTCGACAGGACGGCGCCCAGGCCCGCGTAGAGCAGTGAATTGCCCATCCAGCGCCAGTAGATGCCGTCGCGGTACGCGTTCAGGTCGGCGAGGTTGTCGCCGAAGCCGTCGCCGGGCAGGAAGGAGAAGGTGGAGAAGAGATCCGCACCGGACTTGGTGGAGGCGACCAGGACCCAGGCGACGGGCAGCAGGCAGTAGAGCGCGCCCAGGACGAGGGCGGCGGTCGGCAGCAGGGCGACACGACGCGGGCTTGGGGTCCCTCCGCCGGAGGCAGGGGGAGGGCCCTGGGAGGTGCCGGGGGTGGTGCCTGCGGTCGGGGCGGCCTTGCGCACCGGCGGCGGGGAGGCGAGCCCGCTCATCGGGTTGCTCCTTGCTTCGTACGGCGGTTGGAGGCCCTGAGGAGGCCGAAGGACAGCAGGAAGGTCGCCAGGGCGAGGACGACGGCGGTGGCCGAGGCGGCGTGGATGTTTCCGCCGACGAAGGCGTCGTTGTAGACCTTCATCAGCGGGCTCCAGGTGGTGCTGATGCCGTTGGTGAGGGGCTTGAGCGTGGTGGGCTCGTTGAAGACCTGGAGGGTGGCGATGATCGAGAAGAAGAAGGTCAGCACCAGGGACGGCGCGACCATCGGGATCTTGATGCGCAGGGCGATCTGGAGCTGCGAGCAGCCGTCCAGCCTGGCCGCCTCGTAGACCTCGGCCGGGATGGACCGCAGCGAGGTGTAGATCACGATCATGTTGAAGCCGGTGCCGCCCCAGACGGCGATGTTCGCCATGGCCGCGTAGAGGAGTCCGCCGTCCATCAGGTCCGGCTGCGGCATCCCGAAGGCGTCGAGCAGGTAGTGGAAGGGGCTCACGTCCGGCAGGTACAGGAAGCCCCACAGGAGGGCGGCGATCACGCCCGGGATGGCGTACGGCAGGAAGATCGCGAGCCGGGAGAAGGAGCGCGCCCGGACCCGGTCGGTGTCGAGCAGCAGGGCGAACAGCAGAGCCAGGCCCAGCATCACGGGCACGACGAGGGCGCCGTAGCCGAGGATGCGCAGGGCGCTGGCGCCGAGCTCGGAGTCGGTGAGGGCGGCGGCGTAGTTCTCCAGGCCGGCCCAGACCTCGCTCCTGGCTCCCTTGCCCAGACCGAGCCCCTTGACCTCGATCTTGTGGAAGCTGAGCCAGATCGCGTAGCCGATGGGCAGGGCGAAGAAGAGGAGGAAGAGGACGGTGGCGGGGAGGAGGAAGAGGTACGGGGCGCTGCGCGCTCGCTTGAGGGTGGTGCGGGGCGACGGGTTGCCGTCGTACGGGGCCGCCTCGGCCCCGTACGACGGGCGCACGCCCGTGGCGGGCTGCGTCACTGGGCGACCTCGAAGCCCTGCTTCTTCAGGTCCGCGACGGTGGCGGCCTGCATGGCGGTCAGGGCGTCGGTGAAGGCGGTCTTGGACTTCGACTTGGCGGCCTTGCCGAACTCGTCCTTGAAGAAGGTGTACGCGACGTTCACGTTCGGGCCCCAGGCGGCGGCCGCGGTGGTCTTCGCGATCGCCGCGGCCTGCGTGTAGAAGTCGGGCTGGTTGGCGAAGAACTCCGGCGCCTCGGCCAGCGCGCCGCCGGTCTGGGCGGCGGTGGCCGCCGGGTAGATGCCGGCCTCCTTCACCAGCGCGGCGAGCGCTTCGGGGTCGGTGTTGAGCCAGGTCGCGAACTTGGCGGCGGCGGCCTTGTGCCGGGAGTCGGTGGTGACGGCGGTGGTGGAGCCGCCCCAGCTTCCGGTGGCGGGCTGGGCCGCGTCCCACTGGGGCAGCGGGGCGACGGCCCACTTGCCCTTGGTGTCGGGGGCGGCGGTGGTCAGGGTGCCGGGCGCCCACACGGCACTGACCCAGCCGATCTGCTGACCGGTGTTGAGGGCCTTGTTCCAGGCCGGGGTGTACATCGGCTGGTTGTCGATGGCGCCCTCCTCGACGAGACCGCCCCAGAAGTCGGCGACCTTCTTGGTGGCGGCGTCGTCGATGCCGACCTTCCACTTCTGGCCCTCGGTGGTCCACCACTGGGCGCCGGCCTGCTGGGCGAGGCCGGCGAAGAGCCCGGAGTCGTTGGAGGAGAAGGTCGTCAGCGCCTTGTCGGGAGCCTTCGCCTTGAGCGCCTTCGCCGTGGCGGCGAACTCGTCCCAGGTGGTGGGCACCTTGAGCCCGTACTGCCGGAAGAGGTCGGTGCGGTAGTAGAACATCATCGGCCCGGAGTCCTGCGGCACGGCGTAGACGGCGTCACTGCCGAGCGTCGTCTGCTGCCAGAGGCCCGGGGCGAACTTGTCCTTGGCGCCGCCGACCTCCTTGGAGATGTCCGCGAGTGCGTCGTTGCTGACCAGCGTCGGCAGGGCCTGGAACTCCGCCTGCACGAGGTCCGGAGCCTGGTGGGCCTTGGACGCCGTGATGATCTTCGTCACGAGGTCGTCGCCGGAGGCCTGCTTCTGGACCGTGACCTTGATGTCCGGGTTCTTCTGGTTCCAGAGCGCCGCCACCTTGTCCATGTTGGGCGCCCAGGCCCAGTAGGTGAGCGAGACGGGGCCGGATTCGGCCTGATCGCCGCCGTCGGACGAGCCGCAGGCGGTGAGCGTGGCCGCGCCGAGGGCGACGACGGTGGCGACGGAGACAGCGAGACGGTGACGCGAAACGATGGGCATGGAGCCTCTCCCCTGACGAGCGGCCTTCCTCGGTGGAAGACCGGCCATGCATCTGTGAGCGTTCACAGTAGAGAAACGTTCCGGACACTTGTCAATGGTGGATCGTGTGCGGTTATGTTGCGTTGCCACATCGAGATCTGATGTGTGTACGTTCCCAGATGTTCGAAGTTCTGACTTTCAGGAGACACCCATGCGGGAGACCACTCCCAAGGGCCTGCACCGGCTCGCGTTCGGAGGGGACTACAACCCCGAGCAGTGGCCGGAAAGCGTCTGGCAGGAGGATGTCCGGCTGATGCGCGAGGCCGGCGTCAGCATGGTGAGTGTCGGGATCTTCTCCTGGGCCCTGCTCGAACCGGAGCCGGGCATGTACGACTTCGGCCGGCTCGACCGGATCCTCGACCTGCTGCGCGAGAACGGCGTCCGCGTCGACCTGGGCACGCCCACCGTGGCGCCGCCCGCCTGGTTCTACCGGGCGCATCCCGAGGCGCTGCCGGTCAGCCGCGAGGGCGTGCGGTACTCCTACGGTTCCCGGGGCGCGATCTGCCACAGCTCACCGGCCTACCGCGAGGCCGCCGCGCGGATCACCACCCAGCTCGCACAGCGGTACGCCGCCCACCCCGCGCTCGCCCTCTGGCACGTGCACAACGAGTACGGCGTGCCCGTAAGCGCCTGCTACTGCGACACCTGCGCGGACGGCTTCCGCCGCTGGCTCGCCGCCCACCACGGCTCCATCGAGGCGGTCAACGAGGCCTGGGGCACCGCCTTCTGGGGCCAGCACTACACCTCGTACGAGCAGATCGACCCGCCCCGCCTGACCCCGACCGTCGGCAACCCGGCCCAGCAGCTCGACTACCGCCGCTTCGCCGACGCCACGATGCGGGAGAACTTCGTCCGGGAACGGGACATCCTGCACCGGCTGTCCCCCGGCGTCCCGGTCACCACCAACTTCATGACCGCGCTCAGCCAGTGCGACTCCGTCGACTACTGGGCCTGGGGCCGCGAGGTGGACCTGGTCACCAACGACCACTATCTGATCACCGACGGCCGCCGCACCCACGTCAACCTCGCAATGGCCGCCGACCTGACCCGCTCCGTCGCCGGCGGCTCCCCCTGGCTGCTCTTGGAGCACTCCACGAGCGGCGTCAACTGGCAGCCGCGCAACCCAGCCAAGCGTCCCGGCGAGATGGCCCGCAACTCCCTCGCCCACGTCGCGCGCGGCTCCGAGGGCGCCATGTTCTTCCAGTGGCGCCAGTCCCGGCGCGGCGCCGAGAAGTTCCACTCCGCGATGGTGCCGCACGCCGGGACCGACTCGCGGGTCTGGCGCGAGGTGGTCCGGCTCGGCGCCGACCTCGGCTCGCTGTCCGCGCTGCGCGGTACCCGCACCGTCCCGGACGTCGCCATGGTGTGGGACTGGCACTCCTGGTGGGCCCAGAGCCTGGAGTGGCGGCCCACCGAGGACCACGAGGCGCGGGAGCGCGCCGACTCCTTCTACGAGGCTCTCTACGACCGGCACCTGACCGTCGACTTCGCCCACCCCGAGGCCGATCTGTCGGCCTACCCCCTGGTCGTCGTACCCGCCCTCTACCTCACCACCGAGGCGGCGGGACTCAATCTGCGGGAGTACGTGGAGAACGGCGGCACGCTCGTCGTCTCGTACTTCTCCGGAATCGTCGACGAGCACGACGCCGTCCACCCGGGCGCGTACCCAGGCGCCCTGCGCGACGTGCTGGGGCTGACCGTGGAGGAGTGGTCCCCGCTCGGCGAGGGCGAGTCGGTACGGATCACCGGGCCGGGCGGCACGTCGCTGACGACCGACGTCTGGACCGAGTTCGTCGTGGAGCGAGGCGCCCGGCCCGTGTGGACGTACGCCGACGGCCCGGCCGCCGGGCGTCCCGCCGTCACCCGCCACCGCCTGGGCAAGGGCACCGCCTGGTACGTCTCCACCCGGCTGGACGCGGCCTCGCTGGACGTGATCCTGAGCGCCGCCTGCGAGGACGCCGGCATCGAGCCGGGCGCGGAACTGCCCCGCGACGTCGAGGTCGTCCGCCGCTCCGGTGACGGCGGCGACTACCTCTTCGCGCTCAACCACACCGCGCACGACGTGAAGGTGCCGCTGGAGGTCCCCGGCACCGAACTCCTCGGCGGCGAGCGCGCGTCCGGGCACCTGCCCGTCCCCGCCGGCGAGGTCCGCGTCGTACGACTCGACGCCTGACCTCCCCACCACTCCCCGGGCGCGGGCGTCCCACGGCGGCCGCCCCCGGGTGAACGGCACCACCCGGGGCAGCACATCGCACTCCTCACCACCCCGGTCAAATGCACCACCTGGCACGACCGAGCACCACACTCCCCCTCCCTCCACCGTCGAAGGGACATCGACCGTGCACGCCGTTCCACGCACTCTGCGCTCCCTGCGCTCCCTGCGCTTCCCCGGCAACCCGGGCTCTCCGGGCTCTCCGGGCTCTCCGGGCTCTCCGGGCTCTCCGGGCTCTCCGGGCTCTCCGCCGAAGCGTCCGCGCGCCGGAAGCCGGCTCCTGCGATCCGCTGCCGCCGCCGCGATCGCGGCCCTGTTCCTGACCGCACTGCCCTCGCCGCCCGCGGAAGCGGCGGCCACCCTCACCAACACCGGCTTCGAGTCGGGCGGCACCGGTACCGCGACGCCGGCCGGCTGGTCCACGTACTCGGCGGGCGGGCAGAACGCCGCCTCCTTCACCGAGTCCGGCGGACACAGCGGCGGTTACCGGCTGTCCCACTGGTCCTCCGCCGCCTACAAGGTGGAGACGTACCAGCATCTGACCGGGCTGGCCGACGGCACGTACACGCTCGGCGCCTGGGTGCGTTCGAGCGGCGGCCAGAACTCCGCCTATCTGGCGCTGCGCAACTGCGGCTCCGCGGAACAGCGCACCGATCTGCCGCCCACCCCCAACGGCGCCTGGATACGCCTCGTCACCTCGATCAAGGTGACCGGCGGCCAGTGCACGGTGAGCCTCAACTCCGACGCCGGGGCCGGCCAGTGGATCAACGTCGACGACGTGACGTTCGGCTCCGGTACGACCGGGCTCACGGTCCGGGGTGTCGACGTCTCCTCGCTGAAGAAGAGCCAGGACCTCGGCGGGACGTACCGCACCGCCGCGGGGGTCACGGGTGACCCGCTGGCCATCCTGAAGTCCGCGGGCGCCAACTACGGCCGCCTCAAGGTGTGGGTGAACCCGGCCGACGGCTACAACGACAAGGCCCGGGTGCTGGCTTCCGCGCAGCGGATCAAGGCCCAGGGCATGAAGCTCCTCGTCGACTTCCACTACTCCGACATCTGGGCCGACCCGGGGGCGCAGACCAAGCCGGCCGCGTGGGCCGGGCACTCGTACAGTCAGCTCAGGACGGACGTGTACCAGCACACGTACGACGTACTGAACGCCCTCAAGGCGCAGGGCACCACCGCCGACATGGTGCAGATCGGCAACGAGATCAACACCGGCATGCTCTGGCCCGAGGGCTCCACGAACAACTGGTCCCAGCTCGCGGGCCTGTTGAAGTCCGGCGCGTCGGCCGCCAAAGCCGTCTCCTCGTCCACCCAGGTCGCCCTGCACCTCGCCCACGGCGGCGACAACAGCCTGTACCGATGGTGGTTCGACAACGCCACCGCCCAGGGGGTGAGCTTCGACGTCATCGCCCTGTCGTTCTACGGCTACTGGCACGGTCCGTTGTCCGACCTGCAGGCCAATCTCGACGACATCTCCGCCCGGTACGGGAAGAAGGTGCTGGTCGTCGAGACCGCGTACGCCTTCCGGCTGGACAGCGAGGACGGCCACGAGAACATCATCGACACCCAGGCCGAGCTGATCTCCGGCTACCCGGCGAGTCCGGCCGGCCAGGCGGCGTGGCTGCGCGATGTGATGAACGTCGTCGAGGCCGTGCCGAACGGCCGCGGCCTGGGCGTCGTCTACTGGGAGCCCACCTGGACCGCCGTCACCGGCAACGGCTGGGACCCGGCGGATCCGTCGTCGGGCAACGCCTGGGAGAACCAGGCCCTGTTCGACTACGACAGCAAGCTGCTGCCGGCGGCGGGGTGGCTCGGCCACCGCTGATCGGCACGCGTGCGCAGGTGGGGGCCGGCTCGCACGAGCCGGCCCCCACCCGTGCCGGGGGTGTCTCTCGGCGGGGAACTCCTGCTGCCGGCAGGGACGGTCGTCGGCGAGCGCGCTCTCGCGCTCTGCCGCCGTCGCGGCGCCGGTCACCCCCGCCCGAGGCCCTTCGTCGATCGCTTCCCTGCGGCGTCACCGCGCGATGTCGGCGGCGGGGCCCATGACCACGACGGGCTCGCGGACCGGATCGAGGGCGAGCAGCAGCTCCCGCATGTCGTCACGGGGAAGGGAGACGCAGGCCTGCGTGGGTCCGCCGTGGTCGACGTGGAGCCACACGCCTCCGCCCTTGCCCGGGCCGAGGGGCCGCTCCTTGTCGAGGGGGGTCCTTCCCGGGACGCGGTTGTAGTCGATGGCGACCACGTAGTCGAAGGAGCCCTCCAGGGACTCACCGAAGAAGCCGGTGCCCGACGTGGCGAACTCCTTGTCCTGGTCATAGGGCAGCCGCGCGCCGGGGTCGGGAAGTCGTCCGCCCGCGTCCCCCAGCCTGAAGACGCCGGTCGGGGTCCGCAGGTCACCGGCCGTGTGATCGGCCGTCCAGCCGCGGAGCGCGTTGTGCGCGGCCCAGGGACCGGCGGCGCGCCGCCAGCGGCCCCCCGCGTCCCGTTCGTAGAGGATCGCCGTGGCCGTATGGGTGTCCCGGGTTTCGCCCGTCACCACCAGGGCCTGGCCCGTGCCGTCAGGGATTTTCGTACGGGTGAGCGGACCGACACCGGGCAGGGCGCCGAGGTCGACCGACGGGGGCCGGCCCGCCACGCCGGCGTTCTTGGCCGCGGGGCGTGGGCTCGGGGGCGGTTCGGGCTCCTCGGACGAGGCCTGAATGTAGCCGACGAGAGCGAGGGTCACGCACAGGGCGGCGGTCAGCACACGCGGGCCGGGGCGGCCCTTCCTGTCAGGCATGGGACGGCATCCTCCGACGCTGGGGAAGGCAACGCGGCGATACGTACCCGATCCGCGTCCCACCCTGTCGGAGGATCCTCGCACTCACCCGACCGGGGCAGAGCGGCGCGCCGGAACCGCGCCGCTCCCGGCCACTCCTGAGCACCCGTCAGGAGAGCTCGTCACCAGGCTGTTTCCGCCATCGCGGGGCCCGGTCGTCGCGCGTGTCGGGGCTGGGGAGGTGGAAGCGCGAGATCCGCCGGACGCGGCGGCTCGGTGGGGCGGCGGTCGAAGGACAGGCCGAGCTCCCGGTGGCGGTGACGGGCGGTCAGCTCCCGGTCTGGACGGTGGGCGTGGCGGCGGGGGCCTCGTCGAGTTCCCAGGCGTGGCGCTTGAACTCCCGGACGAAGTCGGGGTGGTCCTCCCAGTTGCGGGCGACACCGCGCAGGACGTCCCAGTTGTGCTCCAGCGCCTGGTCGATGACGGGGCGCATCGCGGGGTCGGCGGTCGCCCGCTGATCGGCGAGTCCCTTGACCGCCGCGGCGGCCTTCACCGTGCCGAGGAGGGCCCGCAGGGCGCGGGAGGTGTCGTCCATCCCGAATCCGTGGTCGCTGCCCGTCTCGGGGTCGAAGAGCGGGCGCAGACGGGCCTCGATGAACGCGGTGATGCGCTCGAAGTGCTGGACGTCCATCGGGGTCTCCATCTCTGCCGCGCCGCCACCGGGCCGCGCAATGTCGGGTGCTTCGTCGTTCCTGGGCGGCGCGACCCGAGGTCGGCGCGGCCCCCTCGATTATCCCGTGGCCGGTCGGGACGCCTCGTCCGGGTGGGGGCGCGTCGCGTCCGTGGAGGGCGGGGACGGCGGAAGCGGGGACGGCGGAGGCGGGCACGGCGGGAGCGGGACGGCTCGGAGGTCGCGCCACAGGGCGTGCGCCAGGCTCGCGCCCTCCTCACGGTCGACGGGGACGTCCCAGACGTGGACCAAGGGGTCGGCCGGGTCCGTGAGCGGGGCCCAGCCCGGTTCGCCGCGGGTCGCGAACTCGGCCCACGCGCGGACCATCCGTCGTGACAGGGCCCGGTCGTCCTCGTCGGCCGGACCGCCGGTGAGGAAGTCGACGCCCTCGGCGTCGAGGGTGCCCAGGGCGAAGGGCACGTCGGCCGCGTGCCAGGCCCGCACCGGGCTGCCGTCGGGGCGCGTGCGGCGGCGGTCGAAGCGGGAGAGGAAGGCGCGGCCGCCCGCGCGGGCGTGGGCTTCGGCGAGGCGGACGGTGTGGGTGGTGAAGACGGCGTCGCCGGCCACCGCGAGGTAGACGTCGAGCACCGGCGCCCCCGGCATGAGGGCCTGGTACCGGGCGAGGATCGCCGGGGGCAGCCCGTACGCCGCGGCGAACCGGTGGAGGCCCTCCGGCGTCGTCGCGGGCGGCATGCTGCCGACCTCGTGCATCAGCCAGTACTCCTCGGTGGCGTGGCACACCAGGAGGTCGACCTCCCCGCCGCTGCCCGCCGCCAGGGCGTCGAGCGGGTCCTTCGTCAGCAGGGCGCCGTCGAGGACCGGGCCGTAGATGACCGTGTCGTAGTGCAGCGGGCCCGAGGAGGGGTCGGCCGCGTACCGGGCCACCACGCGGTCGGAGGCCTCGACGAGCGCTTGGGGCGTGGCCGACAGCAGCCCTTCGGCGGTGGGGGCGACGCCGGCCTCGGCGGCCACCTCATGGGCGAGGCTCGCGGCGAGGCCGGGCGGGAAGGTGGCGTCGGGCACGCTGTGCGCGATGGCGCGGTGGAAGAGCCCCTCGGCCCGTGCGGTGCTCATCAGGCAGGCGATCGACCCGCCGCCCGCGGACTGACCCGCCACGGTGACGTCGTCCGGGTCGCCCCCGAAGGCGGAGATGTTGTCGCGCACCCACTCCAGCGCGGCGATCTGGTCGAGCAGACCGCGGTTGTCGGGGTGCGCGGGAACATGGCCGAACCCTTCGAAACCGAGGCGGTAGTTGCAGCTCACCACCGTGAGTCCGGCGCGGGCCAGGGCCGCCCCGTCGTAGTCCGGCTGAGCGGAGGATCCGAAGGTGTAGGCGCCGCCGTGGATCCAGAAGAGCACGGGCAGCGGTCCCGGAGCGTCGGTCGGAGACCATATGTTGAGGCTGAGCACATCCTCCTGGCCCGGGCGCCAGGCCGGGGCGCCGGGCAGCTCGGCGGACTGCGGAGCGACCGGTCCGAAGCGGGTGCAGTCTCGTACCCCGTCCCAGGCCTCGGCGGGCAGCGGCGCCTGGAAGCGTCCGGCGCCGAACGGCGGGGCGGCATAGGGGATGCCCAGGGTGATCCGGAGCCCGTCGACGATCCTGCCCCGTACCGTCCCCTGCTTCGTCGTGACGGTCGTCGTGACGGTCGGCGTGACGGTCGGCGTGACGGTCTCGTCGGCGGTTGCCGTACCCACAGGCGGAACTCCCTCTTCTCGCCGTCGGCGTGTCCGGACGGCAGCGGCACAGGCTCGCACGGCGCCGGGGACGCGGCAATCGAATTAGGGCGCTCGAACGAGGGCGACCGGATGAGGGCGATTGGACGAGGGCGATTGGACGAGGAAAGGAAGACGGCTCAGGCGCCGCTGTTGCGGGCGGGCATGTCTGCGGGGTCCAGTGGCTGCTCCGCCCAGATCACCTTGCCCTCGGCCGTGTAACGCGTGCCCCAGCGGCGGGTGAACTGGGAGATCAGGAAGAGGCCGCGGCCCCCCTCGTCGTTCGTGCGGGCGTGCCGTAGATGGGGCGAGGTGCTGCTGGCGTCGAAGACCTCGCAGATCAGCGTGCGTTCGAGGATGAGGCGCAGCCGGATCGGCCCCGTGGCGTGCCGGATGGCGTTGGTGACCAGCTCGCTGACGACGAGTTCGGTGGTGAACGCCAGCTCGTCCAAGCCCCAGGTGCCCAGTTGGCGTGCGGCCATCAGCCGGGCGCGGGCAACGACGGCCGGATCGGCGGGCAGGTCCCACGCGGCGACATGATTCGACGCGAGTCTGCGGGTCCTGACCAGGAGCAGCGCCGCGTCGTCGGTGTAGGGCCTGCTGGGCGCCAGTTCGTCGACGACGCTCCGGCAGAGCAGGTCGAGCGGCAGGTCGCGCGAGGCGAGGACGCGCCGCAGCCCTTCCTTTCCCGCCCCGGGTGCGGCGATCAGTCCGTCGGTGTAGAAGGCCAGCACACTGCCCTCCGCCAGCGGCAGTTCCAGGGATTCGAACGGCAGGCCGCCGATGCCGAGTGCCGGACCCGGTGGCAGGTCGGGGAAGTCGACCGTGCCGTCGGGCGCGACGACGGCCGGTGCGAGGTGGCCCGCGCTGGCGATCTCGCAGCGCAGGCCGACGGGGTCGTAGACCGCGTAGAGGCAGCTGGCTCCGACGGCGCCGGGGCCGGTCACGCCGCCCGGGTCGGCCTCCTCCCCTTCCCTCGTCACCTGGATGACGAGGTCGTCGAGGTGGGCCAGGAGTTCCTCGGGCGAGAGGTCGAGGTCGGCGAGGGTCCGTACCGCCGTACGCAGCTGCCCCATGGTGGCGGCGGCCTCGATGCCGTGCCCGAGGACCTCGCCGACGACCAGGGCGACCCTGGCTCCGGAGAGCGGGACGACGTCGAACCAGTCGCCGCCGAGCCCGGAGAGTTCGTCGGCCGGGCGGTAGAAGGAGGTCGCGTCGACCGCCTCCTGCGGTGGTACGCCGTGGGGCAGGAGGCTGCGTTGCAGCACCAGCGCGGCGGCACGTTCGCGGGTGTAGCGGCGGGCGTTGTCCAGGCAGACGGCGGCGCGCGCGACGAGTTCCTCGGCGAGCCTCAGGTCGTCCTCGTCGAAGGCCTCGTCCCTTCGCGAGCGGAGGAAGGTGGCCACACCGAGGGTGACGCCACGAGCGAGGATCGGCACGACCATCGCCGTGTGCGGTACGGGCTCCGCCGTGTGCGCCCGCGAGCGACCGGACGCGCGGGAATCCCGCCCCGGGGGCGCGGGTGGGCTCAGGTCTCCCGTCGCGTCGGGCCACGGATCCCCGGCCGCGTCGGGGCCCGGACCCCCGCCCGCATCGGCCGGTCCGCGCTGTTCGGCCGCGTCCCCGGGTCCCCGTGCCACGTCGGACCCCGGATCCCTGCCTGCGTCACCGAACCCGGCTCCTTCAGCCCCGCCGCTGGGTCCCCGTGCCGCGTCGGACCCCGGATCCCTGCCTGCGTCACCGAACCCGGCTCCTTCGGCCCCGTCGCCGGGTCCCCATGCCGCGTCGGACCCCGGATCCCTGCCTGCGTCACCGAACCCGACTTCTTCAGCCCCGTCGCCGGGTCCCCATGCCGCGTCGGACCCCGGCTCTCCGGCCCCGTCCCCCGGCCCGGGCCGTTCCGCCGCATCGCCGGGTCCGGGTTCTTCGGCGTGGCCCGGTGCGGGAGGGGATTTCGGCGCGCGGACGGGGGTGGCCGCCTCCCGGGTGGCGGCGTCCAGTTGGGCGGCACGCCATGACGTGCCGTGGGCCAGGCAGTCGATCTGCGGTGACCGGGGCCGGTAGACGGCGGTCTCGCCGGGCTCCAGCGCCGTCTCGGGCAGGTCGCCGCCGACGGCCAGTCCGCCCGCGCGCACCAGGCGTACGGCCGTGGCGCCCGCGGTCGGCCCCGGGGCCGGCTCCGCGCCTCGGATCACGGCGTCCAGCAGGTCGACGGAGACGAAGTCCGCCAGACCGGGTACCGCCACGGCGGCCAGGTCCTGGGCCGTCCCCATGACGTCCAGGCTGCGCCCGATGCGCTCACTGGCCCGGGCCATCAGGTCCAGCCGCAGCCGCGCCCGGTAGCGCTCGGTGATGTCGACGACGGAGTAGCAGACGCCGAGGGCGCGGCCGTCGTCGTCGTCGAGCCGAATGAAGGACATGGCGTGGGCGTGGTCCCGATAGGGGTCCGCCCGGGTGCGGCCCACGTGTTCGTAGCCCATGATCGGGGCTCCGGTCTCCAGCACCTGGCGCATCTTCGATTCGAGCAGCTCGGCGTCGAGGCCCGGCTGGATCTCCGCCAGGCGCCGGCCGCGGCGCTGCTCGATCGGCCCTCCGCCGAAGTGTTCGAGTGCGATGTTCGACCATACGCAGCGCAGCTCGGTGTCCACGAACGCGAGCCCCACGGGCAACTGGGTCATCATCTGCGCCAGCAGGGCGGGCCCCATCGTCCACTGGCGGGACGGCGAGGCGCCCACGGCCAGGGCCATCCAGCGCGGCCCGCCCGCCTCCATCGGCAGGGGAAGGACGGTGACGTCCACGGCCACGCCACGGCCGTCCCGGTGACGCACGTGCAGCACGCCCGACCAGCCGCCCCGCGCCGCGCAGCCCTCCGCGATGGCCGGGACGCGGGCGGCGTCGTCCGGTGTCAGCAGGGACGTGGCGTGCCGGCCGCGCAGTTCGGACGAGGGGTGGCCGAGCAGGCGCTCGGCGGCGTAGGGGCGGCCGACGACGACACCGTCCTCGTCGAACAGCAGAACGGCGGAGTCGGGCGCGCCGAAAGCCGCCCCTCGCCCGGTGCTGTCTGTGCCTTCAGGTCTCCCCACGGCCGTCGGCTCCGTTCCTCGCACCCCCGCCCTTTTCGTCCTCTCAGCACACTGTGCCAGCAATGCTGTCGAGGTGCTCGCGGTCGCGACGGCCGGAGCCTGGACCGGCGTGCGGCGGCGTCACTCCTTCGGCGGGCGCGCCGGGTTTCCGATCGTATCGAGGGGTTAGTCAGCACTCCAGGAGTAAGTGAGCTGTTCTGGAGAAGACGACACCCGAGGACCGACGAACCGGAAAGGCGGGCACCGTGACGCGACCGAGGATTCTCGTGGTGGGCGCAGGCTTCGCCGGAGTGGCCTGCGTTCGGCGACTCGAGCGGCGGCTGACCGGCCGGGAGGCGCAGATCTCGCTGCTCTCGCCGTTCTCCTACCAGCTCTATCTGCCGCTGCTGCCGCAGGTGGCGGCCGGGGTGCTGACACCCCAGTCGGTCGCGCTGTCGCTGCGGCGCAGCGAGCGGCACCGCACCCGTATCATCCCGGGCGGCGCCGTCGGCGTGGACACCAAGGCGAAGGTCTGCGTCGTCCGGACGATCACCGGGGACCTCGTCCCCGAGCCGTACGACCATCTCGTGCTGGCGCCGGGCAGCGTGACGCGTACCTTCGACATCCCCGGTCTGGGGGAACACGCGCGGGGCATGAAGACGCTCGCCGAGGCGGTCTACATCCGCGACCACGTGATCGCCCAGCTCGATCTCGCCGACGCGAGCCAGGACGAGGCCGAGCGGGCGGCGCGGCTGCAGTTCGTGGTCGTGGGAGGCGGATACGCGGGGACGGAGACGGCAGCGTGTCTGCAGCGGCTCACCCACAACGCGATCAAGCGCTATCCGCGCCTCGACCCGAAGCTGATCAAGTGGCATCTGGTGGACATCGCCCCCGCCCTGATGCCCGAACTGGGCGAGAAGCTGGGCCGCGCCGCGCTCGACATCCTCCGCCGTCGCGGGATCGAGGTCTCGCTGGGCGTGTCGGTGGCCTCCGTGGACGCCGACACCGTGACGCTCACCGACGGACGGGTGCTGCCCAGCCGCACCCTGATCTGGACGGCCGGCGTGGCCGCCAGTCCGCTCATCGGCACGCTCGGCGCGGAGACGCACCGGGGCCGCCTGGTGGTCGGAGCGGACATGGTCGTCCCCGGTATGGACGGCGTGCACGCGCTCGGCGACGCGGCGGCGGTCCCCGATCTGGCCAAGAAGGAGAAGGACGCGATCTGCCCGCCGACCGCTCAGCACGCCCTGCGCCAGGGGCGGCAGGTCGCCGACAACCTGGTGGCGACCCTGCGCGGCGAACAGACGTATCCCTACGTCCACAAGGATCTCGGCCTGGTGGTGGACCTGGGCGGCAAGGACGGCGTCTCGAAGCCGCTCGGTGTCGAACTGCACGGCCTGCCCGCCCAGGCCGTGGCGCGCGCGTACCACTGGTCGGCGCTGCGCACGAACGTCGCCAAGGCTCGCGTGATGACGAACTGGCTGCTCAACGCCGTGGCCGGCGACGACTTCGTCCGTACGGGATTCCTGGCGTCCAAGTCCGGAACGCTGGCCGACTTCGAGTACACCGACGCCTACCTCACCCCCGAGCAGGTGCGGGAGCACTCCGCCTCTTTGCGCGCCACCCACGGCTGATGGTGGCGGTGGCCACCGCGAGGGCCGCCAGGGACGCGCTGAGCCACAGCGGGGCCCGAGGGCCGAGCCCGGCGCCGAGCGTGATGCCACCGAGCCAAGGGCCCGCAGCCGCACCGACGTTGAACGCCATGACGGCGAAGGCCCCGGCCAGGGTGGGGGCCTCGTCCGCCGCACCGCGGAGGACCTGGGCGACCAGGGTGGATCCGACGCCGAACGACAGCGCTCCCATGAGCAGGACGAGGGCGACCGTCGCCGCGACGCTGCCCGCTGCGAGGGCGAACAGCCCCCAGCCAACGACCGATGCGAGCGCCCCGCCCACCACGAGGGGGCGCGGGTGGTCGTCGGCCGCCCGGCCGGCGAGCGCGACCCCGACGAACGAGCCCACGCCGAAAAGGGCCAGAAGTGCGGGGATCCACGCGGCGGCGAGCCCGGTGACATCGGTGATCACCGGGGCGAGGTAGGTGAATCCGCAGAAGGTGGCGGCGTTCACCAGGGCACACACCAGGAGCGTCATCCGCAGTCGGGGCCGGAGCAACACCCGCAGTTCCGCTCGCACTCCGCCCGTGGAGGCGGCGGTGCCGGTGGAACCGGCCGGCACTCGTGTCGGCATCGGCACCGGCACCGGCACCGGCACCGGCACCGGCACCGACCGTAGGATCGCGACGAGTGCCGGTACGGAGAGCAGGGCAACGGCCCAGAACGCCGAGCGCCAGCCGAGAAGTTGACCGAGGAGCGCGCCGCCGGGAACACCCGTGACGCAGGCGAGCGTGGTGCCGCCGAGCAGGACGGAGGTCGCTCGCCCCCGGGCGTGCGGCGGGGCCACGTCCGCCGCCGTCACCAGCGCCACGGCGAGGAATCCGGCGTTGGCGAGAGCCGCGACCACCCGGGTCGCGAGCAGGACTCCGAGGTGCGGGGTGACCGCGCCGAGCACGTGGACGAGCAGAAAGGTGCCGAGCAGGGCGAGCAGCGCGGTCCGCCGGGACCACGGTCGGCCCAGGAGCGCCATCAGCGGCGCGCCCACGATCATTCCCAGCGCGAACGCCGAGGTCAGTGCGGACGCGGTGGGGAGGGACACCCCGAGGTCGGTGGCGATGTCCGGCAGCAGGCCGGCGAGCATGAACTCGGACGTTCCCTGGGCGAAGACCGCCAGTCCGAGCAGGTACAGGGCGAAAGGCATCGAAGGACTCCACAGCCGGGCAGCAGCGTCGATCGCACCCGCGTCGGTCGACGCCGGTGCGAGGGGCATGCGCGAACACCGCGCGAGGAGGGGAAGCGTCGGAGGGGTCGCTCCGCGAAGGGTCCGCTTCCCCGGGCGAGGGGCGAGCGGCGACGTCCGACGGCTACGGCCCTGTCCTGCCGACGGGCAGCACGGCGAACGGCCTCAGAGGCCGCGGTGCTTCAGTGGGACAGAACGGGGAGCCACCGGGCGGCCGGTGGCACGCGTCTGTCCGACTCGGGGCTGGACATGACACCACCGTAGCCAGGACGACCTCGCCGGTCCAGCTCATTTCCGGCACGCCCGGCGGCTCGGCGTCGGAGCCGGCCGCCGCGTCAGAGCCGGCCGCCGCGTCAGAGCCAGCCGTTGCGTCAGAGCCAGCCGTTGCGGCGGAAGCTACGGTGGAGCAGGAAGCATGCCGCGGCCATCGCGCCGAGCACGAACGGGTAGCCGTAGGTCCAGCGCAGTTCCGGCATGTGCTCGAAGTTCATGCCGTACACCCCGCACACCATGGTGGGCACGGCGATGATCGCCGCCCAGGCGGTGATCTTGCGCATGTCCTCGTTCTGCGCGACGGTCACCTGGGCGAGATGGGCCTGCAGGATGGAGTCGAGCAGGGCGTCGAACGACGTGATCTGTTCGGTGATCCGGGACAGATGGTCGGCGACGTCACGGAAGTACGGCTGGATGTCGGGGCCGATCAGCGGCAGCGGCTGGGAGGCCAGGGCCTGCAAGGGGCGATGGAGCGGGGTCACCGCCCGCTTCAGTTCGAGGAGTTCCCGCTTCAGCTGGTAGACCCGGCCCGCGTCGTTGCGGGAGGAGTGCTCGCTGAAGACCGCGGTCTCGACGGCGTCGATGTCGTTCTGCACGGCGTCCGCGACGGCCAGGTAGTCGTCGACCACATGGTCCGCGATGGCGTGGAGCACGGCCGCGGGCCCCTTGGCCAGCTGCTCGGGCTCCGCCTCCAGGGCCTCCCTCAGCGGGCCGAGGGAACCGTGCCTGCCGTGCCGGACCGTGATGACGAAGTCGGAACCCGTGAACACCATCAGCTCGCCGGTGTCCACGACCTCGCTGGTGGCGGTGAGCTCCTCGTGCTCGACGTAGCGGACCGTCTTGAAGACGGCGAAGAGCGTGTCGTCGTACCGCTCCAGTTTGGGCCGCTGATGGGCGTGGACGGCGTCCTCGACGGCCAGCGGATGCAGCCCGAACAGCTCGGCGAGCCCCGCGAACTCCTCCACGGACGGCTCGTGCAGACCGATCCAGACGAATCCGTCGCCGGACTTGCGGACCCGCCGCACCGCCTCGTGCGCGGGGCACGCCCCCTGCTGCCGCGCCCCGTCCTCGTACAGCACGCAGTTGACGACGGCGGTTCCCAGCGGCGAGCGCGCCGGGTGACTCAGGTCGACGGTCCGGCGATAGGCGCGGCGGACACTGCGCCGGAGGTTGCGGATTATCGGCACGTGGGCTCCTCAGGACGATCAGCGGCCAGTGTGCCATCGCGCGCCCGCCCCACGGGAGCCGGACCGGGGGCCCCGAGGGCCGCCACTCCTGACAAATGTCACCTCTTCCTGTGCGCAGGATCCTCCTGGAGGCGGAGGGCGGGCCGGGACGGCGCCGCAAGGATGTGATCACCACCGGTCGTCCATGACGCAAGCACCGTCGACGAAAGCAGGCCTTCGAATGTCTTCGCCCCGCCCGACGCCCTCCGCCGCGCTCCGCGGAGTCCGCCTCTCCGCGGTCGCCGCGGCGACCGTACTCGCCCTCTCCGCCGCCGCGTTACCCGCACAGGCCGCCTCCCCCGGCACCGCCTCCCCCGCCGCCCCGACCGCTTCCGTCCTCACGGGCCGCCCCCTCGACCGCGCGGCGTTGCGCGCCTCCCTGGACGCCTTCCACGAGGCCGGCATGTACGGCGCCTGGTCGGCGGTCCGCGACGGCTCCGCGCAGTGGCGCGGAGCGACCGGCGTCGCTGACGTGGACACCGGACGGCCGGCGCGGACCGACTTCGAGCACCGGATCGGCAGCATCACCAAGACCTTCACCGCCGTCGGCGTCCTCCAGCAGGTCGGCGCGGGCCGCATCGACCTGGACGCCCCGATCGGCCGCTATCTGCCCGACCTCGTTCCCGGCGAGCGCGGACGGCAGATCACCGTACGCATGCTGCTCAACCACACCAGTGGCATCGCGGATTACGTCCTGCCCGCCTTCCCCGGCGTCCTGGAGAACCCCGGCAAGGTCCTCGACGAGCACCGCTCGCGCCATATCGCCCCTGAGGAGCTGGTCCGCCTGGGTCTCGCGGCCCCGCCCGTCGCGGAGCGCGGGAAGCACTCCTACTCCAACACCAACTACATCCTCGCCGGGCTGCTCCTGAAGCGCGTCACGGGCCAGGAGCCCGAGGCGTACCTCACCCGGAACGTCATCCACAAGGCCGGCCTGCGCCACACCTACTTCCCCCGCTCGCCGTACATCCGGGGGCCGCACGCCGGAATGTACGAATCGATGTTCGGTCTGATCGACCCGCCGCGCGACTACAGCGTGTACGACATGTCCTGGGCCGGCACGGCCGGCGCCCTGGTCTCGACGACGCGCGATCTCAACGACTTCTACCGCACGCTGCTCAGTGGCCGCCTGCTGGGCCCGGCGGAGCTGCGGGCGATGAAGACCACCGTCCCCGCCTACGAGACACCGCCGGGCGAGGAGCCCCTGATGCGGTACGGCCTGGGCATCTACACCCTGCGGATGCCCAGCGGTGGTTGGTACTGGGGACACGACGGCGCGGTCTTCGGCGCCGGTACCTGGGCCCTCTCCACCGAGGACGGCAGCCGACAGGTCGCCGTCGGCTACAACCTGATGAAGTACCAGCGCTTCGACGACCAGGGCAATCCGCTGCCGGATCCCATCACCGACGCGCTGTACGCACACGTCGACGGCGCACTCGCCGGGCCTGCCGCGTCGGCTCGCCGTGCGGGCCCGCAGAGTCCGCAGAGTATGCGGAGTACGCGGACGGTGCCCGACCGGCTGCTCGGTCCGGAGGCGCTGTTCCACGACAGGTCTGCGCGGTAGGGCTCGAAGGCCAGGTGGCGCTCTCGTACCCCCCTTCGTTCACCTGCGACGGGGGCGTACGCCATCATCACCGGTCATGAGAGCACTTGTCGGCATGGAACTGCCGGGATTCCGGAACGTCGAACCCGATGTCTGGGTCAATGACGCGGGCGACGTGGTGTCGCTGCACTTCTTCGGGCTGCCTCCCGACCTGCCCGCCGCGCTGGACGACGGCCCCTCGCTGCGTGCCGCGCTGACGCGGATGACCGCCCAGGCCGGAGGCGGGCTGATCGAGGCGTCGGTGAAGCCGCTGGGCGGACTGCCCGCGCTGCGACAGATACTGAAGCTGCCGATGCCCGGTCAGGCCCACGGCCAGGTCTTCATCGGCAGTTTCACCGTCCCCCGCGCCCGGTGCAGCACCGTCGTGAAGGTCCAGGCGCCCGAGCGCGGGACGACCGGCATGCGGGAGGCGATGGTGATGGCCGAGGTCGGTCCCGACGCCTTCTTCCGGCCCCACCCCTACGCACCGGAGGTCCAGGGCGGCCTGCCCTTCCACGCCGCTGACCACGCCCGGTTCGACGACCGGTTCCCCGATCACCCGCTGACCCGGGTCAGGGCGGTGCTCGGGGCGCTCGCCGAGGGCGTCGAGGTGGTTCCGGAGTTCGCCGCCCTGCCACCGTTCACGGGCTGACTCCGCCCCCGCGTCCGGCCGCCCCGCCCGCACCCGGCGGGCCGGGCCGGGCGCGCGGGGGGAGACTGGGAGGAGAAGCCGTACACCGGGACAGCTCAGCTCCGGCGAGCACCGGAGCGGATCAGCCGTGGAGGCGCCATGACGGCAACGACGCGGAACGACACACCCGTGGCCATCGAGGGCAACGGCGTGGAACTGCGGACGCGGGACATCGGCGGCGACACCAGCGTGTCCTTCGTCCACCTGCCCGCCGGCACGGACATGGGGCCCGCCCTCAAGGGCATGACGGACGACCTGTGCCAGTGCCCGCACTGGGGGTATCTCTTCTCCGGCCGCCTGAAGATGCGTACCAAGGACGGGGACCATGTCTACGAGGCCGGTGAGGCCTTCTACTGGCCTCCGGGTCACGCTCCCGAGGCGCTCGAGGACTGCGACTACGTGGACTTCTCGCCGACGAAGGAGTACACCGAGGTGATCGAGCACGTGAAGGCCGCCTCACGGGGCTGATCCCTCCTCTCCCCCGCCGCGCACCGGCGCCCGGCGTGGGCGCCGGTGGACGGGTGAGCGCCGGTGGACGGGTGAGCGCCGGTGGACGGGTGAACGCCGGTGGACGGTGGGGTGTCCCGTCCACCGGGGGTGGTGCGTCGGCGTCACTCTCCGAAGGCCGCCGACAGGGCCTCGGGGCCGATGAGAGCGGTGGAGCCCGGTGCCGTACAGGCGTGGGCTCCCGCCACGGTGCCCAGGCGGGCGCAGTCGAGGACGTCACGGCCGCCGAGCCTGCCGTACAGGAAGCCGGAGACGTAGGCGTCGCCGGCGCCGTTGGTGTCGACGACCGGCGACGGGGGCACGACTGCCGGTACGTGGTGCGGCGTCGGGCCGCCGTCCCTGGTGAGGACGTAGGAACCGTTCGCTCCCGCCGTGGCGACCACGGTCCGGGCGCGGCCCTCGCGGAGGATCTCGCGCATCAGGGCGGGGGTTCCCTCGCCGGCTCCCTCCGCACTGAGGAAGACGAGATCGGAGCGGAGAGCGAACTCCCGGTGGTGCTCCGCCAGTCCGTCCCAGTCGTGCAGATCGGTGGAGACGGGGATCCCGAGGTCCTCGATGTCGTCGTACAGGAAGCGCGTGAAGTTCGTGATGGAGAGGTGGACGTGGCGCGCGCGGCGCAGCCGGGGCAGGTACACCTCCCGCGGCATGCGCAGATCGGCGGGGTCGCGCCCGTCGTAGAACGACATCCGGCGCCCGGTCGCGTCCACAAGGTTCACCGCCCGGCGCGTGCCCGCCGCCGAGATCACGGCGTCGAACTCCACATCGCCCTTGGCGAGGCGCTCGCGCACCAGCGCACCGGTCCAGTCGTCGCCGATGCAGTCCAGGAACGCCACGCGCAGGCCGAGCGCCCGCGCCCCGAGAGCGACGTTCGCCCCGGTGTGGCCGGGCCACTCCTCGATCGGACCGACATGGACGGAGTCGGCGAGCGGGACGGGCAGGGAGTCGACCCGGATGACGATGTCCACGCCGCTGCCGCCGATCACCAAGACGTCGTATTCCGCGTGCTGTTGACTCACAGTTTCCACCTCTCCTGTCCCGCTGGGCCCCACCCTATGGCTTGACCGGCCGGGCGCCGTTTCGGGCCGGCCGGGCGCCGTGCCGGGCGTCGTTCCGTGCGCAGTGCGGGCGTCGTGCCGGGCGGGCCGGCCCGCGGCCTGAAATGATCTGGTTATGAGCGAAAAGTCGGTTGTCGTGGGTGTGGATGGTTCGGAGCACAGCCACAGGGCGTTGGAGTGGGCGCTGAGCGCCGCCCGCGGGCTCGGCGCTCCCCTCGTCGTGGCCCATGTACGCCCGGAGGAGCTCCAGCTCGGGGCCGCCCGCATCGCCTCGCTGGGCGAGGCGCCCACGATCCCCGACACGGTCGTCGACGGCGTCCGTGCGTGGATCGAAGGCCGGGCCCAAGAGGTGCCCGTACGGTACGCGTCGCTCGACGGCTCGGTGACCGACGCCCTGCTCGGGGCGGCCGGCGCCGCTCGGCTGCTGGCCGTCGGGTCCCGTGGGCGGGGCGGCTTCGCGAGCCTGCTGCTCGGCTCCACCAGCCGGGCTCTGGCCTCGGCGGCGCCCTGTCCGGTCGTCGTCGTTCCGCACGAGGCGCGCACCGCGTCCCTGGAGAGCGACGCGGCGGCGGGCCGGGTCCTGGTCGGGCTCCATGTCGAGGAGACCTCGGACGAGGTCCTGGACTTCGCCTTCGAGGCCGCCCAGCGGCGGGAGGTGGGCCTCGAAGCGGTGACCGCCTACCGGCTTCCGCCGTCGCCGGTCATGCTGGTCGGCCCGCCGGCTCCCGCCCTGCAGGTACCGCCGCCCCTGCCCGTGGACGACGTTCCGGACCTGGTCCGCGAGACGGCACGGCAGCAGGAGGAGCGGCTGCGTCCGTTCACCGCGCGGTATCCGGACGTCGAGGTCACGCCCACGGTCGTTCCGGCGGACGCGGCGGGGCGGCTCGTCGAGGGTTCCCGCGTCGCCGGTCTCGTGGTGGTGGGCCGCCATCACCGGCATCGGGTCGAGTCGCTCCTCATGGGCTCGGTCGCCCACGCCGTCCTGCATCACGCGCACTGCCCGGTCGCGGTCGTCCCGCCAGCGACCGGTTGACCCGACGCACAGAGGGATCGAAGCGCTTCGACGTGATCAGCCCGACACCTGGACACCTCCGTCTCCCCGAGATACGGTCTCCCTGTTCAGAGCCGGATGAACCGCATGACGCCGCATCGAAGCGCTTCACACACCCGGGAGTGTGGATGGTCACCCTTGCCGAGGTAGCCCGGCACGCCGGAGTGTCGGCCAGCACGGTCAGCTACGTCCTCAGCGGCAAGCGCTCCATCTCCGCCGTCACCCGACAGCGGGTCCGCGACAGCATCGAGCACCTCGGTTACCACCCCCACGCCGGAGCCAGGGCCCTCGCCAGCAGCCGGTCCCGCATCATCGCCCTGACGGTGCCGCTGCGCACCGACATGTACGTGCCCGTGATGATGGAGATCGCCATCGCCATCGCCACCACGGCCCGCGTCCACGGCTACGACGTCCTCCTCCTCACCGGCGAGGAGGGCCCCGCCGCGGTGCAGCGCGTCACCGGCAGCGGACTCGCCGAGGCGATGATCCTGATGGACATCCAACTCGACGACGAGCGGCTGCCGTTGCTCCGAGCGGGCGGCCAGCCCGCGGTCCTCGTCGGACTGCCGGCCGACCCCTCGGGACTCACCTGCGTCGACCTCGACTTCACGGCGACCGGCGCCCTGTGCGCCGATCATCTGGCGGACCTCGGACACCGGGACCTCGCCGTCATCGGCGAGGCGCCCGGCGTCTACGAACGGCACACCGGCTTCGCCGAACGGACCCTCGCCGGGCTGCGCGACCGCGCCGCGCGGCGGGGCCTCAGCGTGCTGCACCGGCCGTGCGAGGGCGGCTACGGCCCCCTCGCCGGGACGCTCGGCAGGATCTTCGACGAACGGCCGGGCACCACCGGGTTCGTCGTACAGAACGAGGCAGCGGTGGAGCCGCTGCTCGCCCTGCTGCGCCAGGACGGGCGCGCCGTACCGGAGGACGTCTCCGTGGTCGCCGTATGTCCCGAACAGGTCGCCGCCCAGGCCTCCGTCCGGCTCACCTCCGTCGCGGTCCCCGCGCAGGAGCTCGGGCGGCGGGCGGTGGAGCTTCTGATGGCCAAGCTGCAGGACCGCCCGGGCGAGGAGGTCGTCCTCCTGCCGCCCGAGCTGACCGTGCGGGACAGCTCGGGACCGGCCCCTGAGGTCAGCTCGCGTTGATCGTCAGACTGTTGGCGCGGAAGTCCTTGCCGCCGGACGACGAGGTGATCTCGAAGCCGAACTGGACGTCGCCGATGGTCTCGTCGCCCATCCACCCCTTCGTGTCCTTGATCCACTTGAGGATCGGCAGGATGTTCACGGTCCCGGACGTCGAGTCCGAGGTCCGCAGGAACGAGAAGACGTCGTGGTGGCTGCCGTCGGCGTGGGGGACCTTCCCCTTGTACACCCGCCAGGTGTGGCCGCCGAGGCCGGCCGTGCCCTGGTAGTCGCCCAGCGCGCCGACGGCGCCGGTGTCGTTGACCCAGAGCATGATCTCGTAGTCGTAGTCGGTGTCCCAGATGTCGTAGGAGCTGTTGAACGCGCCGGAGGACGGGACCGTGACGTTGTAGCTGCTGGTCAGGGTGGTGAAGGCGCTGATCCTCTTGTTCACGGTCTTCTTGGCGTTGGGGTAGGACTTGATGCCGCCGGTGTCGGGGTGGTTCGCCCAGACGCCCCAGTTCGTACCGGAGTTGGCCCAGACGCACTGGCTGCCGGCGCCGGCTCCCCAGATGTTGTTGTAGAGCGTGTATCCGCCGAGGTCGCTGTTCCCCCACTGGTCGCAGGTGTTCCAGACGGCGGCCTCGGCCGGGGCGGCGGCGAGGCCGAGTGTGGCGCCGAGGGCCAGGGCGGGTGCGAGCAGCGCGGTGCGCAGCCGGGCGAGCGGAGTCGTGCGTCGTGGCATGGTGGGTGCCTTTCCCTGTGGGGGGTCTACCGCGGCTCGGGGGTGAGCACGCGGTCCTCACCGGCGCGCAGGTCGAGCGGGCGCGATCCGGCGGGTGTTCTGAGGTCGACACGGTGGTCGCGGGTGGGACGGACGACGGCGGTGTACGTTCCCGGCGCCCACGTGAGGTCGATCCGGGCGCCGAACCGGGTGCGGACGCCGGTGAGCCGGCCGCGCGGATGGGCGGTGGGGGGAGCGGGGAGCAGGACGAGGCGCTCGGGCGTGGACTGCACCAGCATCTCGATGAGCAGGGCGGGCAGGGCGTGGGCGGCGTCGGCGTTGTACACGTCGCGGTCCGGGTAGTGGGAGCTCATCAGCGAGTCGTGGAAGTAGTCGCCCGCGAGAACCCTGCGCAGGGCCGCCTCGGCGCGGGGCGCGTCGCGCAGCCGGGCCGCGATCAGGGCGTGGTGGATGTGCCCGTGCGCGGAGTCGTTCTCGGCGCCCCGCAGTTCGAGAGCGCGGTGGGCGGCTTCGGCCAGGTCGGGGGTGTCGTACGGATTGATCTCGGTGTGCGGCCACACGGCGTAGAGGTGGCTGAGGTGGCGGTGGTCGTAGGTGTCGTCCAGCCCGGGCCAGGCCCATTCGGCGAGCGCGCCGTCGTCGTTGATCCGGTACGGCGGGAGGCGGCGGGCGAGCGCGCGCCGGCGGTCGGCGGCCGGGCCGGGGTCGTAGGCGGCTGCCGTCTCCAGGGCGTGACGGGCGGCGGTGAGGTCCATGGTGGCGTTGACCGTGCCCCAGCCGGCGTTGGCGGGGCGGTTCTCCGGCGAGTAGGAGGGGACGACGGCGAGAGTGCCGTCGGGCCCGGTCCGGGTCAGGAAGTCCTCGTAGAAGTCGGCGAGTTCGCCGAGAGCGACGGCGAGGAGGGGATCGCGGGCCCCCCGGGTCTCGTCGTGCTCCACGAGCGGTGCGAGGAGCCAGTCGGCGCCTGCGGTCCAGAGGTGGAGGGGGTAGGGGCGGCTGAAGTGGTACGTGTGTCCCGTGACGCCGTCCGTGTGGGCGGGGGCCACGATGCCGCGGGCGCCGAAGATGTCCCGGGCGTTGTCCCGCCAGTCCGGCAGCTGGCCTTGGACGAACCGTGCGTGAGCCTCCGTCACCTCGGGGAGGTCGGCGGCCACGGCCGAGGCGGTCTGGAGGCTGAGGTTGGCGTCGGTGGTGAAGGCGCCGGACCAGGCGGTGTTCCAGTCGCCGGTCCACAGGCCGGTGAGGCGGGGCGGGAGCAGCCCGGAGGCGGAGAGGAGGTGATAGCGCCCGGCGGCGAAGAGCCGCTCCAGGAGGGCGGGGCTGTGCGGGAGGCGAAGCAGCGCGGTGCCGGGGAGCGCGCGTTCGGCCGGATCGGCGCCGAGGTCGAGGGTGACGCGCTGGTAGGCCGGGCGGTGCAGGGCGACATGGCGGGCGAGCAGCCGGGCGTGACAGGCGGCGAGGTCCCGGCCGGCAGGGGCGCTCCCGTCGGCTGGGGCATCGCGGCCGGCGGACGGGTCCTGGTCCGCAGGGGCGGTGGCCTGGTCGGCGGGATCCCGCTCCGGGAGGTCCTGGTCGGCGGAGCCCTGCTTCGGGAGGCCCTGATCCAAGGGGTCCTGGTCGGCGGTGTCCTGGTCCGGGAGGCCCTGGCCGGCGGGGGCAGGCTCACGGTCGGCGGCCGTGCGGGCCGCGTCGCCGGGGGCGTCCGGGCGGGCCAGGAGGGCGCGCAGTGCACCGGTCTCGGCCGCGATGTCCGCCTCGCCCTCATGGCGGCGTACGCGGGTCAGGACGAGCAGCGCCCGCGCCCCCTCGAACCGTACGCCCGCCGGGGTGATCTCCGTACGGCCCCCGTCCGCGACGGCCAGCGACACCCCCGTGAAGCCGAGACGGCTGCCGGGGTAGCCCGCGCGGAGGGTGAGGAGGGCGCCGTCCGGGGTGAGCGCCATGCCGCGACCGACGGCCATACCCTCCGGCGCACCCGGCAGCCGGTGGTCGAGGCGCAGTTCCGCCTCGGATCCCGGGGCGGTCACGTACTGGACGACGACGTCGTCCGCACGGGAGACGAAGACCTCGCTGTGCCGCCTGCCGCGCACGGCGCTCACCACTCCCGTGGTGTAGTCGACGCTCCGTCGAAAATGGGACGCCGCCCCACCGGCACCGCAGCGCAGCCGGGTCTGGAAGCCGGGGTGGAAGGGACGGACCCAGCGCACCGGACGTCCGTCGGTGAAGCGCTCGGCGGCGGTGACGTCGCCGGCCAGGAGGCGGTCCTGGAGGCCGGCGAGCCGATCGGCGAGGCGTGGGGGCCGGGTGTCCTCCTCGGCGTTGTTCGGCCGTACGAGCGTGTGGTGGGTGATGATCACACGGTCGTCGTCCGGGTCGCCGAAGACCATGGCCCCGTGCCGGCCGTTGCCGCTGAGGAGACAGTCCTCCCAGCGGCGCGCGGGCGAGGCCTCCCACGTACCGTGGACCGCTCCGGACTCCCCCGCCGCCGCCCCCGTCACGACGGCTCCCCCAGCACCGCCACGCCGTACCGGCCCAGCCGCAGCGAGCCTTCGACGACTACACCGGTGAGCAGGTCGCGGTGGCGGCCCGGGATCCGTACGGTCGCTTCCTCGCGCTGGTGGTTGAGCAGGAAGAGCAGCTCGCCGCGGCGTACGGCCTCGACGCCGTCGGGGAGGCCGTCGAGGACCGGCCGCACCCCCGCCTCATGGGCGATGCGGGTGAGGAGGGTGCGCAGCGCGGTCGGTTCGGGCAGTGTGGAGACGTACCAGGCGCGGCCGTTGCGCAGGACGGCCGGCAGCCCGTCGAGCTCGCCGCCCTTGTAGGAGGCGACCGTCTCGGCTCCGGGTGCGGGGGTCAGCTCCTCGGACCAGTGCGTGCCGTGGAAGTCGCCGCAGTCGGCCCGTTCGTCGGCGTCCAGGGGCCACCACTCGTGGAGGGTGGCGATGCCGAGGAGTTCGCGCAGGCGCGGGTCGATCCCGCCGGGGCGGACGCGGTCGTCCTCGTCGGCCACTCCGGTGAGGAAGCCGCAGACCAGGGTGCCGCCGGCGCGGACGTAGCCGAGCAGGTTCTCGATCGCCGTGTCGTCGAGGAGGTAGAGGTGCGGGACGACGACGAGCCGGTAGGCGGAGAGATCGTGCGCGGGGTGCGCGAAGTCGGTGGTGGTGTGTGCCTCCCACAGGGCGCGGTGCCAGGCACGGACGATCTCGGTGTAGTCGACGAGAGCGGAGAGCCGCCCGTCCTGTTCGCCGGCCCACCAGGAGTTCCAGTCGTGCAGGACGGCCACGTCGGCGGTCACCCGGCGGCCCGCCACCTCCGCACCGAGCAGGCTGAGTTCGTGGCCGATCTCCTTGACCTCGCGGAAGACCCGGCCCTGTTGCCCGGCGTGGCCGACCATCCCGGAGTGGAACTTCTCCGCCCCCTGGCGGGACTGGCGCCACTGGAAGTAGCACAGGCCGTCGGCGCCGTGGGCGACGGACTGGAGCGACCAGAGGCGGTTGAGCCCGTACGGCTTGGGGTGGTTGACGCCCCGCCAGTTGACGGGTCCGGCCGCCTGCTCCATGACCATCCACGGGCCGCCGCCCGCCTGGGAGCGGGTCATGTCGCCGATCATGGCGTTGTACTGGCCGCCGTGCGGGTCCTTCGGGTCCGGGTAGATGTCGACGGAGACGAGGTCCTCCTCCGGGGCCCACGCCCAGGCGTCCTGGCCGGTCCAGAACGGCATGAAGTTGGTGGTGACCGGGATGTGCGGGGTGTGGCGGCGGACGATGTCGCGCTCGGCGCGGTAGCACTCCAGGAGCATGTCGGAGGTGTAGCGCTTGAAGTCGAGCACGTGGGTGGGGTTCTTCATGTAGTGCGCGTGCCGGGGCGGGAGGATCTCGTCCCAGGAGGCGTAGCCCTGGCTCCAGAAGGCGGCGCCCCAGGCGGTGTTGAGGGCGTCGAGGGTGGCGTACCTCCGCTGGAGCCAGGTGCGGAAGGTGCGTGCCGCCTCGTCCCCCCAGTCGTAGGTGCAGTACTCGTTGTTGATGTGCCACATGGTCAGGGCGGGGTGGCTCCCGTAGCGGGCGGCGAGGTCCTCGGTGAGGGCGGCGGCGTAGCGCCGGTAGACGGGGCTGGAGTGGGAGAAGTGCTGGCGTGAGCCCCACCACTCGGTCAGGCCGTTCGCGTCGCGCGGCAGGGTCTCGGGGTGGAGGCGTCCCATCCAGGGCGGGGGCGACGAGGTGGGGGTGGCGAGCACGACGCCGATGCCGTTCTCGTGCATGAGGTCCATGAGCCGGTCGAGCCAGCCGAACTCCCTGGCACCGGGGCGGGGTTCGATCCTCGCCCAGGAGAAGACGCCGAGGGTGACCGAGTTGACGCCGGCCTCCTTCATGAGGCGGACGTCCTCGGGCCAGGTCTCCTCCGGCCACTGCTCGGGGTTGTAGTCGCCTCCGAAGAGGATGCGGGGCGGCCGGCCGCCGTCGGGGCGGGTCACGTCGTCGAGGCTCGGCATCAGGCGATGTCTCCGTACTGGATGCCCCGGCCGTTGGTGCCGAGGTAGACGCGGCCGTACACGCGCGGGTCGCCGGTGATCACTTCGCCGGTCCATCCCCACTGGTGGGCGTCGTCGTTGATACGGGTCCAGCTCGCGCCCTCGTCGTCGGAGCGGTGGACGCCGACGACGTCGGCCGTGGCCCCGGTCTGGTAGACCGCCGAGTAGCCGCCCTCCTCGGCGGGCTTGCCGAAGCCGAGGGCGTACGAGGCCCAGCAGCTGGTCACCTTGGTGAAGGTGCGGCCGGCGTCGGTGGAACGGTAGAGGCCGTTCCACTTGGCGGAGAGCCACAGGTCGCCGCGGCGTCCCGGTGCGGCGGCGATGCGGAACTGGCTGTCGCCCGCGGGGAGGCCGGTGGCACCGACGGTGAACGAGGCGCCACTGTCAGTGCTCACGTATACGTTTCCTGTGTCGGTGTCGTACGCGTAGAAGAGCGTCGGGTCGGCCGGGTCGGCGACCGGCGTGGCGCCCTTCGGGAAGGAGGAGATCTCGGTCCAGGTCGCGCCGTTGTCGGTGGAGCGGTGCGTGGCGTGTCTGGTGCCGTCCCAGTGCACGAAGGACCAGAGCATGGCCGTGGCGTCGGCGCCGAGGGCGATCGGTCCCGGTGCGTCCTTGGCGATGGGGGGCTGGGCGGAGAAGGGCGCCCAGGTCCGGCCCCCGTCGGTGGAGTACGCACCGTTGCCGTGGTCGCCCCAGCCGGTGCGGACGACATGGCGGGGCCGCAGCGCGGCCTGCGCGAGCCCGGTCGCCGACCCGAACACGGGACGCGTTGCCATGCCGCGGGAGGGGGACGCCGTGAGGCTGTCGTGGTACATGACGCCGATGTCGCCGAGCCCGCTGATCAGATGTGCCGTCCCGACCGGCGGCGAGATCAGCTGGCGCACGGCGGACTCCTCCAGGCCGCGCACGCGCGGGGCCCAGTGCACGAGGTCGCGGGTCGCGTAGAGGGTCGCGCCGGTGCCGTAGAGCAGATGTCTCGCGTCGAAGGGATCGAGGGCGAGCGCCTGGATCCACCAGCCGAACTTGGGGTGCTCGTCGCCCCACTTCAGGAAGGGAGTCTCCGATACGTCGAAGACAGCGGTGTTCTTGAGTGACGTCCAGGTCGCGCCGCCGTCGGTGGAGCGGAAGAGCGTGTCGACGTCGGCCCAGCGGTTGTTGGTGGAGACCACGACGGTGCCGGGGCGGCGGGCGTCGACGGCGACGCCGCCGTAGCCGAAGGTGTCGGCGGAGCCGTCGGCCGTCGTCCCGCCGGGGCGGACGGGGGTGACCTCCGTCCAGCGGCCCGTGACGGTGTGCAGCTTGTGGACCGATCCGGTGGACTGGCCGTTGGGTCCGGGTGCGTCGGCGTAGGTGACGTACAGCTCGTGGGCGCAGGCGTCGTAGGCGGCCCTGACCGGGACCTTGGCGGTGGGGCCGGTGGGGTGGCCGGGGACTGCTTCCCAGCCGGTGGCGGTCGAGCGCAGGAGGGTGGGGCCGTCGTCGCCCCAGCCGGCGTAGACGGTGCGGCCGGCGGCGGTGAGGAAGGTGACGCCCTGGCCGTTGGGGGTGGGCCGGGCGGGGAAGCCGGTCGCGGGTGCCCAGGTGGCGCCCCGGTCGGTGGACCTCAGCAGGCCGTCGTGGCGGGTGCCGAGCCAGAGCGTGTCGCTGTCGCGGGGGTCGACGAGGAGGCGTTCGCCCGTGCCGCGGCCGTCCTCGTTGGCACCGAGCTTGACGGTGAGGTCGGTGCGGGACCAGGTCGCGCCGCGGTCCTCGGAGCGCAGGACGGCGCCGTTGCCGGCCCATGGCTGGCTGTAGGTGCCGAGGGCCAGGTAGAGGCGGTCGGGGTGGGACCGGTCGACGGCGAGGGCCTCGACGCCGAGGAGGTTCCAGTCGTCCCAGCCGAGGTGGTCGGTGAGCGGGGTCCAGCGGGCGGAGGCGTTGTCCCAGCGGTAGGCGCCGCCGATGTCGGTGCGGGCGTAGGCGAGGCCGCGGACGGCGGGGTGGAAGAGGACGCCGGTGATGAAGCCGGTGCCGCCGATGACCGCGGTGCGCCAGCGGTACGGCGCGCTCGCCGCGTCGGCCGGGGCTGCCGGGGTCGCGGCCCGCGCCGTGCCCGGGCGTAGGGGAAGGGCGGTGGCGGCGGCCGCGGCGGCGGCTCCGGCGAGAACGGCGCGCCGGGAAGGAACGCCCATCGGCCTGGGCAGGGGCAGGGGCATGACGGACCTCACGCTCGACGGGGAAAGGTGGGGGATGCCGCGCGGGCCTGGGGCTCAGCCCTTGACGGCGCCGGTCAGCATGCCCTTCTTGAAGTGCTTCTGGACGAAGGGGGAGAAGACCGCGACGGGCAGCAGAGCCAGCACCATCACGGCCATCTGGACGGCGACCCCGGAGAGCGGGCCGGCCTTGACGGCCTGGCCGAGCCCCACCGGGATCTCCTGCTTCTGCACGAGCTGGATGAGGACGTTCTGCAGCGGCATCATCTTCTGGTCGCTGAGGTAGATCGAGGCGTTGAACCAGGCGCTCCAGTACCCCACCGCGTAGAAGAGGGTGATGACGGCGATCACCGCACGGGACAGCGGCATCACGATCTGCCAGAGAATGCGCAGGTCGCCGGCGCCGTCGATGCGGGCGCTGTCGATGAGTTCGGGCGAGACGCCCATGAAGAACCCGCGCAGCACCAGGATGTTGAAGACGCTCACGGCGCTCGGCAGGATCAGCGCGAGATAGGTGTCGGTGAGACCGAGCGTCTGCACGAGCAGATAGGTGGGGATCAGCCCGGCGCCGAAGAACATGGTGGCCATCAGCGTCAGCAGGATGGCGCGGTGGCCGAGGGAACCCGGCCGGGACAGACCGTAGGCGCAGAGGACCGAGACGGTCATCGAGAAGAGGGTGCCGGCCACCGTCACACCGACGCTGACGAGTGCGGCGCGGGTGACCTGGCCGCCGCTGAGCAGCTCCTGGTAGGCGATGAAGGTGATGTCCTTCGGGACGACGACCAGTCCGCCGGCCTCCGTGATGGTCCGCTTGGAGGAGAGGCTGGTGACGACCACGATCCAGAGCGGGAAGAGCACGGCGAGGCAGGCCAGGGCCAGGACGGCGCCTTTGGCGGTGAGGCCGGTACGGGTGGGCGGTTCCTCCCAGACGGGGCGGGCGGGGGCGGCCCATCGCCCGCCTGGGCCGGCCTGCGTCCGGCCCGGTCCTGTCGTCGTCACGGTCATTTCCGGTACACCCCCTGCTCGCCCATGAGATGGGCCGCCTTGTTCGCCGAGAGCACGAGCACGAGGCCGACGACTCCCTTGATCAGTCCGGCGGCCGCCGCGTAGCTGAAGTCCTGGCTGCGCAGACCCGTCCACCAGACGAAGGTGTCGAGGACCTCCGCGGCGCCGGGGCCGACCGCGTCGCGCTGCAGCAGCAGCTGCTCGAAGCCGACGGTGAGCGCGTCACCGACCCGCAGGACGAGGAGGAGCGCGATGATCGGCCGCAACGCGGGCAGCGTGACGTGCCACATCCGGCGCCATCGGTTCGCGCCGTCCATCGCCGCGGCCTCGTACAGGTCCTGGTTGACGGCGGCGAGCGCGGCGAGGAAGACGATGACGCCCCACCCCGCGTCCTTCCAGATGCCCTCGACCGTGACCAGGTACTTGAAGATCTCCGGGTCGGTCATGAGGTCGAAGCCCTCGCGGCCATGTTCCCGCAGGGTCTGCGCGATGATGCCGGCGCCGCCGAGGATCTGCTGGAAGACGGTGACGACCAGGACCCAGGAGAAGAAGTGCGGCAGGTAGAGCACCGCCTGGACGATCGCCCGCACCCTGGGCCGCAGCACGCTGTTGATGAGCAGCGCGAGGGCGATCGGCACCGGGAAGAAGAGGACGAGCTGGAGGAGGAACAGGACGAAGGTGTTCTCCACCGCGTGCCAGAACGAGGGGTCGGAGAAGACCCGCTCGAACTGGGCGAGGCCGACCCAGGGGCTCTCCAGCATGGCGGTGACGCCGTTGGTGGAGACGTAGGGGTCGTAGTCCTGGAAGGCGATCACATTGCCGAGGATCGGTATGTAGTTGAAGACCAGGACCAGCAGGAGCGCGGGCAGCGTCATGAGGAGCAGGGTCCGGTCCCGCTTCAGCCGGCGGCCGAGCGGGACCTTCGCCGAGGCGCGGGGCGGCCGGGGC
>NZ_JAGGOS010000075.1:35426-35663 GCF_018614205.1 Streptomyces sp. ISL-36 | reverse complement strand
CGCGAGCTGCTGCCGCCCGACCTGGCCGACGCGGGCGCGGAGCACCTGTCCGCGCTGGAGCGGCGGCTGCGCGAGGAGCTCGGCGGACTCGAGGCAGCGCGGCGGGCCGAGCGGCGCAGCGCCGAGATCACCCGCGAACGCTCCGTGCTGGAGCGGCAGGCGCGCGCCGACGAGGAGATCCTTCAGGACGCGGGCGGCTGGCTGGCCGGGTGGGAGGCCCGCCGGGCGGACCTCACC
>NZ_JAGGOS010000075.1:0-35303 GCF_018614205.1 Streptomyces sp. ISL-36 | reverse complement strand
CGCCGCCGAACTGGCCGCCGCCCTGACCCCCGGGGCCCCCTGTCAGGTCTGCGGCTCCGCCGACCACCCGGCCCCGGCCCGCACGGGCGCCGACCACGTGGATCGGGCCGCGGAGGACACCGCCTACGCCGCCTTCACGTCCGCGGAGGAGGCCAGGGCCACGGCCGAACGCGAGCTCGCGGTCATCAGGGAAGCCTGGTCCGCGGCCCGTGCGGAGGTCCTCGCGGGCCCGGCGGACGGAGAGGCCCCGCACGCGTACACCGCTGCGACGGGTACGGCTCGTGAGGTGGCCGCCTCGGGAGGTTTGACCGGGACCGCTTTGTCCGGGACCGCTTTGTCCAGGACCGGTTTGGCCGCGACCGGTTTGTCCGGGACCGGTTTGGCCGCCACCGCCTCGTCCTCGGCCCGGCCGAGTGGCGGTCCGGCCGGCGGCGAGCGAGGGGCGGACGGCGCACGGGGCACGGGAGCCGCGACCGGCGGGTCGCTGCCCGCAGGGAGGCGCGAGGCCTCTCGCGCCGACCTCACGGACGGCCGCGAGGCGCGGCTCGACACCGTCCCCGCGCAGGGCGCCGGATCGCGAGACGCCGAGTCGGCCGACCGTACGGAAGCCGCCGTAAGCGAGCCGAGCGTCGAGGAACTGGCCCACGAGGTGGCGGAGTTGACCCGGCAGCATGCCGAGGCGCACGCGCTCGCCGGGCAGACGCACGGCGCGCGCGAGGCTCTCGCCCGCGCGGAGCGCGAGTACGAGAGCCGGGTCGGGGCCCAGCGGGACGCCGAGCGGCGGGTCGCCGCACGGACCTCGCAGCGCGAGGCGCTCGAGCGGGAACAGACCGTCCTCCACGCGGAACTGGCCCGCGGCCGGGGCGAGTCGGGCAGCGTCGCCGAACACGCCTCACGGCTGGAGCGGCGGATCGCCATCCTGATCGACGCGGCCGAGACCGTACGAACCGTCGACAGCACCGCCCAGCGGCTGAAGGACGCAGACGACCGGCTCGCCGACGCCGCCTACAGCGCCGGGTTCGACACCCCCGCCGCGGCCGCCGCCGCACTCCTGGAGGACGGCGAACGCCGCACCCTCCAGCACCGCCTGGACGCCTGGCAGGCGGAGGCGGCCGCCGTCGCCGACCGGCTCGCCGAGCCGGAGACCCGGGCCGCCGCCTCCCGTCCCCCCGCCGACCCGGCGGGCGCCGAGGCCGCGCACACCGCGGCCGAACGGACCCTCCGGGACGCCACGTCGGCCCTCGACGCCGTACGCGACCGGTGTGCCGAACTGGCGCGGCTCTCCGGCGAGGCCGACACCGAGGTGCGCCGTCTCGGACCGCTCCGCGTCACGTACGAACGCGTCGCCCGGCTCGCCGGACTCACCGCCGGCACCTCGGCCGAGAACGAACGCAAGATGCGCCTGGAGTCGTACGTCCTGGCCGCCCGGCTCGAACAGGTCGCGGCCGCCGCCACCGCCCGGCTCCAGCGCATGTCCTCCGGTCGCTACACCCTCGTCCACTCCGACGCCCGCTCCGGGGGCAGGCGCGCCGGGCTCGGGCTTCATGTCGTCGACGCCTGGACCGGCAACGAGCGGGACACCGCCACCCTCTCGGGCGGAGAGACGTTCTTCGCTTCCCTCGCGCTCGCACTGGGCCTCGCCGACGTCGTCACCGACGAGGCCGGCGGTGTCCGGCTCGACACCCTCTTCATCGACGAGGGCTTCGGCAGCCTGGACGACCAGACCCTCGACGAGGTGCTCGACGTCCTGGACTCCCTGCGCGAAAGGGACCGCAGCGTCGGCATCGTCAGCCATGTCGCCGACCTGCGTCGCCGGATCCCGGCCCAGCTGGAGGTGGTCAAGGAGCGGCACGGTTCGGCCGTGCGGCTCCGTACGGCAGGCGGCCTCAGCGACTGATGGCGCGGCGGGGGAGCGGGGAGGAGTACACGACGCTCGTCGTCACGGAGCCCAGCGAGGCGATCTTCCCGGAGATCTCCTCCAGGTGCTTCATGGATCGTGCGGCGACCTTGAGCACGAAGCAGTCGTCGCCCGTCACATGGTGCGCCTCCAGGACCTCCGGCGTGGCGTCGATCAGATCGTGGAACGGCTTGTAGTTGCCGTTCGGGTAGCGCAGCCGGACGAAGGCGAGGATCGGCAGACCGAGCCGTTCCTGGTCCACCACGGCCGCGTACCCGGCGATCACGCCGGCCTCCTCCAGCCTGCGCACCCGCTCGGTGACGGCGGACGCGGACATTGAGACGGCCCGGGCCAGCTCGGCGAAGCTGGCCCTTCCCTGGGACTGCAGGGCTTCGAGGATGCGCCAGTCGGTGGCATCCGGTGCGTATCCGGTCATGATCGAGAAATACAGGGGAATCCCCGGGCGATCAAGGGATGCCCGGGGAGTTCTCGGAGCCGCGAGGTCTCGTCTCAGAGACGTGAGATCTCGTCCACCAGGTCGTCCAGACCCAGCGGCCCCTGTGAAAGCGCCGCCATGTGCCACGCCTTCGCGTCGAACGCGTCGCCGTGCGCCGCGCGCGCGTTGGCGCGGCCGAGGAGCCAGGCCCGCTCGCCCAGCTTGTAACCGATGGCCTGTCCCGGCATCGAGAGATAGCGGGTCATCTCGCTCTCGACGAAGGCCGGCGGCCGGCTGCTGTGCTGCTGGAAGAACTCCTGCGCCAGCTCCGGTGTCCACCGCTCGCCCGGGTGGAACGGCGAGTCCGCCGGGATCTCCAGCTGCAGGTGCATGCCGATGTCCACGATCACTCGACAGGCGCGCATCATCTGCCCGTCCAGGTAACCGAGCCGGCGCTCGGCGTCCGGCAGGAAGCCCAGCTCGTCCATCAGCCGCTCCGCGTAGAGCGCCCAGCCCTCGGCGTTGGCGCTGACCCCGCCGATCGTCGCCTGGTAGCGGGAGAGCCGGTCGGCCACGTGCACCCACTGGGCGATCTGCAGGTGGTGGCCGGGGACACCCTCGTGGTACCAGGTCGACACCAGGTCGTACACCGGGAAGCGGGTCTCGCCGTCGACCGGCAGCCAGGTGCGGCCGGGGCGGGAGAAGTCCTCGGAAGGGCCGGTGTAGTACGGGGCGGCGGCGCCGCCGGGCGGGGCGATGCGCGACTCCACCCGCCGTACCCGCTCGGCGAGTTCGAAGTGGGTGCCGTCGAGGGCCTCGATCGCCTCGTCCATCAGGCTCTGCAGCCAGACCCGGACCTCTTCGACGCCCTCGATGTGGGTGCCATGGACGTCCAGGTGTGCCAGAGCCTCCCAGGGGCCGGCGCCGGGAAGGATCCGCTCCGCCTCCGTCCGCATCTCGCCGAGGATGCGGTGGTACTCGGACCAGCCGTAGGCGTACGCCTGGTCGAGGTCCAGGTCGGTGCCGTTGAAGTAGCGCGACCACCGCTGGTACCGCTCGCGGCCCACCGTGTCGGGCGCGTCCGCGACGGCGGGGGCGTAGACGTCGCGCATCCAGTCCCGCAGCGCGGCGACCGCCTCGGTCGCGCCGCGCGACGCCGCGGCGAGCTCCGTCCGCAGCTCAGGGCGCAACGACTCCGGCCCGGAGGCGGCGAACTCCTCGAACCAGCCCCGGCCTCCGGTGCTCCCGCCGGACCACTCCGTCAACTGGTCGATGAACGTGGCGGTGGGCCGGGGGCCGCCCAGGAGTTTGCGCTCCAGGCCGAGCGCGAGCGAGGCGCGGTAACCGTCGAGAGCCGCCGGGACCGCGCGCAGCCGTCTGCCCACGGCCTCCCAGTCCTCCTCCGTCTCCGTCGGCATCACGGTGAACACCATCCGCACACTGTGCGCGGGGGAGCGCATGTTGCTGACCGCGCAGAGGCCCTCGTCGGCGTCATGGACGGCGAGTTCGGCCGTCAGGCGCTCCCGCAGCAGCCGGCCGCAGCGCCGTTCGGCGTCGGAGTCCGCGCCCGGCCGCCGCTCGGCCTCGTCGAGCAGGGCCAGGGTGCGGCGGGCGAGTTCGGCCACCGCCTCCTGGCCGGCCGGCGAGAAATCGGGAAGGAGGCCGGCGCTCTCTTTGACTCCCAGGTATGTACCGGTGATCGGGTCGAGTTCGATGAGTGCGTCGACGTAGGTGTCGGCGACCTGGCGGGGCAGCGCGCTGCTGGAAGTCTCTGGCATGAGGCTCATCCTCGTGCCTCCACCGTCCCCGCGTCACCCTCGATCCCTCTCACTCGGCCGACAAATGAGCGCCCGGAACGGGGGGAAGGAGCGGTCCGCACTCCCACTGCTGGAAGATCAGCCGGGTCTCGACGCGGGCCACCTCGCGGCGCGAGGTGAACTCGTCCAGCACGAGTCGCTGCAGGTCGGCGGGGTCGGCCACGGCCACGTGCACGAGATAGTCGTCGGGCCCCGTCAGATGGAACAGCGCGCGCGACTCCGGGAGCGCACGAATCCTGTCGACGAACGGACCGATCAGTTCACGCCGGTGCGGGCGCACCTGTACGAGGAGGAGCGCTTCCAGACCACGGCCGAGTTTGGCCGGATCCAGCCGTAGCCGGTGCCCCTGGATCACTCCCGTGCGGCGCAGCCGTGCCACCCGGTCCAGGCAGGTGGACGGTGCCACGCCGACCTCGGCGGCGAGCTCGCGGTAGGTGGTCCGGGCGTCGTTCTGCAGGAGGCGAAGAATGTGCAGATCGACCGGGTCCAGTACGACAGAATCAGCCATCTGCCGAACGTAGCACGGTGGTATCCCCCTACTTTCCGGTATCCGTTCACAGTGCCCGTCATGTACATGGACTACGACGCCTCCACCCCCAGGGCTCTGGCCACCGAAGCCGTGCACGCGGGCCGCGAAGATCTCGCTGAGCTCGGTCTGCACGCCCCGCCGCTCGATCTGTCCACCACCTATCCGTCGTACGACACCCGCGCGGAGGCCGCGCGGATCGACGAGTTCGCCACCACGGGCGCCCGGCTGGAGGGCCCGCCGGTCTACGCGCGACTCGACAACCCGACCACCGCCCGCTTCGAGACGGCGCTGGCCCGTCTGGAGGGCACCGACTCCGCCGTGGCGTTCGCCAGCGGCATGGCGGCGCTCACCGCCGTCCTGCTGGCGCGGGCGAGCCTCGGTCTGCGCCATGTGGTCGCCGTCCGGCCGTTGTACGGCTGCAGCGACCATCTGCTGAACGCGGGCCTGCTCGGCACCGAGGTCACCTGGACCGACCCGGCCGGCATCGCCGAGGCGATCCGGCCGGACACGGGCCTGGTGATGGTGGAGTCCCCGGCCAACCCGACCCTCGCCGAGGTCGACATCCGTGCGGTCGCCCACGCCTGCGGGTCGGTTCCGCTGCTGGTGGACAACACCTTCGCCACTCCGGTGCTGCAGCGACCGGCGGAGGACGGCGCCCGGATCGTGCTGCACAGCGCGACCAAGTACCTCGGTGGGCACGGTGACGTCATGGGCGGCGTGGTGGCCTGCGACGAGGAGTTCGCCCGGGTGCTGCGCCAGGTGCGGTTCGCCACCGGCGGTGTGCTGCACCCGCTCGCCGGCTATCTGCTGCTGCGCGGCCTCGCCACCCTGCCCGTGCGCGTACGGGCCGCCTCGGCGACGGCCGCCGAACTGGTCCGGCGGCTCGCCACCGACCCGCGCATCGCCCGGGTCCACTACCCCAGGGTGGGGGGCGCGATGGTCTCCTTCGAGGTGTACGGAGACCCGCACGACGTGATCGCCGGCGTACGGCTGATCACGCCGGCGGTCAGTCTCGGCAGCGTCGACACCCTGATCCAGCACCCGGCCTCCATCAGCCACCGGATCGTGGCCGAGGGAGACCGGCGCTCGGCGGGCGTCAGCGACCGGCTGCTGAGGATGTCGGTCGGTCTGGAGGACGTCGAGGACCTGTGGCGGGATCTGACCCAGGCGCTCAGCGCTTCACCCGCTGATACGGCGCGTGCTCCTCGTACGGCGGACGACTCGGCCGCGGAGTTGCCGCGAGCCGGGCGGTGATGACCAGGGTCCCCTCCTCGATCTGGTAGTCGAGGGGGAGGTTCAGCGCCCGCATCGCGGCCACCATCGCGGTGTTGGAGGACTGGGTCACGGCGTAGACGCTCTCGCATCCCGCCTCGACGGCCATCGCGACCAGCCTGCCGAGGAGTTCGGAGCCGATGCCCCTGCGCTGCCAGTCGTCCTCGACCATCAGGGCGACCTCCGTCTCGTCGCCGTCCCAGAGCAGATGGCCGAGGGCGACGAGACGGCCGGAGGCCGTCTGCACGGCGAGGGTGCGGCCGAAACGCGGGCTGAGGAGATGGTTGAGGTAGCGGTCCGCGTCGCTCACCGGACCGTGGTAGCGCAGGCCGAGGGTGCGCTCGGAGCAGCGGTCGTGCATGGCGCGCGCCGCGACGAGGTCGCGCTGGTCGGCACGGCGGACCGTGATCTCGTTGCCCTCGGGGAGGGTGAGGACGTCCTGGCTGCGCGGGATGCGCGGGCCGAGCCGGGCGTCGAGCTCGACCAGCGCCCGGGCGCGGGCGAACTCGGTGGGGGTGAACGGCAGATAGGGCCGCTCGATGGTGATCGCCCCGCCGCTCGGGTCGCGCAGCCGCATCACCGTCTCCTCCAGGACGCCCTCGACCGGGGCGGTCTCCCCGGTGGGGCGGCCGCTCAGGGAGACGGCCGGCAGGGAGTGGATGGTGCAGCGGCCGAGGAGTTCGCGCAGGGCGAGAGGGAGTTCGGCGGCGTCGAGCGCGGTCCGGGTCGCGAGACCGAGCAGTCGGGTCGGCGTGTCCACCAGGTCGTGGGCGTCGGCCCGTTCGATCCAGGTGCCGCTGCCGCCCGCCATCGCGATCTCCCGGGTCAGCTGCGTGGCCTGGAGCGCGGCGGGAGCGCGCAGCAGGAACTCGTCGACGGTCCCCTCGGCCAGCGGGTGCGTCTGCAGGGTCAGGATGTCGACGCCGTGGCGGGCCAGGGCCGTGCACAGCGCGGCCAGACTGCCCGGGGCGTCACGGACGGTGGTCCGCATCCGCCAGAGCACCGTCTCGACGGGCTCGTCGGAATCGCTCCGCTCGGCGCCGGTTCCCAGGGGCGTGGCGGTGCCGGTGGCCGAGGGCGGCGGGGCCGCCCCGCTGCCACCGGGATCACCGGCCGGCGGCGCATGGCTGTGGCGCCGTGCCCACCAGGTGTGGAAGGCGGCGGTGGCGATCAGCGCGATCGCCGAGAACACCAGCATGTACGGACCCTCGGCGCCGCGGACGACCGTCTTGGCGATCGTGTCGGCCACCACCACGGCCGTGAACAGGGCGGCCAGTTCGATGAGGTCCCGCCGCCAGTGATGGGGGCGGCGGGCACTCTTCGCAGAAGTCACATCAGTCATGACTTCACTGTGACCCAGCGGTGTTGCGTGATCACGAACGCTTTGTGACTGACGGGTTAAGCGCTGATCTGGGGTCTTAGTGACTGTTTTCAACCAGTTGTGTCGCGGTCCGATCGGTTTCCTGGGGCGTTTTTCTGCAGTGCCTTCCCCAGCCGCCTGGCCTGCACCAGAAGCTGGGAGGACCCGCGCCGTGCCGCGGTCGCCCCGAGACCCGGTATCTCCCCCGTCGCGCCGCACCGCTCCGCGCAGTCGGCGGCCACCGCCAGCAGCTCGCCGAGCCCGTGCACCGGCCGCCCGGCCGCGAGCAGCTCGGGCAGCGCACCCGCGAGGACGGACCATGTGGTGGCGTACGCGCCGGTGGCGGCAGCCGTACGGACCGCCTCCGCGAGCCGGTTGGCCTTGACCGTGCCCTCGTCCACGAGCCCGGCGAGCGTGGCCCCCAGCCGCTCGGCGTCGAGCTCGCCCCGGGCGGCCAGGACGAGAAGCGCGTCCACCGCCGTCAGCCGGTCCTCCGCATGACGGCAGCCGAGGCCGAGTGCCAGCGCCAGATGGAGCGCCGGGCCGACCGGGCCATCGGCCTCGGCCAGCGCGGTGAGGTCCTCGGCCGCCCCCCTGCCGTCCCACTCCACGCTGCGGGCCAGCGTCGGCAGCAGCCAGGCCGCCAACGTCTCCCGATCGTCCGGAAGGACGCTCGCCCAGTTCTGCCGATCGCCGCTCCCGTGATGGCACCGGCCCGCGGTCTCCGCCAGCGGCGAGCCCAGCCACCGGAAGGCGGGCGGGAAATCGTGCCAGGCGACCGGCCGCGCGGGAGTGTCGTTCTCCAGGCGATCGTCCAGCCACCACCTTCCGGAGTGCATGTCCCGCCCACGGGGAAGGAACCGCACCCGCGGGGCGAGCGGGGGTTCCCTCGTCAGCCACTCCGAGAGCCGCTCACCTGCCAGGGTGCCGAGGGCCGCCGCCCCCGCGGCCGCCTCCCGCGCCGAGGCGTCGGCCTTGCGGACCCGCAGCAACGCCTGCGCGAGGTCCGCGGGAGCGGGCGCCACTCCGCTGTCGCGGTAGACGCGCAGCCGCTCGACCAGCACGGAAGGGGCGAGCGCCCCCGTGTGCCAGCTGGGCGCGGCCAGCAGGAACGGGAGCCGGCCCGTGGTGATCACATGAGCCGCCTCCCACAGACGGGCGTCCACCGCTCCCCCCAGGGCGGTGTGCGCACAGGTCGCCGAGCCGTGATCACGGGCCCGGCCCGCGTCGATGCGCGACTCGGGCACGGTGCCGAGCAGCGCCGCGAGGACCACGTCGATGCCGTGGGTGTCGTACACGAAGGTGTCCAGGCGGCGACCGTCCACATGCGTATGGGTCCAATACGCGCCGGCGAACGCGGTGCGGACCGCTTCCCTGAGCGCCGCCCGGTCCCGGTGGGCGTGCCGGATCAGTCCGCCCAGGGCCCGCTCGAACTCCTCCGCCGTGTGCGTACGCCCCTTGGACAGCGCCACCAGGTCCTCGACCAGCTCCGCGATCGTCTCCGCCGGCGCCGCGACCGGGCGCAGCTCCGGCACCGGCGGGAGGGTCTCCTCGTACGGGGCGTCCTCGCCATCGGCCGGCGCGTCACCGAACAACTCCCGCGCGGCCTGATGGTGCACGGGGCTCAATAGCGCGGCCGCTCCGGCCAGTTCCACCCGCACCTGCTCGTCCACCGCCGACAGATGGCGGCCCACCAGCTTCAGCGCCCGCTCCTGCAGACCGGTGTCCTCGTGCCCGAAGGCCTCCGCGACCACCGGAAGGAGCTCCGCCGCCTGGGCGGGTTCCTGCCGGAGCACCTTCCCGAGGAGCGTCAACTGCGCCCGGACCAGCTTCTTCTCCGTACGGAAGAGCACCGGTCCCGACATCTCGGCCAGATCCCGGACCGACAGCGCACCCTCGGCCGCGAGTCCGGCGAGGATCCCCTGGGCGTACGCGGCGACCGACGAAGGGGCGTCGCCGGCCATCCCGATCCACTCCGCCCTCTGCTCCTGGCGCTCCTGGGCGGTCGGTTCGAGTAGTTGGAGCAGGGCGAGGGCGAAGCGCAGATCCCGGGGGCGCCCGCCGCGCAGCAGACGCGCGACGCAGGCGTCCACCAGGGCCGCGCGGTCCAGGACGCCCTCGTCGGCCAGCGCCTTGACTGCGGTCGGCCAGTGAGTCGGGCTCTCCGGCCCGACCGACCAGGTCAACCGGTCGGGCGTCTCGGCCATCTCGATCGCGCGGGGCACCAGGACGGGCGTCTGCGGGTCGGCCCGCAGCCGTACGAGGAGCTTGCTGTCCGTCACATGGCGTGTCCAGCCGAGGACGTACCCGTCGGTGGTCGGTACGGCGCACCCGGAGCGCACCACCAGCTCGCGCACGAGGGGATACTCGCCCTCCGCGACCGCCGGGCGCTCGGCCAGCCGCTGCGCCACACCGCCCAGCCAGACGGGGTCGCGGTCGGCGAGCACCGAGAGGACCGGCTGCCATGCCGGGCCCCCGTCCGAGAGGTCGCGGCCCCCGATCCACGCCGCCGCGGCGGCCGCCCCCGTATGGCACCCGGCCCCGGCGATCCGCAGGGCGCGCTGCACCCGCGTGCGCTCGTTCCAGCGGTTCCAGTCCCAGCCGCGCACTTCGGCCCTCAGCGCCTTGAGCTCCGACAGGACCGCCTTGCGCTCGGCCGCGTCCAAGGACTTCAGCAGCTCCGGCACATCGTCATGCCGCCCCTCGCGCACCGCGAGCAGCAGCGCCGCCGCCGGCTCGGTCACGGGCGCCGCCGCCACGGGCACCGCACTGGCCGCCACCTTCACGCTCCCCGTCATCGCACACCTCCGGCGAACACCGCGCCGCGCCGCGCCATCCGTACCGCCAGCGCGTGCTTGCACGGCCCGCGCCGTCCCCGGTAGTCCGCCCACCACTGGCAGGTGCAGCTCAGCGCCCCGCCCGAGTCCCTCACCTGATGACGCCGTTCGCCCGAGGCGACCGTCGCGAGATCGCCGTCCAGGGCGACCGCTCCCTCGGCGACCAGGGCACGGGCGGCCACCAGCCGGGGATTGTGCCGCTCTGCACGGTCCGCGTCGTACGGCAGCTCCCGGTGGAAGTAGGACGCGTCCGCCACGTCGTACCCCACCCGGCCCGCCGTGCCGAGCCGGGTCAGAGCGGCCCGCACCCGGTCCACCGGAAGGCCCGCCCGTGCCCCGAGCTCGGCCACGTCGATCCGCGGCTCCCAGGCGAGGAGCACCGAGATCAGCTCCGCGTCCCCGGCCGCCTCCTCCGTCGCGAGGGCCTCCAGGACCCCGCCCTCGCCGGAGAAGCCCCGCGAGGCGTCCGGGGAGAGCGTGAGCGTCAGACGCATTCCCGGCAGGGCCACCTCCCATGCGCTCGCGGTGGCCGCCCCGTCCGGCACCGGCCCGTACACCCGCAGCGCGGTCGCGTGCCGCAGCACCCGCTCGAGCGCCACCAGCCGGTCCGGCCCCGGCAGACAGACCGCGCCGGCCACCGGCCGGGTCGTCGGCCGCAGCGTCCTGCCCGACTGCACGACCCACAGCGGCCCGCGCCCCCGACCCTGCGAACGCGGCAGCGAGCGAAGGAAACGCACCGCTTCGGACCCTGTCAGCTCCCCCCGCAGATCGAAACCCGAGGAGGCCACCTGCGCCTCGGCGAATCCGCGCAGCCAGCGGTCGGGAAGCGGCACCTTCTTCTCCACGACCGCGCCCTGAAGCGTCGTCACGGCCAACTCCGCGGGGCCGACCCGCAGATGGAGCGGATCGTCACTCGTCATGCGCGACAGCGCCTCGCGCAGCGGATTGTTCACGTCGACATTGGTCGTCCCATGGCCGGTCTCGGACCCGTCGAGCCCCTCGCTCAGCACGTCGAGCCGCGCGTACACCCCGCCGCAGCCGGAGAACGACTCGAACCGCAGCCGATCGCCGTTCCCCGTCACCACCGGGTCCAGGGACGCCGGCCGTATCCGCTGGTAATAGCGGGCGGCCGCCACGTCCGCGACCGCAAGCAGACCGCGCGCGGCGATCTGCGGGGAGGTCAGGAACCCGGAGAAGAAACGGGGATGAGCCTCGGCCCCGGCGGGGGTGAGGCCCCCTGAGGTCTCCAGACCGAGCAGCCGGCCGGCCCCTGAGAACTCCAGGGCGGACGGGCGTGAATAGGCGAGCGCCTGTACGGATCGCGTCATGGAAACGACGGTAGGACCCCCCACTGACAATCGGCTCCCACCGGCCTCCGGCCGCTCACCGGCCGGCTCGCCCCGGCTCACCCAGCAACTCACCGGCCGGTCACTGGCCGATGCGCCCCGGCTGAAGCACCTTGCTGAACAGGACCGTTCCGCCCTCCGCGCGCAGCCGGACGGTCAGCTCGCCGCTGCCCCCGTCGATGTCCACCTCCCCGAAGTACTGCGGACTCTCCATCGGCGAGAGGTTCGCCCGCTCCGGGGCCCGGACGAAGACCCGCTCGGGGCCGAAGGTGGCGTCCAGTGCGCTGGCCGGGAAGCCGCCCGCGGCCAGCGGCCCGGAGACGAACTCCCAGAACGGCGCGAAGTCCTGGAAGGCCGCCCGCTCCGGCGCGTAGTGCTGCGCCGAGGTGTGGTGGACATCGGCGGTCAGCCACACCGTGCCCGTGATCCGACGGTGCTTGATGAAGCGCAGCAGCTCGGCGATCTGCAGTTCCCGGCCGAGCGGGGCGCCCGGGTCTCCCTGCGCGATCGCCTCGACATTCGTCGCCCCGTCCGGGACGACCAGACCCAGCGGCATGTCGGCGGCGAGCACCTTCCACACCGCCCGCGAACGGCCCAGCTCCCGCTTGAGCCAGGCGAGCTGTTCCGCGCCCAGGATGCCGGTGGTGTCTTCGGACTGCCGGCCGGGGGAGTTGGCGTTGCGGTACGAGCGCATGTCCAGGACGAAGACATCCAGCAGGGGCCCGTAACGCACCACCCGGTGCATCCGGCCCTCCGCGGCGCCACCGCGCGCGTGGAGCGTGGACACGGGGACGTACTCGGCGAAGGCGCGCGAGGCCCGGGCGGCCAGCACGTCCACGTCCTTCACCGTGTAGCGCACGTCGTCCAGGATCTGGCCGGGATACCAGTTGTTGCGGACCTCGTGGTCGTCCCACTGCACGATCGAAGGCACCTGCGCGTTGAAGGCGCGCACATGGTGGTCGAGGAGGTTGTAGCGGAAGTTGCCGCGGTACTCGTCCAGCGTCTCGGCGACCTTCGACTTCTCCGGAGTGGTGACGTTCCGCCAGATCCGGCCGTCGGGCAGCGTCACACTGGGCTGGATGGGACCGTCCGCGTAGATCGTGTCGCCGCTGCACAGGAAGAAGTCAGGGTCCAGCCGGCGCATCTCCTCGTACGCCCGGAAACCGCCGATGTCCGGGTTGATGCCCCACCCCTGCCCGGCGATATCGCCGGACCAGAGGAAGCGGACCCCGTCGCGGCGCCGCGCCGGAGCGGTACGGAAGGTGCCGAGGACCGGTTCGCCCGTACGGCGCGGATCGTCCGGGTCGGCGAGGGTGACCCGGTAGTGGATCTGCTCACCGGCCGGGAGCCCGCGCAGCGCGGTCGTCCCGGTGAAGTCGCTCCCCGCGCCGAGCAGCGGCCCGTGGTGGCGGTGGACGCGGCGGAACGATGCGCTCGCCGAGGTCTCCACGATCATGCGCGCCGGCCGGTCCGAGCGGACCCACACCAGACCCGACGAGGCCGTGACGTCCCCCGTCTGCACGCCCCAGGCGGCCCGCGGCCGCCCCGAGAGAGCCAGCGCCGGGGCCGCCGCCGCGCCGCCGCCGAGGGTGAGCGCCGCGGACGCGGCCAGCGAGCCGCACAGCACACTGCGGCGGTCGGGGGACGGGCCGGGGATGCGGTCGGACATCGAGGTGCCTCCAGGTGCGGGTCCGGGTGGGTCCGTGGTGCCGCCCCATGCCTACTGGTCGGGGACGGCGCGCACACGAACCCCGTATGAACAGAACGGGCACGCCCCCCGGCCCCCCGGCCCCTCCGTCGTGGGCACCGCCCCGTCCCCGCCGGCCCGCCGGCCCGTCCGGTCCGTCCGGTCCGTCAGGCTCGACGAACCCCGCCGGCCCCGCATGCCTCCGCCGCCAGCTGGATCCCCCGCGCGATCTCGGACGGGGTCAGGTGGGCGTACCCGATGACCAGCCGGACGGCTCCGTCCGTCGGCCGTGCCGTCCCGTACTCCTCCAGGGGGCGCAGGGCGACCCCGGCGGACGCCGCCCGCTCCACGAAGCGCGCGGGCGGACCGTAACGCCGCGGCAGGCGCGCGATGATGTGCAGCCCGGCCGCGATCCCGCTCACCCCGGTGCCCGGGAAGTGCTCCTCCAGAGCCGCGACCAAGGCGTCCCGCCGCTCCCGGTACGCGCGCTGGCAGCGTCGCAGCTGCCGGTCGTAGCCGCCGCGGGTCACGAACTCCGCGAGCAGCGCCTGGTCCAGGGCCGGATTGCCCAGGTCCATGGTCCGCTTGCGCTCCACGACCTCCGCCACCAGGTCCTCCGGCACCAGCATCCAGCCGAGCCGCAGCCCCGGCGCGAGCGACTTGCTCACCGAGCCGGTGTACGCGACCCGTTCCGGATCGAGCCCCTGCAGTGCGCCGACCGGCGCCCGGTCGTAACGGAAGTCGCCGTCGTAGTCGTCCTCGAGGATGTAGCCGTCCACCGCCCGCGCCCACTCCAGGAGCGCGGCACGGCGGGTCGCGGAGTACGCGATCCCGGAGGGGAACTGGTGCGAGGGGGTGGTCACCACGGCCCGTACCCCCGACGCGGCGAGCGGACCGGGCAGCAGCCCCTCCTCGTCCATCGGCAGCCACGTCGTCTCCACGCCGGTGGAGGCGAACAGCCGGCTGTGCTCCGGGCTGCCGGGGTCCTCGATGCCGACGGTGGCGATCCCCCGCGCCCGCAGGACGAAGCCCATCAGGGTCGACGCCTGTGCCACGCCCGAGCACACCACGAGCCGTTCGGGATCGGCCACCACGCCGCGCCGCCGGGCCAGCATCCCCGCCAGCGCGGTCCGCAGCTCCGGCAGCCCGCGCGGATCGGGATAGCCGAGCGCCCGATGGGGCAGCCCCGCCAGAACCGAACGCTGTACCGCGGCCCAGGCGGCTCGGGGGAAGAGTGCCAGGTCCGGTGTACCGGGGTGGAAGTCCACCCGCACGCCGGGTGTGCGCGGTGCCAGATCCCGTGCGGGCTGCGAGGCGGCCGCCCGCGCCGCGTCGCCCACCCACGTGCCGGACCCGCGGCCGCTGCGCAGATAGCCCTCGGCCGTGAGCTGCTCGTACGCCTCGGTCACCAGACCCCGCGAGACACCGAGGTCGGCGGCGAGCTCGCGGCTCGACGGCAGCCGGGTCCCGGCCATGAGACGGCCCGTGCGCACCGCCTCGCGCAGCGCCTCCTGAAGTGCCCTGCCACGCCGCCGGGCCGGGGCGGCGGCCGCCGGAAGCAACAACTCCCACGCCGGCTGCCCGCCCGTCGGAACGAGGTGACCGCTCCCCGCCGGAGGCCCGCATTCAAAACGGTCCCCTCCGGCGTGTGGACCTCGGCCCGTGGCGGCTGTCTCATCCAAGGCCATCACGATTCTGTCTGACGATCTTGCCCCCTGCGGTTCCACGCGGACGAGTATGCCGCTTCGAGACCACGGCACAGGACTCCGCGTCAGGACAGCGCGAGGACGCAGAACTCGTGGCCCTCAGGGTCGGTCAGGCACGTCCACGGGACGTCGCCCTGGCCGAGGTCGAGGTCGGTCGCGCCGAGGGCCCGCAACCGGGCCACCTCGGCTTCCTTGTCGTCACCGGCGTACGGCAGCAGGTCGAGATGGACGCGGTCCGGCACCGTCTTCACACCGGGCGTACGGAGGAACTCGAGATACGGGCCGACACCCTTGGCGGAGCGCAACACCGCATGATCGCCGGTCACCTCGTGCAGGGTCCAGTCCATCGCCTCACCCCAGAACCGGGCCATGGCCCGCGGATCCGCGCAGTCGACCACCACCCGGGCGATCCGCCCGGTGTCCCGGTAGATCTCCCGAGGCTCCAGCACGCAGAACTCGTTGCCCTCCGGGTCGGCGAGGACCGTCCACGGCACTCTGCCCTGGCCCACGTCGGCGGGCGTCGCTCCGAGGGCCTGGAGGCGCGCGACCAACTCCGCCTGATGGGCCGCGGAGGTGGTGGCGAGATCGAGGTGCACACGGTTCTTCGTCGTCGTCTTGGGTTCCGGTACGGGAACGACATCGACGCAGACGGCGACCGGGTCCGGCCAGACGAGGCCGCCGGCGGGTCCGACGTAGGTGGTCACGCCGGGGCTGTAAGCACTCCAGCCGAGCGCCTCCGCCCAGAACCGGCCGACCGCCGAGCCGTCAAGAGCCTTTACGTTCACCTGAACAGGTCGCAGCGCCATGCCGGCGATCCTACGAAGCACGCCACGGCAGTGCCTCCGGCTGCCCCGAGTTCACATCCCAGGGCAGCCGGTGCGCCGGTGCGACGGCCGCCGGGCCGAAGCCCGCAGGTTCTCGCAACGAACCCGAAAGCCTCTGCCTACGGCATGCCGGGAAGCCGCACCGTGACGAGGAGACCGCCGGCGGGGCGGGGGACCAGGTCGAGGGTCCCGTCGTGGGCGCGGACGATGCTGTGCACGATGGCGAGGCCGAGGCCGACGCCGGCGTGCTCGTCGGTGCGTACGCGTTCCGTTCCGCGCTGGAAGGGTTCGGTGAGGGTCGGCACCAGTTCCGGTGGGAGCGGACGGCCCGTGTTCTCGACCCGCACCAGGCTCGCGTCGCCTTGCGCTTCGGTGTGGACCGTCACGGTGCCCCCGGCGGGGAGGTTGTGGACGATGGCGTTCTGGACGAGGTTCGTCACCATCCGCAGCAGGAGCTCCGCGGAGCCGCTGGTCCGTGTCGCTGCGCCGGTGACGTCGAGCGTGATCCCGCGATGTTCGGCGAGGGGGAGCAGGGTTTCGGCGGCCTCTTCGGCGACGAGGGAGAGGTCGACGCTCTCGCGGGTGACGTTCCCGCGGTCGCTGCGGCTGAGCAGCAGGAGGGCCTCGGTGAGGTCGATAGCGCGCGTATTGACAGCCTGCAGGCGTTCGAAGAGCTCGTCTCGGTCCCGCGTGGGGTCCCTACGGGCGACGTCGAGCAGCGTCTGCGAGATGGCCAGCGGGGTGCGCAGTTCGTGGGAGGCGTTCGCGGCGAACCTCTGCTGCTCGGCGACGTGCGACTCGAGTTGTCCGAGCATGGTGTCGAACGCGTCGGCGAGTTCACGGAATTCGTCCTGGCGGCCTTCCATGTGGATCCGGTGGGACAGCGATCCGTTCCCGGCTGTCCGTGCCGCGGTCGTGATCCGTGTGAGCGGTGCGAGCATCCGGCCGGCGAGGATCCATCCCCCGACGAGACCGAACACGAGCAGGAAGGCCATCGCCACGGCCGCGGCGGGGGCGAACATGCGCACCAGGAGGTAGCGGTTGGGCGAGGTCCACAGAAGGCCCTGGGAGTTGTCGGGTACGTAGCGCAGCAGGAAACCCCACACCACGGCCAGCAGGAGAGCTCCGGCGACGGCGAGGAACCCGGCGTAGCTGAGGGTGAGTCTCAGTCGGACGCTGAGCCCCGGGCGTCTACGCATGCGTACTGCCCGGGAGCGTGGTGTCGGAGCCGGTGTCGATGCGGTAGCCGACGCCCGGCACCGTGGCGATGATCCATGGTTCGCCGAGCCGTTTGCGCAATGCGGAGACGGTGATGCGGACGGCGTTGGTGAAGGGGTCGGCGTTCCCGTCCCAGGCCCGTTCCAGCAGCTCTTCCGCGCTGACGACCCCGCCCTCGGCGGCGACGAGGACTTCGAGCACGGCGAACTGTTTGCGGGTGAGCGCGACGTAGCGTCCGTCGCGGAAGACCTCCCGGCGGAAGGGGTCGAGGCGCAGGCCCGCGATCTCTCGGACCGGGGGCCGGGCGTATGCGCGTCTGCGGTCGAGCGCCCGGAGCCGCATGACGAGCTCCCGCAGCTCGAACGGCTTGGTCAGGTAGTCGTCGGCGCCGAGCTCGAACCCGGTCGCCTTGTCGTCGATCCGGTCGGCGGCGGTGAGCATGAGGATCGGGATGCCGCTGCCGGAGGCGACGATGCGCCGGGCGACCTCGTCACCGGAGGGGCCGGGGATGTCGCGGTCGAGGACCGCGAGGTCGTAGGAGTTGACGCTGAGCAGTTCCAGGGCGGAGTCGCCGTCGCCGGCGATGTCGGCGGCGATCGCCTCCAGCCGGAGGCCGTCACGGACGGCTTCGGCCAGGTAGGGCTCGTCCTCCACGATCAGTACGCGCATGTCCGAAGCCTAAGCAACACAACATATCGCCGACATATGCAAAGACATGTGCACACCGGACACGCGACTCAGCCCGCCGACACCGGCAGCGGCGCGGGGCGAGGCCGGTCCGACGGCGTCTCCGTCGTAGTGCGCCACCAGCGGCGCGACACCAGCGCGGCCAGCACGGCGCCGGCGGCGTTGACCAGTACGTCGTCCACGGAGGACACCCGGTCAAGGCGCAGGACGTACTGCGCCGTTTCGACCAGGACCGAGCAGCCCGCCCCGAGCGCCAGGATCCGCGGCACGGACGCCAGCGCCGCGAACCGCATCGGGGCGAAGAACCCCAGCGACGCGAAGACCAGCAGGTTGCCGACGATCCCGAGCGGCCCCATCGTGATCAGGTCCCGCAGCGGCACCAGGCTGAACCGGCCGGGTACGACGCCGGCGCCCGCGCCCGGCATCAGGGTCATCCAGAGGAACGGCACCGTCCCGTGGACCATGCCCACCTCGGCCAGCGACATCCGCCACGCCGATGCGACGCCGGCGGCACGCCGACGGTGCGCCAGAGCCCACACCACCAACGTGGCCAACGGCAGCGCGACCAACGTGATGAGCACCACACCGTTGAACGTACCGAAGCAGCGTTGCCACTGCCCGGCCATGCACATCGGGGCGGCCATCATGAGCGGCCCCCGCACGACGAAGAGGGCACTCGCCACGCCGACGATCACCAGGCTGAGGAGCACGATCCGGCGCGTGCGGCGGGGCGGTGCTGACAGGGATGCGTTGTGGTCCATGCCTCCATGGGAGACGGAGGGCCGTTGCGGTGGCGTATGCGAATTTCGATACGCCCGCGATACACGCGATCCCCGGTGGACGCCGTGCCCTTGAGCCGGAACTCCCGCAGGATCCCTCCACCCCGAAGCGCTCCCGGCGCTGTTCCCGGAAGTGGTCCCCGAAGTCGTCATGGAAGTGGACCTCGAACCGGACCGCCCGCGTTCCTAGCGTCGGGAGCATGAACGCGAACTCCCTGCGAGGGGCGCTCCTCGTGACCCTCGCCTACGCCCTCGTCGGTGCCTCCTTCACCGCCAACAGCCTCCTCGGCGACTACCCGTACGCCGGTGGCCAGGCCCTGCGCTACGGCGCGGCCTGCCTCCTCCTGCTGCCTCTCCTCGGCCCGGCCGGGCTCGCTCCGCTCCGGGCGCTGACCGCCCGTCAATGGGTTCGCCTGGCCCTGCTCGCCGCCGTCGGCATGGTCGGTTTCAACCTCGCCGTCCTCGCCGCGGAGCGCACCGCGGAACCCGCCGTCCCCGGCGTTCTGGTGGGATGCGCACCGGTCGTGGTCGCCGGCCTCGTGCCCCTTCTGGAGGGACGCAGGCCCAGCCGTCCGGTCCTGTACGGCGCTCTGCTCGTCGCCGCCGGCGCGTTCACGGTGCAGGGGTGGGGCCGTACCGATCTGGCCGGCATCTCCTACTCGGTAGGAGCACTGGCGGGCGAGGTCGGCTTCACCGTTCTCGCCGTACCGGTGCTGCGCCCGCTCGGGCCGAAGCTCCTCACTGCCGTGGTCTGCGGCATCGCCGCCGTCGAGTCGGCCCTGCTCGCTCCGCTCGTGGACGGCGGCGTGTTCCTGCGGCTGCCGACGGCCGTGGAGGCGGGCGCCCTGGTCTGGCAGGCCGCCCTGGCCACGGTCGTCGGATTCGTCCTGTTCTACATGGGCGTTCAGCGGATCGGCATGGAGCGGGCCACTCTCTTCACCGGCGCGATCCCGGTCGCCGCGGCGCTGACCGCGGTGCTCGTCTCGACCGGTGGCTTCGGTCTGCCGCAGGCCGCGGGAAGTGTCCTGGTGGGTGCCGGGGCGGCCCTGGGCACCGGCCTGTTCAGCCGGGCGGGACGGTCAGCGGCTGCCGTCGAGGATCACCCGCGCGACAAGAGCCGGGTCGTCGTTCATGGGCACATGCCCGCAACCCGGCAGCCGCACGAGCCGGGCCGCGGGGATGGTCCGCTTGGCGCGGACGCCCTGCCTGCGCAGCAGCAGCCGGTCGCGGGTGCCCCAGGCGATGGTGACGGGCACGGCGGGCACGTCGTCGGAGAACAGCACGGTCCGGCCGGCCTCCAGGGTCTGCCGGAAGCCGGTCGCCGTGCGCAGGGCGAGCGTCTCGGCGACCGCCGCCTCGGGTGAGCGCCTCGCGGGGCGGGCGTAGATCGTGCTGGTCAGGGCGGTCCGCCCGGCGGCGCTGCGGGACAGTCGCTCGATCAGCGGTACGGGCATCGAGAGCGCGGCGGCCCGCATCGCGCGCAGCGTCCCGAAGGCGTACCGTCGCTCGCTCTCGGACCAGAATCCGGCGGGGGACAGGGCGGTCACCGAGCGCACCAGCTTCGCCCTGCCGAGTTCGAGGGAGAGCAGTCCGCCCAGCGAGTTGCCCGCCACGTGCGGCCGTTCGACACCCACGGCCTCGCAGAAGGCGCCGAGCACCGGCACGACGGTCGACAGGTCGTACGCCCAGCCCGCCGGCAGCGCGGCCGAGGCGCCGAAGCCCGGCAGGTCGACGGCTATGACGTCGCGTTCGGCGGCGAGGATGTCGAGGACCGGCTCCCAGGCCTGCCAGTGGTGCCCGATGCCGTGGAGCAGCAGCAACGGTTCGCCCACGCCCCTGCGTTCGTACGCCACGGACACCGTGCGCGGCCCCTGCGGGGACTCGGTCGTGAACGAGATCTGTGCGGACATGCGCCGGCTCCCTGTCGTCGACACCTCTGAGACACCTCTTAGACGCCCTGTCAGCAAGAATTACCGTCCGGTAGCAATGAGTTCAAGAGCCTGGACCGAACTGGACAGGTACCCACCCCGTCGGCTGGGATGAGGCGGTGGCGACCGAAACAGCGACAGACGTCTTCGAAGAACACCGCCCCCTGCTCACCGGCGTGGCCTACCGCATGCTCGGCCGGGCCGCCGACGCCGAGGACGTGGTCCAGGACGCCTGGCTGCGCTGGTCGGCGGCGGACCGCGAGGACGTCCGCGAACCGCGCGCCTTCCTCGTACGGATCACCACCCGGCTCGCCCTGGACCGGCTCCGCCAGGTCCAGTCGCGCCGCGAGTCCTACGTGGGCCCCTGGCTGCCCGAACCCGTCGTCACCGACTTCGGGCCGGCCGCCCCCGACACCGCCGAGCGCGCCATGCTCGCCGACTCCGTCTCGCTCGCCGTCCTCGTCGTCCTCGAATCCCTCTCCCCGCTGGAACGCGCCGTCTTCGTCCTCCGCGAGGCCTTCGGCTTCCCCTACGGGGAGATCGCCACCGCGCTCGACCGCTCCGAGGCCGCCGTCCGCCAGCTCGCCGGCCGGGCCCGCCGCCATGTCGACGAGGGCAGGCCGCGCTACGACGTGGACCCCGTCGAGCGCCGCGTCCTCACCGAGCGCTTCCTCGCCGCCGCGGCCGGCGGGGACCTCGAACAGCTCATGGCCCTCCTCGCCCCGGACGCACGCCTCGTCGGCGACAGCGGCGGCAAGGCCAAGGCGCCGCTGCGGATCATGGAGACCGCGGACAAGGTCGGCCGGTTCCTCGCCGCCGTCGCCCAGGGAGCCGAGGACGCCTTCGAGTTCCGCTTCATGGAGGTCAACGGAGCGCCCGCGCTGCTCGCGCTCGCCGACGGCAAGCCGGACGCCCTCTTCCAGATCGAGGTGCGGGACGGGCGCATCCAATGCGTCTACATCGTGCGCAACCCGGACAAGCTGCACGCGGTGGACATCGGCTGAGGCGACCCCTGCCACGCGGTGCCCCGTCTCCGGTCCGGAGGCGGGGCACTGTGCTGCGCGGGGCTCACCGCAGCGCGAACGTCCTGTGAACGATCCACATCAGAAGCCCGCATTCAGGGGCACCCGGAGGAGCATTGGTCTTGACCAAGGGGGTGCGCCGTCTTATGGTCGCAGAGTTAGTGCAGGAACCTTTAATAAACAAGGGCGCGGAAAACCGCCGGGGCACGGCGATTGCGGAGGATCAGGGTGGGGACCACGCAGCTGGAATCGGCGCCGGAGCCGAAGTACTGGCACCTCAAGACCGTGATCGGCGAGGCGCTCGACTCCGACTTCGCGGTCGGCGAGATCCTCCCCAACGAGCGGGAACTCGCCGCGCGCTTCGGCGTCGCCCGGGCGACGCTCCGTCAGGCCCTTGAGCAGCTGGAGCTGGAAGGCCGCCTGCAGCGCCGCCGCGGCGTCGGTACGACCGTCGCCCCGCCCCGCGTGGGCGTGGACGTCTCCACCACCCAGCACACCTGGCCCGGCGTCGCCGAGGAGACCTGGCAGTCCATGGACGCCTCCTCCGCCGTGGCGCCCCCCGCCGTGGCGCGGCTCCTCGACATCGAGCCCGACGAGCAGGTCCACGCGGTGCGCCGACTGCGCGTCACGCAGGGGCAGCCGGTCGCGGCCGAACTCCTGTACGTGCCGTCCGGCTCGGTCCCCGAGCTGTCCGCGATCGACACCCCGACCGGACCGGCCCGCGCGCGCAGCGTGCTGCGCGAACTCCAGCGCCTCGCCCTGGACGGCCAGGACCGAGCCGTCGAACTCGGCTCCGCCCGCGCCGACGACGCCAAGGAACTGGACCGTCTGCCGGGCGCCCCGGTCCTCGTCGTGACCACCCGCTACCTCTCCGAGGGCCGCACGGCAGCGGTCTCCGTGGCCACGTACCGCGCCGACACCTGCCGGCTGACCTTCGGCGACTCCGGCGACCTCGTGATGGCCTCTTGACGGGCCCGCCCCCTTCCGAAGACCCGAGCCCGTGAGGGAGAGCCGCACCGACGGCCCTCCCTCACGGGCTCGCGTCGTCGACGTCCCCCGACGGGCGCTCTGCCGGTCCGGGGCGCGCCTCGTGGACGGCGTCGAACACGCGCCATGGACCACCGTTGCGCCGAGGAAGACCCCGCCCGTGAGGCGGCCGGCCGCCCGCGGGCCGACAGCGGGCGGCCCGGGTACGGCCCTGAAACCTCGCGCGGCCCCCGAAACCTTCGCACGGCGCGCAGGCCGCCGAACCCTTCGCGCGGCGCGCAGGCCGCCGTGCCGTCGCGTCGCCCCGCCGGTGGGCCGGCATCGTGCCGTCGCGTCGCCCCGCCGGTCAGCGGCGGGCCGTCACCGTGGCGTCCACCGCGAAGAGCTGCTCCTCCACGTGGTCCAGGGCCAGCCGCAGCGCGCCCGTACCCACCGCCGCCTCGCCCAGCATCGACAGGACCACCCGAGGCGGGCGCAGGCAGAAGCGCGCCAGTTCGTCGCGCAGCGGCTGCAGGACGCCGTCCAGGCCGGCGGCCCAGCCGCCGATCACCACCAGTTCCGGGTCGAGCGCCAGCACCAGGGCCGCCACGTCGTGCACCAGACGCTGAGTGAAACGCTCCACCGCGGCCTCGGCCCGGGCGTCGCCCCCACGGGCCAGCGTGAACACGTCGGCGACCGCCTGTTCGTCCAGCGGATGGAGAGGCTCGTCCGTGGTCGACAGCAGATGCTCGGGGGTCACCCCTCTGCCCAGCAGATGCAGCGCCCCGATCTCCCCGGCCGCACCGCCGTACCCCCGGTGCAGACGCCCGCCGATCAGCGAACCCGCGCCCGGGCTCAGCCCGGCGAGGACGAAGACGATGTCGTCGGAGTCGGTCGCCGCGCCCTTCCAGTGCTCGGCGACGGCCGCGGCGTTCGCGTCGTTCTCCACCAGGACCGGGCACCGGAACGACCGCCTCAGCCGCTCCCCGAGCGCCAGACCGGTCCAGCCCGGCAGCGCGGTGCCGAGCCGTACGGTGCCGTCCGCCTCCACGATCCCGGGCGTCCCGACCCCGACCGCCCGCAGGTTGGCGCGCGGCACCCCGGCCCTGCGCAGCACGTCGGCGACCACCGTGCGGACCCGTTCCAGACGCTCGTCCTCGGGAGCCGTCTCGGAGACCTCGCGGGCGCCGGCGCCGATGATCCGCCCGTCGAGGCCCGAGAGCAGCGCGGCGACCCGGTGCGGGCCGATCTCGATACCCAGCAGATGCCCGGCCTCCGCCCGGAAGCGGAACCTTCGGGCCGGCCGGCCCTGCCGCCTGGCCTCACCCTCCTCGGGCGCCGCCTCGACGACGAGACCACCGACGACGAGCCCCTCGACGACGCCCTCGACCGTCGGCCGCGACAGCCCCGTGACCCGGGTCAGGTCAGTGAACGTGAGCGCGTCGGCGCCCCGCAGAGCATGGAGTACCACTGCGGAATTGATCCGCCGCAGCAGCGACGGATCCCCGCCGGTCAGCCGCCCCACCGTGTGTCCTCCCAGCTCGTGCACATGTTGGCCGGATGGTACTCAATGCCCGGGGGCGCGGCGAGTGCCGCCCTCGGACGGCACGGCCCCCGGAGCACGCGGGCGAGGGCCCGCGCGTCTGACGGAACGCCAACTGTCAGTGGGCGGCGCTTTACTGGAGTCATGACCACGGCACACCACCTGGCGGCGATCGACTTACTCCGCTCCCGCGCCTTCCCGGCGGCGCCGGGAAGGACGGAGCTGGGAGACAGCGGCCCGGGTTTCCACATCGCCGAGCTGGCCACGAGCGAGGAGTTCTGGGAGGACGACGGCACCCGCCGTTCCGAGGTCGGCGACCAGTACGAAGCGGAACGCGACGCGCTGTCGGTCCTGCTCGCCGAGCGCTGGGGGCCGCCGCAGATCATGGGGCTCTGGCCCCTCCTGGAGCGCGGCATGGAGGGCGAGGACATACCGCAGCCCTGGTCCGGTCTGAGCTGCCACACGCCCGACCTGCACCTGTGGCGGGTCGAGGGGCGCTGGACGGCCCTCGGCGTCTCGAACTGGGACAAGGAGCTGCCCTTCCAGCTCCTCGCCGTCGTCACGACGGTCGACCCGCCCTGAGCGCTTCGCCCGGTCCGCCGCCGCGCCGCCGGTCCTCGACCCCCGCGGCCTCCCGCAGTCTGGCGAACTCCTCCGCCATCGACCGCGCCGTCCAGTGCGCGTTGAGCCCGCTCGGGTTGGGCAGCACCCAGATCCGGGTCTCCCCGACGGTCCGCTCCTGCGGGCCGACGACGGCACGGCGCTCGCCGAACGCCGTGCGGTACGCGGTGATGCCGACGACCGCCAGCCACCGCGGCCGCAAGCGCTCCACCCGCTCGCTCAGCAGCCTGCCGCCCTCGCGGAACTCCTCGTCGCTCACCTCGTCGGCCCGCGCGGTCGCCCGCGCCACGACGTTCGTGATGCCCAGACCGTACGAGAGCAGTTCCTCCTGCTCCGACGGCTTCAGCAGCCGCGGGGTGAAGCCGGACAGCTCCAGCACCGGCCAGAACCGGTTGCCGGGGCGCGCGAAGTGGTGGCCGGTGGCCGCCGACATCAGCCCCGGGTTGATGCCGCAGAAGAGCACGGAAAGGCCGCTCGCGACCACGTCGGGGACGAGGCGGTCGCGAGCGGCCCGAAGCTCCTCGGGCGAGAACCCGGTCAGAGGATCGACCCCGGGGTGTACGCGGCGGCCTCGGGGTGCTGCTTGGCGATCTCCTCGACACGGGAGACCACGGCGGCGACCTGGTCGGCGGCGGCACCGGTGAACGACAGCTTGTCCGCCATCAGCGCGTCGAGCTGCGCCCGGTCCAGCGGGATCCGCTCGTCGGCGGCCAGCTTGTCGAGGAGCTCGTTGCGCTCGGCTCCCTGCTCCCGCATGGCGAGGGCGGAGGCGACGGCGTTCTCCTTGATCGCCTCGTGGGCGAGCTCGCGGCCCACCCCGGCGCGGACGGCACCCATCAGGACCTTGGTGGTGGCCAGGAAGGGGAGGTAGCGGTCGAGCTCGCGGGCGACGACGGCCGGGAAGGCGCCGAACTCGTCGAGCACGGTCAGGAAGGTCTCCAGAAGACCGTCGAGAGCGAAGAACGCGTCCGGCAGCGCGACGCGGCGGACCACCGAGCAGGAGACGTCGCCCTCGTTCCACTGGTCACCGGCCAGCTCGCCCGTCATCGAGGCGTAACCGCGCAGGATGACCATGAGGCCGTTGACGCGCTCGCACGAGCGGGTGTTCATCTTGTGCGGCATGGCGGAGGAGCCGACCTGGCCGGGCTTGAAGCCCTCCGTGACCAGCTCGTGGCCGGCCATCAGCCGGATCGTCTTGGCGACCGACGACGGAGCGGCGGCCAGCTGGACGAGCGCGGTGACGACGTCGTAGTCGAGCGAGCGGGGGTAGACCTGGCCCACGGAGGTGAAGGCCTGCGCGAAGCCGAGGTGACCGGCGATGCGCTGCTCCAGCTCCGCCAGCTTGGCCGCGTCGCCGCCGAGCAGGTCGAGCATGTCCTGCGCGGTGCCGACCGGGCCCTTGATGCCGCGCAGCGGGTAGCGCGCGAGCAGTTCCTCCAGGCGGCCGTAGGCGACCAGCAGCTCGTCGGCGGCCGTGGCGAAACGCTTGCCGAGCGTCGTGGCCTGGGCGGCGACATTGTGGGAGCGGCCGGCCATGACGAGCTCGGCGTACTCGCCGGAGAGCTTGCCGAGGCGGGCGAGCACGGCGACGGCGCGGTCGCGCATCAGCTCCAGCGAGAGCCGGATCTGCAGCTGCTCGACGTTCTCGGTGAGGTCGCGCGAGGTCATGCCCTTGTGGACGTGCTCGTGCCCGGCGAGGTCGTTGAACTCCTCGATACGGGCCTTGACGTCGTGCCGGGTGACCTTCTCGCGCTCGGCGATGGAGGCGAGGTCGACCTGGTCGAGCACGCGCTCGTAGTCGGCGAGGGCCGCGTCCGGAACCTCGATCCCGAGGTCCTTCTGGGCACGCAGCACGGCGAGCCACAGCTGGCGCTCCAGCTTCACCTTCTGCTCGGGGGACCAGAGGACGGCGAGCTCCGCGGAGGCGTAGCGGCCGGCCAGGACATTGGGGATGCGGGGCTTCGCAGTCACAGCAGTCACGTGACCAGATTCTACTGGCGGTTTCTGCAGGCCAGCGCCACGGCCGGGTTTGTCTCTTGCTACGAGACGCCCGTCACGCCGCCGCCCTGGCGCCCGTACGGGCCGCGGGCCGGCCGCTACGCCGGCTCGTCACGCCGACGTCCCGGCGCCCGGATGGGCCGCCGCGGGCCGGGCGCTACGCCGTGGGCGGCTCGAAGGGCAGCAGGTCCGGGCGCTTGGCCGGGCGGCCGTCGCCGGAGGAGCGGCCGGTCAGGCGGCGCCCTATCCACGGACCCAGGTGCTCCCTGGCGAAGCGCGCGTCGCCGACCCGCCGGGTCACCCAGCGCGGGGGCACGGCCGGCGGCAGCGGTGCCCGCCAGTCGTCCTCCGGGTCCAGGCCCAGCGCCTGCCACACGGCCTCGGCCACCCGCCGATGTCCCTCGTCGGTCAGATGGAGCCGGTCGACGTCCCACATCCGCTGGTCGCCGAGCGCCGGTGCCCCGTACAGGTCGACCACCAGGGCGCCGTGCCGGGCGGCGAGCTCGTCGACGTACCCGAAGAGCTCCTCCATGCGGGGGCGGAAGCGTTCCATGACGGGACCGTTCCGGCCCGGGCTGCGCATCAGGACCAGCTGTCCGCACGACGGTGCCAGCCTCTCGACCGCCTCCGTGAGCAGACCGCGGACCCGCCCCATGTCGCACTTCGGGCGCAGGGTGTCGTTCAGCCCGCCCACGAGGGTCACCACGTCCGCCTTCATGGCGGCGGCCATGTCCACCTGCTCGGCGACGATCTGACCGATGAGCTTCCCCCGTACCGCGAGGTTCGCGTACCGGAAATCGGGCGTACGGGCGGCCAGCCGGGCCGCGAGGCGGTCCGCCCACCCTCGGTACGTCCCGTCGGGCAGCCGGTCCGACATACCCTCGGTGAAGCTGTCGCCCACGGCGACAAGACTGGTGTAGGTGGCATTCATCTCCATGGCGGAAGCGATCATACCGCGCGGTATGGGAGCGGGAGCCCGCCGGATCCGGGGAGGGGAGACCGGTGAGCGACGCACTCCTGAACATGCTGGCGGAGGCGCTGGCCGAGCTGGTGACGGTCGTCGAGACCTGCGACGACGAGACCCTCGACCCCGACACGGCGCTGACATGGCTGGAGAGCACCGCCCACACCCTCAGCCGCCTCCAGGCCGCCGACCGTCGCACCCTGGACGGGCTCTTCCGCGAGGCCGCGCTCCGGCAGCCGCCCGGCCCCTGGCGCGAGGAGCTCCTCAAGGTCTCGCAGGGGTTCGGCCTCACCCAGGACCCGCACCAGGTCCGGCGCGACGCGAGCGGGACCCCGCCGGGCGCGCCGCCACGGCCGTAGGACGCGACGGGGCCCGGGGCGCACAGCGCGCCCCGGGCCCCGAACTTCACGGCAACCGTGGAACTACGTCGCCGTGGGCCGTCCCACCAGTTCCCGCAGCACGTCCTCCATCGTGACGAGTCCGGCCAGCTTGCCGTTCTCGTCCAGGACCGCCGCCAGGTGCGTACGGCTGCGGCGCATCGCCGTCAGTACGTCGTCCATCGGCGTGGCGGCCCTGACCCGGGCGATCGGCCGCAGGGCCGACACCGGGAAGGGCAGATGGCGCGGTGCCACGTCCAGGGCGTCCTTCACATGCAGGTAGCCCAGGATCCGCCGGCCGGAGTCGACCACCGGGAAGCGGGAGAAGCCCGAGTGCGCGGCCAGCGCCTCCAGCTCCTCGGGCGTCGTGCCCACCGCGGCGTACACGACCTTCTCCAGCGGCATGACCACGTCCCGCACCGGGCGGCGGCCGAGCTCCAGGGCGTCGTGCAGCCGCTCGGCCGCACGGTCGTCGAGCAGACCGGCGACGCCGGCGTCGGTCACCATCCTGGCCAGCTCGTCGTCCGAGAACGTCGCCGAGACCTCGTTCCTCGTCTCCACGCGCAACAGCTTGAGCAGCGCGTTGGCGAAGGCGTTGATCGCGAAGATCACCGGGCGCAGTGCCCGGGCGACGGCGACCAGCGGCGGGCCGAGGAGCAGCGCGGTGCGCGTCGGCTCGGCCAGGGCGATGTTCTTCGGCACCATCTCGCCGAGCAGCATGTGCAGATAGGTCGCCACGGCCAGCGCGATCACGAACGAGATCGGGTGCACCAGGCCGTGCGGCACGCCGACCGCGTCGAAGACCGGCTCCAGCAGGTGGGCGATGGCCGGCTCGGCGACGATACCGAGCACCAGGGTGCACAGCGTGATGCCGAGCTGCGCCGCGGCGAGCAGCGCGGAGACGTGCTCGAGACCCCAGATGACGCTGCGAGCGCGCCGGTTCCCCGCCTCCGCCTCCGGTTCGATCTGACTGCGGCGGACGGAGATCAGGGCGAACTCCGCGCCGACGAAGAAGGCGTTCACGACCAGGGTCAGGAAGCCGATCAGCAACTGGATCGCGGTCATCGGCCCGCCTCCCCGGTCGCCGTGGCGTCCTGTGCCGGCGGCACGTGCATCAGCACCCGTGCGGCCCGGCGACCCGAGGCGTCCACGACTTCGAGCTGCCAGCCGGCCAGCTCCACGCTGTCACCGACGGCGGGGATCCGCCCCAGCTCGGTGGCGAGGACACCCGCCAGCGTCTCGTACGGACCGTCCGGCACCCGCAGACCGATCGCCTCCAGCTGATCGGTGCGCGCCGCGCCGTCCGCGGACCAGAGCTCACGCCCGTCCGCGTCGACACCCGCCGGTGCCAGATCCGGCGTCTCGTGCGGGTCGTGCTCGTCGCGCACCTCGCCGACGACCTCCTCCACGATGTCCTCCAGCGTCGCGACGCCGGCCGTGCCGCCGTACTCGTCGATGACGACCGCCATCGTCTGCTTGCCCGACAGCCGGTCGAGGAGCCGGTCCACGGTCAGTGTCTCCGGGACCAGCAGCGGCTCGCGCAGCATGTCCCCGATGCGCCGGAGGCGCCGCTCGGCGGCCGGTATCGCCAGGACGTCCTTGATGTGGGCGATGCCGACCACCGTGTCGAGGTTCCCGTGGTAGACGGGGAAGCGGGAGAGGCCGGTCGCGCGAGTCGCGTTCGCGACGTCCTCGGCGGTGGCCTGCACCTCGAGCGCGGTGACCTGGACCCGCGGGGTCATGACGTTCTCCGCCGTCAGCTCGGCCAGATTGAGGGTCCGTACGAAGAGTTCGGCGGTGTCCGCCGCCAGCGCGCCCTCCTTGGCGGAATGGCGGGCCAGGGCGACGAGCTCCTGCGGGGAACGGGCCGAGGCCAGCTCCTCGGCCGGCTCCATGCCGATCCGGCGCACGATCCGGTTCGCCGTGTTGTTGAGATGGCTGATCAGCGGCTTGAAGGCCGCCGTGAAGATCCGCTGCGGGGTGGCCACCCGCTTGGCGATCGCCAGCGGCGAGGAGATGGCCCAGTTCTTCGGGACCAGCTCGCCGACGACCATCAGGACGACGGTCGACAGGGCGGTGCCGATGACCAGGGCCACCGAGGAGGCCACGGAGGCGGGCAGGCCGATGTCTTCGACCGGTCCGCGGATCAGCTTGGCGATCGAGGGCTCGGAGAGCATGCCGACGACCAGGTTGGTGACCGTGATGCCGAGCTGGGCACCGGAGAGCTGGAAGGTGAGCGACTTGACGGCCTTGAGGGCACTCGCCGCGCCGCGTTCACCACGCTCCACGGCGCGCTCGAGCTCGGATCGCTCGACGGTGGTCAGCGAGAACTCGGCCGCGACGAAGGCGCCGCAGGCGAGCGAGAGCAGCAGCGCCACCAGGAGCAGAAGAACTTCAATCATCGGTTCACCTCCGTCCCATGATCAGCCAGGGGCACGGGGATCGCTCGATGTCGTTCGGTACTGGGAGGCTCGCCCATGGGCGGACGCTCACACCTTTCGGTCGTCAGGAAATGAAGTACCCATGGTAAAGGGTGGGCAAAGCAGTCCGGTGCTCACCCCTCGACCACCTATCAATCATCCTCGATCAATCCTCGATCGCTTCTCGGTCGGCTCAGCGGGCGGTCGGCAGCGGCTTCACCCAGCGGGTCCACTGCTCCTCGGGGCCGTACTCCGCCGCGCGCCACGCATGCTGCCCGAGGGTGTTGCGATCGAGCACCATGGCGTCCGCCCGTCGGCCGCCGAGCCCCACGAAGCGCTCCTCCGCCGCCGCGAGCAGGGCGCCGCCCACACCCCGGCGGCGGTGGTCCGGATGGACGGCGAGCCGGTAGAGGTGACAGCGCCAGCCGTCGAAGCCGGCGATCACCGTGCCGGCCAGCTCGCCGCCGCGCTCCGCGAGGATCAGCGCCTCGGGGTCGCGGGCGACGAGCCGCTCGATGCCGGCACGGTCGTCACTGATGCTGGTGCCCTCGGCGGCGACCTTCCAGAAGGCCAGCACGGCGTCGAGGTCGGCCGCCTCCGCGGCCCGGATGCGCACGTCGGTCATGCACCGCATCCCACCACCGTCTCCGGCCGCCCGTCGACCGCGTTTCGCCATGCGGGCGCCCCGGCCCCGGGGGCCCTCGCCCCCGGCTGCTCAGCTCCCGCTCAGCTCCCGCTCAGCTCCCGCTCAGCTCTCGCGCAGTTCCTCGATGACCGGGCCGAAGGCCTCCATGGCGTCGTCCAGAACCGTGAGGTAGGAGAACCCGTACCGTTCACGCCGCTCACGCAGCTGGTCGGCGATCTCCCGCACACCGCCGACCGCGAGCAGCGGCAGGTCCCGCACCTCCTCCTCGCTCAGATGGGAGACGTACGGCAGGAAGTCCGCCACCGCCGAAGCGGGGTCGTCGGTCACGACGACCCGCTGGAGCAGCAGGTTCAGTTCGGCGGGCTCGGCACGTCCCGCCTCCTTCTCGAACCGGCGGTACGTGGCCACCCGCTCGTCCATCTCCTTCGGAGACAGGACGGTGACGGAGCCTCCCTCGGTACGCCCACCGGCGAAGGCCATGATGTCGGCGTGCCGCGCGGCGAGACGCAGGACACGGTCTCCGTTCCCGCCGATCAGCAGCGGAGGGCGGGGCGAGCCCTCCTCGGTGAGGACCCGGTCCAGCTCCTCGATGGTCCGCGTCAGATGGTCGACCCGGGCGCCCGGCGGAAGGAATTCGATCCCCGCCCGCTCGTGCTCCTCGCGCACATAGCCCGTCCCGAGTCCGAGCTCCAGCCGCCCCCCGGTCAGGGCGTCGGTCGTGGTCACCTCGCGGGCCAGCAGGCTCGGGTTCCAGAAACCCGCGTTGAGCACGAAGGTGCCGACGCGCGGCCGGGTCGTGGCCTCGGCCGCCGCGACCAGGGCCGGGAACGGTGCGGGCATCCCCAGATGGTCGGGGACCAGGATCAGGTCGTAGCCCAGCTCCTCGGCGCGGCGGCAGCGCGCCCGCCACTCCTCGCCGGTCCCCGGCCTGAGCATGTTCACAGCGAAGCGGAACGGTAACGTCATGGCGTCTCCCCCTGTCGGTGTCGATCTCTTTGCCGATGTCCACCGAACGTACGCCACCGCCCGCTAATCCCGCCGCGCGGCCCCCAACACACAGAAGGACGTGGGAAGTCGGGGCCCCTTCTCCGGGACGAGGAGGCTGCGATGCCCGGTCGGTTCGAACCCGGCCGCCTCGATGGCGGCGAGGGGAGCGCGGGCCGTGTGACAGCCGCCGAACAGCCGCGGCCACACCGTCCGGTCGAGGACCCGCTGGGTCCGGGCCATCCCGCGGCCCGGCGCCAACCCGTGCTCGAAGAAGCGGAGTTCGCCGCCCGGGCGCAGCACCCGGTGCAGCTCGGCGAGCGCCCGCGGCACATCCCGCACGGAGCACAGGACCAACGAGACCACCGCCGCGTCGAAGGCCTCGCTCTTCACCGGGAGAGCCTCAGCCGCGCCGGGCACCACATCCACCGGCACGTCCGCGCGCAGGGCGGCGTCGGCCGCCAACTGCCGCAGATGCCGCTCCGGTTCGATGGCGACGACCTCGGAGACGGTACGGGGATAGTGGGCGAAGTTCAGGCCGTTCCCCGCACCGATCTCGATCACCCGGCCGGACAGGCCAGCCAGCAGCTCCGTACGGAGGGCGCCGATTCCGCCCTTCTCGTCGGCGGAGACGCTGAACCGCGCGTAGAAGCGGGCGAAGAGAGGGTGGTGGACGGCGTCCCGGGGGACCCGGGTGGAACGCGATGACATCGCGGACCTCCTCCGACGTTCCGATGCGTAGCAGCGGAAGCAGGCGCAGAAGCGGAAACGGAACCGGACAGGGGGATTCTGCCCGCGAACCGGCCCGCTCAGCCCGCCACGAAGCAGAACTCGTTGCCCTCGGGGTCGCGCATCACCTGAAAGGCCCCGTGGTCGTCGGTGACGATCGAGGCGACCCGCTCCGCCCCGAGGCGTGTCGCCTCGTCGGCCGCCGCCTCCAGCTCGGCCACCTCCACATCCAGATGGAGCCGGTTCTTCACGGCCTTGCCCTCGGGGACCTGCTGGAAGGCGATCCGGACGAACCCCGGCGGCTCGACGTACGACCAGTCGGGGCTCCGGTCGACCGGAGCCCCGCCGAGAAGCTCGGCCCAGAACCGCACCAGCCCCGCCGGATCGGCGCAGTCGAAGACGATCTCCTGAACGTGTGCACGCATACATCCACCCTACGGATCAGGGCGGCTCGTTTCGGCGCCGCGCGTGACACGGCCGCTCGTTTCGGCGCCGCGCGTGACACGGCCGCTCGTTTCGGCGCCGCGCGTGACACGATCGCTCGTTTCGGCGCCGCGCATACACGACCAGCTCGTCTCGGCACCGCGTGTTTCAGGGCCGCTCGCTCGCGGCGAACGTCGCGGTGAACCGCGTCGCGTCCCATGCCCCGCCCAGCGCCGGAGCCAGCCACTCGGCCGCGCGCGCACGGAACTCGGCCGGGTCCAGCGCCCCCGCGCCCTCCGGCACGGCGCCCAGCAGCGGCGCCGAGGCCGCTTCCGGCAGATCCTCCAGATTGCAGCGCTCGGCCAGATCGGGGGAGGCCGGCCAGCTGCCGACCACCACCCCCAGTTGCTCGATGCCCCGCGCCCGCAGCGCCTCGGCCGTGAGCGCGGTCGCGTTGAGTGTGCCGAGCCCTGCCGGTGCCACCACGAGGACCGGCGCGCCGAGCAGGCGGGCCGCGTCGGCGAGCGTGCCGCCGTCCTCGTCGAAACGGACCAGGAGCCCGCCCGCGCCCTCCACCAGGACCAGGTCGTGTTCGGCGGCCAGCTTCGCGGCCGCCTCGGCGACCTCCTGCGGCCCGACCGGCGCCGTTCGCGCCCGCCGGGCGGCCGTGGCGGGCGCCAACGGCTCGGGGAACCGGCCCAGTTCGGCGGAGGCCGCCGCCCCGGAGAGCCGTACGACCTCGTCCGCGTCTCCCAGCTCGCCCGGACCGAGTCCGGTCTGCGCGGGCTTGAGCACAGCGACCGACCGCCCCTGGGCCGTGGCCACGGCGGCCACAGCCGCGGTGACGATCGTCTTGCCGATCTCGGTCCCCGTACCGCTGACGACGATCACGCTCATGATGTGTGGTGTCCCTTCTGCCGTGTCCGTGTCCGTGTGCTGTGTCCGTGTGCCCGACTGCGGTTGCTGAGCGCGGCTGCCGTGTGCCGACCGCCCTGTGCCGACCGCCGTGCCGCCGTCAGCCGGCCGACGCGGCCGCGCGTACCGCCGCACAGACGCGAGCGACGTCCTCGTCCCCGGTCACGAACGGCGGCATCACATAGATCAGGTCGCGGAACGGCCGCAGCCATACGCCCGCCCGCACCGCGGCCTCGGTGGCCGCGGCCATGTCGACGGGGTGATCGAGCTGGACGACGCCGACAGCGCCGAGCACCCGTACGTCCCGCACGCCCGGCAGCGCGGCGGCCTCCGCCAGCCCGTCACGGAGCCCCGCCTCGATCCGCTTGACCTCGACCGCCCAGTCCTGCGACAGCAGCAGGTCGATCGAGGCGCAGGCCACCGCGGACGCCAGTGGATTACCCATGAACGTCGGCCCGTGCGCGAGGACCGGGACCTCGCCGCGCGAGATCCCCTCGGCCACCGGCGTCGTACACAAAGTGGCCGCCATCGAGAGATAACCGCCGGTCAGCGCCTTGCCTACGCACATCACATCGGGCGAGACACCGGCGTGGTCGGCGGCGAACAGCGCGCCGGTACGGCCGAAGCCGGCTCCACGATCACCGCGGCCAGCTCGTCCGCATGCTCCGCGATGCTCCGACGCAGCAGCTCGGCGTACGACTCCTCGTACGCGGCGGGCGGCGCGTCCACGAAGACCTGGCGCTGCAGGACGCCCGACCACAGCTCGTGCATCCCGCCCTCGGGATCGCACACCGACATCGGCTGCCAGGTGTCGCCGTGGTAGCCGCCTCGCCAGGTCAGCAGCCGCTGCTTGCCGGGGCGTCCCGACGAGCGCCAGTACTGCAGGCACATCTTGGCCGCGACCTCGACGGAGACCGAGCCCGAGTCGCTGAGGAAGACATGCCGCAGCGGCTCGGGGGTGATCTCCACGAGACGCGTGGCGAGCCGGACGGCCGGCTCGTGGGTGAGTCCGCCGAACATGACGTGGCTCATCCGGTCCAGCTGGTCGCGCACCGCCTCGTTGAGCACGGGGTGGTTGTAGCCGTGGATCGCCGACCACCACGAGGACATGCCGTCGATCAACTCGGCCTGACCATGGACCGGTTCGGCGAGCCGGAGCCGCACCCCGGACGCGGACGCGACGACCAGGGGGTCCGTACGGCCCGGCATGGGGCCGTACGGATGCCAGACGTGTGCCCGGTCCAGGGCCAGCAGTTCGCTGTTACGCATTCGGCGCGAGGTCCGTTCCCGCGCCCCGGCGGCGGACCGCCACCAGGTCGGTACGGGCGTTCGGCACCTCGGCCTCGGGGGCCTCGGGGGCCGCGGGGGCCTC
>NZ_JAGGOS010000074.1 GCF_018614205.1 Streptomyces sp. ISL-36 | reverse complement strand
GTCCACCGCGCCCCGGCCTCGGCGTCCCCGCCGCCGAAGCCCCGAGCCCGCCCCCGCCCCAACCCCCGTCCCGCCCGGCTCCCTCCGACGAGCACGGCCCCTGACTGTCGGTCCCCGACAGTAGGGTGGGGAACATGGCCGACCCCTCCAGCTACCGCCCCAAGCCGGGACAGATCCCCGACTCGCCCGGGGTCTACAAATTCCGCGACGAGCACCGCCGGGTGATCTACGTCGGGAAGGCGAAGTCCCTGCGCCAGCGGCTGGCCAACTACTTCCAGCCGCTGACGAGCCTGCACCCGCGCACGGCCACGATGGTCACCACGGCCGCCTCCGTGGAGTGGACCGTCGTCTCGACCGAGGTCGAGGCGCTGCAGCTGGAGTACTCCTGGATCAAGGAGTTCGACCCCCGGTTCAACGTCAAGTACCGGGACGACAAGAGCTATCCGTACCTCGCGGTGACCATGAACGAGGAGTTCCCCCGCGTCCAGGTCATGCGCGGCCACAAGAAGAAGGGCGTGCGCTACTTCGGTCCGTACGCGCACGCGTGGGCCATCCGCGAGACGGTCGACCTGATGCTCCGCGTCTTCCCCGTCCGCACCTGCTCCGCCGGTGTCTTCCGCAACGCCGCCTCCGCCGGACGCCCCTGCCTCCTCGGCTACATCGGCAAGTGCTCGGCGCCCTGTGTGGGCCGGGTCACGCCCGAGGAGCACCGGGAACTGGCCGAGGACTTCTCCGACTTCATGGCCGGCCGCACCGGCACGTACATCCGCCGCCTGGAGAAGCAGATGATGGCGGCGGCCGAGGAGATGGAGTACGAGAAGGCGGCCCGGCTCCGCGACGACATAGAGGCGCTGCGCCGCGCCATGGAGAAGAACGCGGTCGTCCTCGCCGACGCCACCGACGCCGACCTGATCGCGCTCGCCGAGGACGAGCTGGAGGCCGCCGTCCAGATCTTCCACGTCCGCGGCGGACGCGTGCGCGGCCAGCGCGGCTGGGTCACCGACAAGGTCGAGGCCGTGTCCACGGCCGGGCTCGTCGAGCACGCGCTCCAGCAGCTGTACGGCGAGGAGAGCGGCGACGCGGTCCCCAAGGAGGTGCTCGTCCCGACCCTCCCCGAGGATCTGGAGGCCGTCGCCCAGTGGCTCTCGGGCCGCCGCGGCTCGGGGGTCTCGCTGCGCGTCCCGCAGCGCGGCGACAAGAAGGACCTGATGGAGACGGTCGCGCGCAACGCTCAGCAGGCGCTGGTGCTGCACAAGACCAAGCGCGCCAGCGACCTGACCACCCGCTCCCGTGCCCTTGAGGAGATCGCCGAGGCCCTGGACCTGGACTCCGCGCCGCTGCGGATCGAGTGCTTCGACATCTCGCACCTCCAGGGCGAGGACGTCGTGGCCTCCATGGTCGTCTTCGAGGACGGGCTCCCGCGCAAGAGCGAGTACCGCCGCTTCCAGATCAAGGGCTTCGAGGGGCAGGACGACGTCCGCTCGATGCACGAGGTGATCAGCCGCCGCTTCCGCCGCTACCTCGCCGAGAAGGAGAAGACGGGGGAGTGGGGCCAGGAGGGCGTGCTCGTGGACGCCGAGGGCGACGCGGTCGACTCCGGGGGCGAGGCGGTGGGCGCCGGGAGGGGTGTGAACGGCAGCGGCCCGGCCGCCTCCGGTGAGGTGCCCGCGGACGACGGCCGCCCCAAGCGCTTCGCCTATCCGCCCCAGCTGGTGGTCGTCGACGGCGGGCAGCCCCAGGTCGCCGCCGCCCGCCGGGCCCTCGACGAGCTCGGCATCGACGACATCGCCGTCTGCGGCCTCGCCAAGCGCCTGGAGGAGGTCTGGCTGCCCGGCGACGACGACCCCGTCGTCCTGCCCCGCTCCAGTGAGGGTCTGTACCTCCTTCAGCGGGTACGTGACACGGCTCACGACTTCGCCATCCGCTACCAGCGCTCCAAGCGGAACAAGCGCATCAGGAACAGCCCCCTGGACGCGATCCCCGGCCTCGGGGACACCCGGAAACAGGCGCTCATCAAGCATTTCGGCTCGGTGAAGCGGCTCCGGCAGGCGACAATCGAGCAGATCTGCGAGGTCCCCGGCATGGGCCGCAAGACGGCCGAGGCCGTGGCGGTGGCCCTCGCGCAGGCGGCCCCGGCCGCACCCGCCGTGAACACGGCAACAGGAGAGATCATGGAAGACGACGGGGGCAGCACCGCATGACCGCGCACGACCGGCACGACGAGCACGACCAGCAGGAACAGCACCATCGAGAAGACGGAGCAGGACACGTGAGTACGGGCACGAAGGAGGCCGGCGAGACCGCCGACGCGGCGGCCATCCCCGAGCTGGTGATCATCTCCGGCATGTCCGGCGCCGGCCGGTCCACCGCGGCGAAGTGCCTGGAGGACCTCGGCTGGTTCGTCGTCGACAATCTGCCGCCCGCGCTGATCCCCACCATGGTGGAGCTCGGCGCCCGCTCCCAGGGCAACGTGGCCCGGATCGCGGTCGTCGTGGACGTCCGCGGCCGGCAGTTCTTCGACGCCCTGCGCGAGTCCCTCGCCGCCCTCGACGCCCAGCAGGTCACCCGGCGGATCGTCTTCCTGGAGTCCTCCGACGAGGCCCTCGTCCGGCGTTTCGAGTCGGTCCGCAGGCCCCACCCGCTCCAGGGCGACGGCCGCATCACCGACGGCATCGCCGCCGAGCGCGATCTGCTGCGTGAGCTGCGCGGCGACGCCGACCTGGTGATCGACACCTCCAGCCTCAACGTCCACGAGCTGCGCGCCAAGATGGACGCCCAGTTCGCCGGCGAGGAGGAGCCGGAGCTGCGGGCCACGGTCATGTCGTTCGGATTCAAGTACGGGCTGCCGGTCGACGCCGACCTCGTCGTCGACATGCGCTTCCTGCCCAACCCGCACTGGGTCCCCGAGCTGCGGCCGTTCACCGGACTCAACGAGGAGGTCTCGGCCTATGTCTTCAACCAGCCCGGGGCCAAGGAGTTCCTCGACCGCTACACCGAGCTGCTCCAGCTGATCGCCGCCGGCTACCGCCGCGAGGGCAAGCGGTACGTGACCATCGCCGTCGGCTGCACGGGCGGCAAGCACCGCTCCGTCGCCACGTCCGAGAAGCTCGCCGCACGCCTCGCGTCGGAAGGGGTCGAGACCGTCGTCGTCCACCGGGACATGGGGCGCGAGTGAAGCCGTACCGCCGGCGTACGTCCACGCTCTCGGTACGTACGCTCCGCAGGCGCGGCGCCCAGCCCAAGGTCGTCGCGCTGGGCGGCGGCATGGGCCTGTCGGCCTCCCTCGCCGCCCTGCGCCGGATCACCGGCGACCTCACCGCCGTCGTCACGGTCGCCGACGACGGCGGCTCCAGCGGCCGGCTCCGGGAGGAGCTGGGCGTGCTGCCCCCCGGCGACCTGCGCAAGGCGCTCGCCGCGCTCTGCGGGGACGACGACTGGGGCCAGACCTGGGCCCGGGTCATCCAGCACCGCTTCCAGTCCAAGGGCGACCTGCACGAGCACGCGGTCGGCAACCTGCTGATCGTCGCCCTGTGGGAGCAGCTCGGCGACCACGTCCTCGCCCTGGACCTGGTCGGCAAGCTCCTCGGCGCGCACGGCCGGGTGCTGCCGATGTCCGCCGTGCCACTGGAGCTCCAGGCCCTGGTCAAGGGGCACGATCCGGCGCGTCCGGAGGATGTCGACACCGTCCGTGGCCAGGCCACGGTGGCGCTCACGCCCGGGGAGGTGCAGTCCGTGCACCTCGTTCCGCACGACCCGCCCGCCGTGCCCGAGGCCGTGGCCGCGGTCAGGGACGCGGACTGGGTGGTCCTGGGCCCCGGCTCCTGGTTCTCCTCGGTGATCCCGCACCTGCTCGTGCCCGAGCTGCTCGACGCCCTGGTGGAGACCAAGGCCCGCCGGGTCCTCTCCCTCAACCTCGCACCGCAGCCCGGAGAAACCGAAGGGTTCTCACCGCAGCGTCATTTGGAGGTTTTGGGACGACACGCCCCTAAACTCGCCCTGGACGTGGTGCTGGCCGACGAGGCCGCCGTGCCCGACCGCGAGTCCCTCGCCGACGCCGCCAAGCGGCTCGGCGCCGCGGTCGAGCTGGCGCCGGTCGCCCGCGCCGACGGACTCCCGAAGCACGATCCGGAGCTGTTGGCCGCCGCGTACGACCGTATTTTTCGGATGCATGGAAGGATCGGCCCATGGCGATGACGGCAGCGGTGAAGGACGAGATCTCCCGGCTCCCCGTCACCCGGACCTGCTGCAGGAAGGCAGAGGTCTCGTCGATCCTGCGGTTCGCCGGCGGCCTGCACCTGGTGAGCGGGCGGATCGTGATCGAGGCGGAGCTGGACACCGCGATGGCGGCGCGGCGGCTCAAGCGGGACATCCTGGAGATCTTCGGGCACAGCTCGGAGCTGATCGTGATGGCCCCCGGCGGGCTGCGGCGCGGCTCCCGTTTCGTCGTACGGGTGGTGGCGGGCGGCGACCAGCTGGCGCGGCAGACCGGCCTGGTCGACGGCCGGGGCCGTCCGATCCGCGGGCTGCCCCCGCAGGTCGTCTCCGGTGCCACCTGCGACGCCGAGGCGGCCTGGCGCGGCGCCTTCCTGGCGCACGGCTCGCTGACCGAGCCGGGGCGCTCCTCCTCCCTGGAGGTGACCTGCCCCGGTCCGGAGGCCGCCCTCGCCCTCGTGGGCGCGGCGCGTCGGCTGTCCATCGCGGCGAAGGCCCGTGAGGTACGGGGCGTGGACCGGGTGGTCGTCCGGGACGGGGACGCCATCGGCGCCCTGCTGACCCGGCTCGGCGCGCACGAGTCGGTGCTGGCCTGGGAGGAGCGGCGGATGCGCCGCGAGGTCCGGGCGACCGCGAACCGGCTGGCCAACTTCGACGACGCCAACCTGCGCCGCTCGGCCCGCGCCGCGGTCGCCGCGGGCGCCCGGGTGCAGCGCGCCCTGGAGATCCTCGGCGAGGAGGTGCCCGAGCACCTCGCCGCCGCCGGCCGGCTGCGCATGGAGCACAAGCAGGCCTCCCTGGAGGAGCTGGGCGCGCTCGCCGACCCGCCGCTGACCAAGGACGCGGTGGCGGGCCGGATCCGCCGTCTGCTGGCCATGGCGGACAAGCGGGCCCAGGACCTGGGCATTCCGGGGACGGAGTCCAATCTGACCGAGGAGCTCGACGACAGCCTGGTCGGCTGAGGCCCTCATTGAAGCTCAACTCCGCGCTGCCGGTGCCTTTCTGAGGCACCGGCAGCGGGCGTTCGGCGTACCGTACGCCTCCTTGACACCCGCTGGGGCGCCCGTGAGCCTGGCGTCTGTTCACCTTCGTGGCAGACAACAGCAAGGGGGGCTCATGAGACGCAGAGCGAGATCGATCCTCGCCGCGGCTTCACTGCTGATCGCGGGACTGGCGATGGCACCCGTCGCCGGAGCGGAACCCCAGGACCCCGCCGGGGGCGCCGGCGACGACGCCCTCTCCGTATGGCATGCCAAGGTCAGCAAGGAGCAGGTGCCCCTGCTCCTCGAAGCGGGCACCGACGCCCATGAGCTGACGGAACAGGTGCCCGAGAAGGGCTCGGCCACCCTGGAGCTCTACCTGACCGACCGGCAGGCCGGGCAGCTGCGCGGCAAGGGTGTCGACATCGCCGAGCACACGCTGACCGCCCAGGCGGAGAAGCGGGTCGCAGGCGCCGGGGACGGCGTCTTCCGCCCGTACGGCGGAGCGAACGGGCTCAAGCAGGAGATCCTGGCCACCGCCCGGGCCCACCCCGGCCTCACCAAGGTCGTCTCCATCGGAAAGACGCTCAAGGGTCAGGACATCCTCGCCCTCAAGATCAGCAAGGGCGCCGAGAGGTCCAGGGACGGCTCCAAGCCCGCCACGCTGTACCTCTCCAACCAGCACGCCCGCGAGTGGATCACCCCCGAGATGACCCGGCGGCTGATGCACCACTTCCTCGACGGCTACGGCAGGGACGAGCGGATCACCCGGGTCGTCGACTCCACCGAGCTGTGGTTCGTGCTCTCCGCCAACCCGGACGGCTACGACTTCACCCACGCCGACCCCGACAACCGCCAGTGGCGCAAGAACCTCCGCGACAACAACGGCGACGGGCGGATCGAAGCGGGCGACGGCGTCGACCTCAACCGCAACTTCGCCTACAAGTGGGGCTACGACAACGAGGGCTCGTCGCCCGACCCGGCGGACGAGACCTTCCGCGGCGCCGGCCCGATGTCCGAGCCCGAGACCAAGGCGCTCGACGCCTTCCAGCGGCGCATCGGCTTCCAGTACGGCATCAACTACCACTCCGCCGCCCAGCTGCTGCTCTACGGCGTCGGCTGGCAGGTCGCCACCGACACCCCCGACGACGTGGCCCTCAAGGCGCTCGCCGGTACGCCGGAGAAGTCCGCCGTGCCCGGCTACCGCCCGCAGGTCTCCTCCGAGCTCTACACCACCAACGGCGAGGCCGACGGACACGCGGCCAACGTCAACGGGATGCAGATGTTCACCCCGGAGATGTCGACCTGCGCCACCGCCTCCCGAGTCGACCCGAACGACGCCTGGGAGCCCGCCGACTGCGCCTCCGTGTTCACCTTCCCCGACGACGAGAAGCTGATCCAGGCGGAGTTCGCCAAGAACATCCCCTTCGCGCTCGCCGTCGCCGAGAGCTCCGTCCGTCCGGACCGGCCCGTGTCCGTCACCGGCCTCGAAGCGCCCGACTTCACCCCGAACGCCTTCACCACCTCCTACGCCCGCGGCGGCGACCAGGAGGTCTCCGTCACCGCCCGCGCGTCCCTGCGCTCCAAGGAGCTCAGGTACCGCGTCAACGGCGGCCGGACCCACTCCGAGCGCCTGGAGGCCTGGGAGGGCGGCGAGACCTACGGCGGGGAGGACAACCTCTACTTCGACCAGTACCGGGCCGACGTCGAGGGCGCCGAACCGGGCGACACCGTCGAAGTCTGGTTCACCGCCCGCACCCGCGAGGGCAGGGCCACCTCCTCCGCCCCGTTCACCTACACCGTGGCCGAGCGGCCCCGCGGCGACGTCCTCGTCCTCGCGGAGGAGGGCGGCACGGCCGCCGCGCAGCACACCGCGGCCTATGTGCGGGCCCTTGCCGCCAACGGCCGCAAGGCCGCCGTCTGGGACGTCGCCACCCAGGGCGTCCCGCACCCGCTCGGCGTGCTGAGCCACTTCCGTACCGTCGTCTGGTACACCGGCGCCGAGCAGCCCTCAGGGCCCGTCACGCTGGCCGTGCGCGACTACCTCAACGAGGGCGGCAAGCTGGTCAACGCCGGCGAGAAGTCCGGCGGCCTCGTCGACATCGGCCGCGCCGACTCCAACGACTTCGCCCAGTACTTCCTCGGCGCCTACCACCGGGCCGGGCTGAAGAACCCGCCGGGCTTCGCGGGCTCGGGCGGTTTCACGGGCGCCTCGGCCGCCCTCGGGCCCGTCGCCGACAACCCGCTGGACAACGCCGGCGCGTACACCGTCACCTCCGACACGCTGAAGCCGGCCGATTTCCCGCACTTCGCCGACAGCGCCTCCGCCGGTGACTACCCGGGTGTCCGCACCCCCTTCGAGCCCTACGAGGGCTCCTACTTCGCCGCCGCGCGCCACTCCGACAACACCTGGAGCCGCCTCACCCGCACCGTCGACCTCACCGGCGTCGACGCCTCGGCGAAGCCCAGCCTGACCTTCCAGGTCAGCTACGACACCGAGCCCGGCTACGACAACCTCGTCGTCGAGGCCCACACCGTCGGCCAGGAGGACTGGACCACGCTGCCCGACACCAACGGCGGCACCTCCACCGCCGCCCCCGCCGACTGCGGCGAGGGCTACTACGTCCGCGGGCATCCCTTCCTCGGCCACTACCTGACCGTGGGCGAGGACGGCTGCGCCACCACCGGGACCACCGGCTCCTGGAACGCGTTCACGGGCCCGTCCAACGGCTGGCAGCAGGCCTCGATGGATCTGAGCGCCTACGCGGGCAAGAAGGTCGAGCTCTCGATCTCCTACGTCTCCGACCCGGGGACGGGCGAGACGGGTGCCTTCGTCGACGACACCAGGCTCGTCGTCGCCGGCACGGCGGCCGACGAGGAGGGCTTCGAGACCGCGCTGGGCGCCTGGTCCGTCCCCGGACCGCCGGCCGGCAGCCCCGGCAACGGCAGCGAGTGGGCCCGCGCCACGGGGCTCTTCCACTCCCAGGCCGCCGTCACCACACGTGACACCGTCCTCCTCGGTTTCGGCCTGGAACACGTACCGAGTGCGGCGCAGCGCACCGCACTGATCAGGAAGGCGCTCGGCGCGGTGCACGGCTGAGCGGCCACCCGCACCTTTGATCACAGTCCGTGATCGGGACGAAAGTCGCACCGTGGCCCGAACCCGTCGGTAGTAACGGGCCACGGTCCATTTATCGGTCTTACGGCTGCACACGATGTCACTCTGAGGCGACGGGAGAGGTAGGGTCGTAAGCGGTCGGGGACATCCCTAAAAGAAACTCGCCGGCGTCGAAACCGGCGTACCTAACGAGGAGATCGGTTCGTGACGATCCGCGTAGGCATCAACGGCTTTGGCCGCATCGGTCGCAACTACTTCCGCGCGCTCCTTGAGCAGGGTGCCGACATCGAGATCGTGGCTGTCAACGACCTGGGTGACACCGCGACCACTGCTCACCTGCTGAAGTACGACACGATCCTGGGACGCCTCAAGGCCGAGGTCACCCACACCGCCGACACCATCACCGTCGACGGCCACACCATCAAGGTGCTCTCCGAGCGCAACCCGGCCGACATCCCCTGGGGCGAGCTGGGCGTCGACATCGTCATCGAGTCGACCGGCATCTTCACCAAGAAGGCCGACGCCGAGAAGCACATCGCCGGTGGCGCGAAGAAGGTCCTCATCTCGGCTCCGGCCAAGGACGAGGACATCACCATCGTCATGGGCGTCAACCAGGACAAGTACGACGCGGCCAACCACCACGTCATCTCCAACGCCTCCTGCACCACCAACTGTGTGGCGCCGATGGCCAAGGTCCTCGACGAGAACTTCGGCATCGTCAAGGGCCTGATGACGACGGTCCACGCGTACACCAACGACCAGCGCATCCTGGACTTCCCGCACTCCGACCTGCGTCGCGCCCGCGCCGCCGCGGAGAACATCATCCCGACCACGACCGGTGCCGCCAAGGCCACCGCCCTGGTCCTCCCGCAGCTCAAGGGCAAGCTGGACGGCATCGCCATGCGCGTCCCGGTCCCGACCGGCTCGGCCACCGACCTGGTCGTGACGCTGCAGCGCGAGGTCACCAAGGACGAGGTCAACGCCGCGTTCAAGAAGGCCTCCGAGGACGGCGACCTCAAGGGCATCCTGTTCTACACCGAGGACCCGATCGTGTCCTCGGACATCGTCAGCGACCCGGCCTCCTGCACCTTCGACTCCTCCCTGACCATGGTCCAGGAGGGCAACTCGGTGAAGATCCTCGGCTGGTACGACAACGAGTGGGGTTACTCCAACCGCCTCGTCGACCTCACCGTCTTCGTCGGCGGCCAGCTCTGATCGCAGGCAGGCACCCCTTGATGTGAGCGCAGGGCTCGGACAGCGTAACGTCGCGCTGTACGAGCCCTGTCTCGTGTGCTCCACCGCGTTCCTAGGAGTCAGTAAGAGATGAAGACGATCGACGAGCTTCTCGCCGAAGGCGTCGCAGGCAAGCGGGTATTCGTCCGCGCCGACCTCAACGTGCCGCTGGAAAACGGCACCGGCATCGCCAGAATCACCGACGACGGCCGCATTCGCGCCGTCCTCCCGACGGTCAAGGCGCTCGCCGAGGCCGGCGCCCGCGTCGTGGTCGCCTCGCACCTGGGCCGCCCCAAGGGCGCCCCGGACCCGGCGTTCTCCCTCGCCCCGGCCGCCGCGCGCCTGGGCGAACTTCTCGGCGCCGACGTGGCCTTCGCGACCGACACGGTCGGCGATTCCGCCACCTCGACCGTCGCGGCCCTCGCCGACGGCCAGGTCGCCGTCCTGGAGAACCTCCGCTTCAACGCCGGCGAGACCTCCAAGGACGACGCCGAGCGCGGCGTGTTCGCGGACCGGCTCGCCGCCCTCGCCGACCTCTACGTCGGCGACGGCTTCGGCGCCGTGCACCGCAAGCACGCCTCCGTCTTCGACCTCCCGGCCCGGCTGCCGCACGCCGCCGGCTACCTGATCGCCACCGAGGTCGGCGTCCTGAAGAAGCTCACCTCCGACGTCAAGCGCCCCTATGTGGTCGTCCTGGGCGGCGCCAAGGTCTCCGACAAGCTCGCCGTGATCGACGAGCTCCTCGGCAAGGCCGACCGCCTCCTGATCGGCGGCGGCATGGCGTACACCTTCCTCCACGCCCAGGGCTACGAGGTCGGCATCTCCCTGCTCCAGAAGGACCAGGTGGAGGTCGTCAAGGAGTACATGAAGCGCGCCGAGGAGAACGGCGTCGAGCTGGTCCTCCCGGTCGACGTGCTGGTCTCCTCCGACTTCCCCGACCTGAAGACCAAGGCCCCGGCCGACTTCGACACCGTCGACGCGGACAAGATCCCGTCGACGAAGGAGGGCCTGGACATCGGCCCCCGGACGCGTGAGCTCTACGCCTCGAAGATCGCCGATGCCGAGACCGTGTTCTGGAACGGCCCCCTGGGCGTCTTCGAGCACCCCGACTACGCGGGCGGTACGACCGCCATCGCGCAGGCCCTCGTCGACAGCGACGCCTACACCGTCGTCGGCGGTGGCGACAGCGCCGCCGCGGTCCGGATCCTGGGCTTCGACGAGAACGCATTCGGCCACATTTCGACCGGCGGCGGCGCCAGCCTCGAATACCTCGAGGGCAAGACGCTCCCCGGCCTCGCCGCTCTGGAGGACTGAGAAAAAGTGAGTTCGCGTACCCCGCTGATGGCGGGCAACTGGAAGATGAACCTCAACCACCTCGAGGCCATCGCGCACGTCCAGAAGCTCGCCTTCGCGCTCGCCGACAAGGACTACGACGCCGTCGAGGTCGCGGTCCTGCCGCCCTTCACCGACCTGCGGTCCGTCCAGACCCTGGTCGACGGCGACAAGCTCAAGATCAAGTACGGCGCCCAGGACATCTCGGCGCACGACTCCGGTGCCTACACCGGTGAGATCTCGGGCGCCATGCTGGCCAAGCTGAAGTGTTCCTACGTCGCCGTCGGGCACTCCGAGCGCCGGCAGTACCACGCCGAGACGGACGAGATCTGCAACGCCAAGGTGAAGGCCGCGTACCAGCACGGCGTGACCCCGATCCTGTGCGTCGGCGAGGGCCTGGACGTCCGCAAGGCCGGTGAGCAGGTCTCCTACACCCTCGGCCAGCTCGACGGCGGCCTGAAGGACATCCCGGCCGAGCAGGCCGAGTCCATCGTGATCGCCTACGAGCCGGTGTGGGCCATCGGAACCGGTGAGGTCGCCACGCCCGAGGACGCGCAGGAGGTCTGCGGTGCGATCCGCGGCCGTCTCGCCGAGCTGTACTCCCAGGAGCTGGCCGACAAGGTCCGGATCCAGTACGGCGGCTCCGTGAAGGCCTCCAACGTGGCCGCGATCATGGCGCAGCCCGACGTCGACGGCGCCCTGGTGGGCGGCGCGGCGCTGGACGCGGACGAGTTCGTCAGGATCGTTCGGTTCCGCGACCAGTGATCCGGCGTGATCGGCCGATGCGGCGACCGGTGAGTATGCCGTAGCGACGATCCGTCGTACCCTTGCGGGGGCCGAGCAGGCGTGCAGCGCCTGTCGGCCCCCGTTGTTCGTCTCCATCCGGGAATTGCAGGAAGTAGGGTCCAGCCGTGGTTATGGGGTTCTCGATCGCCCTGATCGTCTTCAGCGCGCTGCTGATGCTGCTCGTGCTGATGCACAAGGGGAAGGGCGGCGGTCTCTCCGACATGTTCGGAGGCGGTATGCAGTCCTCCGTCGGTGGCTCCTCGGTCGCCGAGCGCAACCTGGACCGGATCACCGTCGTGATCGGTCTGCTGTGGTTCGCGTGCATTGTCGTACTCGCGCTTCTGGTGAAGTTGGACGTGTAACTCCAATCACTGGACGCGCGTTGGGCCTTACGTAGACTGGGGCATCTTCGAGCACCATCACGCAGGGAGTTACGACCGTGGCAAGTGGCAACGCGATCCGGGGAAGCCGGGTCGGAGCGGGGCCGATGGGGGAGGCCGAGCGGGGCGAGTCGGCACCGCGCCTCCGCATCTCCTTCTGGTGCTCGAACGGGCACGAGACGCAGCCGAGCTTCGCCAGTGACGCGCAGGTTCCGGACACGTGGGACTGCCCACGTTGCGGCTTCCCGGCAGGTCAGGACCGGGACAACCCGCCGGACCCGCCGCGCACCGAGCCGTACAAGACGCATCTCGCGTATGTGCGCGAGCGGCGCAGCGACGCGGACGGCGAGGCGATCCTCGCCGAGGCGCTCGCCAAGCTGCGAGGCGAAATCTGAGCGTGGTGTGAAGGTGTGACGAACGGGCCCTGCCCGCGAATTCGGTTCGCGGGCAGGGCCCGTTCGCGTGCGTTCCGCCGGCCGGCTCCGTGGCGTGCGCTGAGCCTTTTGCGCCCTTGTCCCATCAGATCAATTAGGTTGGAGTGGCAGCGGGGCAAGCAGGCAGGAAGAGAAGAAGTAGGCGATGTCCGAGATGAACGCAGAAGGCCGTACGAGGCTCAACCAGCTGCCCGAGTGGGCCGCCCTCGGCAAGCACCGCGAGCAGCTGGGCGAGACCCATCTGCGCGAGCTGTTCGCCGCCGATCCGAACCGTGGTACCGGATACGCCCTGCGGGTCGGCGACCTGTATCTGGACTACTCCAAGCACCTCGTGACCGACGAGACGCTGGCGCTCCTGCGCGAGCTGGCCGCCGCCACCGGCGTGGCCGAGCTGCGCGACGCCATGTTCCGCGGCGAGAGGATCAACACGACCGAGGACCGGGCGGTGCTGCACACCGCGCTGCGCGCCCCCCGCGAGGCCGTGATCGAGGTCGACGGCGAGAACGTCGTCCCGGCCGTCCACGCCGTCCTCGACAAGATGAGCGCGTTCGCCGACAAGGTCCGCGCGGGCGAGTGGACCGGCCACACCGGCCGGCCGATCAAGAACATCGTGAACATCGGCATCGGCGGCTCCGACCTCGGCCCCGCCATGGCCTACGAGGTCCTGCGGTCCTACACCCGGCGGGACCTGACATTCCGTTTCGTCTCGAACGTCGACGGCGCCGACCTCCACGAGGCCGTCCACGACCTCGACCCGGCCGAGACCCTCTTCATCGTCGCCTCGAAGACCTTCACCACCATCGAGACGATCACCAACGCCACCTCCGCCCGCAACTGGCTCCTCACCGGCCTGAGGGCCGGTCAGGGGGCCGTCGCCAAGCACTTCGTGGCCCTGTCGACCAATGCCGAGAAGGTCGAGGATTTCGGCATCGACACGGCCAACATGTTCGAGTTCTGGGACTGGGTCGGCGGGCGCTACTCCTACGACTCCGCCATCGGCCTCTCCCTGATGATCGCCATCGGCCCGGACCGCTTCCGCGAGATGCTCGACGGCTTCCACCTCGTCGACGAGCACTTCCGCACCGCCCCCGCCGAGGAGAACGCCCCGCTGCTCCTCGGCCTCCTCGGCGTCTGGTACGGCGCCTTCTTCGACGCCCAGTCGCACGCCGTCCTGCCGTACTCCCACTATCTGTCGAAGTTCACCGCCTACCTCCAGCAGCTCGACATGGAGTCCAACGGCAAGTCCGTCGACCGTGACGGCAAGCCGGTCGACTGGCAGACCGGACCGGTCGTCTGGGGTACGCCGGGCACCAACGGGCAGCACGCGTACTACCAGTTGATCCACCAGGGCACCAAGGTCATCCCGGCCGACTTCATCGGCTTCGCCGAGCCCGTCGCCGACCTGCTGCCCGGCCTGGTCGCCCAGCACGACCTGCTGATGGCCAACTTCTTCGCCCAGACCCAGGCGCTGGCCTTCGGCAAGACCCCCGACGAGGTACGGGCCGAGGGGGTGCCCGAGGAGCTGGTCCCGCACAAGACCTTCCGGGGCAACCACCCGACGACCACGATCCTCGCCAAGGAGCTCACCCCCTCCGTCCTGGGCCAGCTCGTCGCGCTCTACGAGCACAAGGTGTTCGTCCAGGGCGCGATCTGGAACATCGACTCCTTCGACCAGTGGGGGGTCGAGCTCGGCAAGGTCCTCGCCAAGAGGATCGAGCCGGTGCTGACGGAGGGCGAAGGCGGTGAGCAGCTCGACGGCTCGACCGCCGCCCTGGTCGCCGCCTACCGCTCGCTGCGCGGAAGGTAGGACCCATGACGGGGGAGAACGCGGTACGGGACGAGGTCGGGCTGCGGCCACCGAGGAACGCCGTGGACGTGCGGGCCGTCACCTGGTGGCGGAGTCAACTGCTGCTCACGGCGGCCCTGCCCGTGGTGGTGCTCGGCGTGCTCGGCGCCCTCGTCACGCCCGCCCGGTTCTGGCTGCTGCTCGCCGCCGGAGCCGTGGCGGTCGCGGGACTCGCCTGTACCGCGTTCTTCCCCGCCTGGTGGTTCCGGGTCCACCGATGGGAGGTCACCGAGGACGCCGTCTTCATCCGTACGGGTGCCTTCTGGCAGGAGTGGCGGATCGCCCCGATGTCCCGGATCCAGACCGTGGACACCGTACGCGGTCCGTTGGAGCAGCTCTTCCGGCTCTCCACCGTCACCGTGACCACCGCGTCCTCCAAGGGCGCCCTCCGGATCGAGGGTCTGGACCACGAGCTCGCCGCGGAGCTCGCCGAGCGGCTGACCCGGATCACCCAGGACACTCCCGGGGACGCGACATGACGCCGGCGCCGACGCAGGCGCCGACGCCGGTCCCCACGCCGACCGAGGAGTGGCGGCGCCTGGACCGCCGTACGGTCCTGGTCACCGTCGCCGTCCTCACGGGCGTCGCAGGCGGCGCCGGGCTGCCCACCGCACTCGGCCTGGCCGGCGCCATGCCGCTGTGGCGGGCCGTCGGCTGGGTGCTGGCCGGCACCGCCCTCCTCGTCGCGGGCGGCTCGGCCGCCGACTACGTCCGCTGGCGCCGCACCCGCTACCGCATCGGCGCCGAACGCGCCGAACTCCACACCGGCCTCCTGCTGGTCAAACGCCGGTCCCTGGCCCGCGAACGCATCCGCAGCGTCGACCTGACGGCCCATCCGCTGCTGCGCGTCCTCGGCCTGGTCAAGGTCCGCATCGGCACCGGCGAGAACGGCGGCGGCGAATCCACCCTGGAACTCGATCCCGTCACCAAGGCCGAGGGCGAACGGCTCCGCCGTGAACTCCTCGACCGCCCGGCCCCCGCCGCCCCCGACACCCGTCACGATGGCACCCTCGCCGCCCTCGACCCGCGCTGGATCCGCTACGCCCCGGTCTCTTTCGTCGCCCCGCTCCTCGGCGGCGCGGCGGCCGGGGCCGTGATGCAGGTCAGCGAGTGGTTCGGGGCGCAGGGCGAGGTCATCGCATGGATAGGGGACCGCTTCCAGGACACCTCGATCCTCTGGATGATCGTCGTTCTCGTCCTGCTCGCGACCCTCGCCGGCACCGTCGGCGCGCTCGGCCTCTGGGTCGAGATGTGGTGGAACCACCGTCTGGAGCGCGAGCCCGGCGGCACCCTGCGGGTCCGCCGCGGACTGTTCACCGCCCGCTCGATCTCCATCGAGGAGCGGCGGCTGCGCGGCGTCGAACTGGTCGAACCGCTGGGCGTACGGATGTGCGGGGCGGCCCGTGTCGACGCCGTCGCCACCGGACTGGTGCACGACGACGAGGACAAGCACGCCGACCACAAGACCCTGCTGCCGCCCGCCCCCCGCGCCGTCGCCGAGCGGGTCGCCGCCCAGGTGCTGCGCGAGCCCGAGGCCCCCACCGGAGCCCCGCTCACCGCCCACCCCCGCGCCGCCCGCACCAGGCGGCTGCGCTGGGCCCTGGGGAGCGTCCTCGTCCCGCTCGTGGTCCTCGCCGCCCTGGGAGCCGTCCTCACCCCCGTACTGCTCCCCATCGCGGCGGGCTGCGCCCTCGTGCTGACACCGCTCGCCGTGCTGCTCGCCCTCGACGCGTACCGCAGCCTGGGCCACGGCATCACAGGGGAGTACCTCGTGACCCGCTCCGGCACCGTCCGCCGGACCACCGTCGCCCTCCAGCGGAGCGGTGTCATCGGCTGGACCGTCAAACAGTCCTCTTTCCAGCGCCGGGCCGGTGTGCTCACCTTGACCGCGACGACGGCGGCGGGGGAGGGTGCTTACGACGTCCATGACGCGGGGGTGAGCGAAGGCCTCGGCTTCGCCGCCGATGCGGTCCCCGGTCTGCTGGCGCCCTTCCTCAGCGGACTCCTGTGTGAGAGGCCCGAAGGCTGACCCGTAATATGTGCCGCTGAACTCGGAGCTTGATCGCGGCGTGCCGCGCGCTCCCGCCGGTCCATTGTCGAACGGAGTCGTTTCTTGCGCACGCTGATACGCGAGGCAACCCTGCCTGCGGCCCCCGCCCCCGTGGCGGACGGACGAGCGGGAGGCCGGCTTCCCTCGTTGACGGGCATGCGCTGGGCGGCTGCGTTCCTGGTCTTCGCGTTCCACACGTACAAGTTCGGCTACTACGGCTCCGAGGACGAGAAGCTGGTGGCCTGGGCCACCCGGTCGGGCAGCGTCGGGGTCATGTTCTTCTTCGTCCTCTCCGGCTTCGTGCTGGCGTGGTCGGCGCGTTCGGGAGACCGGGCCCTGTCCTTCTTCCGCCGCCGAATGGCCCGGATCTACCCGATCCACCTGGTCACCGGCGCCGTCGCGCTCGTACTCGTCTTCACCGTGCTCCCCTGGCTGAGGGACGGCGAGCGGGAGGGCTTCACGGCGATAGCGGCCAACCTCCTGCTGGTGAGCTCCTGGAAGTTCGAGTGGTGGCAGACGGGCAACCCGGTCAGCTGGTCACTCGTCTGCGAGGCGTTCTTCTACGCCTGCTTCCCGCTGCTCTACATGGTGATGCGCCGCATGGGGGCGCGGGCCCTGGCCGCCGTGGCGGTCCTCTGCGTCGCCGCCGTGGTCGTCCAGCCGGACGTCTACAAGGCGCTGCACGTCGACGTGTTCCTCTACAGCTTCCCCCTCGCGCGACTCCCCGAATTCATTCTCGGTATCGCCGTGGCCCGGCTCGTCCAGCTCGACAGGTGGCGCGGCCCCGGTCTCGAAGGCGCCATGGCCCTCACGCTGATCGGCTACTTCGTGGCCCCGCTCGTGCCCTCCGGGCTCTCCTGGACCCCGCTGATCGGGCTCACCTGCCTGATCGCGGCGGGCGCCGTCGCCGATGTGAAGGGCGAGCCGTCGATGTGGCGCCGGCCGGTGATGGTGAAGCTGGGCGAGTGGTCGTTCGCCTTCTACATGGTGCACCTGCTGGTGATGCACACGCTGAGGATCTGGGTGGGGGAGAAGCCGAGGTTCGACACGATCGCGGCGTTCGGGCTCGCCGGTGTGGCCTTCGTCATCTCCCTCGTGCTGTCGGCTCTCCTCTACCGGCTGGTGGAGGAGCCCGGCAGGCGACTGCTCCTGGGCAAGACGCGTCTCTTGAGCCGCAGGAGCTGACGGACGGCGCACCCTGGAGCCGACGGCACGGACGACGGCACGGACGACGGAGGCCCGGTTCACCTCGCGGTGAACCGGGCCTCCGTGCGTGCGGATCAGGCCGAAGCGGGCGGGTAAAGACCGCGCGGAAGCTCCGAGGCCGCCGCGGCGTCCAGCAGCCAGAGCGTGCGGGAGCGGCCGTAGGCGCCCGCCGCCGGGGCCTGGAACTCGCCGGCGCCCGACAGCGCGATCGCCGCCGCCTTCGCCTTGTCCTCGCCCGCCGCCAGCAGCCAGACTTCACGGGCCGCCCGGATCGCCGGAAGCGTCAGCGAGACACGGGTCGGCGGCGGCTTGGGCGCGCCGTGCACCCCCACCACCGTCCGCTCGGTCTCGCGGACCGCCGGAAGCTCCGGGAAGAGCGAGGCCACATGGGTGTCGGGTCCGACCCCCAGCATCAGGACGTCGAAGGACGGAACCGAGCCGTGGTCCTCCGGCCCCGCGGCGGCGGCCAGTTCGGCGGCGTAGGCCGCGGCGGCCGCGTCCACGTCCTTCCCGTACGGGCCGTCCGACGCCGGCATCGCGTGCACCCGGGCCGGGTCCAGCGGCACGCTGTCGAGCAGCGCCTCGCGGGCCTGGGTGACATTGCGCTCCGGATCGCCCTCGGGCAGGAACCGCTCGTCGCCCCACCACAGATCGAGCCGCGACCAGTCGATCGCGTCCCGCGCGGGGGCCGAACCGAGCGCCGCGAGGAGCCCGTTGCCGTTGCGACCGCCGGTCAGGACCACGGACGCCGATCCGCGTGCGGCCTGGGCGTCCACGATCCGGGTGATCAGCCGGGCCGCGGCGGCCTGCGCCATCAGCTCCTTGTCGCGGTGGACCACCAGCTGCGGAGCGCTCACTTGGCCGCCGCCTTCTTGGCCGCGGGCTTCTTCGCCGACGAGGGAGCGGGGTCGGCGGCGGGAGCGGCCGGGGCCGGGACCACCTCGACCGGGTCGGGAGCCGTCACCGCGGCCTCCTCGTCCAGCCGGTCGAGCCCGTACCGCAGCGCCGAGGCGTAGGTGTCGTCCGGGTCGAGCCGCCGCAGCTCCTCAGCGATCAGCTCGGACGTCTCGCGGCGCTTGAGCGCCACGGCACGGTCCGGCTGCCCCTGGATGGAGAGCGTCGCCAGCGATCCGTCCGGCCGGTCGAGCACGATCGGCCCGCAGGTGGACTCCATCCGTACGGAAGTGAGCCCCGGGCCCGTCGACTTGGAGCGCCGAACCGGCACCTTCAGCCGGTCCGCCAGCCACATGGCGAGCAGTTCGACGCTGGGGTTGAACTCCTCGCCCTCCACCTCGGCCGAGGTGACGTCGCACACGACCTGGTCGAGCGCGGCGGCCAGCATCGAACGCCACGGGGTGATCCGGCTCCACGCCAGATCGGTGTCGCCCGGGGTGTACGTCTGCGCGCGGCCGGTCAGCTCGTGGATCGGCTGCTCGGCGGCGTAGGTGTCGGTGACCCGGCGCTGGGCGAGCGCGCCCAGCGGGTCCTTCGCCGGGTCGGCCGGGGAGTTGACCGGCCACCAGACGACGACGGGCGCGTCGGGAAGGAGCAGCGGAAGGACCACCGACTGGGCGTGCTCGGCGACCTCGCCGTACAGCCGGAGGACAACCGTTTCGCCGGTACTGGCGTCGGCGCCGAGGCGGACCTCGGCGTCGAGCCGTGCCTTCGCCCGGTCACGCGGCGAGCGCGCGGCCCGCTTGATGACCACCAGCGTCCGCGAGGGGTGCTCGCGGGACGCGTCGTTGGCCGCCTTGAGCGCGTCGTAGGCGTTCTCCTCGTCGGTGACGATGACGAGGGTGAGCACCATGCCGACGGCCGGCGTGCCGATGGCCCGCCGCCCGAGCACCAGCGCCTTGTTGATCTTGCTGGACGTGGTGTCCGTCAGGTCGGTCTTCATGGCCGGCGCCAGCTCCGTCCGTCTCGTGCGAGCATTTCGTCCGCCTCGACCGGCCCCCACGTACCCGCCTGGTACTGCGCGGGCTTGCCGTGCTTGTCCCAGTACTGCTCGATCGGGTCGAGGATCTTCCAGGACAGCTCGACCTCCTCGACCCGCGGGAAGAGGTTCGAGTCGCCGAGCAGCACATCGAGGATGAGCCGCTCGTACGCCTCGGGGCTGGACTCCGTGAAGGACTCGCCGTAGGCGAAGTCCATCGACACGTCCCGGACCTCCATGGAGGTGCCCGGCACCTTGGAGCCGAACCGCATCGTCACGCCCTCGTCCGGCTGCACCCGGATGACCAGGGCGTTCTGGCCCAGCTCCTCCGTCGCCGTCTTGTCGAACGGGGAGTGCGGCGCGCGCTGGAAGACGACCGCGATCTCGGTGACGCGGCGGCCGAGCCGCTTGCCGGTACGGAGATAGAAGGGGACGCCCGCCCAGCGGCGGTTGTCGATCTCCAGCTTGATGGCCGCGTAGGTGTCGGTCTTCGACTTGGGGTCGATCCCGTCCTCCTGCAGATAGCCGACGGCCTTCGCGCCGCCCTGCCACCCGGGGGCGTACTGGCCGCGCACGGTCGAAGCGCCCAGGTCCTTCGGCAGCTTCACCGCGCCGAGCACCTTGGTCTTCTCGGCCGCGAGCGCGTCCGCGTCGAAGGAGGCGGGCTCCTCCATCGCGGTCAGCGCGAGCAGCTGGAGGAGGTGGTTCTGGATGACGTCACGGGCGGCGCCGATGCCGTCGTAGTAGCCGGCGCGACCGCCGATGCCGATGTCCTCGGCCATGGTGATCTGGACGTGGTCGACGTACGACCGGTTCCAGATCGGCTCGAAGAGGGTGTTGGCGAAACGGAGCGCCAGGATGTTCTGGACGGTCTCCTTGCCGAGGTAGTGGTCGATCCGGAAGACCTCGTTGGGCGGGAAGACCTCGTGGACGACCTCGTTGAGCTCCTTGGCGGAGACCAGGTCGTGGCCGAAGGGCTTCTCGATGACCGCGCGGCGCCAGGAGCCGTTCTTCTGGTCGGCCAGGCCGTGCTTCTTCAGCTGCTGGACGACCTGGGGGAAGAACTTCGGCGGCACGGACAGGTAGAAGGCGAAGTTGCCTCCGGTGCCCTGCGCCTTGTCCAGCTCCTCGACGGTGGCCTTCAGCTGCTCGAAGGCGTCGTCGTCGTCGAAGTCGCCCTGGACGAAGCGCATCCCCTGGATGAGCTGCTGCCACACCTCCTCGCGGAACGGCGTACGGGCGTGCTGCTTGACGGCCTCGTAGACCTCCTGCGCGAAGTCCTCGTCCTGCCACTCGCGGCGGGCGAAGCCGATGAGCGAGAAGCCCGGCGGCAGCAGGCCGCGGTTGGCCAGGTCGTAGACGGCAGGCATCAGCTTCTTACGGGACAAATCGCCCGTGACGCCGAAGATCACCAGACCCGACGGCCCCGCGATACGCGGGAGCCGTCGGTCTGCGGCGTCACGGAGCGGGTTGGCTCCGTGGACTGCGCTCAAGGTGGTTACGCCTCCGAAGGTGCGAGGCGCTCAAGCTCCGCCTCGGTCGACTTGAGCAGGTCGTTCCAGGACGCCTCGAACTTCTCGACGCCCTCGTCCTCGAGCAGCTGCACCACGTCGTCGTACGAGATGCCGAGCTTCTCGACGGCGTCCAGTTCGGCGCGGGACTGCTCGTAGGTGCCGCGCACGGTGTCACCGGTGACCTCGCCGTGGTCGGCGGTGGCCTCCAGGGTCGCCTCGGGCATGGTGTTGACGGTGCCGGGCGCGACCAGGTCCACCACGTACAGGGTGTCCTTGTACGCCGGGTCCTTCACGCCGGTCGAGGCCCACAGCGGACGCTGCTTGTTGCCCTGCGCCTTGTCCAGCGCGGCCCAGCGCTCCGAGGAGAAGACCTCTTCGTACGCCTCGTAGGCCAGGCGGGCGTTGGCCAGCGCGGCCTTGCCCTTCAGCGCCTTGGCCTCGTCCGTGCCGATCGAGTCCAGACGCTTGTCGATCTCCGAGTCCACGCGGGAGACGAAGAAGGACGCCACGGAGTAGATCTTGGACAGGTCCAGGCCGCGCTCCTTGGCCTTCTCCAGACCGGCCAGGTAGGCGTCCATGACCTTGCGGTAGCGCTCCAGCGAGAAGATCAGCGTCACGTTGACGCTGATGCCGAGGCCGATGACCTCGGTGATCGCCGGAAGACCCGCCTCGGTGGCCGGGATCTTGATGAGCGTGTTGGGGCGGTCCACCAGCCAGGCGAGCTGCTTGGCCTCGGCGATCGTGGCGTCCGTACGGTGGGCGAGCCGCGGGTCGACCTCGATGGAGACCCGGCCGTCCTGGCCGTCGGTCGCGTCGAAGACCGGGCGCAGGATGTCGGCGGCGTCGCGGACGTCCGCCGTCGTGATCATGCGGATGGCCTCTTCGACGGTCACCTTGCGGGCGGCGAGGTCGGCCAGCTGCTGGTCGTAGCCGTGGCCTTCCGAGATGGCCTTCTGGAAGATGGACGGGTTGGTGGTGACACCGACCACGTGCTGCTGGTCGATCAGCTCGGCCAGGTTTCCGGACGTGATCCGCTGACGCGAAAGATCGTCCAGCCAGATCGCGACGCCTTCGTCGGAGAGGCGCTTGAGAGCGTCTGTCATGAGAATTGCATCTCCATTAAGTCGTACGTATGGGCGTCAGCGCGCGGCTGCGGCGAGAGATTCCCGGGCCGCGGCGACGATCGCCTCGGGGGTGAACCCGAACTCGCGGAAGAGGACCTTCGCGTCCGCCGAGGCACCGAAGTGCTCCAGCGAGACGATCCGGCCGGCGTCACCGACGTACTTGTGCCAGGTGAGACCGATGCCGGCCTCGACGGCCACCCGGGCCTTGACCGACGGCGGCAGGACGGCGTCCTTGTACCCCTGGTCCTGCTCCTCGAACCACTCCACCGACGGCATCGAGACCACACGGGTCGGGACACCGGCGGCCTGGAGCTGCTCGCGGGCCTCGACGGCCAGGTGCACCTCGGAGCCCGTACCGATCAGCACGACCTCGGCGTCACCGCCTTCGGCGTCGAACAGGACGTAACCACCCTTGGCGGTGTCCTCGTTCGGCGCGTAGGTCGGCACACCCTGACGGGTCAGGGCCAGACCGTGCGGGGCGCCCTTGCCGAACTCGCGCGTGTGGCGCCTGACGATCTCGCGCCAGGCGAGGGCGGTCTCGTTGGCGTCCGCCGGGCGGACGACGTTCAGACCGGGGATCGCGCGCAGCGACGCCAGGTGCTCCACCGGCTGGTGCGTCGGACCGTCCTCGCCCAGACCGATCGAGTCGTGGGTCCAGACGTACGTCACCGGCAGGTGCATCAGGGCCGACAGCCGCACCGCGTTGCGCATGTAGTCGGAGAACACCAGGAAGGTGCCGCCGTAGATGCGGGTGTTGCCGTGCAGCGCGATGCCGTTCATCTCCGCGGCCATGGAGTGCTCGCGGATGCCGAAGTGGATCGTGCGGCCGTACTTGTCGGCCTCCGGCAGCGGGTTGCCCTCGGGCAGGAACGACGAGGTCTTGTCGATCGTGGTGTTGTTCGAGCCCGCCAGGTCGGCCGAGCCGCCCCACAGCTCGGGGATGACCGCGCCGAGCGACTGCAGGACCTTGCCGGACGCCGCACGGGTGGCGACACCCTTGCCCGGCTCGAACACCGGGAGCTTCGACTCCCAGCCCTCGGGCAGCTCGTTCGCCTGGATCCGGTCGAACTCCGCCGCCCGCTCCGGGTTGGCCGTACGCCATTCGGCGAGCGACTTCTCCCAGGCGGCCCGGGCCTCGCGACCGCGGTCGCCCAGGGCGCGGGTGTGAGCGATGACCTCGTCGGTGACCTCGAAGGTCTGCTCCGGGTCGAAGCCGAGGACGCGCTTGGTGGCCGCGATCTCCTCGTCGCCCAGCGCCGAGCCGTGCGCGGCCTCGGTGTTCTGCGCGTTCGGGGCGGGCCAGGCGATGATCGAGCGCATCGCGATGAACGACGGGCGCTCGGTCTCGGCCTCGGCGGCCTTGATCGCCGCGAACAGGCCGGCCGGGTCCAGGTCGCCGTTGGCCTGCGGCTCGACCCGCTGCACGTGCCAGCCGTAGGCCTCGTACCGCTTCATCGTGTCCTCGGACACGGCGGTCTCGGTGTCGCCCTCGATCGAGATGTGGTTGTCGTCCCACAGCATGATCAGGTTGCCGAGCTTCTGGTGACCCGCCAGCGAGGACGCCTCGGCGGAGATGCCCTCCTGGAGGCAGCCGTCACCGGCGATCACGTAGATGTGGTGGTCGAACGGGGAGGTGCCGGCGGCCGCCTCCGGGTCGAAGAGCCCGCGCTCGTAGCGCGCGGCCATCGCCATGCCCACGGCGTTGGCGACACCCTGGCCGAGCGGGCCGGTCGTCGTCTCGACACCGGCGGTGTGCCCGTACTCCGGGTGACCCGGGGTCTTCGAGCCCCAGGTGCGGAACGCCTTCAGGTCGTCCAGCTCGAGCCCGAAGCCACCCAGGTACAGCTGGGTGTAGAGGGTCAGGGACGAGTGGCCGGCGGAGAGCACGAAACGGTCGCGCCCGACCCACTCGGGGTCGGCCGGGTCGTGCCGCATCACCTTCTGGAAGAGGGTGTACGCGGCGGGCGCCAGGCTCATGGCCGTACCGGGATGGCCGTTGCCGACCTTCTGTACGGCGTCCGCGGCCAGGATGCGGGCAGTGTCCACGGCCCGCTGGTCCAATTCGGTCCACTCGAGGTCTGTGGTGGTCGGCTTAGTGCTCACCCTGGGTCAGGGCTCCTCTCCACATGTTTTCAGATGGCCGGTGACTGAGGGTGTACCGGCGCTGTCGAGCCTACCCCCGACAGAACGCCCATCTTTTCGAGTGCATGTCCCTCAAATGAGCGGTCACGTCAAGAGTGCGGGCGACTCTGTCACTTCGCCTCCCGACCTCTGTCCACGCCTTGGGACGGGGCCCCTCAACACGACCCCACCCCCGCGAAGATCGGTGTATGGCCAACGTCTAGAGTGGCGTGGTACGCGCAAGTCTTCACCCCGTCTTCACCGGGGAGCTTGCTGGGAAATTCTCTGTCAGGGGTGTGCGTGACGGCCGTCGAGTCCCGACCCGCAGGGGTCGTCTTGACTCCCAGCCCGGGGGGCCATCGGCCGTTCGGGGCCCGCGTCAAGGCATTCGTGGCGCTGACCAAGCCGCGGATCATCGAGCTTCTTCTCATCACCACCGTTCCGGTGATGTTCCTCGCCGAGCAGGGCGTGCCCAACCTGTGGCTGGTCCTGGCCACCTGCCTGGGCGGCTATCTGTCGGCCGGCGGCGCCAACGCGCTGAACATGTACATCGACCGCGACATCGACGCGCTGATGGACCGCACCTCGCAGCGTCCGCTGGTCACCGGCATGGTCTCGCCGCGTGAGGGCCTGATCTTCGGCATCACCCTCGCCGTGGTCTCCACGCTCTGGTTCGGCCTGCTGGTCAACTGGCTCTCCGCCGCGCTCTCGCTCGGCGCCCTCCTCTTCTACGTGGTCGTCTACACGATGATCCTGAAGCGGCGGACCGCGCAGAACATCGTCTGGGGCGGCATCGCCGGCTGTCTGCCGGTGCTGATCGGCTGGTCGGCCGTCACGAACTCCATGTCGTGGGCCGCGGTCATCCTCTTCCTCGTCATCTTCTTCTGGACGCCGCCGCACTACTGGCCGCTGTCGATGAAGGTCAAGGAGGACTACGCACGCGTGGGCGTGCCGATGCTGCCGGTCATCGCCTCCAACAAGGTCGTCGCCAAGCAGATCGTGCTCTACAGCTGGGTGATGGTCGCCGTCTCACTGCTGCTGACGCCGCTCGGCTACACCGGCTGGTTCTACACCGCCGTGGCGCTGCTGACGGGCGGCTGGTGGCTCTGGGAGGCGCACGGGCTGCTGAACCGCGCCAAGGGCGGCGCGACGGGCGCGAAGCTCAAGGAGATGCGCCTCTTCCACTGGTCCATCACCTATGTCTCGCTGCTCTTCGTGGCGGTCGCGGTGGACCCCTTCCTGAGGTAGCAGCCGGATCCTGACCGACGGCCGGAGCGCGTGGGACACCCCACACGCCCCGGCCGTCGCCAGTGGATCTACCGCTCGGTAGCATCGATGTCATGGCAGACACGAAGCAGGCAGAGCGCAAGGCGGCCAAGCTCGCCCGGCAGATCCAGGCGTTCTCCAAGAAGCACGGCGGCGCCGAGGGGCAGCTCGCCTACATCGGCCAGATGGGCACCCGTATCGTCCTCGTCGGCGAGGACGGCGGCTGGGGCGACCTGGTGGCCCCCTCGCTCCCCGTCGCCCAGCAGGCTGCGGAGAAGGCCGGGCTGACCCTCCACGACGAGTTCGACGGAGACTTCGCCGCCAAGGTCGTGACCGGCCCGTACGAGTGGACCCGGATGGCCGGCATCCAGCTCGGCGGCCCCTCCAACAACTGAGGCGCCCCAGGGGCAACACCTCGCGTGGGGCTCACCCGTTAGGACGTGTGCAAGGACGTCCACGCAGGGAGCCCCCCGAATGATCGAGACCCCGAGCCTGGTGGACCAGTACTGCCACGGGGTGCTCCGTACGGAGCTCGGCCTCGGCACCTTCGAGGCACACCTCGGGCCGGCGCACCTCGGGCCGGCCGCCGGGCCGCCCGCGCCCGGCACCACCTTCTTCGACACCCAGACCGGTTTCGCGGTACGCCGCTGGTGCCCGCCGCTGCTCGGTCTGGAGCCGCACTGCCCGCCGGCCCGCTACCTCGCCCGCCGCCGGGAGCTGGGCGTCTTGGAGACCGGGCGCCGACTGCTGCGCGCCTCGGGGATCGCCACCTATCTGGTGGACACGGGAGCACCGGGGGATCTGACGGGCCCCGGCGAGATCGCCTCCACCGGCGACGCCGACGCCCTCGAGATCGTCCGGCTCGAACTCCTCGCGGAACAGGTCGCCGACACCTCCGGTACCGTCGAGGCCCTCCTGGCCAACCTCGCCGAAGCCGTCCACGGCGCCGCCGCGACCGCCGTCGCCTTCACCTCCGTCGCCGGGGTGGACCGAGTACTCGCGTACGCGCCCGAACCGCCCGGGCCGGGCGAGGTGCGCGGGGCGGCGGGGCGCTGGCTGGCACGGCGCCGGGCCGGAGGCCGGCTCACCGACCCCGTACTGCTGCGCCATCTGCTCTGGATCGCCGTCGGCTCGGGGCGGCCGCTCCAACTGCACATGGGCGCCGGGGATCCGACCGGCCTCGCCGACTTCGCCGCGGCCACCAGCGGACTCGGCGCCGACCTCGTGCTCCTGCACGGATACCCGTACCACCGCCAGACGGCCCGGCTGACCGGCGCCTTTCCCCATGTCTACGCGGATCTCGGCTCCGTGCTCGCCCTGACGGGCGCCCGGGCTGCGGCGGTCCTGGCCGAGATCCTGGAACTGGCGCCGTTCGGCAAGCTGCTCTTCTCCAGCGGGGCGCGCGCCCTGCCCGAACTGCACGTCGTCGCCGCGAGCGTCTTCCGTGGGGCGCTCGGTCGCGTGCTCGGCGAATGGGTCGGCGACGGTGCCTGGTCCCGTACGGACGCGCAGCGCGTCGCCACGATGATCGGGGCGGGCAATGCGCGCCGCGTCTACGGGCTCATCTGAGCACGGCCCGAGGACCCGAATCCGGGAAAAAATTCGACGCGGATTCGTGGACCGGGACGCCCGGACCGGCCCGCGGGGCCGGAATCCGCGACCGGACTACGCCGTGGCCAGCGCGGAATCCGCCTGGGCCGGGATCTCCGGCGAGGCCACCGGCCGCTCCCGCAGGCTCAGCGCGAGGCGCAGCACCGCGATCCACATCAGCGAGGATCCGAGCATGTGGGCGCCGACCAGGAGCTCGGGGACCCCGGTGAAGTACTGGAGGTAGCCGATCCCGCCCTGTGCGAGCAGCACGATCAGCAGGTCGCGGGCGCGCGCCCGGGTGTCGTCGGGGGCGTCCACCACCCGCAGCACCAGCCACATCGCGAGCGCGAGCGCGCAGACGACCCAGGCGGCGATGGCGTGGAGGTGCGCGGCGGCGGTCCAGTCCCACGGCATCCGCGGGACCTGGCTGCTGTCACCGGCGTGCTTGCCGGAGCCGGTGACCCCGGTGCCGAGCACCATCAGCAGTACGGAGACGGCGATGATCGCCCAGGAGAGCTTGCGGACCGGGCCCGGGACGCGCGGGCGGGGGGCGGAGTCGCCCTCGCGGGTGCGCTGCCAGGTGATCACCGCGACGGTGAGCAGTCCGTTGGCGGCCAGGAAGTGACCGGCGACCGTCCACGGGTTGAGGCCCATCCAGACCGTGACGCCGCCGAGGACCGCGTTGAGCATCACGACCCAGAACTGCGCCCAGCCGAGCCGGGTCAGTCCACGCCGCCACGGCTTGGTCGACCGGGCGGCGATGATCGCCCAGCCGACGGCCGCCGACAGCACGTACGTCAGCATCCGGTTGCCGAACTCGATCGCGCCGTGGATGCCCTGCTCGGGCGTGGCGAAGAGGCTGTCGTCCGTGCACTTGGGCCAGGTGTCGCACCCGAGACCGGAACCGGTCAGCCGCACCGTGCCACCCGTGACGATGATGATGACGCTCATCACGACGACGGAGAGGGCGGCGCGTCGGAGCGTCCGGGGGGACGGGGTCCAGCGCTGGGCGATGGAGGCGAGGGGGGTCTGCACGGGCCCTATCGTAGGCGCGGGCTTGTGCACGCTTTCACGAGGGGTGGGGTACGGGACGGGATGTCCCGGAACGTCACCCTTCGGTTACTCCCAGCGGAAGAACTTCGCCGCCGCGCCGAGCCCGAGCACCGCCCACACCGCCAGGACCAGCGCTTGGCCCCACGGCATCGGGGCGCCGCCCTGGAGCACGTCCCGCAGCCCGTCGGAGAGCGCCGAGATCGGGAGCAGCTCCAGGACCGAGCGGGCCGCGCCGGGGAACTTCTCCAGCGGCACGATCACGCCGCCGCCCACCAGGAGCAGCAGGAAGACCAGGTTGGCGGCGGCCAGCGTCGCCTCCGCCCGCAGGGTGCCGGCCATCAGCAGGCCGAGCCCCGAGAAGGCGGCCGTGCCGAGGACGAGCAGTACGAACACCGAGACGGGGTTCCCGCCCGGGGACCAGCCGAGCCCCAGCGCGATCGCCGTCAGGAGGGCGACCTGAAGGACCTCGGTGACCAGGACGGAGAGCGTCTTGGCGGTCATCAGGGCCCAGCGGGGGAGCGGTGAGGCGCCGAGCCGCTTGAGCACCCCGTAACGGCGCTCGAAACCGGTCGCGATGGCCTGGCCGGTGAAGGCGGTGGACATCACGGCGAGCGCGAGCACCCCCGGGGCGAGGAAGTCGACGGCCTTGTCCGCGCCCGTGTCGATGATGTCGACCGTCGAGAAGAGCACCAGCAGCAGCGAGGGGATGACCACGGTGAGGAGCAGCTGCTCGCCGTTGCGCAGCAGCATCCTCGTCTCCAGGGCCGTCTGCGCCGCGATCATCCGTCCGACGGGGGCCGCTCCCGGCCGGGGCGCGTAGGTACCCGTACCCGTGCTCATCCGCGCAGCTCCTTGCCGGTCAGTTCGAGGAAGACGTCTTCGAGGGTGTGGCGTTCCACCGAGATACGGTCCGGCATCACGCCGTGCTGGGCGCACCAGGTGGTCACGGTGGCGAGCAGCTGGGGTCCCACCTCGCCGCTGATCCGGTACGCCCCCGGGGTGAGCTCGGCGGCGGCCGTGCCGTCGGGCAGCGCCTTGAGCAGCGAGCCGAGGTCGAGCCCGGGACGGCCGGCGAAGCGCAGGGTGTTCTCGGCGCCGCCGCGGCAGAGCTGCTCGGGACTCCCCTGGGCGACGACCCGGCCGGCGTCGATGATGGCGACGTCGTCGGCGAGCTCCTCGGCCTCGTTCATGAAGTGCGTGGTGAGGACGACGGTGACGCCGTCGGCGCGCAGCTCGTGGACGAGGTCCCAGGTGGCGCGACGGGCCTGCGGGTCGAGTCCGGCGGTCGGCTCGTCCAGGAAGACGAGCTCGGGGCGGCCGACGACGGCCATGGCGAGCGCGAGGCGCTGCTGCTGGCCGCCGGAGAGTCTGCGGTAGGTCGTCCGGCCGCAGGAGCCGAGGCCGAGGCGCTCCATCAGGGCGTCCACGTCCAGCGGGTGGGCGTGCAGCCGTGCCATGTGGCGGAGCATCTCGTCGGCGCGGGCGCCGGAGTAGACGCCGCCGGACTGGAGCATCACGCCGACGCGCGGGCGCAGCGCGGCCGCGTCGGAGACCGGGTCGAGGCCGAGGACGCGGACGGTGCCCGCGTCGGCCTTCCGGTAGCCCTCGCAGGTCTCGATCGTGGTGGTCTTGCCGGCCCCGTTGGGACCGAGGACGGCGGTCACGGTGCCCGCCCGCACATCGAGGTCGAGGCCGTCGACGGCGGTCTTGGTTCCGTACCGCTTGACCAGGCCCCGGACCTGGACGACGGACTCGTATCGCATGCCGGAAGTCTAGAGAGGCCGTGCAAGGGGCCCCGGCGCGGGGCGGTGATCCGGCCGTCATTCGTCCTACAAATGATCGTTTCCGCAGGTCAGGTAAGCCTTACCTGAGTGATGCACGGCACCGTGCGTCGCGTGGGGAGTCGCTTGTCACTCTCGAAGGAATTACGCAACAATGGCGTTGTGAAAAACGTCGACGCGGCTCCGGTGGAGGAACTCGCGACCGGTGAGCGATCCACGCGCAACCGGGTCGCGCGGTCCATCCTGGACCACGGGCCGTCGACGGTCGCCGATCTCGCGCAGCGGCTCCGCCTCACCCAGGCGGCCGTGCGCCGGCACCTCGACTCGCTCGTCGCCGACAATGTCGTCGAAGCCCGCGAGAAGCGCGTCTACGGAGCCCGCACCCGCGGGCGCCCCGCCAAGGTATTCGCGCTCACCGACTGCGGCCGGGACGCCTTCGACCAGTCGTACGACTCGCTGGCCGTCGACGCCCTGCGCTGGATCGAGAAGAACGCCGGGGGAGAGGCGGCCGTCGCCGCCTTCGCCCGCGACCGGCTCGAAGCGCAGGCGGAGACGTACCGCGAGGCCGTCGAGGCGGCCGGCCCCGACGGGCGGACCGAGGCTCTCGCCAAGGCGCTGAGCGCCGACGGGTACGCTGCCACTGCGCGGAACGCGCCGGTCGGCGAGCAGCTCTGTCAGCATCACTGCCCGGTCGCCCACGTCGCCGAGCAGTATCCCCAGCTGTGCGAGGCGGAGACGGAAGTCTTCTCCCGCCTCTTGGGAACGCACGTCCAGCGTCTGGCCACCATCGCGCATGGTGACGGCGTCTGCACGACGTTCATCCCGCACAGCGCTCCCCAGACCACACCCCCATCAGCATCCGCAAGCACGGCCGGGAGGAACCCCGCATGACCACCGAGATCAGCCACCCCGAGCTCGAGGGCCTGGGTCGGTACGAGTACGGCTGGGCCGACTCGGACGCGGCCGGTGCCACCGCCAAGCGCGGTCTCTCCGAGGCCGTCGTCCGCGACATCTCCGGGAAGAAGAACGAGCCGGAGTGGATGCTGAAGCTGCGGCTGAAGGGTCTGCGCCTCTTCGACAAGAAGCCCATGCCCAGCTGGGGCTCCGACCTGTCGGGCATCGACTTCGACAACATCAAGTACTTCGTGCGGTCCACCGAGAAGCAGGCCGAGTCCTGGGAGGACCTGCCGGAGGACATCAAGAACACGTACGACAAGCTCGGCATCCCCGAGGCGGAGAAGCAGCGCCTCGTCGCCGGTGTCGCGGCCCAGTACGAGTCCGAGGTCGTCTACCACCAGATCCGTGAGGACCTGGAGGAGCAGGGCGTCATCTTCGTCGACACCGACACCGCGCTGAAGGAGCACGAGGAGCTCTTCCGCGAGTACTTCGGCACCGTCATCCCGGTCGGCGACAACAAGTTCGCCTCGCTGAACACGGCCGTGTGGTCCGGCGGATCGTTCATCTACGTGCCGAAGGGCGTGCACGTCGAGATCCCGCTGCAGGCCTACTTCCGTATCAACACGGAGAACATGGGCCAGTTCGAGCGGACGCTGATCATCGTCGACGAGGACGCCTACGTCCACTACGTCGAGGGCTGCACCGCCCCGATCTACTCCTCGGACTCCCTGCACTCCGCGGTCGTCGAGATCATCGTGAAGAAGGGCGGCCGCTGCCGCTACACGACGATCCAGAACTGGTCGAACAACGTCTACAACCTGGTCACCAAGCGTGCCGTGGCCTACGAGGGCGCGACCATGGAGTGGGTCGACGGCAACATCGGCTCCAAGGTCACCATGAAGTACCCGGCCGTCTACCTGATGGGCGAGCACGCCAGGGGCGAGACCCTGTCGATCGCCTTCGCGGGCGAGGGCCAGCACCAGGACGCCGGCGCCAAGATGGTCCACATGGCCCCGAACACCTCCTCCAACATCGTCTCCAAGTCGGTGGCGCGAGGCGGCGGCCGCACCTCCTACCGCGGTCTCATCGAGATCGGCGAGGGTGCCCCGGGCTCCAAGTCGAACGTCCTGTGCGACGCGCTGCTCGTCGACACGATCTCCCGCTCGGACACGTACCCCTACGTGGACGTCCGCGAGGACGACGTCTCCATGGGCCACGAGGCCACGGTCTCCAAGGTCTCCGAGGACCAGCTCTTCTACCTGATGAGCCGCGGTCTGACGGAGTTCGAGGCGATGGCGATGATCGTGCGCGGCTTCGTCGAGCCGATCGCCAAGGAGCTGCCGATGGAGTACGCCCTCGAGCTGAACCGGCTGATCGAGCTGCAGATGGAAGGCGCGGTGGGCTAACGGGCCCCGACCGCCCGGTCAACCCTCGTGCGGGGGTCCGCCCGTCGGACCCCCGCAGGCTTCCCGCAGCGAACGCACCGAACGCAGAAAGTGAGCACACCGACAGCCATGGCTGAGGCTCAGAACATTCCGGCGGGCTCCACCACCGCCGGCTCGATCGCGGTGGCCGCCGAGTCCACCGTCGCCACGCGCATGAGCGCGCCCCCGTCCTTCGACGTCGCGGACTTCCCCGTCCCGCACGGCCGTGAGGAGGAGTGGCGGTTCACCCCGCTGGAGCGCCTGCGCGGACTTCACGACGGCACCGCCACCGCCACCGGCGAGGGCGTCAAGGTCGAGATCGAGGCCCCCGAGGGCGTCACCGTGGAGACCGTCGGCCGTGACGACGCGCGCCTCGGCAAGGCGGGCAAGCCCGTCGACCGGGTCGCCGCCCAGGCGTACTCCTCCTTCGAGAAGGCCTCGGTCGTCACCGTCGCCAAGGAGGCCGTCCTCACCGAGCCCATCCGGATCGCCGTGCACGGCCAGGGCGGGGTCGCCTTCGGTCACCAGGTGATCGAGCTCGGTGCGTTCGCCGAGGCCGTCGTGGTCATCGACCACACGGGCGACGCGGTGCTCGCCGCCAACGTCGACTACCTCCTCGGCGACGGCGCCAAGCTCACCGTGGTCTCCGTCCAGGACTGGGACGAGAAGGCCGTCCACGTCGCCCAGCACAACGCGCTGGTCGGCCGCGACGCCTCCTTCAAGTCGGTCGTCGTCACCTTCGGCGGTGACGTGGTCCGCATCCACCCGCGCGTCGCGTACGCGGGCACCGGCGGCGAGGCCGAGCTGTTCGGCCTGTACTTCACCGACGCCGGCCAGCACCAGGAGCACCGCCTCCTGGTCGACCACAACACCCCGCACTGCAAGTCCAACGTGGCCTACAAGGGCGCGCTGCAGGGCCAGGACGCGCACGCCGTCTGGATCGGTGACGTCCTCATCCAGGCCAAGGCCGAGGGCACCGACACCTACGAGCTCAACCGGAACCTGGTCCTCACGGACGGTGCCCGGGTCGACTCCGTGCCGAACCTGGAGATCGAGACCGGCGAGATCGCCGGCGCCGGTCACGCCTCGGCCACCGGTCGCTTCGACGACGAGCAGCTCTTCTACCTGATGGCCCGCGGCATCCCGGAGACCGAGGCCCGCCGCCTCGTCGTCCGCGGCTTCTTCGCCGAGCTGGTCCAGCAGATCGGCCTGCCGGACGTCCAGGAGCGCCTCATCGCCAAGATCGAGGCCGAGCTGGAGGCGTCCGTCTGATGTCCTTCGTCCGAGTCTGCGCACTGAGCGAGCTGGAGACCGACACCCCCAAGCGGGTCGAGGTCGACGGCACGCCGGTGTCGGTCGTGCGGACCGAGGGCGAGGTGTTCGCGATCAACGACATCTGCTCGCACGCGAACGTCTCGCTCTCCGAGGGCGAAGTCGAGGACTGCGCCATCGAGTGCTGGCTGCACGGCTCCAGCTTCGACCTCCGCACCGGCAAGCCGTCCGGCCTTCCCGCGACGCGCCCCGTCCCCGTATACCCCGTACAGATCCAAGGGGACGATGTGCTCGTCTCCGTCACCCAGGAGTCCTGAGTCACCCATGGCAACGCTTGAAATCCGCGACCTGCACGTCTCCGTCGTAGCCGAGAACGGCACGAAGGAGATCCTCAAGGGCGTCGACCTGACCGTGAAGCAGGGCGAGACCCACGCCATCATGGGCCCCAACGGCTCCGGCAAGTCGACCCTCGCGTACTCGATCGCCGGGCACCCGAAGTACACGATCACCAGCGGCACCGTCACGCTCGACGGTGAGGACGTCCTGGAGATGTCGGTCGACGAGCGCGCCCGCGCCGGCATGTTCCTGGCCATGCAGTACCCGGTCGAGGTCCCCGGTGTCTCCGTCTCCAACTTCCTGCGCACGTCGGCGACGGCGATCCGCGGCGAGGCCCCCAAGCTGCGTACCTGGGTGAAGGAGGTCAAGTCCGCGATGGAGCAGCTCCAGATGGACCCGGCCTTCGCCGAGCGCAACGTCAACGAGGGCTTCTCCGGCGGTGAGAAGAAGCGCCACGAGATCCTCCAGATGGAGCTCCTCAAGCCGAAGATCGCGATCCTCGACGAGACCGACTCCGGCCTGGACGTCGACGCGCTGCGTCAGGTGTCCGACGGCGTCAACCGCGTCCGTGAGACCGGTGAGGTCGGCACGCTGCTGATCACGCACTACACGCGGATCCTCCGCTACATCAAGCCGGACTTCGTGCACGTCTTCTCCGGCGGCCGCATCGTCGAGTCCGGCGGCGCCGAGCTCGCCGACAAGCTGGAGAACGAGGGCTACGAGGCCTACAGCACGAAGGGTGGCGCATCCGCGTGACATCTGCCCATCAGGGGCTCTCCGGCCTCCTCGACACCGAGGCGATCCGCAAGGACTTCCCGCTCCTGGATCGCACGGTCCACGACGGCAAGAAGATCGTGTACCTGGACTCCGCGGCGACCTCGCAGAAGCCGCGCCAGGTGCTCGACGCGCTCAACACGTACTACGAGCGTCACAACGCCAATGTCCACCGCGGCGTCTACACGGTCGCCGAGGAGGCGACGGCGCTGTACGAGGGCGCCCGTGACAAGGTCGCGGCGTTCATCAACGCGCCGAGCCGCGACGAGGTGATCTTCACCAAGAACGCCTCCGAGTCGCTCAACCTCGTGGCCAACATGCTGGGCTGGGCCGACGAGCCCTACCGCGTGGACCACGAGACCGAGATCGCCATCACGGAGATGGAGCACCACTCCAACATCGTGCCGTGGCAGCTGCTCTCGCAGCGCACCGGCGCGAAGCTGAAGTGGTTCGGCCTCACCGACGACGGCCGTCTCGACCTCTCGAACATCGAAGAGGTCATCACCGAGAAGACCAAAATCGTCTCGTTCACGCTGGTCTCGAACCTGCTGGGCACGGTCAACCCGGTGGAGACGATCATCCGTCGCGCCCAGGAGGTCGGTGCGCTGGTCTGCATCGACGCCTCGCAGGCGGCCCCGCACATGGTGCTCGACGTGCAGGCGCTGCAGGCCGACTTCGTGGCCTTCACCGGCCACAAGATGGTCGGCCCGACCGGTATCGGCGTGCTGTGGGGACGGCAGGAGCTCCTGGAGGACCTGCCCCCGTTCCTCGGCGGCGGCGAGATGATCGAGACCGTCTCGATGCACTCCTCCACGTACGCGCCGGCTCCGCACAAGTTCGAGGCGGGTACGCCCCCGATCGCGCAGGCCGTCGGCCTCGGCGCGGCCGTGGACTACCTCTCGGCGATCGGCATGGAGAACATCGCGCGCCACGAGCACGCGATCACCGAGTACGCCGTCCGTCGCCTCCAGGAGGTTCCGGACCTGCGGATCATCGGCCCCACCACGGCCGAGGACCGCGGCGCGGCGATCTCCTTCGTGCTCGGCGACATCCACCCGCACGACGTGGGCCAGGTCCTCGACGAGCAGGGCATCGCGGTCCGGGTCGGCCACCACTGCGCGCGGCCGGTCTGCCTGCGTTACGGAATTCCTGCGACCACGCGGGCGTCGTTCTATCTGTACTCCACCCCGGCCGAGGTCGACGCCCTGGTCGAGGGTCTGGAGCACGTACGGAACTTCTTCGGCTAGGGGATCTCGTGAAGCTGGATTCGATGTACCAGGACGTCATCCTGGACCACTACAAGCACCCCCACGGGCGCGGTCTTCGGGACGGCGACGCCGAGGTGCACCACGTCAACCCGACGTGCGGCGACGAGATCACGCTCCGCGTGAAGTACGCCGGCTCGCGCATCGAGGACGTGTCGTACGAGGGCCAGGGTTGTTCGATCAGCCAGGCCTCGGCCTCGGTCCTGAACGAGCTGCTCGTCGGCAAGGAGCTGGCCGAGGCGCAGAAGATCCAGGGCACCTTCCTGGAGCTGATGCAGTCCAAGGGCCAGATCGAGCCGGACGACGCGATGGAGGAGATCCTGGAGGACGCGGTCGCGTTCGCCGGTGTCTCCAAGTACCCCGCCCGGGTCAAGTGCGCGCTGCTCAGCTGGATGGCGTGGAAGGACGCGACCGCCCAGGCACTGGGCGACGCGGAGAGGAAGTCGGCATGACCGAGAACGCTGGGGCCACGATGAAGCCGGCCTCCGAGGAAGAGATCCGCGAGGCGCTGTACGACGTCGTCGACCCCGAGCTGGGCATCGACGTGGTCAACCTCGGACTGATCTACGGCATCCACATCGACGACTCCAACATCGTCACGCTGGACATGACCCTGACGTCGGCGGCCTGTCCGCTGACCGATGTGATCGAGGACCAGGCGAAGGCCGCCACCGACGGCATCGCCAACGAGCTGAAGATCAACTGGGTCTGGATGCCGCCGTGGGGCCCGGACAAGATCACGGACGACGGCCGCGAGCAGCTGCGCGCGCTCGGCTTCAACGTCTGACCGTTTCGCGCTCACGAACGGCCATGCCCGCCAGGCACACTGGCGGGCATGGCCGTTCGCATGTATCACCTCGCCGTAGACGCTCACGACCTTTCCGCCCAGGCCCGTTTCTGGGCCGAGGTGCTCGACTGGAAGATCCTTTTCGAGGCCGAGGACGAGATCGTCATCGGCGCCGACGAGCACGCCTGGCCCGGGATGTGCTTCCTGCCGGTGCCCGAGTCCAAGACCGTCAAGAACCGGCTCCACATCGACCTCTCGCCCGACGACCGGGACGCGGAGGTCGAGCGGATCATCGGGCTCGGGGCGAAGCGGGTCGACGTCGGGCAGGGCGAGGACGCGACCTGGGTCGTCCTCGCCGACCCCGAGGGTAACGAGTTCTGCGTACTGCGCCCGAAGCGGTCGCTCACTGAGTGAGGAGGTCCCTCACGGAGTGAACGTGGGCGCCGTCGGGGCCGTCGTCCGGGCCGCCGCCTCGGCGAGGACCGGGCCGAGGTTCTCCTTCCGGATGCGCTGGTCGACGTAGAGCAGAGCGGCGACCAGCGGCGGAAAGACGGAGCAGACGGCCTGCGCCGCCATCGAGCCGATGACGACGATCACCAGGACCGGGGCGAGGGAGATCAGGACCTCGCCGGGGGAGCCCGGGGAGTCCGCGCCTTCGAGCGAGGCGGGCAGGGAGATCAGCACGCTGAACACCTGCTGGATCGCCCCGTTCACCACCGCGGCCAGGACGCCCGCGACCAGCAGCGAACCGAAGATCCGCCACCACGAGCCCTGGACCAGCCGGGACGAGCGGCGCATCGAGGCCGTCGCGCCCTGTCCCTCGAAGACCGCGGCCGACGCGGCCAGGCTGAACTTCACCCAGAGCCAGGTGGCGAGCGGGGCGGTCAGCAGGGTGGCCAGCACGGCTCCCCCGAACGACAGCACCACCAGTGCCACCGGGCCCGACCCTGAGAGGGCCACCAGCAGACCGGCGAACGTGGCCACGAACACGATGAGCGGGACCGGCACGGTCAGCAGCACCGTCAGGAAGACCGTGCCCAGGACTGCCGGCGTCCGTGACCAGGCACGGCGCCAGATCGTGCCGAAGGTCGTGCGGCGACCGAGGACCGCCTCCTGAACGACGGCCGGACAGGCCGCGTACACCACGGCGCTCGCGACCAGCATCCCGATCACGGCGATCAGCCACACACAGCCGAAGGCGATCAGCAGAGGCCGGCCGTCCTCCCAGGTCGGGTCCTGTCCGTCCGCCAGGTCGAAGATCCCGGGCAGATGGTCCGCGACGATCGCGTACGCGGCCCCGAGGGCAGCCGCGAGCAGCAGAATCGCCGCGCCGTAGGCGGCCGCGGCCACGCCGAACAGAGGCTTCCAGTAGCGGCCGATGGTGGCGAAGGCGCCGGTCAGGATCTCGCTGAGACCCAGCGGCGCCAGGGGTATCACGCCGGGCTTCGGCGGGGGCGGCGGGGGAGCGTAGCCATGGCCATAGCCGTACGGCCCCGAGGGATGTGTCATGGGGGACACCGTAGCGGCACGGGTTGTGTACGAGCGTACACAAGCTTGTGTACGCTCGTACACATGGGTTACGGATTGCTGGCGGGCGCCATCGCGGCCGAGATCATCGCGACGACCTCCATGAAGTACAGCGAGGGCTTCTCCAAGCTCTGGCCCTCGGTCGTCACCGGCGCGGGCTATCTGATCGCCTTCGCCCTGCTCGCCCAGGCGCTGAAGACCCTCCAGGTCGGCACCGCGTACGCGATCTGGTCCGGCGTCGGCACCGCCGCCGTCGCCGCCATCGGGATCCTCTTCATGAACGAGACCCTCAGCGTCGCCAAGATCGCCGGAATCCTCCTGATCATCGCCGGCGTCCTCGTCCTCAACATGGGCGGAGCGCACTGATGCCGCGCGCCCGCCGCCACGACCCCGAGCGGCGGCAGCGGATCGTCGACGCCGCGCTGCGCGTGGCCGCCGCCCGGGGCATCGCCGGACTCAGCCACCGCACGGTCGCCGCCGAGGCCGACGTACCGCTCGGCTCCACCACGTACCACTTCTCCTCCCTCGACGAACTCCTCGTCGCCGCGCTCCGGCAGGCGAACGAGGGATTCGGCCGGGCACTGCGCGAGAGCGGCGCGCTCGCCGGCCCCACGGCGGACCTCGCAGGCGAACTTGCCGCCCTGATGGGGCAGTGGATCGGCGGCGAGCGGACCGGAGTGGAGCTGGAGTACGAGCTGTACCTGGCCGCCCTGCGCCGCCCCGCACTCCGGCCGGTCGCCGCGGAGTGGACCGACGGCGTCACCGAGGCCCTGTCCCGACGGACGGATCCGGTCACGGCCCGCGCCCTGGTCGCCCTCATGGACGGCATCTGCCTCCAGGTCCTGCTCACGGACGGGGCCTACGACGAGGGGTACGCGCGCGAGATGCTGAGACGGCTGCTCGCCCCGACGGAACCGCCGAGGCTGCGCGCCCCGACGGAACCGCCGAGGCTGCGCGCCCCGACGGAACCGCCGAACGGGGCGCCCGTGGCCTCGTCGGATCCGCCGGACGGCTCGACCGACACCTGAGACCGGTTGGCCCGTGCGGGGCCGCGACCGTTAGGTTTTCCGTCATGACCACTGCTCCTCGCACCACCGGCGCCGTCGCCGCCGGCCTTGCCACCATCGCCGGTGACGGCACCGTTCTCGACACCTGGTTCCCCGCCCCCGAGCTGACCGACGCGCCCGGGCCGGCCGGGACGGAGCGGCTCACCCCCGAAGCCGCCGTCAACGCCCTCGGAGAGGGCGCCGCCAAGGCCCTCGGCGTGGACGCCCGCCGCGGCGTCGAGGTGGTCGCCGTCCGTACGGTCGTCTCCTCCCTCGACGACAAGCCGCTCGACGCCCACGACGTGTACCTGCGCCTGCACCTGCTCAGCCACCGTCTGGTCAAGCCGCACGGCCAGAGCCTCGACGGCATGTTCGGCCTCCTCGCCAACGTCGCCTGGACCTCGCTCGGCCCCGTCGCCGTCGACGACATCGACAAGGTGCGCCTCAACGCGCGCGCCGAGGGCCTGCACCTCCAGGTGACCTCCATCGACAAGTTCCCCCGGATGACCGACTACGTCGCGCCCGCCGGGGTCCGGATCGCCGACGCCGACCGTGTCCGGCTCGGCGCGCACCTCGCCGCCGGTACGACCGTCATGCACGAGGGCTTCGTCAACTTCAACGCCGGCACCCTCGGCACGTCGATGGTCGAGGGCCGGATCTCCGCCGGTGTCGTCGTCGGCGACGGCTCCGACATCGGTGGCGGCGCCTCCACGATGGGCACCCTCTCCGGTGGCGGCAACGTGATCATCTCCATCGGCGAGCGCTGCCTGGTGGGCGCCGAGGCCGGCGTCGGCATCGCCCTGGGCGACGAGTGCGTCGTCGAGGCCGGTCTGTACGTCACGGCCGGTACCCGCGTCTCGATGCCGGACGGCGAGATCGTCAAGGCCCGCGAGCTCTCCGGCGCCTCGAACATCCTCTTCCGCCGCAACTCGGTCACCGGCGCCGTCGAGGCCCGCCCGAACAACGCGGTGTGGGGCGGACTCAACGAGATCCTCCACAGCCACAACTGAGCGTGACCGATGCGTGTGACCCTGCGTTAACAGGCCGACGCAGAGTCACACGTAACGGACAAGGCGAGGAGTCGACATGAGGACGAGGCCCACCATCGTCGGTGCGCTGATCATCGCGGCCGTCCTGCTGCCCGGCGGGGCCGCCTTCGCGGACGAGACGCACACGCACACGCAGAACGGCCCCAGCGTCACGAACGGTCCCGTCCTCTCGCTCCACACCGGCCAGATCGACGACCCGCTGGAGGACGTCCTGGAGCACGCCACCGTCGTCGGCCGTACGGACGTTCAGGACTGAGCGGCTCCGCTACGACCGAACCAGCTCCTCGTACGCCGCCCGCAGCCCGTCGACCGTCTCCCGGTCGGCGGGCTGCAGCGGTTCCCGTACGAAGCCGCCGCCGTCGAGGAGCGCCTTCGCGGTCACCGTCCCCGGCAGGCCCGAGGCCATCATCAGTTCGGTGAGCGGCAGCGTGAGCGCGTGGAGGCGGGCCGCCTCGGCCGTCTCCCCCGCGTCGAAGGCGTCCAGCACCGCCCGCATCCGGCGAGGCACCACGTTCGCCACCGTACTGACGTAGCCGGCGCCGCCCACCGCGTACAGCGGAAGGTTCAGCTCCTCGCAGCCGGAGTAGTAGGCGAGGGAGGTACGGGCGATCACCTTCGCGCTGCCGAGCAGGTCGTAGGCGCAGTCCTTGACCGCGACGATCCGAGGATGCTCCGCCAGCCGCAGCATCGTCTCCGGCTCGATCCGGGTGCCGGTGCGGCCGGGGATGTCGTACAGCATCACCGGCAGTCCGGTCGCGTCCGCCACCCGCAGGAAGTGCGTCTCGACGGCGGCCTGCGGAGGGCGGCTGTAGTACGGCGTGACGACGAGGAGCCCGTCGGCGCCCGCCTCCTCGGCCTGCCGGGCGAGGGCGACCGTGTGCCGGGTGTCGGCGGTACCGACGCCGCTGAGGACGGCGGACCCCGGCCCGACGCTCTCGCGCACCGCGCGGATCAGCGCCGCCTTCTCCTCGTCCGTCGTGGTCGGGGACTCGCCGGTCGTGCCGTTGAGGACGAGGCCGTCGCACCCCTCGGAGACGAGACGGGCGGCGAGCTCCCCGGCGCGGTCGAGATCGAGCGCACCGGTGGCGGTGAAAGGGGTGATCATCGCGCACAGAGCGCGGCCGAAAGGGCGTTCAGTGGTCATCGGGGCAGTCTCGGCCGAGCCGACTGTCAAGGTCCACTTAGATCTGCTTGGGGTGAGGGGTAAGCAGCCCTGAAGGATGGCTCTCTGGCATGATCGACCGGGCGCGACAGGGGGACAAGGAGCACACACACCATGAGCGAACAGCGCGTCGCACTCGTCACCGGCTCTTCCTCGGGCATCGGGGCCGCCGTCGCCCGACGCCTCGCCGAGGCCGGCATCAGGGTCGTCGTCAACTCCGCGCGGTCCGTGGAGGCCGGCAGGGCGCTCGCCGCCGAACTGCCCGACGCCCGCTACCTCCAGGCGGACGTCTCCGACGAGACCGAGGCCCGCCGCCTCGTCGAGCGGACCGTCGAGACCTACGGCCGTCTCGACATCCTGGTCAACAGCGCGGGCACCACCCGGTTCATCCCGCACGACGACCTGGAGGCCGCCTCGCCCGAGGTCTGGCGCCACCTCTACGACGTCAACGTCATCGGCGTCTGGCAGACCGTCACCGCGGCCGTCCCGCACCTGCGGGCCAGCGGCGCCGGCTGCGTCGTGAACATCTCCTCGCAGGCCGGAGTCCGGCCGGGCGGCAGCTCCATCCCGTACGCCGTCTCCAAGGCCGCCGTCAACCACATGACCAAGCTGCTCGCCAAGACCCTCGGCCCGGACGTACGGGTCAACGCGGTCGCTCCCGGCCTGATCGACACCCCCTGGTTCGACGGCGTCGAAGGCGCCGAGGAGGCCAAGGCGCACGTGGCCGGGGTCCTCCCGCTGCGCCGGGTGGGCCGGCCCGAGGACATCGCGCAGGCGGTCTTCGACCTGACCAACGCCTCGTACATCACCGGAGAGGTGCTGCTCGTCGACGGCGGTGGACACCTGCTCGGCTAGCCGGGCGGCCGGAGCACGAGCTTGAACCCGTCGTGGCTGCGTGCGAAGCCCAGGGAGGCGTAGAAGCGGTGGGCTTCCGTCCGCCGCTTGTCGCTGGTCAACTGGACGAGCGCGCAGCCACGTTCGCCCGCCCGCTCCACGGCCCGTCGGATCAGCTCCCGGCCGAGCCCGCCGCCACGCCGGTCCGCCCTGATCCGAACCGCCTCGATCAGTGCGCGCTCGGCTCCGCCCTTGCCGAGGCCGGGGATGTAGGTCGCCTGCAGAGAGCCCACGACGGTGCCGTCCTCGTCCACCAGGACCAGGATCTCGTTGCGCGGGTCGCCCTCGATGTCGGCGAAGGCCCGCTCGTACGCCTCGGTGACGGAGGCGGGGTCCACGACCTTCTCCTCGTCGGCGAGCAGGGCGAGGACGGCGGGGAGTTCGGCCCGGGTCGCGGCACGGAAGATCATGACCGGAGTCTGCCACGGGGCGGGTCCGGTCCGGCCGGCCCGGCGAGCCCGGCCACCCCCGGTCTGTTCGGGGGCGGCCGGGGGCCGGGGGCCGGGGGCGGCGCCTACGGGCGGAAGCGCAGCACCTGCGGGTCGTGGTCGCTGTCCTGCTCGGCGAACTCCGCGTTGATGTGGACGCTGTCGTACTCGAAGTGGTGGACGCCCGGGCTGGTCAGGATCTGGTCGAGAACCTGGCTGTTGCCCTGGAAGACGTACGAGTAGCGCTCGCTGCGCGGCAGCGACTTCACGGCCGGGTAGAGCGCCCCGCCGTCCGTCAGCGCCTTCGTCGTCTCGGAGAACTCGAAGTCGTTGATGTCGCCGAGGACCAGCACGTCGGCCTGCTTCTCGACCGCGAGGACGTCCTTCACGAAGGCGTTGACGGCCTGCGCCTGGAGGAGGCGCTTCGCCTCGGAGGAACGGACCGGCGGCTGGTGGTGCGAGGCGATGCCCTCGTCACCGCCCTTCGAACCGAAGTGGTTGGCGATCACGAAGACCGTACGGCCGCGGAAGGTGAACTCGCCCGCCAGCGGCTTGCGGCTGTTCTCCCAGGCGGTGTTCGCCGGGTCGATCCGGCCGGGGGAGAGGGTCAGCGCCGCGCCGCCCTTCTCGCCGCGGACCACGCCGGTCGCGGTCGTCGCGTCGCCGGCCGACCGGTCGGTGAAGGAGACCCGCTCCGGGTTGAAGAGGAAGGCCTGACGGATGTTGCCGCCGGGCTCGCCGCCGTCCTTGTTGCTCACCGGGTCGACCGAGCGCCACTCGTACGCCGGGCCGCCCGCCGCCACGATCGCGTCCGTGAACTTCTTCAGCGTCTGGTCGGCCGCGACCGTTCCGTCGTTCTTGGCGCCGTTGTTGTCCTGGATCTCCTCCAGGGCGAGGATGTCGGGCGAGGCGAGGTTCTTCACCACGGCCGCGGCGAGCGCGTCGAACTTCTCCTGCGGGTCGGACGGGTCGAGGTTCTCGACGTTGTACGTCGCGACCGCCAGCTCGTTCTTGTGCTGCTTGTCCGTGGTCTCGCGCTCGAGGCCGTGGTCCACGACGGTGCCCAGGGTACGGGCGACGAGCTTGTAGCCGCCGAACTGGTCGAAGTCCATCGGACCCTCGCTCGAACCGGTCAGCCAGTCGCCGACGTTCGCGGTCGGGAAGGGCTGCTGGGCGAGCGGGACCAGCGACTGGACCTTGAGGCGGCCGCTGTTCTGCGCGGTGTACGAGCCGTAGACCGTGCCGCCGCGACGGTTGTCGTTCTCGTGGGGCTTCACCGTCACCCACAGCTCGGCGTGCTCGGTGGAGGCGCCGACGACCCGGGAGGAGCCGATCCGGACGTTGGCGCCCTCCAGGGACTCGTAGTAGTCCAGGGCGTACGACTCCGGGTCCAGGGTGAGGCCGTTGACGGAACCGCCGGCGGCCGGGTCGCCCTCGGGGGCGTACGCGTCCGGGACGGACGAGGCGGAGATCGTCACCGGGGCCGGGACCGGGTTGCCGGAGGAGACCACGGTGACGGTCGGCCGGGAGATCTGGGTCAGCGACTGGTTGCCCGAGTTCAGGCCGCCGGGGACGTACTCGCCGACGGTGCCCTTCACGCTCACCGCGTCGCCGACGGCGACGGTCGGGAGGGAGCTGGTGAAGACGAACAGGCCCTCGCTGGTGGCCGGGTTGCCGTCGCCCTGCGGGTCCTGGATCCAGAAGCCACGGGAGCCGTACGTCCGTACACCGGTCACGATGCCCGTGACGCCGGTGACCTGCTGCCCGACGAGCGGCGAGATGCGCGTGGTGCCCTGGATGTCGTGGACGCGGACGCCGGCGGCGGCGTCCGCCGAGGTGTCCGCCGAGGTGTTCGCCGAGGTGTCCGCCGAGGCGGCGGATCCGGCGAGGAGACCGGCGGCGAGCGCGGCGGACACGACGGCGGCGACGGCCGCGGTTCTCGGTATGGAGGAAGGCATCAAGGGGCTCCGGAGGTGCTTGGAGGATCGGTCGGGGGTCTACGCGCGTCAATCTCTTGGTTGGGCGGGTCCCTTGTCAAGGGTCGACGGGTGTACGAAGGCTGACCGCTCCGTGAACCGGCGGGCCACGCCGGAAATGCGTCTACGCTGAAGGCCGTTCGCCCCCTAGAGCGCTTCGAGGAGAAGACCCCAGATGGCACTGGATCGCCCCACTCTGCCCCCCGTTCAGCTGCACGCGGACGCGGAGCTGGCGCGGGACGCCCTGGCCACCCCCCTGCTGGCCCGCGCCGCACGGCTCGCCCGCTGGGCCGGCCCCGAGACCCCGGTCGGCCCGGGCGGCGAACTCGTCGACGAAGAACTGCCCGCGGCGGCCGAGGTGTTGGGCCTCGCGGCGGACGAGGACGGTGAGGCGTACGCGAGCGAGGCGTGGCGGGTCGCCGTGGACACCGGCCTGGTGGAGGTCGGGGACGGCGACGAGGACGCCCCCGGTGCGGTGACCGCCGGCGAGAACCTCTCACTCCTCACCGGTGGGGCGCCGCTCGACGTCCTCGGGATCTGGCTCGACGCCCTTGACGTGGTGCTCGCCGACGCCACGGCCCCCGTGCTCGACGACCTGGCGGAGGTCATCGGCGAGGACGGCGAGATCGACTTCGAGCGCCTGGACTGGAACCCGGAGGAGGAAGCGGAGTTCCTGGAGGGGGTGCTCGGCAATCTGTACCTGCTGACGGTCAGCGAGGGCGGCACGGGCGAGAGCCCGGTGCCCCTGCCGGCGCTCGCGGCGTCGATGATCGTCCCGGACGACATGGGCGAGCCGACCGACGACGTGCTGGAGCAGGTCTCCGAGGCGATGATGCGGCTGGACGACCAGTTCCGGCTGCTCGAACCGATCGGGCTCGTCGAGTACCAGCCCGTCGACGAGGCGCTGATGGTCGAGGAGGGTGAGGAACCCGCTCCGTCGGCCGGCGCGTTCGGCGGTGAGCGCGGTGGGGAGCTCGGTGAGGAGCTCGACGACGAGGACGTCACGCGGTACGGCATGGTCAGGCTGACGCCGCTCGGGCTCTACGGCGTACGCGCCCGGATGCTGGAGGCGGGCGTGAACGCGCCGGCCGTCGGCGAACTGGCCGACAAGGGCGCGGACGTGCTCCTCGACGGCCTCACCGCCTACCCCGAGAGCGCGGCGCGCGCCGAGACCGCGGGCTGGCTCGCGGGGCGGGGCGCGGTGGAGGCGGCGCGGGAGCTGCTGGCCGCGGCCCGGGGCGCCGACGCCGGTTCGCCGCTGCGCCGGCTCCACTGCCAGCAGGCCCTCGCCCTGGTCGGCCCGGAGGCGGAGCCGGCGGTACGGGAGGTGCTCGACGACGCGGAGCTGGGCGGGCTGGCCCGGGTCTGGCTGGCGGAGCGGGGAGCGGCGGACGTTCCGGCGCCGCCGGAGTCGATGATCTTCTGGCTGGCGATCGACACGATCGCGGCGCAGTTGGACGCGGAGGGGGACCTGGAGGAGCTCCAGGACCTGGTGGAGGGTCTGACGGGCCAGCACGGCGGCTTCTTCGAGGCGGCATGGCGGGTCGATCACCCGGCGACGGCGGAGGTCCTGGAGGCGATGGGCCGGCTGCACCGGGACAAGAGGGCGGCGAAGGAGGCCCGCAAGGCGGCGTTCAAGGCGAGGTCGCGCGTACGGGGTTGACGCCTCGGCCCCTGGGGCCCATCCCGGGGCCTCGGCCCGTTGGGGGCGGTGGTTTCGCGGCGTCGTGGATGGCCCCGCCGGTCGGGGGATTCCCCCACCCCGCCCCTCCTCGAAACCCTGACGAGACTGGGGGCTCCGCCCCCGGCCCCCCGGGTGCGCCCGCTTCGCGGCGCGGTGGCGGTGGTGCCTGGTGCTTCGCCCGGCCCCTGGGTGGCGCCTGGTGCTTCGCCTTGCCCCCCGTACCCCCGTGCCGGGTTCGTTGTGCGGCGCAACGACTGCGCCCCTCGGGGGCCGAGGGGCCCGGGAGTTGGTCAGGTGCGGAGGTGGGAGGCGCCGTTGAGGTCCAGGATCGTGCCGGAGGACCATTCGGCCTCCGGGGAGGCCAGCCAGAGGACCGCCGCCGCGATCTCCTGGGGGGTGGCCACGCGGTGGAACGGGCTCTGGGCGCGGATGTCGTCGCCTTCCGGGCCCGTCAGGCGCGGAGCCACGCGTTCCGTCGCGAAGAAGCCCGGGGCGACGGAGGCCACGCCGATGCCGTGCGGGGCGAGCGAGACCGCCAGGGACTGACCCAGCGCGTGGACGGCCGCCTTCGTCGCCCCGTACGCGGGGTGGTCCGGCTCGCCGCGGAACGCGCCGCGGGAGCCGATGTTCACGATCCTCCCGCCCCCGCCCTGGTCGATCATCCGCCGCGCCGCCAGATGGCTCAGGTTCGCCGTGGCGAGCAGGTTCACGGCCACGTGCCGCTGCCAGACGGCGACCCACTCCTCGTACGGCGTCTCGGGCAGCGGGTGCCGGATGTTGACCGCCGCGTTGTTCACCAGCACGTCGATCCCGCCGAGCGCCTCCGCCGCCGCCTCGGCCACCGCCGCCGCGCCCGCCGGATCGGACAGGTCGCCGCCGGACAACGCGTGGCCGCTGCCTTCGAGGGAGGCGAGGGTCTCGCGGGCCTCGTCCGCCCGGGAGCCGTAGTGGACGGCGACCCGGTCGCCGTTGGCGGCGAACGCCTGCGCCACCGCGCGGCCGAGGCCACGGGACGCCCCGCTGACGAGGACACGACGCCCGGAGGGAGCCAGGTTCATGGAAGAGCGCCTCTCTGTCGACTCTCCGTTTATACGTGGCCGGCCGACCCTGGCCGCCCCGGGGTACTGACATCTAACATGTCAGTTCATGGAAGCACTGCGGCCGGTGAACCGGACCCTTCTGCGTGACCGGGCGTACGACGCCCTGCGCGACGCCATCGTGCGGGGCGACCTCGCACCCGGTTCCGTGGTCAAGGACGCCGATCTCGCCGAGCGGCTCGGGCTCTCGCGCGCACCCGTGCGCGAGGCCCTGGCCCGGCTCGGCGACGAGGGGCTCGTCGAGAGCAAGCCGCAGAGCTACACCCGGGTCACCCGGCTGGTCAGCCGGGTCGTCCGGGACGCCGCCGCCGTCGTACGGGTGATGCACGAACTCGCCGCCCGCACCGCCGTGCCGCTGCTCGGCCCCGACGGGATCCGGGCCATGCGCGAGGCCAACGCGCGGTTCGCCGCCGCCGTGCGCTCCGCCGACGTCGAGGCCGCCCTGCGCGCCGACGACGAGCTGCACGACGTGCTCGTGCGCGCCAGCGGCAACCACGCCCTCGCCGCCACCATCACCCGCTACACGCCCCTCATCCGCCGCGTCGAACGGCGGCTCTTCGGTGACGCGGGAAGCTGCGGCTCGGCCGCACTCCACGACCGGCTGATCGAGGCGTGCGCGGCGGGTGACGCGGAGGAGGCGGTCCGGGTGACGACGGAGATCTGGCGCGCCCTCGAACACCTCGCCGACGACGCCACGGAGCCCGCCCCGCCCCGCCCATCCCCCGAGCCGGGCGGGCAGCCGTCCGTCCCTGCACCGGAGTTCCGACCGCAGGACCGTTGACCGACCGACCGACCGACCGACCGACCGACCCACTCCGACCCGCTTCCGACCGCCTTCGACCGCCTCGACCCAGGAGCCGCCATGCCGATCACCGACTTCGACCGCTATCCGCTGCTCTTCGGGCCGTCCCCGGTCCACCCCCTCGAACGCCTCACGCACCACCTCGGCGGCGCGACCCTGTGGGCCAAGCGCGAGGACTGCAACTCCGGAGTGGCGTACGGCGGGAACAAGACCCGCAAACTGGAGTACCTGGTCGCGGACGCTCTCGCCCAGGGCTGCGACACCCTCGTCTCCATCGGCGGCGTCCAGTCCAACCACACCCGCCAGGTCGCCGCCGTCGCCGCCCGCGCCGGGCTGAAGTGCGTACTCGTCCAGGAGAGCTGGGTCGACTGGCCGGACTCCGTCTACGACAAGGTCGGCAACATCCTCGTCAGCCGCCTCGTGGGTGCCGACGTACGCCTGGTGAAGGCCGGGTTCGGCATCGGTTTCAAGGAGAGCTGGGAGCTGGCCCTGCGCGAGGTCGAGGAGAGCGGCGGCAGGCCGTACGCCATCCCCGCCGGCGCCTCCGACCACCCGCTCGGCGGGCTCGGCTTCGCCAACTGGGCCTATGAGGTGGCCGAGCAGGAGCGGCAGCTGGGCGTCTTCTTCGACACCGTCGTGGTGTGCTCGGTGACCGGCTCCACCCAGGCCGGTATGGTCGCGGGCTTCGCCGCCCTCGCCGAGGACGGCGGACCGGCCCGCCGGATCATCGGCATCGACGCCTCCGCCGCGCCCGAGCCGACCCATGAGCAGATCACCCGGATCGCCCGGAACACCGCCGCCCTGATCGGTGTGGAGCGTGACCTCACGGCGGCGGACGTCGAGCTCGACGCCCGCTACCACGCGGGGGTCTACGGCGTTCCGGACGAGACCACCCTCGACGCGATGCGGCTCGCCGCCCGTACGGAGGGCATGGTCACCGACCCCGTCTACGAGGGGAAGTCGATGGCGGGTCTGGTCGACCTGGTGGCGCGGGGCGAGATCGGCCGCGACGCGACCGTCCTCTACGTCCACCTCGGCGGCCAGCCCGCCCTCAACGCGTACAGCGCGCTGTTCTAGCCACGGCCCGCGCGCGACGGCCGGCCGCTCAGAGCGCCTGGGCGGCCGGCTTCACCATGCCCCGGACGGTCCGCGACTTCACGAACTCGCCCATCGCCGTCATCTCCCACTCGCCCGAGAACTGCTTGATCAGCTTGGCCATCATCACGCCCGTCTGCGGCTCGGCCGTGGTCAGGTCGAAGCGGACCAGCTCCTCGCCGGTCGCCGCGTCCATCAGGCGGCAGTAGGCCTTGGCGACCTCGGTGAACTTCTGGCCGGAGAAGGAGTTGACCGTGAAGACCAGGCCGGTGGCGTCGGCGGGGAGCCGGCCGAGGTCGACGACGATGACCTCGTCGTCGCCCGCGCCCTCGCCGGTCAGGTTGTCACCGGAGTGCTTGATCGATCCGTTCAGGATGGACAGCTTGCCGAAGTAGCAGCTGTCCAGGTGGTTGCGCTGAGGGCCGTAGGCGATGACGGAGGCGTCGAGGTCGATGTCCTTGCCGCGGTACGCGGGCTCCCAGCCCAGGCCCATCTTGACCTGGGAGAGCAGCGGGCGGCCGCCCTTGACCAGGGAGACCGTCTGGTTCTTCTGGAGGTTGACCCGGCCCTTGTCCAGGTTGATCTTGCCCGTGGAGACGGGGGCGGCGGGTGCCACGGGGGGAGCGGACGGCGGAGGAGGCGTCGTGGCGGCGACCCGCGGATCCACGGCGGGGGCCGCGGGCGCGGGCGGCGCCGCCACCGGGGCCGCCGCGGGGGTGGCGGCCGGCTCCTCGTCGACCGAGACGCCGAAGTCGGTGGCGATGCCGGCGAGCCCGTTGGCGTACCCCTGGCCCACCGCACGGGCCTTCCAGGCGCCACCCCGGAGGTAGACCTCCACGATCACGAGCGCCGTCTCCGCACCGAGCCGGGGCGGCGTGAACGTGGCGAGGACGGTGCCGTCGTCGGCGTTGCGGATCGTCGCCGTGGGCTCGATGCCCTGGAACGTCTGGCCGGCCGCGTCGGGGCTCGCGGTGACGACGATCTTCTCGATGCCGGGCGGCACCGCGGCGGTGTCCACCACGATCGCGTCCGGCGCCGCGCCGCCGCCGGAGCGGTAGGTCACGCCCGGGCCGGTGGGCTGGTTGTAGAAGATGAAGTCGTCGTCCGAGCGCACCTTGCCGTCGGCGGTGAGCAGCAGGCCCGAGACGTCGAGTCGCACCGGGGCGGCGACGTCCACCGCCACGCGCGCGGCGGAGAGAGGGATGTTCGAGCCGGGGGTCATAGCGGTCATGTCAGGGGTAACGAGCGGGACCGCTTTGCCGTTCCCTTACCTTCCGCCACTCTGATGACCCTCGGCCGCTGATGAGCCCCTCGGCCCCTGATGACCCCTTGGGGCCCCTGACGTCCTTCGGCCACCCCGGTCACCTCCGGCCGCCCTGGTGACGGGGATGGTTCCGGGCCATGCGCTCATTGCCGAACTTGTACGCGCCCGTCCAGCGCGCCATGACCAGCTGGGCGTCCCCGGACACCACCTCCCCGAGGAACTTCTCGGCGCGCGAACCCCGCAGGGTGCCTGCGGCGCGCCCGTGGTGGGTGAGGACGACCGTGCCGTCCGCGCGCTGCTCGTAACGGAATCCATGGGGGCGTGGCATGGCGGGCATCCTGCCGTTTCCGGGCAGGTCCGTCATGCGAATATTCTTTCGGCTCGTGGGTGGGAGCTCTTTTCGTACGCGGGACGTGGACGAGGCGCGGCAGGAGATCGACGCGCGGTACTACGCCAACTTCATGGACGTCATCGAACGGCGGGAACGGCCCTTCGCCGCCCGCTTCGACACCGTCACGCTCGGGCCGCTGGTCATCGGCGACCTGACCTGCGGGGCGGATGTCCGGATGCGCTTCGGCGAGCTCGGCGCCTTCCATGTCAACGCCCCGCTCGCCGGAACCATGGAGCTGCGTCAGGGCGGCCGTTCCCCGGTGGTCGCGACGGCGGCCGAGGCGGTGGTGCTCGGCCCGGCGGGAGACACCTTCCTGGACCGGTGGAGCGGGGACTGCAGGACGCTCTCGGTCAAGATCGGCGCGACCGCGCTGACCGACCGGCTCGAACGCCTCCTCGGCCGCCCGCCCCGCGGGCCGCTCGCCTTCGAGCCGCGCCTGGACATCTCGCGCGGGCCGGGGTTGAGCTGGGTGCGCCTCGCCCGCCGAGTGGCGGACGAGGCCCTCGCAGGGGACAGCCTGGCCCACCACCCGCTGGTGGCCGCGCCTCTGCAGGAAGCGCTGCTCAACGGGCTGCTCCTGGCCGCAGAGCACCCCTGGCGCGAGGAGCTCGCCCACCCGGGGGAGCCGCTGCGCCCCGCGCCCGTGAAGCGTGCGATGGACGCGGTCCTGGCCTGCCCCGAGCACCCGTTCACCACCACCGAACTCGCCGACCGGGCCCGGGTCGGCGTGCGCCGGCTCCAGGAGTCGTTCCGGGAGTACGTGGGGATGTCGCCGATGGCGTACGTACGGGAGATCCGGCTGGACCGGGTCCACGAGGAGCTGCGGGGCGCGGGGCCGGGCGAGCTGAGCGTGAGCGAGGTGGCCTGGCGCTGGGGGTTCGCCCATCTGGGACGGTTCGCGGCGCAGTACAGGACCCGGTTCGGCGAGACGCCCTCGCAGACGCTGCGGTCGGGGGGATGACAGCCGCGTGCGAGGCCCGCAGGCGGGGCCGGTGGCGGCCGAGCCTGCGAGGCCCGACAGGCGCGGTCGGTGGCGGCCGAGCCGCTGCGCGCGGTCCGCGCACGCAGCTTGCCGCGCCCGCCGCTGGTCACGCAGGCCGCGCCCGACCTCCTCGCCGATGTCCGCACCCGCCGCGTTTTGTGGACAGCCGGTGCGCCGAGCGGATCGCGGTCCGCTGCCGGAGGTCCTAGCGTTCCGTCTGTCGCGTGTGCCCGTGCATGCCGTGACCCGGGCCCCGGCCGGCGCCCCCGCATCAGTCCGGCCGGGCCTGTGTATCCGTCGGGGCGTCAGTACGGCCAGCGCGGCGGCTCGGTGCAGAAGTGGCCGCCCAGGTTCGCGGCCGCCGGGTCGTCGTCCGACAGGGGGCCGTGTTCGGCGATGAGCCGTTCCGCGTACGGTTCGGAGTCGTCCCGCGGTTCGTAGCCGAGCGCCCGAGCCGAGGAAAGGTCCCACCACAGCCGGGTGTTGGCGGAGGAGCCGTACACCACGGTGTGCCCCACGTTCTCGGCGGTGAGCGCCGCGTGGAAGAGGCGGGCGCAGTCCGCCGGGCTCAGCCACATCGACAGCATGCGGACCGAGGTCGGCTCGGGGAAGCAGGAGCCGACCCGTACCGAGACGGTCTCCATCCGGTGCATGTCCCAGTAGAACTGGGCCAGATCCTCGCCGAAGCACTTGGACAGGCCGTAGAAGGTGTCGGGCCGGTGCGGGGTGTCGACGGGGATCAACGGGTCGTCCCCGCGCGGGCGCGGGGTGAAGCCGACGGCGTGGTTGCTGGAGGCGAAGACGATCCGGCGCACTCCCTCCTCGCGCGCGGCCTCGTAGAGGTGGTGCAGGCCGGTGATGTTGGCGGCGAGGATCTTCTCGAAGGTGGACTCCAGGGAGATCCCGGCGAGGTGGATGATCGCGTCGACGCCCCGGACGGCCTCCCGCAGCGCCTTCCGGTCGGCGAGGTCGGCGACGATGGCGTCGGGTGCGCCGTCGACGGGTGCCAGGTCGAGCAGCCGCAGCTCGTATCCGTACGCGGGCAGCAGCTCACGCATCAGCGTGCCGACGCCGCCGGCGGCGCCGGTGAGCAGGACGGTGCGGGGTGTAGGCATGTACGTCAATCTCCGTCCGTGGATCGCATTCACAACCATGGACAAGGTAGGGAGCCGCCTCATGGACCGTCAAGAGCGTGCGAGGAGGCGGGTTTGCGCCTTGACCGGCGCTTTGGGGCTGCTCTAGCGTGATGCTGTTCATGAATATGGACGACAATCAGAACTGTGCACGACGGACTTCTCTGGGAGCGCCCGTGACCTCAGCCCCGCCCGCCGCCCCGCTCGCCGACCGGCTCGACGGCCTGCTGTTCTTCCCCGTCACCGCCTTCGGACCGGACGGCACCGTCGACCTCGACACCTTCCGCACCCATGTACGGGACGGCATCGAGGCGGGCGCCGCCGCCGTGTTCGCCTGCTGCGGCACCGGCGAGTTCCACGCCCTCACCCCCGAGGAGTTCCGCGCCTGCGTGGCCGCCGCCGTCGAGGAGGCCGCCGGCCGCGTCCCCGTCCTGGCCGGCGCCGGTTACGGAACGGCGCTCGCGATCCAGTACGCCCGGCTCGCCGAGGAGGCCGGCGCCGACGGTCTCCTCGCCATGCCCCCGTACCTCGTCGTCGCCGACCAGGCCGGGCTGCTGCGCCACTACACCGCACTCGCCGCCGCCACCTCGCTCGACGTCATCGTCTACCAGCGCGACAACGCGATCCTCACCCCCGAGACCGCCGTCGCCCTCGCCCGCACCGAGGGGATCATCGGCCTCAAGGACGGCCTCGGCGACCTCGACCTGATGCAGCGGATCGTCAGCGCCGTGCGCGCCGAGGGCCTCGGCCTGCTCTACTTCAACGGCCTGCCCACCGCCGAACTCACCGGACTCGCCTACCGGGGCATCGGCGTCACCCTCTACTCCTCCGCCGTCTTCTGCTTCGCCCCCGACATCGCCCTCGCCTTCCACAGGGCCCTCGCCTCCGGCGACGACGCGACCGTGGAGCGGCTCATCGACGGCTTCTACCGGCCGCTGGTCGAACTCCGGGCGAAGGGGCGCGGCTACGCGGTCTCGCTCGTCAAGGCCGCCGTACGCATGCGGGGCCTGGACGTCGGGGAGGTACGGCCGCCGCTGAGCGAGCCCGCCCCCGAACACCTGAAGGAACTCGCCACCGTCATCGAGCGCGGGCGGGCTCTGCTGGCGACCGGGGAGGAGAGCGCGTGAGGGCGGGAACCTTCGTCTATCCCTGGGACGTCGTCGGCGACCCCGCCGCGCCGGGCCTCCTCGCGGAGCTCGGGGTCCAGCAGGTCACGCTCGCCTCCGCGTACCACTCCACGCGCGCCCTCACGCCCCGGCATCCGGGCCGCCGGATCGTCACCGCCGAGCACGCCGCCGTGCTCTATCCGCCGGACACCGCCCGCTGGTCCGGGCGCGACCTGCGGCCGTACCCGGCGGGCGAGTGGGCGCCGGGCGACGCGTACGGCGAGGCCGCCCACGCGCTCGCCGACGCGGGCCTGGAGGTCCACAGCTGGGTCGTCCTCGCCCACAACTCCCGGCTCGGCGCGGAGCGTCCGCAGACCTCGGTCGTCAACGTCTACGGCGACCGCTACCCCTGGGCGCCCTGCATCGCGCAACCCGCCGTACGCGCGTACCTCGTCGCCCTCGCTGCCGAGGCGGCGGTACGGCCCGGGGCGGCCGGCACGGAGCTGGAGTCCTGCGGCTGGTACGGCTTCGCCCACCTCCACGCCCACGACAAGACCGCGGGGGTGCCGCTCGGCGACCGCGAGCAGTACCTGATGTCGCTCTGCTTCTGCCCGGCCTGCCGACAGGGGTACGGGGAGGAGGGCGTCGACCCCGACGAGCTGGCGGCGGCCGTGCGGGACGCGCTCCGACCGGTCTGGGCGGCCGGGGGCCCGGCGGGGCCGCTCGACGCCCTCGACGCCGGCGTCCTCGCCTGGCGCACGCGGACCGCCCGTGCCCTCCAGGAGGCCGCCGTGGCCGCCGTCCGGGCGGCCGCCCCGCCCGGCTTCCGCGTCCTGCTCCACGCGGACCCGCTTCCATACCGCTGCGGCGCCAACGTGGGCACCGACCCGGCGCACGTCCTCCGGGTCGCGGACGGTGTCGTCACCCCGGCCCCCTCGGTGGCCCCGTTCGCGGCGCAGGCGGGCCCGGAGTCCGTCGTCGCGGCCAACTTCCCGGTGGTGACGGGCATGGGAGGCTCCCCGCGGACCCTCGCCGACGACGCCAAGCGCGCGGCGGACGCGGGAGCGACCGAACTCCGCCTCTACCACGCGGGTCTGGCGTCGACCGACGACCTGGAGGCGGTACGGGCCGCACTGCGCAGCCTCCACTGACGGCCCGGCCCGGCCGTCCGGGACGCCCGTCGAACGGGCGCGCGCCGCGGGTGGCCGTCGGCCCCCGGCGGCCTGCTGCGGCACTGCCGCAGCCCCGCGG
>NZ_JAGGOS010000073.1 GCF_018614205.1 Streptomyces sp. ISL-36 | reverse complement strand
CCGACGGCGGGCGACCGCCCGCCGAGGCCGGCCGCACTCGCCCGCGGGCGCCCCTCACGGCGCCCCCGGCGGCACGAACGGCAGACCCGTCGGAGCGCCCTGCTCGATCAGCCGCAGCAGCGCGTCCGTGTCCGCGTGTTCCTCGATCAGGTCGCCGAGCCTGTCCAGCTGTTCCTCCCGGAGCACGCCGAACGAGGTGTCGGGCGCCGGCACGAAACGCCGGCCGGCCGCTGCCGCCACCTCCCGGAGGAACGCCCGGCGGAAGCCGTCGCTCTCCAGGGACCCGTGCCAGTGCGTCCCCCAGACGGCGCCGACCCGGCACCCGTCCAGGAACGCCTCCCCGCCCAGGACCTCGGCGACGCCGTGGTGGATCTCGTACCCCTCCACCCGTTCGCCGAGCGCCTCGCCGACCGGCCGGGCCAGGGTCTTCTCGGCCGCGAACCGCACCCGTACCGGCAGCAGTCCGAGCCCGTCGACCGTCCCGGCCTTCGACTCGACCTCGTCCTCGATGCGCTCGCCGAGCGCCTGGAAACCGCCGCAGACGCCGAGCACCGGCCGGCCCTCGGCCGCCCGCCGCACCAACGCGTCGGCCAGGCCGCGCTCCCGCAGCCAGGCCAGCGCCTTCACGGTCCCCCGTGTGCCCGGCACGACCACCAGGTCCGCGTCGACCAGCTCCTCCGCGCGGTCCACGAAACGCACCACCACGCCCGGCTCGGCCGCCAGCGCGTCCACGTCCGTGAAGTTGGACATGAGCGGCACGGCGCAGACCGCGACCCGCAGCACGTCCTCGCCGACCGGCGGCGCCACGACCGACTCACGGACGGCGCCGCGCAGCGACACCCGCAGCCCGTCCTCCTCGTCGATCCCGAGCCCGTGGGCGTACGGCAGGACGCCGTACGTCGGACGCCCGGTCAGGCCGAGCAGCATGTCGAGACCCGGTTCGAGCAGCGTCACGTCACCGCGGAACTTGTTCACCAGATAGCCGGCCACGAGCGACTGGTCCTCGGGGCTCAGCAGCGCCGTCGTCCCGAAGAACTGGGCGAACACCCCGCCGCGGTCGATGTCGCCGACCACGAGCACCGGCAGTCGCGCGGCCCGCGCGATGCCCATGTTCACGATGTCCGTGCGCCGCAGATTGATCTCGGCCGGACTGCCCGCCCCCTCGCAGATCACGGCGTCATACGTGCCCCGCAGTTCCTCCAGGCACGCCAGGACCGGCTCGAACAGCTCCTGCTGCCGCCCCCCGTGGTAGCCGCGGGCACTGAGCTCGCCCACCGGCTTCCCCATCAGGACGACCTGGCTCGAACGGTCGCTGCCCGGCTTCAGCAGCACCGGGTTCATCAGCGCGCTCGGTTCCACCCGCGCGGCCTGCGCCTGCATGGCCTGCGCCCGGCCGATCTCCGCGCCCTCTCGGGTCACGAAGGAGTTCAGGGACATGTTCTGGCCCTTGAACGGCGCCACCTTCACACCCCGGCGGACCAGCCAGCGGCAGATGCCGGCCGTGACGACGCTCTTGCCCGCGTCGGACGTGGTCCCCGCGACCAGCAGCCCCCCGCCCCTCATACGTTCCTCCGCTTCATCACGCCCACCACGATCCTTCCGGCCACACAGGCCGCCAGGGTCAGCCCGGTGACCCGGCGCGACAGTCGTACCGCCCGCTCGATGTCCGCCACCTCCACGTCCCGGCCCTCCCCGTTGAGCACGGGCCGGTGCTCGACCCGTCCGCCGTACGAGAGCGTCCCGCCGAGCCGTACGCCGAGCGCCCCCGCGAACGAGGCCTCCACCGGTCCCGCGTTGGGGCTCGGGTGCCCGGCCGCGTCGGTGCGCCACGCCCGCAGCGCGCCCCGGGGGTCACCGCCCCCGACGGTCGCGAGGACGGCCGTCAGCCGGGCCCCCGGCCAGCCGGCGAGATCGTCGAGGCGGGCCGAGGCCCAGCCGAAGCGGCGGTACCGGGGGGACTTGTGGCCGACCATCGCGTCCAGCGTGTTCACGGCCCGGAAGCCGACCAGGCCCGGCACGCCGGCGACCGCGCCCCACACCAGGGCGCCCACGACCGCGTCGGAGGTGTTCTCGGCGACGGACTCCACGACCGCGCGGGCCATCGCGGGGCCGTCCAGGGAGTGCGGATCGCGCCCGCACAGATGGGGCAGCCGCTCGCGGGCCGTGTCGAGGTCCCCGGCGGCCAGCGCGTCGCCGATGGCGCGGGCCTCCCGGCCCAGGGTCGTCCCGCCGACGACGGCCCAGACCGAGGCGGCGGTCAGGGCGATCGACGCGGCGCGCCGGCCCCGTACCGTACGGGCGGCGAGGGCGCCCAGGGCGGCCGTACCACCGGCGCAGACGGCGGTGTGGAGCGCGCCCCATCCCCGGTGGTCGCGCCAGAGAAGCCTCTCGACGGCTCCGGCGGTCCGTCCGAAGGCGGCGACCGGATGGCCGCGGCGGGGATCGCCGAGGAGCAGGTCCGCGGCCAGACCGGCGGCGGCACCGTAAGCGAATACACCTGTGGCTGCAGTGCGGCCGGGCATGGCGCTGTGTCCTCACTCAGGGTCCGCGCCCTGGCTCGACGTGACCGGCGGTGAGAGTTCCTGGCTCCCGGGGAGGGCTCCCCGGTCACAGTGGCGGGACCGCGCCGGATTCGCACCGGGCTTCCTCTTCTGCCGCCGTAATGGCCCCGGAAGTCCACCACGTGTGCGAACACCCGTCAACTCACCCTTGACCTGCGGCGGGAGAGTGTGCGAAGCACCACAAAGGCGACGGCTGGGCGCGCCGCACCTTCCGGTGCCGCACGCCCAGCCGTCGCTGGGTGAGCCGGGTGATCGGTCAGACGACGATCAGATAGATGCCGTACGCGACGGCCGCCGCGCACAGCGCGAAGCAGGCGTACGCGCCGGTGCGCGCCAGGACGGCGGAGCCTCCCCCGCTCGCGGCCTGCTCCTGCTTGGAGAGGCCGACGATGCCGAGGGTGAAGAGGCCCACGAGGGCGACGGTCGCCACGAGGCTGACTCCGAAGACGGAGCCGAGAGCTGCCCAGTCGATCTTCATGTGCGTTCCTTACACCGTTGCCGGCGCGGTGGGGGCCGTCGGGTCGGTCGGTGCCGGCGACGGAATGGTGGTCTTCAGGTCGTCGGTGAGGGTGCCGAGGGTGCCGATGGGCGGCGGGGTGACGGCCGCGATGGCGGTGGTGACGACCCCCGCGGGTTCGGCCTCCCCGTCGAGGTCGTCGTCCGTGACGTTGTGGTGGTCGACCGGCTTGCGGCGGGACAGCGACCAGATGACGCCGGAGCCGGCGACCAGCAGGACGGCGACGGCGGCGATGCCCCAGGGGCCCTGCTTGGTGAGGAACTCGGCGCCGGCGGCGACCAGACCCGCGGCGGGCAGGGTCAGGCCCCAGGCGACGAACATCCGGGTGGCGGTCGACCAGCGGACGACACCGCCCTTGCGGCCGAGGCCCGCGCCCATCACGGCACCCGAGCAGGACTGGGTGGTGGAGAGGGAGAAGCCCAGGTTCGAGGAGGCCAGGATGACCGTGGCCGCACTGGTCTGGGCGGCGAAACCCTGCTGCGGCTGGAGGTCGGTGAGGCCCTTGCCCATGGTCCGGATGATGCGCCAGCCGCCGAGGTAGGTGCCGAGCGCGATGGCGACACCGGCGGAGACGACGACCCACATCGGGGGGTTGGAGCCGGGGACGAGGACGCCGCCGGTGACCAGGGCCAGGGTGATGACACCCATGGTCTTCTGCGCGTCGTTGGTGCCGTGGGCGAGGGAGACCAGACCGGCGGAGGCGATCTGCCCGGCCCGGTAGCCCTTGGCCGTGTGCTTCGCCTCGGTCCGGGAGCCGATCATGTACGTCAGCCGGGTGGCCGCCATCGCGGCGAGGCCGGCGACGATCGGCGCGGCGACCGCGGGGATGAGCACCTTGGTGATGATGGTCGAACCGTTGACGGCCGACCAGCCCGCCGACATCACGGCCGCGCCGATGAGTCCGCCGAAGAGGGCGTGGGAGGAGCTCGACGGCAGGCCGACCAACCAGGTCAGCAGATTCCACAGGATGGCGCCGACGAGCGCCGCGAAGATCACTTCCGTACGAATGCCCTGTTCGTTGATGATCCCGCCGGAGATCGTCTTGGCGACCTCCACGGACAGGAACGCGCCGACCAGGTTGAGCACGGCGGACATGGCCACCGCCGTCTTGGGCTTGAGAGCGCCGGTCGAGATGGTCGTCGCCATCGCGTTGGCGGTGTCGTGGAAACCGTTCGTGAAATCGAACACGAGAGCTGTCACGACCACAATCGCGAGCAGCAGCGTGATGTGTTCCATTTACCCAGGCAATCGTTTGACGTCAGTGGCGGGTCGAACGTAGGCAACCTGAGTGAACGGAAGGTGAACTGGGCCGGGCGGTGCGGTGACCCGATCCAGGGTCCGCACATTCCGCTTACCGGCTCGGGGGGCCGTCTGTCCACGATGCGGTCCCCGTGCGACCCCGTGCCACCCCCGGTGGTCCGGGCCGTTCCGGGTCGGAGACGACATGGGCCACTTTCGCCCGTCCCGCCCCGTGTCACCCACTGGACACGCCAGCCGATCGGGCGACGCCCGAAGGAGATCCACGTCACCCCGGAGGGCGACCGTCCGGTGGCACTCCGGCGCCGTCCTGCCGACACTGGGACAGTGCGCCCGGCTACAGCGACGGCAGCGGCCGTCACCACTCTGCTCGGTGTCGGCGCGGCCGCGGTCGCGGCCGGCCGGTACGCCAGCGACGCCGCCCTGCGGGTGCCGTCCGGACGGCCCCTGCCGGGCGACCCCCGGCTCACCGTGCACGCCGCGGAACCCGGCCGGGTCACCCTGACCCGGAGCCTCGCCTCCCTGCGCCCCGGCACGTACGGGATCGAGGGGCCCGACCTCCACGCGGTCGTCGGGCCCGTCCTCGACCGGGTCCCGCACACCGCCGACACCGTCGTGCGCCGTCTCGAACGCGTCGAGCAGGGAACACCGGAGCCCGGCGCCCGGGTCCGGCTCACCCCCGAGCTGCACAGCGGCACCCCGCTCACCGCCCTCGGCCTCGACCACCAGGACGTCGAGATCCCCGGCGAACTCGGCACCCTGCCGGCCTGGCTCGTGCCCGGCCCGCGCCCCACCTGGGTGATCGCCGTGCACGGCCTCGGCACCACCCGCCGGCACACCCTCAACCTCGTCCCCTTCCTGGCCCGGCGGCAGATCCCCGTCCTCTGTCTCTCCTACCGGGGCGACCAGGGCGCGCCGCCGACCCCGGACGGCCTCGGCCACCTCGGCGACTCCGAGTGGCGCGACGTCGACGCCGCCATCCGCTACGCCGTCCGCAGGGGCGCCGCGGACGTCGTCCTGCACGGCTGGGGCACCGGCGGCGCGATGGTCCTGCGCGCCGCCGCCGACTCCGGCGTACGGGACGTGATCCGCGGCCTCGTCCTGGACTCCCCGGTCCTCGACCGGGAGGCCACCCTGCGCAACCTCGCCGCCGCCCGCCGGGTCCCCGGCCCGCTGCTGCCGCTCGCCGTCCGCGCGGCCCAGGGCAGGACCGGGATGTACGGCGACCGGCTCCGCGAGGTTGTCGACCCGGCCGCCCTGCGCGTGCCGACGCTCGTCTTCCACGGCCCCGACGACACCATCGCGCCCTGGGAGCGGTCCGTGGAGCTCGCCGCCCGCCGCCCGGACCTCGTCACCCTGCACGCGGTCCACGGCGCCCCGCACGCCTCGATGTGGAACGCCGACCCGGTCCGCTACGAAGAGTCGCTGCGGCGCTTCCTCACCCCCCTCCTCTAGCCCGCTACGGAGCCACCCGTACCGGCGGGTGTGACGGTGATCCCGATTCCGATTGGGCTTTCGGGCCGTCAGCGGGAAGACTGCCCCCGTGACGTCTCGAAAGCCTGATGAGCAAATGGCGCGCAACTCCAGACTCCGACTCGTCCGTCCGCGGGCACTCGCCACCGCCCGGCGGGCCGTGACGACCCGGCGCAACCGGCCCGCGCCGCGGCCGCCGGAGGGCACCCCGCCCCGCGCGGAACTGGCCCGACACGCACGGATCGTCCTCGCCGACGCCGTACGGATCGCCCGTTGGGCCGCCGTCGACCGCGGCGCCGGAATCTCGCCGGCGGCCGGCCCCGAGGCCGTCGCCACCCAGGAACGGGCCGCCGCCGCCCTCGACCTGACGCCCGACCAGGTCCGGGCCGGCTGGGACCGCGCCCGCCTCGCCGGACTCGTCGAACTCCACGGCGACACCGCCCGCCCCGGCTGGCGCCTGCACGCCTGGGACCGTGACGACTCCGCCGTACTGCGCGGCTGGGTCGCCCTGTTCGACGCCTGGTCCCTGGTCCACCCCGCCCCCGAGGACGTCGCCCCCAGCGCCGTCGCCGAGGTCGTCGAGGCCGTCCCCCAGGTGCTCTCCCTGCTCCAGCTCTCCGCCGGCCCCGTGGTCGTCCCCGCCCTCCTCGACCTGCTCCGGCAGCGGGTCGAGGAGCTGCGCGAGGAGCGCTGCGAGGTTCCCCTCCAGGGCTCCGCGGCCGAGGCCGCCCCGGCCGACCCCGGCACCGACGGGCTCTCCGCCCTCCTCGACTGGGCCCTGGAGGGACTCGCCGCCGTCGGAGCGCTGACCCTCGGCGAGGGTCCGGACGGCGGCCAGGCCACCCTGACCCCGCTCGGCAACTGGGCGGTCTGGGTCAAGCTGGAGCAGATCTGCGTCGCCGCCCAGAGCCCGGCGGGCAACATCGAGCAGTCCGCCGAGGACATGCTGCGCGGCTGCGCCCGCCTCACGCCCGGCCCGGCCCGCGACGAGTACCGCGCCTGGCTCGCCGCCCGCACCCTCTCCAGCGCGGTCACCGAACTCCTCGCCGTCGCCCGGGGCGAGGACGCCCTGCTGCGCGGCCTCGCCTTCGAAGCGCTCCGCGTCGTCGGCGCCCCGGCGGAGGCGGAGGTCCGGGCCGCCGCCGAGGAGGCCTCGCTCCGCCCGTACGCCCTGCTCTGGCTGGCCGAGTACGACGGCGCCGATCCCGACGACGCCCCGGACGTGCTCACCCGCGAGGAGGCCACCTGGCTGTGGGTCGACACCGCCGCGGCCGTCGCCGACCACGGCGAGAGCGCGCTGCTCGTCCGGCATCTCGACTCCGCCGTCCAGGGCACCGTCCCGGCCCTGCTCGACGAGGTCCGGGCCGTCGGCCACCCCCGCACGGTCCAGGTGCTGGTGGCCCTCGCCGCCGCCCACCCCGACCCCGCCCTCGCCAAGGCCGTCCGCCGGGCGGCCTTCCAGGTCCACACCGGGGGATCGTGACGCCCCTTCCGGCGACCCGCTACTCCGCGGCGCCGGGGGTGTACGTCCCGAAGCTCCAGATGTTGCCCTCGGTGTCCCGTGCCATGTACTCCCGCGAGCCGTAGTCCTGGTCCGTGGGCGGCATCACGATCTCGACCCCGTGCTGCGCGGCCCGCGCATGGTGTTCGTCCACGTCGTCCACGTGGACGAACACCCCGACCGGTCCCGCGCCCGCCATCAGCTTGTCGAACTCGCTGCCGGTGCCCTTGCTCCCGAGCATCACCATGCCGTTCCCGTACGACAGCTCGGCGTGCAGGACCAGGCCGTCCTCGCCCTCGTACACCGCGGTGCCGGTGAAGCCGAACGCCTCCGTGAGCAGCTTGATCGCCGCCTTCGCGTCGTCGTACCTCAGGGTCGGACAGATATGGGGTGCCCCAGCCATCCCGATCACTCCTTCTCGCTCGTCACGTCGGAATGTGACCTGGGTCTCAGTCTGGCAGTCGCCGCCGACAATCATCGGAAGGTGTCGCACCGGGCCATGTCGCCCGTCTCGAAGCCCTGCGAGAACCACTGCCGGCGCTGCTGCGCCGAGCCGTGCGTCCAGTTCTCGGGCGTCACCCGCCCCTGGAACCTCTCCTGGATCCGGTCGTCGCCCACCGCGGCCGCCGCGTCCAGGCCCTCGCGGATGTCGGCGTCCGTCAGCTTCGTCAGCAGCGGCCGTCCCGTCTTCTCGTCCGGTGTGGTCGTCGCGTGGTGTGCCCAGACGCCGGCGTAGCAGTCCGCCTGGAGCTCGACCCGTACGGCGTCGGAGTCGGCGCCCTGCCGCCCGTCCTGCGAGCGGGCGAGCGTGCCCATCATGTTCTGGACGTGGTGGCCGTACTCGTGCGCCACCACGTACGCCTGCGCGAACGGGCCGCCGCTCGCCCCGAAGGTGGTCCGCAGCTCCTGGAAGAACCCGAGGTCCAGATAGACCTGGTGGTCGCCGGGACAGTAGAACGGCCCGACCGCCGAGGTGGCCGAGCCGCAGGCGGTGGTGGTCCGGTCGGTGAACATCACCGTGCGCGCGTCGCCGTACTGGCCGCCCCGGCGTCCGTACTCCGCCCGCCAGAAGTCCTGCACGCTGTTGACGACGGCCACGATCCGGCAGTCCTCGCGGGTGTTCGCGTCCGCGCCGGTCCGGCAGGTCCGCTCCACCTGGGCCGCCGAGGAGGCGGTCGTCGCGGGCTCCGGGTCACCGGAGGAGAGCCCCAGCTGCTCGGGGCCGACCCCGAAGAAGACCCCGAGGACCAGCGCGATGAGGCCGACGATGCCGCCGCCGATGGTGGCCCTGCCGCCGGGGACGCGGCTGCCGCGGACGTCCCGTACCTCCGAGGTGTCCAGGCCGGCGTCGTCGTCGAACTGCATGGGCAACCACCCTCGCGTCGTCGCCGCGGCGGAGGCCGCCGCCCTGCGCCGAGTATCAGGGAATCCGGCATCCCTCGCCCCTTTTGCCAGGAGTGTGGGAAATGCCTCGATCCGCCCGCCCGGGCGGGCATGGCCGAAAAGCAGTTGCAGGGGCCCGTTAGACTGGCCGCGTGGCCATTCTCCTCGCGCACTAGCGGCGTCGAACCGCCCGAGAGCCCTTCCGCCGTCCAAACCCGCCCTGGAGTCTGTCCGTGATCACCGCTTCCGGCATCGAGCTGCGCGCCGGCGCCCGCATCCTCATCGAGTCCGCTTCCTTCCGTATCGCCAAGGGCGACCGCATCGGCCTCGTCGGCCGCAACGGAGCAGGCAAGACCACCCTCACCAAGTGCCTCGCGGGCGAGGGCCAGCCCGCCGCCGGCGCCATCGCCCGTTCCGGAGAGGTCGGCTACCTCCCGCAGGACCCGCGCACCGGCGACCTCGACATACTGGCCCGCGACCGCGTCCTCTCCGCGCGCGGCCTCGACGTCCTCCTGCGCAAGATGCGGCAGAACGAGGAGCGCATCGCGACCGGCTCCGGCGCCACCCGCGACAAGGCGATGAAGCAGTACGAGCGCCAGGAGACCGAGTTCCTCACCAAGGGCGGGTACGCCGCCGAGGCCGAGGCGTCCACCATCGCCGCCGCCCTCGGCCTTCCCGACCGTGTCCTCGGGCAGCCCCTGCACACCCTCTCCGGCGGTCAGCGCCGCCGTGTCGAGCTGGCCCGGATCCTCTTCTCGGACGCCGACACCCTGCTCCTCGACGAGCCCACCAACCACCTCGACGCCGACTCCATCGTCTGGCTGCGCGACTACCTGAAGAGCTACCGCGGCGGTTTCATCGTCATCTCCCACGATGTCGACCTCGTCGAGACCGTCGTGAACAAGGTCTTCTACCTGGACGCCAACCGCTCCACGATCGACGTCTACAACATGGGCTGGAAGCTCTACCAGCAGCAGCGCGAGGCCGACGAGAAGCGCCGCAGGCGCGAGCGCCAGAACGCCGAGAAGAAGGCCGCGGCCCTCAACTCGCAGGCCGACAAGATGCGCGCCAAGGCCACCAAGACCGTCGCCGCGCAGAACATGGCCAAGCGCGCCGAGCGCCTGCTCTCCGGCCTGGAGGCGGTCCGCGTCAACGACAAGGTCGCCAAGCTCCGCTTCCCCGAGCCCGCGCCCTGCGGCAAGACCCCGCTGACGGCGGAGGGCCTGTCCAAGTCGTACGGCTCGCTCGAAATCTTCACCGATGTGAACCTCGCCATCGACAAGGGCTCGCGGGTCGTCATCCTCGGCCTCAACGGCGCGGGCAAGACCACGCTGCTGCGCCTGCTCGCCGGGGCCGAGACCCCCGACACCGGGGAGGTCACCCCGGGCCACGGCCTCAAGCTCGGCTACTACGCCCAGGAGCACGAGACGCTCGACCCGGAGCGCACCGTTCTGGAGAACATGCGTTCCTCCGCGCCCGACCTCGACCTGGTCGAGGTGCGCAAGACGCTCGGTTCCTTCCTGTTCTCCGGCGACGACGTCGACAAGCCGGCCGGGGTCCTCTCCGGCGGCGAGAAGACCCGTCTGGCCCTGGCCACCCTGGTCGTCTCCTCGGCGAACGTGCTGCTCCTGGACGAGCCGACCAACAACCTCGACCCGGCCAGCCGCGAGGAGATCCTCGGCGCGCTGCGCACCTACAAGGGCGCGGTCGTCCTCGTCACCCACGACGAGGGCGCGGTCGACGCGCTGGAGCCGGAGCGGATCATCCTGCTCCCGGACGGCGTCGAGGACCTGTGGGGGCCCGACTACAAGGACCTCGTGGCCCTCGCCTGATCATCTCGGTATGGATCATTCGGCTCATGGGTGATCCATCATCTGGGTGAGGGCGTCTCATACCCCCGGCGCGGCCCCTGCGGAATCCCTCCGTCAGAGGTCGCGCCGACGTCGTTCCTCGGCTGGGGCTCTGACCTGGCACTTCGCGTCCGCGGGCGTCCCCGCGCCGGTGCCGCGTCGACCGGAATCATCAATTCCGGTCGTGGCGACGCCTTCCCTGTTCGCGAACCTCGTGGCACAGACCTTGTCGAATGGGTGGCCAGGACGTCCGCGAGGGGTGATCATGAGAAGTCCAGAGCGCACTTCCCATGAGGAGGCACGGGTGGCCGAGACTCTGAAGAAGGGCAGCCGGGTGACCGGCGCCGCGCGCGACAAGCTCGCGGCAGACCTGAAGAAGAAGTACGACTCCGGTGCGAGCATCCGGGCGCTGGCCGAGGAAACCGGCCGCTCCTACGGATTCGTCCACCGGATGCTCAGTGAATCCGGAGTCACGCTGCGTGGACGTGGCGGAGCGACACGGGGCAAGAAGGCAGCCTCGGCCTGACATCGGGGCGCGGTTCGTCGGGTCCACCGGTTCTCATGGTGGCCACCCGGTCGGCCGTGCGGTCGACCGGGTGGTTACTGTGCAGTCACTTAGCAGTCGGTTCCGCTGACTGCGACCGCTCACAGTGCTGCACCGGAACCGGAGGCGCCCCATGACTTCGCTCGACTCTGTGCTCGTGTTCGACAAGGACGGTGTACGGCTCACCGTCGAGGACGCCGTTGCCACGGTGACTCTGACCAACCCGGCGAAGCGCAACGCCCAGTCTCCCGCTCTGTGGCGGGCGTTGACGGAAGCCGGACGGTCGTTGCCGGGCAGCGTGCGGATCGTGGTCCTGCGCGGCGAGGGCACGTCCTTCTCCGCCGGGCTCGACCGGCAGGCGTTCACGCCCGAGGGCTTCGACGGAGAGCCGTCCTTCCTGGACCTGGCGCGCGGTTCGGACGAGGACCTGGACGCGGTCATCGCGGAGTACCAGGAGGCGTTCACCTGGTGGCGCCGCCGTGACATCGTGTCGATCGCGGCCGTCCAGGGGCACGCCATCGGTGCCGGCTTCCAGCTCGCCCTCGCCTGCGACCTGCGGGTAGTCGCCGAGGACGTGCAGTTCGCCATGCGCGAGACCAGCCTGGGGCTCGTGCCGGACCTCACCGGCACGCACCCCCTCGTCTCGCTCGTGGGCTACGCCCGCGCGCTGGAGATCTGCGCCACGGGCCGCTTCGTCCACGCCGAGGAGGCCGAGCGCATCGGCCTCGCCAACATCGCCGTGCCCGCTGACGAACTCGACGCGGCCGTACGCGACTTGAGCGCCGCTCTGCTCGCCGCGCCGCGCGACGCGGTCATCGAGACCAAGGCACTGCTCCAGGGCGTCTCGGGCCGCTCCTACGAGGACCAGCGCGCCGCCGAGCGCGCCGCCCAGGCCCGCCGACTGCGCGACCTGGCGGGCCTCGGCGACTGAGCGCCCGCTCCCGCTGTCAGCGGATCTCCGACACCAGGACCGTGACCGCGGTCGCCTCAGGGGCGGTCGCGGTCACGGTCGCCGTCACGGCTGTGCGGACGCTCCGGGCCACGTCCAGCGCGCGGTGTCCGGCGGTCACCGCCACTTCCACCCGGAGCAGGCCCGGGGCGCGGTGCACCGGGGTGCCCAGGACGTCGGTCAGGGCAGCCACGCCCTCGACCGTGAGGGCGGCGAGGCCGGCCGGGTCCTTCGTGGCCGACTTTTTCGAAGCCGGATCCTCCGCCGTCGCCGAGGTTCCCCCGGGCGGGTGAGCGGAGACCGGGGCGTCCGATGAGCCGTCCCCGCCCTCGGCGGGCCCCGTCGCCGGCAGCTCCTCGACGAGCCCCGTCACCCGCAGGTCCACCTCCACGACCATGAGCCCCAACTCCGCCACGGCCGCCGCGAACAGAGCCTCACGTACCTCTTCGGCCAGGACCGGCAGCGGCCGCTCCGGTGTCGCCGTGAACTCCGCCGTGATCCGCAACGGCCCTGGCGGCAGCCCTCCCGGCGGTACGGGGAAGGGCGCTTCCCCAGCGGCCCCGCCGCCCGCGAGTCCCACGCGCAGCAGTCCCGGCGCCACGCCTCGTACCGCCGTCGCGGCCCGCAGCAGCACCGCCCGAGCGGCGCGTTCCGCCAGCCACGCGCCGTCCGCCGCTTCGCCGAGCGGCAGCAGCCGGCCCAGCCCGAGCCGCGCACGCACCGCCGTCGCCCATCCTGCCCCGGTTGTCGTCGTCATTGCTCCAGCCTGCCGCATCCCAGGCGCGAGAGAGCGGAAGCGCACTTAATGTGGGCAAAGAGGAACATAACTGCTTGGAAGGGATGAACGGCGATGAGTGAGACCGCACACCCCGACGAACGGTCGATGACGAAGCGTGGCGGTGGCGATCCGGCCACCCGAGGCAGGACGACGATCGCCGACGGTGTCGTGGAGAAGATCGCCGGCCTCGCCGCCCGTGACGTCGTGGGCGTCCACGCGATGGGCAGCGGCTTCTCCCGCACCCTCGGTGCCGTACGCGACCGGGTGCCGGGCGGAGGCGGAGCGAAGTCGGGCGTCACCCGCGGTGTGAAGGCCGAGGTCGGCGAGGTGCAGACCGCCCTCGACCTGGAGATCGTCGTCGAGTACGGCGTCTCCATCTCCGACGTGGCCGGAGCGGTGCGCGAGAACGTCATCGCGGCCGTCGAGCGGATGACCGGCCTGGAGGTCGTCGAGGTCAACATCGCGGTCAGCGATGTGAAGCTGCCCGACGAGGAAGAGGACGAGGAGCAGCCGGAGTCACGGCTCCAGTAGCCGCTGGCACCCCGGCGGAAAGGGCACAGCATGAGCATGGCGGTGGTCGGCCTGTTGGCCGGAATGGCCCTCGGCTTCGCCGGATACTTCGGCGGCTTCGGGGCGTTCGTGCTGGTCGCGGCGTTGGGCGCGATCGGCTTCGTCGTCGGGCGGTTCGTTGACGGGGATCTCGAACCCGGTGATCTCCTCCGGGGCCGCGAGCGCGGCGACCGGCGGCGGTGAGCGGGGGTGGCAGCCGGCCCGGTGGGGACCGCCGGACGCGGGGCGACCACGATCGCCGACCGGGTCGTCGCGAAGATCGCCGCACAGGCCGCGCGGGAGGCGCTCGACGCCGTCCCCAAGGACGGCTCGCCGCCGCACGCCTCGGTCGTCGTGCACCGTGACGCGGCGCGGGTCTCGGTGAGTCTGGAGCTCGACTACCCCTCCGACCTCGGCCGCCGGTGCGGCGCGGTACGCAGTCAAGTGATGCGCAGAGTAAAGGAATTGGTGGGCATGGAGGTGCCCGAGGTGGCTATCCATGTGGAACGGCTGCACTCCCCGCGCACCGCGCGCGCGTCCGCCCGGGAGAGGCTGAGATGAGCACCGAGAACGGCGCGGGCATGGGAACGGAGTCCGGGGCGCCCACCTCCACCGTGCCCGTGCCGAAGGACACACCGCCCGCCGCCCCCGCCCGGCGCTTCTGGGCCGTCCGCCGGATCCCCGCGGCGCTGCTGGCCGCCGTGCTGCTGGCCGCCGTGGGGCTCCTGCTCTACGACGTGGCGGCGGTACGCGCCGAGCGCACGGCCATGGCCTGGCGGCGCACGCTCGCCGACGGCCTGGCGACCGAGCCCCTCGACAACGCATGGACCATGGCCGGCGCGGCCCTCGCCGTGCTCCTCGGTGTCTGGCTTCTGGTCCTGGCGTGCACCCCGGGGCTGCGCGCCGTGCTTCCGATGCGCCGCGACCACGCCGACGTACGCGCCGGACTCGACCGGGAGGCGGCGGCACTGATGCTCCGCGACCGGGCGATGGAGGTCTCCGGCGTGCAGTCGGTACGGGTACGGATGGGCCGGAACAAGGCTGCCGTACGGGCGTTCTCGCACTTCCGTGAAGTCGACGACGTACGGGCGGATCTGGAGACCGCGCTGGCCACCGCCATCGACGAACTGGGGCTCGCCCGCCCGCCCGCGCTGACGGTGCGGGTGGGCCGGCCATCGAGGAAGAGGTAGGGAGTGACGGTCATTCTCCGGCGGGTCAACCGCGTGCTGCTCGCCCTCGCGGGACTGCTGCTCGTCGTCGTCGGCGGGGCGGTGCTCGCGGCCGCGCTCGATCTTGCGGTGCCCTCGTGGTGGCCGTGGTCGGGCCCCTCCGACGTCCTGCTGAGCGAGGCGGACCGGCAACGGTGGCGGGACGAGGCCTGGTGGTGGCCGGCGGTCATCGCCGTCCTCGGGCTCCTCGTGCTTCTCGCGCTGTGGTGGCTGCTCGCCCAGTTCCGCAGGGCCCGGCTCGCCGAGGTCCTGGTCGACAGCGGCGACGGGGAGGGCGCGGCGGTACGGGGCCGGGCCCTGGAGGACGTCCTGGAGGCGGACGCCGCCGCGCAGGACGGTGTGGCCCGCGCCCGCGTCTCCCTGACGGGCCGCAGGACCGCACCCCGCACCCGCGTCTTCCTGCTCCTGGAGCCCCAGGCCTCCCCGGGCGCGACCCTGACCTCCCTGGCCACCGACGCCCTGGCCCACGCCCGTACCTCCACGGGCCTGCCGGCCCTGCCGACCGAGGCGCGGCTGCGCGCGGTCAAGCACCGGGCGCGCCGGGTCAGCTGACCCGCCGCGGCAGGCCCTTCCTGATCAGGAAGCGGCGGCCGCTCAGAAGCCGTGGCGCGCGCCGCCGTCCACCGGGAGCATCACGCCCGTCAGATACGAGGCCGCCGGGGACAGCAGGAACGCGGCCGTGTTGCCGAACTCCTCGGGGGTGCCGTAGCGGCGCAGCGGGATACGGGACTCGTTGGCGGCGCGAGCGGCGTCCGCGTCGCCGGAGAGGGCGTCGAGAGAGCGCACGCGGTCGGTGTCGATCCGGCTCGGCAGCAGGCCGACGACACGGATGCCCCGGGGGCCCAGGTCGCCCGCGAGCGACTTCGCGAACCCGGCGAGTCCGGGGCGCAGACCGTTGGAGATCGTCAGGCCCGGGATCGGCTCGTGGACCGAGCCGGAGAGGACGAAGCCGATGACCCCGCCCTCGGTCAGCGTCTCCGCAGCCGCCCGGGCCATCCGTACCGCGCCGAGGAAGACCGTGTCGAACGCCGACGCCCACTCCTCGTCGGTGTTGTCCGCAGCGAAGCCCGGGGCCGGGCCGCCCACGCTGATCAGGATGCCGTCGAAGCCGCCGAAGCGGGACCGGGCCTCCGCGATCAGCCGTCCGGGCGTCGCCGGGTCGGCGTTGTCCGCGGCGAGACCGGCCGCGCCCGGGCCCAGCTCCGCGACGGCCTCCGCGACCGACTTCTCCTCCCGCCCGGTGATCAGCACCTGCGCGCCCTCGGCCAGCAGTGCCTGGGCGGAGGCCCGGCCGAGCCCTCGGGTCGCGCCGGTCACCACGTACACACGGTTCTTCAGTCCAAGATCCATGCGCCTATCCTGCCGCCTCGTCCACGTGGAGCGCGAGGGCGGTGCCCACGAGCCCGATGTGACTGAAGGCCTGCGGGAAGTTCCCCAGCTGCCGCCGCGCCACGGGGTCGTACTCCTCCGCGAGCAGCCCCACGTCGTTGCGCAGACCCAGCAGACGCTCGAAGAGTTCGCGGGCCTCGTCGACGCGTCCGGTCAGCCACAGGGCGTCGGCCAGCCAGAAGGAGCAGACGAGAAACGTTCCCTCCCCGCCGGGGAGGCCGTCGACGGACACCCCCTCGGTGCTGTAGCGGCGTACGAACCCGCCGTGCGTCAGCTCCTTGCGCACCGCCTCCACCGTGCCCAGCACCCGGGGGTCGTCCGGCGGCAGGAAGCCGACCTGCGGGATCAGCAGCGTGGCCGCGTCCAGATCCCGCGAGCCGTAGGACTGGGTGAACGTGTTGCGATCGGGGTCGTACCCCTTGGTGCACACCTCCGCGTGGATCTCGTCGCGCATCGTCCGCCACCGCGCCACGTCGCCGGGGAGTGAAGGATCGTCCTCCAGCGTGCGCACCGCCCGGTCGGCGGCGACCCAGGCCATCACCTTCGAGTGGACGAAGTGGCGCCGCGGTCCGCGCACCTCCCACAGACCCTCGTCGGGCTCGCGCCAGGTCGACTCCAGGAACCCCAGCAGGCTCAGCTGCAGGTTCCAGGCGTGCCGCTCGGCGGGGATGCCCGCCTTCCTCGCCCGGTACAGCGAGTCCATGACCTCCCCGTACACATCGAGCTGGAACTGATCGACGGCCGCGTTCCCGACCCGGACGGGCGCCGAGTCCGCATAGCCGCGCAGCCACGGCACCGACATCTCGGGCAACCGCCGCTCCCCGGCGGGCCCGTACATGATCTGCAGATCGGCCGGGTCGCCCGCCACCGCCCGCAGCAGCCAGTCGCGCCACGCAGCCGCCTCCTCGACGTACCCCGCCGACAGCAGCGCGGCGAGCGTGAGCGTCGAGTCGCGGAGCCAGCAGGAGCGGTAGTCCCAGTTCCGTACACCGCCCAGCTCCTCGGGCAGCGAGGTGGTGGGGGCGGCGACGATGCCGCCGGTCGGCGCGTAGGTGAGCGCCTTCAGCGTGATCAGCGAGCGGAGCACCGCCTCCCGGTACGGACCCTCGTAGGTGCACCGCGCCGACCACTCGCGCCAGTCGGCGAGGGAGTGCTCCAGGGCGTCGAAGGGGTCGACGAGGGCGGGGCGCGGTTCGTGCGAGGGGTGCCAGGTGAGGACGAACGCCACCTTCTCGCCGGCGGCCATGGTGAACGACGAACAGGTGGAGAACTGCTGCCCCCAGGTCTTCACGGGGGGCTCGCTGCGCAGCCAGACCGAGTCAGGTCCGGCGATGGCCACCCGGTGCCCGTCCGAACGCCTTATCCACGGCACGATCGAGCCGTAGTCGAAGCGCAGCCGCAGCACCGCGCTCATCTCGACGGTGCCGCTGACGCCCTCCACGATCCGGATGACATCGGGCGCCTTGTCACGCTGTGGCATGAAATCCACGACTTTGACGGTGCCGGTGCGCGTCTCCCAGTACGTCTCCAGGACGAGGGAGTCCTCCGCGTAGTTCCGGCGGGTGCACCTCGTGGCGCCCTTGGGCGCGATCCGCCAGTGGCCGTTGTCCTCGTCGCCGAGCAGCGCGGCGAAACAGGCGGCCGAGTCGAATCGCGGCAGACACAGCCAGTCGATCGACCCGTCGCGGCCGACGAGGGCGGCGGTCTGCAGATCGCCGATGAGGGCGTAGTCGTCGATACGTTGCGTCACGCTCTGGCGTGTTCCCGAAAGGGACGACGGTCAATCAGCGCGGCGGCGGGCCGTGGTGTGGGTTACACCGCAGCGGGCGCCGGTTCAGGGGTTCCTGAACCGTCGTCGGCCCTGGCCGCGGCTTCGCGGTCGCGCTTCTCCCTGCGCACCAGGATCACCCAGCCCACCGGCACGCCGGCCGTGAAGAGCCACCACTGCACGGCGTACGCCATGTGCGCGCCGATCGAGTCGTGGTCGGGCTCGGGGATCAGCTCCGGCGTACCGCCGGCCGGCTCGGGCGCCGTCTGCTCCAGATAACCGCCGAGCACCTCACGGCCGAGCAGCTGGGACTGCTGGTCGCTGTTGATCAGCATCACCTGACGGTCCGGCAGCCCCCGCAGGTCCTTGATGCCGCTGGCGCCGGTCGTCTCGTCGGCCTTGAGGCGGCCGGTGACGGTCACCTCGCCCTTGGGGGCGGGCGGCACCTCGGGGTACGCCTTCTGGTCGGGCGCGGCGGGGATCCAGCCGCGGTTGACCAGGGCGACCCGGCCGTCCCCGAGGACCAGGGGAGTCAGGACGAGGACGCCGATCCGGTCGTCGGCGTTGGTCCGGCGGCGGACGACGACCTCGTGCGTGGTGTCGAAGACCCCGGTGGCGGTGACCGTACGCCAGTAGTCGGCACGCGGGACGGTGTGCCCGGGCGAGGTGAGCTCCTCGATCGGCGCGGGCTCCGCCCTGAGGTTGTCCGCGATCAGGGCGTTCTGGGCGACCCGGCGTTCGTGCCGGTGGAACTGCCAGAAGCCCAGCTCGATCATCGTGGGGATGAGCACGAGGGCGATCAGGGTGAGGATCACCCACTGCCGGGACAACAGGAAGCGGTACACCCCATGACCGTACAACTTGGTCATGGGGTGCACGCAGGGGGGTTCCGGTCCGTCGCCGCGGGCCGGGGTTCATACGTGGTCGACGATCCCCGCCTTTCCCTCCGCGCGGGCGCAGTGGCCGCCGCAGTACCAGCTGCCCTCGACCTCGACGCCCTGGCCGATGATCTGGACGCGACAGTGCTCGCAGATGGGCGCCATGCGGTGAATGGCGCAGGAGAAGCAGTCGAAGACGTGCACCGCGCCCTGCGCGTGCACTTCGAAGGACATGCCGTAATCGTTTCCGCAGACCTCACAACGTGCCATGCGCCACAGGGTGCGGCCGCGGGCGCGCGAAGCGCGGGCGGCACGCCCGGTACGTCACCCGTCTGCAGGGGCCACGTCCCGCAGCAGCTGGGTGAAGGCCGCCTCGTCGACGATCGGCGTACCGAAGGACTTCGCCTTCACAGTCTTGGACGTCGCCGCGTCCGGATCGTTCGTGACCAGCAGGCTCGTCAGCCGGGAGACGCTCGTGGCGACATGGAGCCCCGCCTCGACCGCGCGGTCCTCCAGGAGCTCGCGGTCGATGGAGGTGTCGCCCGAGAACGCCACCCGCATGCCCTGCTTGAGCGGTTTGTCCGCTTCGTAACGTCCGGGGTTCGGGTACGGGCACGGCGGCCGCTTCCGCGAAGGGCGCCAGCTGTTCGCGTGGTACGAGGCCTGGTGACCGATCCGCGGCGTCACCGGCGTGGACACCCACTCCGTCAGCGGCCGGCACTCGAGCAGCGGCAGCCGTACGTTCCGCTCCGCCGCCGCGTGCAGACTCGGCCGGAACGCCTCCGCGAGCACCCGCGCGTCGTCCAGCGCGTGGTGCGCCCGCTGCTGGACCACTCCGAAGTGCGCGGCGAGCGACTCCAGCTTGTGGTTGGGCAGCGGCAGCGACAGCTCCTTGGAGAGGGCGATGGTGCACAGACGTTGACGCACGGGCGCGGTGCGCTCGGTCCGCGCGTACTCCCGGGCGATCATCGACCAGTCGAACATCGCGTTGTGCGCCACCAGGACCCGGCCGTCGAGCCGGGCCGCGAACTCGGCGGCGATCTCCGGAAAGAGCGGCGCGCCCTCCAGCACGTCTGTGGTCAGACCGTGGATCCAGACCGGCCCGGGGTCCCGCTCCGGATTGACCAGCGTGTACCAGTGGTCCTCGACATTGCCCTGGGCGTCCAGTCGGTAGACGGCAGCCGACACTATCCGGTCGTCGCGGGCGAGTCCGGTGGTCTCCACGTCGACGACCGCGTACCCCTGTGGGTAGGCGGCCGGCCACGTCGCTGCTGTCGTACGGTCGTCGAGCATGGTCACTGAGAATACGGGCCGCCGCTGACAGCGCGGCCCCCGGTGTCCCCTCCGCCGACCGAGGAACCCGCCACGAAGTTGACGCGCCGCCCCGCTCGCCGCGGAGCGCAGGGCACCCACGGGGCGCCCGTCACCCTCTCCGGCACGACGTCGCCGTCCGAACGGCCCCACGCGCGCGTGCCACCCTATTGATCCGGCGATCCGGCACTTCCTCCACGGGACCCCAACAGGCCGTCGACCAAGGCCCGTACGGAGGTGGTGAAGAGGCGCTCGGTGTCGACGGGGGCCGCCAGGGCGCGGGCCAGGGCCAGGTCGGAGCCGGCGGGCCCGGGGGAGGCGGCCGCCCACAGTTCCTCCTCGGCGGGGGACTGGACCGGGGCCCGCTCGCGGTTGCGTTCCACCAGGACATGGCCGACGACCTGGAACTGCACCGCACGGACCACCTCCGCCGCCTTCGCCCCGCGCAGACCGGCGGCGTGCACCTCATGGGCCAGGACCCGCTGGGCGGGCAGGAACATCCGTTCCGTCAGGCCCCTCTCGTGGACCATCGCCACCAGATGCGGGCGGGCGCGCAGCTCGCGGCGGAGCGCGCGGGCCACCGACACGATCCGGGCGGCCGGTGTGCGGCCGCGCGGGGTGATCGCGGAGAGATCGGCGACCGTCCGCTCGACCAGCGCGTCGAGAAGGGACTCGCGGTTGCCCACGTGCCAGTAGATCGAGGTGACCGCGGTGCCGAGCTCGGCGGCGAGCCTGCGCATGGTGAGGGCGTCGGGGCCGTGCTGCCTCACCAGGGCCCCGGCGGTCTCCAGCACCTCTTCGCGGCTGAGTGCGGTACGAGCCATCGTCCCCCCAAATCCCTTGCGTGCACGCCTCTTTACCCTTTCCCCGCGCCGGTGTAACTGTGTTACAGGCCGACGATCCCTGAAGGGCGGTACGTCATGGCACGAGTACGGTACGGGGCGCGCACCGAGGCCGAGATCACCGCGGCTCGCACCAAGAGCGCGAAGCTCCCCGACATCTGGTCCACCGGAGTGGTCGCCGTCTGGGAGACCGACCCGGACGTGGTCGCGGCCGTCCTGCCGCCCCCGCTCAAACCCACCGAACGGCCCCTCGTCCGCGCCACCGTCTCCCAGGTCGACCTCCCCGGCTACCCCCTCGGCGCCGGATCGGTCGCCGTCGCCGCCGCACACGGCGACCAGCAGGGCTGGTATCCGCTGGTCATGCCGATGACCCACGAGCGGGCCCTCGTCGGCGGCCGCGAGGTGTTCGGAGAACCGAAGAAGCTCGGTGAGGTCGTCGTCGAGCGCGACGGACTCGTCGTGCACGCCTCGCTCGCCCGGCACGGCATCGCCTTCGTCGAGGTGCGCGGCGCGGTCTCCGGCCGGCTGCCCCTGCCCGAGCCCGCCGAGAGGACCGACTTCTACTTCAAGTTCCTGCCGGCCGTGGACGGCTCCGGCTTCGACGCCGACCCCGTCCTCGTCCACTGCGTCCGGCACGAGAAGGTCCGCAGGCTGGAGCGGATCACGGGCGACATCGTGCTGCGCGAGTCCATGTACGACCCCGTCGCCGACCTCCCCGTACGCCGGATCGTCGAGATCACCCTCGGCGAGAAGACCACCGACCAGAAGGGCAGGGTCGTGGAACGGGTCAGCGCCCACGCCCTCCTGCCCTACGTCCACCAGCGCTACGACGACCCGCGGCAGATCCTCGACGCGCCCCCGGAGGGATCGACCGGGGGGAGTGCGTGATGGAACTGCACGAGGGGCAGGTCGCCGTCGTCACGGGCGCGGCGAGCGGCATCGGGCTCGCGATGGCCCGCCGCTTCGCCGCCGAGGGGCTCGCCGTCGTCCTCGGCGACGTCGAGGAGGCCGCGCTCGCCAGGGCCGCCGAGGAACTCATGGAGGACGGGGCCCGGATCCTCGCCCGCACGGTCGACGTATCCGACCCCGGATCCGTACGGGCGCTCGCGGACGCCACGTACGACACCTTCGGCGCCGTCCATGTGCTCTGCAACAACGCGGGCGTCGGCTCCGGCGCCGAAGGACGCATGTGGGAGCACGACCCCAACGACTGGAAGTGGGCGTTCGCCGTCAACGTCTGGGGCGTCTTCCACGGCATCCAGGCCTTCGTCCCGCGCATGATCGCGAGCGGTGAGCCCGGCCACGTCGTCAACACCTCCTCCGGCGACGGCGGGATCGCGCCGCTGCCGACCGCCTCCGTCTACGCCGTCACCAAGGCCGCGGTCGTGACCATGACCGAGTCGCTGTACGCCCACCTGAAGGCCGAGCACGCGCGCGTGGGCGCGTCCGTTCTCTTCCCCGGGCCGCACATGCTGCGCACCGGCCTGTGGGAGTCGCACCGCAACAGGCCCGCGCGGTACGCCAAGGAGCGGCCGCGCAGGACCCCGTACCGCAGCCTCGACCAGTGGGAGGCGGCCATGAAGGAGGCCGGGCACGAGGTCGCCTTCACGCCCGTGGAAGAGGTCGCCGAGCACGTCGTCGACGGCATCCGCGCCGACCGGTTCTGGATGCTGCCGCCCAGCGAGCACAGCGACCGGCAGATCCGCGCCCGCTCGCGGTCGATGCTCGACCGCGCCGATCCGTCGTACCTGGAGAGCTTCATCCTCGACTGAGGGGCTTCGCCATGAGCTATGAGGACCCGTATCTGATCGTCTCCTCCGACTGCCACGCCGGCCTGCCCACCGAGCGGTACCGGCCCTATCTCGACAGCCGCTTCCACCGCGCCTTCGACGACTTCCTCGCCGGGCGTGAGGCCCGCCGGGAGGAGATGACCCGGCTCGGGGTGCGCAACGAGGACTTCGCGAACAAGTGGTTCAGCGACAACGAGGAGGGTCTGCGCGGCGGCTGGGACACCGCCCAGCGACTGAAGGAACTCGACGGCGACGGAGTGGCGGCGGAGGTCGTCTTCCCCGACGCGGACGCCGTCGACAGCCGGACCGCCGCCCCCTTCGGCGTCGGCCTCGGCCTCTCCGGCGACCAGGACCCCGACCTCGGCATGGCGGGCGCCCAGGCGCACAACCGGTGGCTGGCCGAGTTCGTCGGCGGCGACGCCGACAACGCGGCACGGCACTGCGGGGTGGCGCTGCTGCCGATCACGGCGGAGCCCTCGCGCGTGGTCGCCGAGATCCACCGGGTCAAGGAGTCCGGCCTCGGGGCGCTGATGATCCCCTCGATGTGGGTCGACAAGGCGCCGTACCACGACCGGCGCTACGACCCGGTGTGGGCGGCCGCGGCCGAGACGGGGATGCCGCTGGTCACGCACTCGGGCGCGGCGCCCCGCGAGGAGTACGGCGACCACCTCGGCATCTACGTCAGCGAGGTGACCTGGTGGCCGGCCAGGCCGCTGTGGTTCCTGCTCTGGTCCGGGGTCTTCGAGCGCCACCCGGGGCTGAGGTTCGGCGTCGCGGAGTCCGGCTGCTGGTGGCTGCCGAACCTGCTGTGGTTCATGGACCGGCTCTACCTGGGCGCCCACGGCGGCAAGAAGCTGTCCCCGTTCGCGGAGCTGAAGCGGCCCCCGAGCGAGTACCTGGACCGGCAGGTCTTCGTCTGCGCCACCAACACCAAGCGGCGAGAACTGGCGCAGCGGTACGAGATCGGCGTCGACAACATCCTCTGGGGCTCCGACTTCCCGCACCCGGAGGGAACCTGGCCGAACACCCGGACGTGGCTCCGCAACACCTTCCACGACATTCCGGTGGCGGAGACCCGCCGGATCCTGGGCCTGGCGGCGGCGGAGGTCTTCGGCTTCGACACCGGCAGGCTCGCGCCGATCGCCCGCCGGATCGGCCCGACCCCGGCCGAACTGGGCCAGTCGCCCGACCAGTCGGCGGTGGAGGCCTCCTGGGCCCGCTCGCGCGAGGTCGGACGCCACTGGCTGACCGACCACGACTTCCCGGTACTGGGAGCGAGCTGATGGACCGGTACACCGTCATCTCCGCGGACTGCCACGCCGGAGCGGACCTCCTCGACTACAAGCCGTACCTGGAGAAGAGGCACCACGACGACTTCGACGCCTGGGCGGCCGGCTATGTGAACCCGTACGAGGACCTGCTCGCCGACACCGCCGACCGCAACTGGAACTCCGAGCGGCGGCTGCGCGAACTGGAGGCCGACGGCATCGTCGCGGAGGTCGTCTTCCCGAACACCATCCCGCCCTTCTTCCCTTCCGCCTCGCTGATGGCCCCCGCGCCCACTCGTGAGGAGTACGAGCTCAGGTGGGCGGGGCTGCGCGCCCACAACCGCTGGCTGGCCGACTTCTGCGCCGACGCACCGGGCCGCAGGGCGGGCGTGGCGCAGATCCTCCTCAACGACGTCGACGAGGCGGTACGGGAGATCCGCCGGGCGAAGCAGGCCGGACTGACCGGCGGGATCCTGCTGCCGGGCGCCCCGCCCGGCAGCGGCGTCCCCGAGCTGTACGCGCGGGCGTACGACCCGATCTGGGCGGTCTGCGCGGAGCTGGACGTCCCGGTCAACCACCACGGCGGCTCGGCCTCGCCGCCGCTCGGCGACGAACCGGCCGCCCGCGCGGTGTTCATGGTGGAGACGACCTGGTTCTCGCACCGGGCGCTGTGGCACCTGGTGTTCGGCGGCGCCTTCCACCGCCACCCGGACCTCAAGCTCGTCCTGACGGAACAGGGCTCGGGCTGGATCCCCGGGGTCATCGAGATGCTGGACTACTACCACGCCCGCCTGGTCGCCGCGGCCTCGCGGGCCGCCACCGCCGAGTCCAAGTTCGGGGCGGGCCTCGCTCAGGCCATGGGCAAGGGCCCCAGCGAGGTCTGGCGCGACAACTGCTTCGTCGGTGCGAGCTTCATGCGCCCGCACGAGGTGCCGCTGCGCGACCGGATCGGCCTCGACAAGATCATGTGGGGCAGCGACTACCCGCACGACGAGGGCACCACGCCGTACTCCCGCGAGGGTCTCCGCATCGCCTACGCGGGGCTGCCGAGGGAGGAGGTCGCGGCCATGGTGGGCGGCAACGCCGCCCGCGTGTACGGCTTCGACCTGCCGTTCCTGGACTCCCTCGCCGCCGTCCACGGTCCGACCGCCGAGGAGATCGCCGAACCCCTGAAGGAGGTCCCGCCGGACGCGACCAGCCCCGCCTTCGCCCCGGGCGGGTCGGTCCGTGTCTGGTGACGGACCGGGTGAGACCCTCCCGGGGTGACCGATGCCCCCGCCCACGACGAAGCCCACGGCGCGGGCCTCGGCGCCCGTCTCAACTGGCTCCGGGCCGCCGTGCTCGGAGCCAACGACGGAGTCGTCTCCACCGCGGGCCTCGTCGTGGGCGTCGCCGGCGCGACCGAATCCCGGGCCGCGCTCCTGACCGCGGGGCTGGCCGGTCTCCTCGCCGGCTCGATGTCGATGGCGGCGGGGGAGTACGTCTCGGTCTCCACCCAGCGCGACTCGGAGAAGGCCGCCCTCGCCGCGGAGAAGCGCGAACTGCGGGAACAACCGGAGGCCGAACTGGACGAGCTGACCGACCTCCTGTCGGCCCGCGGCCTCTCCCGGGACGTCGCCCGCGAGGCCGCCGAGCAGCTCACCGAACGCGACGCGCTGCGCGCCCACGCGCGCGTGGAACTGGGTATCGACCCCGACGACCTCACCAACCCCTGGCACGCGGCCGCCGCCAGCTTCCTCGCCTTCACGGCCGGCGCGCTGCTCCCCCTCCTCGCGATCGTCCTCCCGCCCGCCTCGACCCGCCTCTGGATCACCGTCCTCTCCGTCCTGACCGCCCTCGCCCTCACCGGCTGGTGGAGCGCCCGCCTGGGCGCGGCCCCCTCGGGCCGGGCGATGCTGCGGAACGTGGGAGGAGGGGCGCTGGCGATGGCGGTGACCTACGGGGCGGGGTCACTCCTGGGCGCGGCGGGCATCTGAGACACCCCGGGCGAGGCGTCTTGTCGGAAGGTGCCAAAGCCTGCTGACAAGTCGTCTCGCATACTTGTTGGTAACAACGTCTAGCCGCACCCCGACGCCCCCCTCTACCGTCATCGGCATGCCGAACCTGCCCGATGTCGTGCTGTGGTCCATACCCGCGTTCGTGCTGCTCACCGTGGTGGAGATGGTCAGCTACCGACTCCATCCCGACGAGGACGCCGCCGGGTACGAGGCCAAGGACGCCGCCACCAGCCTCGGCATGGGGATCGGCAGTCTGGTCTTCGACCTCCTCTGGAAGATCCCGATCGTCGCGATCTACACCGCGGTCTACGAGCTCACGCCGCTCCGCGTCCCCGTGCTGTGGTGGACGATCCCGCTGATGCTGCTCGCCCAGGACTTCTTCTACTACTGGCAGCACCGCGGACACCACGTCATCCGCATCCTGTGGGCCTGCCACGTCGTGCACCACAGCAGCCGCAAGTTCAACCTCACCACCGCGCTGCGCCAGCCCTGGACCAGTCTGACGTCCTGGCCGTTCTACCTGCCGATGATCGCCCTCGGGGTGCACCCGGCCGCTGTGGCCTTCTGCTACTCCGTCAACCTCGTCTACCAGTTCTGGATCCACACCGAACGCATCGACAAACTGCCCCGCCCCTTCGAGTACGTCCTCAACACGCCCTCCCACCACCGCGTCCACCACGCCTCCCAGGGCGGCTACCTGGACCGGAACTTCGGCGGCATCCTGATCGTCTGGGACCGGATGTTCGGCTCGTGGGTGGGGGAGGCCGACAAGCCCGTCTTCGGGCTCACCAAGAACATCGAGACCTACAACCCGCTGCGCGTCGCCACCCACGAGTACGCCGCCATCGCCCGGGACGTACGGGCCGCGACCAGCTGGCGCGAGCGCGCCGGACGGGTCTTCGGCGGACCCGGATGGCAGCCCGGGCCGCAGCCGCGCGAGAACCCGGGGCCCGCCGCGCCGGAGGCCGCCGCGTGAGGAGCCCCGCTGTCGCTGCCGCCCCGGCCCGGGCGACCGCCGTCTCCCGCGTACTCCTCGCCGCCTTCCTCCTCGCCGTCGCCGTCGACCTCGTCTCCCTCCTCGCCGGGGCCGAGCTCGGCCACCGGATCGCCAAGCCGCTGCTGATGCCGCTGCTCGCCGCCCACGCGGTGACCCGAGGCGCCCCCCGACTCCTCACGGCGGCCCTCCTCCTCGGCTGGGGCGGGGACGTCTTCCTGCTCTCCGACGCCGACTGGGCCTTCCTCGTCGGCATGGGGTCCTTCGCCGCAGGACACGTCTGCTACCTGGCGCTCTTCGCAGGACGGCGTACGTCCGTCCCGCTCGGGATCGGGTACGCCGCGGCCCTCACCGGCACCGTCGCCCTCCTGTGGCCCGACCTCCCCGCCGAGCTCCGCGTCCCCGTCGCCGGCTACTCGCTCCTGCTCACCGCCATGGCCTACCGCGCGAGCTCGCTCGGCCTCGCCGCCGGCGCGGGCGGAGCGCTCTTCCTGCTCTCCGACACCCTCATCGCGACCGGTGTCGCCGACTGGCCCCAGCTGCCCGCCCCCGAATTCTGGGTCATGCTCACCTACATCGCCGCCCAGTACCTGCTGACGGCGGGCGTCCTGAAAGCGGAGTACGGTGAACGTCGTACAACCGTCTGACAGCAAGGACCGCCCGCCATGCGCGCCACCACCATCCACGCCCCGTTCGACATGCGCGTGGAGGACGTGCCCGACCCGGTGATCAAGGACTCCACGGACGTCGTCCTGCGGGTCCTGCGCGCCTGCATCTGCGGCAGCGACCTGTGGGCCTACCGCGGCGAGTCGGCCCGGCAGCCCGGCCAGCGGATCGGCCACGAGTTCCTCGGCGTCGTGGAGGAAGTGGGTTCCGAGGTCACCGGCTTCGACCCCGGCGACCTCGTCGTCGCCCCCTTCGTCTGGTCCGACGGCACCTGCGCGTACTGCGCCGAAGGTCTCCACACCTCCTGCCCTCGCGGCGGCTTCTGGGGCTCCGTCGGCTCCGACGGCGGCCAGGGCGAAGCCGTCCGCGTCCCCTTCGCCGACGGCACCCTCGTCAGGCTTCCCGCCGACGCGGCCTCCGACGACCGCCTGCTGACCGCGCTCCTCGCGCTCTCCGACGTCATGGGCACCGGACACCACGCGGCCCTCGGCGCGGGTGTGCAGCCCGGCTCCACCGTCGCGGTCGTCGGTGACGGCGCCGTCGGCCTGTGCGGCGTCCTCGCCGCCAAGCGCCTCGGCGCCGAGAGGATCATCGCGCTCGGCCGCCACACCGCCCGCACCGACATCGCGCGCACCTTCGGCGCCACCGACGTCGTCGCCGAACGCGGCGAGGCCGCCGAGGCCGCCGTCCGCGAGCTCACCGGAGGCCAGGGCGCCCACGCCGTCATCGAGGCCGTCGGCACCGAGCAGTCCATGCGCACCGCCGTCGCGATCGCCCGTGACGGCGGCTCCATCGGCTACGTCGGCGTCCCGCACGGCAGCGGCACCGGACTCGACCTCTCCGTCATGTTCGACCGGAACATCGCGCTCAGGGGCGGCGTCGCGCCCGTCCGCGCGTACATCCCCGAACTGCTCCCCGACGTCCTCGACGGCACCATCGACCCGTCGCCGGTCTTCGACCTGACCGTCGGCCTCGACGGCGTCCCCGCCGGCTACCGGGCCATGGACGAGCGCACCGCGCTGAAGGTCCTCGTCAAGCCGTAGATCACGGCGTCGTCCACGCGCGCCCGCCGTAGGTCACGGCGTCGTCCACGCGGGCGCGTCGGCGCCCGCGACGCCCGGCGGGCGCGCCCAGCCCGCCGGGCCCCCGTCGTACACCACCGGCGACAGCGCGTGCCGCAGCCGACCCAGCGGGCCGTCCGTCTCCGTCAGATACCGCTCCGGCTCGTAGCGCGGGAGCGTGTGCGTCAGGAAGTGCCCCGTCCGGGCGAGGGCCAGGCGCACGACACGGGTGCCGCCGTCCCGGTCCTGCTCGGTCAGGGAGCGCAGCACCGCCGCCGCGAGCAGATAGCCCGTGCCGTGGTCCAGGGCCTGCGCCGGCAGCGCCCCCGGCTGCTCCGCCGAGCCCTCGGTCACCGCGATCCCCGTCGCCACCTGCACCAGGCTGTCGAAGCCCCGCCGCCCGCCCCACGGGCCGTGGTCGCCCCAGGCCGAGAGCTGTGCGGTCACCAGACCGGGCCGGTGGAGGTCGAACCAGTCCAGGGCGCCGGGACGGTAGCCGGTGACCAGCACGTCCGCCGCGTCGAGGAGTTCGTCGAACGTGCGCCGGCCCGAGGGGCTTTCGAGGTCGAGCGCCGCCGTCCGCTTCCCGAAGTCCGTGTCCGCGTGCTGATCGGGCAGCTCGGGATTGCCCGGCGGATCGACACGGAGCACGTCCGCCCCCAGCAGGGCGAGCGTGCGCGTGGCGACCGGGCCCGCGATGACCCGGGTCAGATCCAGGACCCGCAGGGGACCGGAGCGCCGCCGAGGGGCCGCGTCGTCGAGCCGCTCCCGGGTCAGCAGCGGCCGCGCCGCCACCTCCCGGCCCTGCTCGTGGGCCGCCCACTCCTCCGGCGTGCGCAGCGCGACCGCCAGCCCCCCGGCCGCGTACACGGCCGTCTCGGCCTCCACGGCCGTCCGCCCGGTGATCGCCTCCTGTACGGCCTCCACCGACTCCCCGCGCACCCCCAGCGCCGAGAGGAGCGCCGCCCGGTGGTGGGGATAGTTGGCGTGCGTACGGATCCAGCCGTCGGAGGCGCGCCAGAAGCGGGACAGCGGCGCGAAGTTGACCGGAGCCCGCCCGTCGACGCGCAGATGACGCTCGCTCACGAACGCGGTGGCGACGGCCCCGTCGTCCACCCGGACCCGCCCGGGGGCGCCCTCCCGCTCGACGGCGGCCAGACCCGCGACCGCGACCGTGGCCCGGGCCAGCTCCATCACCGGCAGCCTGGCCGGCAGCAGCCCCGAGGGCCCGCCGTACGACACGCGGTCGAGCAGGGCGGGATCGCCGCCCAGGGCCGACCACAGCAACTCCGTACCCGTACGCACTGTGTTGTCCATGACCGCATGATGGCACTCAGTGCCACGCGAAAGGACCCCGGTGTGGCGCACCACACCGGGGCCCTTCGTGCGGTGTTACTTCCGCACGGCGTCGAGCGCGTCGATGAGGCCCGCGCCGTAGAAGCCGTTCTTGCTCTTGCCGCCCTCGCACACCGCGTCGACCTTGCCGTCGCCCTCGATGTCGTACGGGTTCGTGCAGGCGCGGTCGTCGGCCTGCGCGTACAGCAGCGCCTTGAGCGCCGCCGGGCTCGCGTGCGGGTGCGTCGATTTCAGCAGCGCGAGCACGCCGGCCGTGTGCGGCGCGGCCATCGACGTACCGGCCTTGTAGTTGTAGCCCCCGTTGACCGTGGTCGACAGGATGCGGCCGTTGACCGCCGGGGCGTCCGGGGTCTGGTACTCGGTACGGTCGCCGCCGGGCGCCGCGATGTCGACGACCCCCAGACCGTAGTTGGAGTACGAGGCCTTCAGGTCCTTCGCGCCCGTGGCGGAGACCGTGACCACGCCCGGGAGCATCGAGGGGTAGTCGAAGCACTCCTGGGGGTCGATGACCCGGGTCACCGGCGTGGTGTCGTTCGGGCTGGTGACGTCCGTGATCTCGTCCGCCGCCAGGTCCATCTTGGAGTTGCCGGCCGCCGCGACGTTGACGGTGCCCTTGCGCTCCGCGTAGCGGGTGGCACGGGTGACCGCCTCGATCAGGGCCTTCTGGTCGGCGTCGTTCTTGCACGCGAACAGCCACGGGTCGGTGTAGTAGCTGTTGTTCGTGATGTCGACACCGTGCTCGGCCGCCCACACGAAGCCGCAGACGACGGCCTCGGTGTAGAAGAAGCCGGCGGAGGTGGACACCTTGATGCCCGAGACCTTCACGCCCGGCGCGACGCCGGTGACGCCGATGCCGTTCTTGGCGGCGGCGATCGTACCGGCGACATGCGTGCCGTGGTCGCTCTCGCCCGGGTTCGGGCGCCACGAGCCGGGAGTGGTGTCCGGGGCACCGGTCACACAGTTCGCCGAGGCGGCGGCGTCGAAGTTCGGCGCCAGGTCCGGGTGGGTGTCGTCGACACCCGTGTCGATGACGCCGACCGTCACCTTGCTGCTGCCGAGCGTCTTCTGGTGGGCCTTGTCCGCCTTGATGGCCGGGAGGTCCCACTGCAGCGGCTCCAGCGGGTCCTGCCCGTCGGTGGCGCCCGCCGCCGCGGCCGTGGCCTCGGCCGCGGTGAGCGCCTGGGCGCCCTCGCCGACGGAGGTGTCGCTCTGGACGGAGAGCGGGGCGGTGCGCGTCGCACCGGCCGACACCACGCCGCGGGCCTGGCGGATCGTCTTCGCGAACTCCGGGTTCTGCGAGTGGACGACTATGACGCCTATCTGGTCATAGGAGATGACCACAGTGCCGCCGGCGGCGGTGATCGCCTTCTTCACCGAAGCGGCCGTCCAGCGGCCTCCCTCGATGTTCACGACGTACGACAGCTTGGGGCCGTCGGTCGAGACGGCGGCCGTCGCGGGGGCGTCGCTCAGTTCCGCGGCGGATGCGCCGGTGGGAAGAAAGCCGAGCGAGGCCGTGAGCGCGAGACCGGCAGGCAGAGCGAGTACTCGGCCGCGTCTCGATCCCAGATGAGCCATGGGTTCTCCACATCATCCGTATGTACTGCCCGAACGCCGGTTGCGCGCGGGCAGGTGCATGACGAGTGAAGTTATCGCTGATCTTCCCGACCCTTCAATGAGTTGAGAGGACTTGATGCAGATCCGGAGGAAGATCCAGAAGATCCCCGGGAAGAAAAAGGTGGGCGGTGAACCGCGTCGCCCCGGCCTCCGTGCCGTTGTGCAGGGGAGGAGCTCCGTCCGGAGCCCCGTCCGGAGCGCCGTCCCCCACCCCCCAGCGAGGCCCCTTTTGTCCATGCCCACCCCACCCGCGTCGCGAGGAGATTCCGTGGCTACCGATGCACCGCCGCCGCCCGAAAGCGGAACGGAGACCGACACCGGTCCCGTCCAGCCCACGACCGAGGCCTTCGTCGAGGTGCAGGAGAGTGCGGAATTCGGCGAACTGCGCCGCACGTACCGCTCCTTCGCCTTCCCCCTGACGGTCGCCTTCATCGCCTGGTACCTGCTGTACGTGCTGCTCTCCAACTACGCGGGCGGCTTCATGGGCACCAAGCTCTTCGGCAACGTCAACGTGGCGCTCGTCCTCGGCCTCGGCCAGTTCGCCACCACCTTCCTCATCGCCTGGCTCTACTCGCGGCACGCGGCGAACCGCCTCGACCCGAAGGCAGACGCCATCAAGTCCCGGATGGAGGCCGACGCGTGAACAGCACCCTCCTGCTGGCGGCGGGCAACGCGACCAGCGAGCACCGGCCGCTGATCATCACCCTCTTTGGCGCGTTCGTCGTCGCCACCCTCTTCATCACCGTCTGGGCGGGCCGCCAGACCAAGAGCGCCGCCGACTTCTACGCCGGCGGCCGCCAGTTCACCGGCTTCCAGAACGGCCTCGCGATCTCCGGCGACTACATGTCCGCCGCTTCCTTCCTCGGCATCGCGGGCGCCATCGCGCTCTTCGGCTACGACGGCTTCCTCTACTCGATCGGCTTCCTGGTCGCCTGGCTGGTCGCCCTCCTCCTGGTCGCCGAGCCGCTGCGCAACTCCGGCCGCTTCACCATGGGCGACGTCCTCGCCTACCGGATGCGCCAGCGCCCCGTCCGTACCGCCGCCGGCACCTCCACCATCGTCGTGTCGATCTTCTACCTGCTCGCGCAGATGGCCGGCGCGGGCGTGCTCGTCTCGCTGCTCCTCGGCATCACCAGCGACGGCGGCAAGGTCGCCATCGTCGCCCTGGTCGGCGTGCTGATGATCGTGTACGTCACCATCGGCGGCATGAAGGGCACCACCTGGGTGCAGATGGTCAAGGCCGTCCTACTCATCGCGGGCACGCTCCTGATCACCTTCCTCATCCTGCTGAAGTTCAACTTCAACCTCTCCGACCTGCTCGGGGCCGCGGCCACCAACAGCGGCAAGGGCTCGGCGTTCCTGGAGCCCGGCCTCAAGTACGGCGTCTCCAGCATCTCGAAACTGGACTTCATCTCGCTCGGTATCGCGCTCGTCCTCGGCACCGCCGGCCTGCCCCACATCCTGATCCGCTTCTACACGGTGCCGACCGCCAAGGCCGCCCGGAAGTCGGTCAACTGGGCCATCGGCATCATCGGCGCCTTCTACCTGATGACGATCGTGCTGGGCTTCGGCGCCGCGGCCCTGCTCAAGAACAGCGACATCGTCGCCTCCAACAAGGCGGGCAACACGGCCGCGCCCCTGGCGGCCCTGGAGATCGGCGGCGGCGCCGAATCGACCGGCGGAGCGATCCTGCTCGCGGTCATCTCCGCCGTCGCCTTCGCCACCATCCTCGCCGTGGTCGCCGGACTGACCCTGGCCTCGTCCTCCTCCTTCGCGCACGACATCTACGCCAACGTCATCCGGCGCGGAAAGGCCACCGAGAAGGAGGAGGTGCGCGCCGCCCGCTGGGCGACCGTCCTCATCGGCATCGTCTCCATCGCGCTGGGCGCGCTCGCCCGCGACCTCAACGTCGCCGGACTGGTCGCCCTCGCCTTCGCGGTCGCCGCCTCCGCCAACCTGCCGACGATCCTCTACAGCCTCTTCTGGAAGCGGTTCACCACCCAGGGCGCGCTCTGGTCGATCTACGGCGGTCTGATCTCCTCGGTCGTCCTGGTGCTGTTCTCGCCGGTCGTCTCCGGCAAGCCCACCTCGATGTTCAAGACCGTGGACTTCTACTGGTTCCCCCTGGAGAACCCGGGCCTGGTCTCCATCCCGCTGGGCTTCCTGCTCGGCTGGCTCGGCTCGCTCCTGTCGAAGGAGGAACCGGACAAGGGCAAGTACGCGGAACTCGAGGTCAAGTCCCTGACCGGTGTCGGAGCGCACTGAACCGTATACGGTAGGCAATCGCCGGACGGCCGCGTCGTAGAGTTCTACGACGCGGCCGCGTCGGTCCTCGTGACAATCGTCCGTGCTCGTTGTCGGCGCGCTCACGTAGGCTCGGGTACATACCAAGTCGCCATCCGCGAGATGGGGGAGGGGGCCCACAGTGCTCATCGACACCTACGGCCGGGTCGCCACCGACCTGCGTGTTTCGCTCACGGACCGATGCAACCTGCGCTGTACGTACTGCATGCCCGAGGAGGGCCTGCAGTGGCTGGCCAAGCCCGATCTGCTCACCGACGACGAGATCGTCCGGCTGGTACGGATCGCGGTCACCGACCTCGGCGTCACCGAGGTCCGCTTCACCGGTGGCGAGCCCCTGCTCCGCCCGGGGCTGGTCGGGATCGTCGAGCGGTGCGCGGCTCTGGAGCCCCGCCCCAAGATGTCCCTGACCACCAACGGCATCGGGCTCAAGCGCACCGCGGCCGCCCTGAAGGCCGCCGGCCTCGACCGGGTCAATGTCTCCCTCGACACCCTGCGGCCCGACGTCTTCAAGACCCTGACGCGCCGGGACCGCCACCACGACGTCCTCGACGGCATGGCCGCCGCCCGCGAGGCCGGCCTCACCCCGGTCAAGGTCAACGCGGTCCTGATGCCCGGGCTCAACGACGACGAGGCCCCCGACCTGCTGGCCTGGGCGGTGGAGAACGCCTACGAGCTGCGCTTCATCGAGCAGATGCCGCTCGACGCCCAGCACGGCTGGAAGCGTGACGGCATGATCACCGCGGGGGACATCCTCGAGTCGCTGCGGACCCGCTTCACCCTGACCGCCGAGGGCGCCGACGAGCGCGGTTCGGCACCCGCCGAGCGCTGGGTGGTCGACGGCGGACCGCACACCGTCGGTGTCATCGCCTCGGTCACCCGCCCGTTCTGCCGGGCCTGCGACCGGACCCGCCTCACCGCGGACGGCCAGGTCCGCACCTGCCTCTTCGCCACCGAGGAGACCGATCTGCGGGCCGCGCTGCGCGCGGCGGAGCCGAGCGAGGCGTCTGACGCGGAGATCGCCCGGATCTGGAAGCTGGCGATGTGGGGGAAGAAGGCCGGTTCCGGTCTGGACGACCCGAGCTTCCTCCAGCCGGAGCGCCCGATGTCAGCGATCGGCGGCTGAGTCCCACTCCGCGAGCGGGACGACGTCCTTGAGGAATCCTCGTACCCCGAGGAACTGCGAGAGGTGCTCGCGGTGCTCCTCGCAGGCGAGCCAGGTCTTGCGCCGCTCCGGGGTGTGCAGCTTGGGGTTGTTCCACGCCAGTACCCACACCGCGTCGGCACGGCAGCCCTTGGCGGAACAGATGGGGGTTTCGTCGCTCACCGGATTGATCACGGTTCATTGTCCCAACAAGGGCGACGCCGAGCAGCCACGGGGGGAGCTGCCCGGCGTCGGTCCGTCGCTCCGACGGGGGATGCGGAGCGCGTAGGAAGTATGTCACGGGGAATGGGGTGTGGTGCACCGGAACTTCATGATTGATCTGAGCTTTTCTTGAGCTTTCCGAAGGCGTGGATGATCAACTCTGTCCGGACGGATGCTCCTCGTGGGCTTCCGTGCGGGCCTTCGTGGAGGCCTCCCCGACAGGGAGCTCCGGATGCGTCGCCGCCGGTACGAACGTGGAGGGAAGGGACGGCGATTTCTCCCGCCCCGCGTTCGCGATGACGACAGCGATGTAGGGCAGCACTCCACCGAGCACCAGCGCCACGATGGCCACATGCCGCTCGACGTTCCACAGAGTGGCCGCGGCGATCACCGCCAGGGTCCGTACCGTCATCGAGATCACGTACCGCCGCTGCCGGCCGCGCACATCGTCGGTCAGGCCCTGACGGGCCCCGGTGATCCGGAAGACCTCGGTCTCGTCATGCCTCCGCATCACAATCCACCACCAGCGTCCACGCCGGACACTCCCCGATCCGGACCTGTCTCCACGGTACGCCCGACGTACGAGGCGGAGGAGCCCGGGTCACGTATGGGTCCGTCCGACATGCGCAGTATCGCCGTCGGGCCGAGACTGGGGCCACATGCGCAGATTGCGCCGCATGAGGAGGCGATCATGAGTTGGTTGTGGGCGATCATCTGGGGCTTGGTACTCGGCCTGATCGCCAAGGCGATCATTCCGGGGAAGCAGCAGATCCCCCTGTGGCTGACGACCGTATTCGGAATTCTCGGCAGCGTGCTCGGCAATGCCGTCGCGACCTGGATCGGAGTCAACGACACCAAGGGAATCGACTGGACACGGCACCTGCTCCAACTCATCGGCGCGGTCGCCGTGGTGGGCGTCGGCGACATGCTCTGGGCCTCGATCAGAGGCAACAGACAGCGAGCGTGACACCGGGCGGGAGCCCGGAGGACAGCCCCGACGGCGGAACGGAGGCCCGGTACGCGCGCCACGCGCGTACCAGGCCTCCGTCATGTCCTGCCTGTCATGCCCTTGCCTGTCGCCGTCGTGCCTGTCGTGCCGTCGTGCCGTCGTGCCGTCGTGCTTCGGGCGTCAGCCCTCGGCGCCGACCTCGATCGCCGCCAGGTTCTTCTTGCCCCGGCGCAGCACCAGCCAGCGGCCGTGCAGCAGCTCGTCCGCCGACACCTCGGCGTCCTCGGCGGTGACCTTCACGTTGTTCACGTAGGCACCGCCCTCCTTCACCGTCCGCCGCGCCGCCGATCTGCTCGGTGCAAGACCGACCTCGGTGAAGAGGTCCACGACCTGCCCGAGCTCCGCCACGCGCGCGTGCGGCAGCTCGGAGAGCGCGGCGGCCAGCGTGGGCGCGTCCAGCTCGGCCAGGTCGCCCTGCCCGAACAGCGCCTTGGAGGCGTTGATGACGGCCGCGCACTGCTCGGCGCCGTGCACCAGCGTCGTCAGCTCCTCGGCCAGCGCCCGCTGAGCCGTACGGGCCTGCGGCCGCTCGGCGGTGACCTTCTCCAGCTCCTCCAGCTCCGCGACGGACTTGAAGGACAGGATCCGCATGTACTTCGTGATGTCCCGGTCGTCCACGTTCAGCCAGAACTGGTAGAACGCGTACGGCGTGGTCATCTCCGGGTCGAGCCAGACGGCCCCGCCCTCGGTCTTGCCGAACTTGGTCCCGTCCGCCTTCGTCATCAGCGGCGTCGCCAGCGCGTGCACGACCGCGTCCGGCTCCAGACGGTGGATCAGGTCCAGGCCGGCCGTGAGGTTGCCCCACTGGTCGCTGCCGCCCTGCTGCAGCACGCAGCCGTAGCGGCGGTACAGCTCCAGGAAGTCCATGCCCTGCAGCAGCTGGTAACTGAACTCGGTGTAGCTTATGCCCTGCTCGGACTCCAGCCGCCGGGCCACCGAGTCCTTGGTCAGCATCTTGTTGACCCGGAAGTGCTTGCCGATGTCCCGGAGGAACTCGATCGCCGACATCCCGGCGGTCCAGTCCAGGTTGTTCACCATGACCGCCGCGTTCTCCCCCTCGAAGGAGAGGAACGGCTCGATCTGGGTGCGCAGCCGGTTCACCCAGTTCGCGACCGTCTCCGGGTCGTTCAGGGTGCGCTCGGCCGTCGGCCGCGGGTCACCGATCTGACCGGTGGCCCCGCCGACCAGCGCCAGCGGCCGGTGACCGGCCTGCTGGAGCCGGCGGACGGTGAGCACCTGGACCAGGTGACCGACGTGGAGACTGGCCGCGGTCGGGTCGAAACCGCAATAGAACGTGACGGGACCGTCCGCGAGAGCCTTGCGCAATGCGTCCTCGTCGGTGGACTGGGCGAAGAGCCCACGCCACTTCAGCTCGTCGACGATGTCCGTCACGATCTTCGGTCTCCTTGATTGGTGGTCGTCACGCCGTCACTCAGTCTAGGCGCGTCATACGCCCTTGCTGACCGAGCTCATGTTGAAGTCCGGCACCCGCAGCGCCGGCATCGCCGCCCTCGTGAACCAGTCGCTCCACTCGCGCGGCAGCGTCTTCTCCGTCCGCCCCGCCTCGGAGGCCCGCGACAGCAGGTCCACCGGCGACTCGTTGAACCGGAAGTTGTTCACCTCGCCGACCACCTCGCCGTTCTCGACGAGGTAGACGCCGTCCCGGGTCAGCCCGGTCAGCAGCAGCGTCGCCGGGTCGACCTCGCGGATGTACCAGAGGCAGGTCAGCAGCAGACCGCGCTCGGTCGAGGAGACCATCTCCTCCAGTGAGCGCTCGCCACCGCCGTCCAGGATCAGGTTCCCCGCGCCGGGCGCCACGGGCAAGCGAGTAAGTGCCGCCGTGTGCCGGGTCGTGATCAGGTGCTCGAGCCGGCCCTCCCGTACCCAGTCCGTCCGCGCCATCGGCAGGCCGTTGTCGAAGACCGAGGAGTCGTCGCCCGAGGAGTGCGCGATGACGAACGGCGCCGACTCCAGGCCCGGCTCGTTCGGATCGCTGCGCAGCGTCAGCGGCAGCGGGGAGAGCGTCTCGCCGAGACGGGTCCCGCCGCCCGGCTTGGAGAAGACCGTGCGGCCCTCCACCGCGTCACGGGCCGTCGAGGACCACAGCTGGTAGATCAGCAGGTCCGCCACGGCCGTCGGCGGCAGCAGCGTCTCGTACCGCCCGGCCGGCAGCTCGATCCTGCGCTCCGCCCAGCCGAGCCGCTGCGCCAGGTCGGCGTCGAGCGCCGCCGGGTCGACGTCCTTGAAGTCCCGGGTGGAGCGCCCGGCCCAGGCGGAGCGGGAACGGTCGGGGGACTTGGCGTTCAGCTCCAGGGTGCCGTTGGGCTGGTCGTGCCGGAGCCGCAGACCCGTCGAGGTGCCGAGATAGGTCGAGGTCAGCTGATGGTGGGCGAACCCGTACAGCTCTCGGCCGCCGGAGCGGGCCCTGGCGAAGGCCTCGCCGAGCGTCGGCGCGAAATCGGTGAAGACGGCGGACGTCGTCTCGGCCGGCGCGTCCCCGAAGTCGGGGGAGGCGTCGACGCCCTCCACCAGCGGCTGGGCGTCCTCGGCGGGCCCCGCGGCCCGGGCGGCGGCCTCGGCGGCCCGCACCAGCGGCTCCAGGTCGTCGACGGTCACGGCGGAGCGCGAGACGACACCGGAGGCCGTGCCCTGGGCGCCGTCGACGGTCGCGATGACGGTGAGGGTCCGGCCACGGGTCACACCGTTGGTGGTCAGCGCGTTGCCGGCCCAGCGCAGATTGGCGGAGGACTCCTCGTCGGCGATGACGACGCACCCGTCCGCGCGGGACAGCTCCAGGGCCCGCTCGACGATCTCGTACGGCTTGCTGACGCGGCTCATCGACCGGCCTCCTGCGTGGTGTTCAGAATGTTGACGCCCCGGAAGAGGGCCGACGGGCAGCCGTGCGAGACCGCCGCGACCTGGCCCGGCTGGGCCTTGCCGCAGTTGAACGCGCCACCGAGGACGTACGTCTGCGGGCCGCCGACCTTCTCCATCGAGCCCCAGAAGTCGGTCGTCGTCGCCTGGTACGCGACGTCCCGCAGCTGACCGGCCAGCCTGCCGTTCTCGATGCGGAAGAAGCGCTGACCGGTGAACTGGAAGTTGTAGCGCTGCATGTCGATCGACCACGACCGGTCGCCGACCACGTAGATGCCGCGCTCCACACCCCCGATCAGATCCTCCGTGGACAGCCCGCCCGGATCCGGCTGCAGGGAGACGTTCGCCATCCGCTGCACCGGCACATGGCCCGGCGAGTCGGCGAAGGCGCAGCCGTTCGACCGGCCGAGGCCCGTGAGCTTCGCGATCCGCCGGTCCAGCTGGTAGCCGACGAGCGTGCCGTCCTTCACCAGGTCCCAGCTCTGCGCCTCGACGCCCTCGTCGTCGTACCCGATGGTCGCGAGCCCGTGCTCGGCGGTGCGGTCACCGGTGACGTTCATGATCGACGAGCCGTACGCCAGCTTCCCCAGCTGGTCGAAGGTGGCGAACGAGGTGCCGGCGTACGCCGCCTCGTAGCCGAGCGCCCGGTCGAGCTCGGTGGCGTGGCCGATCGACTCGTGGATCGTCAGCCAGAGGTTCGACGGATCGACCACCAGGTCGTACGTCCCCGCCTCCACGCTCGGCGCCCGCATCTTCTCCGCGAGCAGCTCCGGGATCCGCTCCAGCTCCGCGTCCCAGTCCCAGCCGGTGCCCGTCAGGTACTCCCAGCCCCGCCCGGCCGGCGGCGCGATCGTCCGCATCGAGTCGAACTCGCCGGTCGTCTCGTCGACGGCGACCGCCGTGAGCTGCGGGTGCAGCCGGACGCGCTGCTGGGTGGTGACGGTGCCCGCCGTGTCGGCGTAGAACTTGTTCTCATGGACGGTCAGCAGCGACGCGTCCACATGCGCCACTCCCTCCGCCCGCAGCAGCCGGTCGCTCCAGTCGGCGAGCAGCGCGCTCTTGTCGGCGTCGGGAATGTCGAACGGGTTGATCTCGTACGACGAGATCCAGGTCCTCTCGGCGTGCACCGGCTCCTCGGCGAGCTCCACCCTCTCGTCCGAGCCGGCCGCCGCGATCACCTTCGCGGACAGCTTGGCCATGGCGACGGCCTGCGAGGCGACCCGCGCCGCCCCGTCCATGGTCAGATCGACCCCGGAGGCGAACCCCCACGCCCCGCCGTGCACCACCCGCACCGCGTACCCGAGGTCCGTGAGGTCCGAGGATCCCGACGGCTTGGCGTCACGCAACCGCCAGGAGGCGCTGCGCACCCGCTCCAGGCGGAAATCGGCATGCTCGGAGCCGAGGGCACGCGCGCGTGCGAGCGCCGCGTCGGCGAGCGCCCGCAGCGGCAGCGCCGTGAAGGCTGCGTCGATGGAATGAGGCACGAATGTCTCCTGTCGTATGAGACCGGTCGACCCCGATCATGTCGCGCTTTCCGTCGCGATGCCCAGGTCTTTCTGTAGGGACCCGACAGTGCCGCGCGGACGCCACTGTCAGGGGTCGATTCCTCGCGGAAGGGGTGGGACCGATAGGTTTCCGAGGTAACAGACCGTTTATCGAAAGGGTGATCCGTTGAGCCGCTCGGTTCTCGTCACCGGTGGAAACCGGGGCATCGGCCTCGCGATCGCCCGCGCGTTCGCCGAGGCCGGCGACAAGGTTGCCGTCACATACCGCTCCGGAGAGCCGCCGGCCGGCTTCCTGGCCGTCAAGTGCGACATCACCGACTCCGAGCAGGTGGAGCAGGCGTACAAGGAGATCGAGGAGAAGCACGGCCCGGTGGAGGTGCTGGTGGCCAACGCCGGCGTCACCAAGGACCAGCTCCTCATGCGGATGTCCGAGGAGGACTTCACCTCCGTCCTCGACACCAACCTCACCGGCACCTTCCGGGTCGTCAAGCGCGCCAACCGCGGCATGCTGCGGGCCAAGAAGGGCCGCGTCGTCCTGATCTCCTCGGTCGTCGGACTCCTCGGCTCGGCGGGACAGGCCAACTACGCCGCCTCCAAGGCCGGCCTCGTCGGTTTCGCCCGTTCCCTCGCCCGTGAGCTCGGCTCGCGCAACATCACGTTCAATGTCGTCGCGCCCGGGTTTGTCGACACCGACATGACCAAGGTGCTCACCGAGGAGCAGCGCGCCGGCATCGTGTCCCAGGTGCCGCTGGGCCGTTACGCGCAGCCCGAGGAGATCGCCGCCGCGGTGAAGTTCCTCGCCTCGGACGACGCCTCGTACATCACTGGAGCCGTCATCCCGGTTGACGGCGGATTGGGCATGGGTCACTGATCACATGAGCGGAATTCTCGAGGGCAAGCGCATCCTGATCACCGGTGTGCTGATGGAGTCCTCCATCGCCTTCCACGCCGCCAAGCTGGCCCAGGAGCAGGGCGCGGAGATCATCCTCACCGCCTGGCCCCGGCCGACGCTGACCGAGCGCATCGCCAAGAAGCTGCCCCATCCCGACAAGGTGAAGGTCCTGGAGCTCGACGTCTCCAACGACGAGCACCTCGCGCGTCTGGAGGGCCAGGTCCGCGAGCACCTCGGCGACCGCCTGGACGGCGTCGTGCACTCCATCGGCTTCGCGCCGCAGGACGCGCTCGGCGGCAACTTCCTGAACACGCCGTTCGAGTCCGTGGCCACCGCCATGCACGTCTCGGCCTTCTCCCTGAAGTCCCTGACGATGGCGCTGCTGCCGCTGATGAGCGAGGGCGGTTCGGTCGTCGGCCTCACCTTCGACGCGCAGTTCGCCTGGCCGCAGTACGACTGGATGGGCCCGACCAAGGCCGCCCTGGAGGCCACCAGCCGCTACATGGCCCGTGACCTGGGCAAGCAGAACATCCGCTGCAACCTGGTCTCGGCCGGCCCGCTCGGTTCGATGGCCGCCAAGTCCATCCCGGGCTTCTCGGAGCTGGCCTCCGTGTGGGACAGCCGCTCCCCGCTGCAGTGGGACCTCTCCGACCCGGAGCCGGCGGGCCGCGCCATCGTCGCGCTGCTCTCCGACTGGTTCCCGAAGACGACCGGCGAGATCGTGCACGTCGACGGCGGTCTGCACGCGATCGGCGCCTGAGCGGGCACACGACGTACGAAGGCCGGGAGCGCGTCCCCACGGGGACGGGCTCCCGGCCTTCGCCGTCCCGCGGCCCCTCCCCGAGTCGAAAAGTAGGTCGAACCGCCTCAGACTGGATCGGAGTGTGACATTCCAGCTATTGGCGGGGAGGAGGTACGGGCATGCGCGCGCTTCCTCGCAGGGCCGCCGCCCTTGCCTCGGCCGTCGCTCTGCTCGCCGGGATCGCCGTCGCCGCCGAGGTCCGCGCCGCTCCCGCTCCCACGGAGGACCCCGCGGTCACCGTCGCGGAGGATCCCGAGAACTTCGGCGCCTCCTGCCGCACGGTCGTGGAGGGCTCCCGCGTCACCGCGTACTGCCACAACCCCTATCCCGGCACCGATCGCGTCCGTCTGCACGTCGAGTGCGACCGGTGGTGGGACGTGGACACCGACAGCGCCCCCGTCGACGTGGACCCGACGGCCTACGTCCGGCTCTCCGGGCGCTGCTGGAAGGAAGTCCGCTCCGCCTGGCTCACCCACCAGCCGGCCGAGGCCCCTCCCGGCCCTGCCGGGGTGTCACCGGAACCGGCCGAGGCGCCACCGGGATCGGCCGAGGGGCTTCCCGGCCCTGCCGGGGTACCACCGGGACCGGCCGAGGACCCTCCTGCGCCTGTCACGGCGCCACTGGGACCGGTCGAGGCGCCGAAGGCCGAGGCGCCTCCCGCGTCTGCCGGGCCGTCTATGCCGGTCCCAGGTTCCTGAGGCACATGAACGGGTATCCGGCCGCCTCCGCCGCCGCCGTGTCCGCGTCGCCGTCCCTGATCGCCTCGACCAGACGCCCATGATCCATGTGGTGCTCCGGCCGCAGCTCCTGGCCCACGTCGTCGCGCAGCCACTGGCGCAGTACGTGCCCGAGGTCGGCGTACAGCTCGGTCAGCACGTCGTTGTGCGAGGCGACCACCACCGCGTGGTGGAAGGCGCCGTCCGCCGTCACGAAGCGCTCGGCGTCGCCGGAGGCCCACGCCTCCTCCCGTCCCGCCAGGAGGGCGTCCAGCTGCTTCAGGTCCCGCTCGGTACGCCGCTGGGCCGCGAGCCGGGCCGCCGAGGACTCCAGGGTCGAGCGCAGCTCGGCGATGTGCCGCGGGTCGGACGCGGCGAACCGCCGGTGCATGACCCCCGCCAGCTCGCTGGTGGCGACGACGTAGGTGCCGGAACCCTGCCGGATGTCGAGCAGCCCGTTGTGCGCGAGGGCGCGGACCGCCTCGCGCACCGTGTTGCGGGCCACGCCCAGTTGCTCGACCAGTTCCGGTTCCGTGGGGATCCGTGACCCGACCGGCCACTCGCCGGAGGTGATCTGGTTCCGCAGCTCGGTGATCACCTGATCGGAGAGCCCGGAACGCCGGGGAGACCCGAGCGCCATGATGCACCTTCCATTTGGTTCCGGATTGGACAATCAATCATCCCATGATTCTATGATGGCCTCATGCCTGACGAGCCTCAGACCCTCGACCAAGCCCCCGCGCCCGCGGGCGACGCCGCCCCGGCACGTACCGCCGCCGTCACCGCCGATTCTTCCGCACCGGCCCGGCCCGCCGTCTGGATCACCCGGCTCGTCGTCGTCGGGCTCGTGCTCGCCGCGCTCAATCTGCGCCCCGCCATCACCAGCCTCGGCGCCCTGCTCGAAGAGGTCCGCGACGGCCTGCACATGAGCGGCAGCGTCGCGGGCGTCCTCACCTCCGTCCCCCCGCTCTGCTTCGCGATCTTCGGCATCACCGCCCCGCGCCTCGCCCGCCGCTTCGGCCCCGCCGCCGTCGTCTGCGCCGGTATGGCCGCGATCTTCGCGGGCCTCGCCGTCCGCCCCTTCGCCTCCGGCACCGTCGGCTTCCTCGCCGCCAGCGCTCTCGCCCTCATGGGCATCGCCGTCAGCAACGTCCTGATGCCCGTCATCGTCAAGCGGTACTTCCCCGACCGCGTCGGCACCATGACGGGCCTCTACTCCATGGCCCTCGCCCTCGGCACCTCCCTTGCCGCCGCCGCGACCGTGCCCATGACCGAGGCGCTGGGCGGGAATTGGCACACCGGCCTCGGCGTCTGGGCGGTCCTCGCCGCCTTCGCCGTCCTGCCCTGGATCCCACTGCTGCGCGACCGGGACGCGGTGCGGCCCACCGCCCCGGCCGCAGGGATCCCCGCACAGGGGGCGGCCCCCGCCGCCCCGCTCCGGATCACCCGCAGCCGTACCGCCTGGGCCCTCGGCGCCTTCTTCGGCCTCCAGGCCACCGGCGCGTACATCACCATGGGCTGGATGCCGCAGATCTTCCGGGACGCCGGCGTCCCGGCCGGCACGGCCGGAGTGCTCCTCGCCGTCACGATGGTGATGGGCGTGCCGCTCGCGTTCGTCATCCCGCGCCTCGCCACCCGGCTCAAGAACCAGGGCCCCATCGCCGTCGCGCTGGCCTTGTGCGGCCTGGCCGGCTACACCGGGCTGTACGTCGCGCCCGCCGCGGGCGCCTGGGCCTGGGCCCTGCTCCTCGGCGTCTCCAACTGCGCCTTCCCGCTCGCCCTCACCATGATCGGCATGCGTTCACGGACCGGGGCCGGCGTGGTCAGGCTCTCCGCCTTCGCACAGAGCGTCGGCTACCTCATCTCCATCCCCGGTCCGCTCCTGGTCGGCGTCCTCTACCAGCACAGCGGTGGCTGGGGCCTGCCCATCGCGCTGATGGCCGGGCTGATGCTGCCCCAGATGGCCGTCGGCGTCCTCGCGGGGCGGGACCGGACCGTCGAGGACGAATGCTGAGATGCGAGACTGGCCCCATGCCAGTGCTCGACCCGAACCCCCAGGACGGCCAGAAGAAGTTCCTCATCGTGCTCGGCGCGATGCTCGGAATCGGTGTCGTCATCGCCGTCATCGCCTCGATCGCCTCCCCATGACCCCGTGACCCCATGACCCCTTGACCCCATGACGACCCCATGACCCCATGACGCCGCCACCGGGGCCGCTCACCCCGCAGGTCGGGCCAGGCCGCTCTCTTGGGGTTAACCCCCCTGTCCCCTAGGGGGTGAGTGTCAGGGTGAAGTAGGTGGATCACCGGATGGGACGGTCCTGGCCCGATCCGTACGTTGGAGACATCGCCGCGACAGCGGCGGATCCAGCGACCCACGGAGGCGGCCATGTCGGCCCGTACGCACACCCGGACCCCGTCCTCGTCCGCGGGCGTCGACACCCGGCTGCCCTGGTGGGCCCTCGCCCTCCCGGCGGCCGCCTTCGTCGCGCTCCTTCTGCTCATAGCGGGACCGGGCGGGGCCCACGCGGGCGGCGCCGACCCCTCGGTCGCCCACCTCCTGGAGCAGATCCAGCGGACACTGCCCGGCTGACCCGACACCCTGCGCCCGACACCTCGTTTCATGCGAAGCTGGGGCTCATGAGCGTCGATACACCCCGCAGGATCGTGCTGCTCCGGCATGCCAAGGCCGACTGGCCCCAGGTCTCCGACCACGAGCGACCGCTCGCCGAGCGTGGCCGCACGGACGCCCCCGTGGCGGGCCGCAAGCTCGCCGACACCGGGATCTCCTTCGATCTGGCCCTCTGTTCGACCGCCGCCAGAACCCGCGAGACCTGGAAGCTGGCGGTCCACGAGCTGCCGCACCGTCCCAGAACCATGTATGAGGAGCGGCTGTACGAGGCCTCGCTCGGCGAGCTCATCGCCCTGCTCAACGAGACCTCCGACGAGGTGCGCGACCTGCTCGTCATCGGCCACAACCCCGGCGTGCACGCCCTTGCCGACGCTCTCGCCGGTGAGGCCGAGGGGGACACCTCGGCCCGGATGAACCGGAGCGGCTTCCCGACCGCCGCGTTCGCGATCGTCTCCTTCACCGGCTCCTGGAAGTCCCTGGAGCACGGCGTGGGCAAGCTCGTCGAGTTCTGGGCCCCGCACGAGTGACCGGTACCCCCTGACACAAGGCCCGGTCACCGCTCGGTGACCGGGCCTCCGTCGGTGCGCACGGGTCAGTGCGGCAGTTCCTCGTCCTCGCCGCCGTCCGCCGCCTCGACCTCCTCGCGGGTGATCCCCAGCAGGTAGAGGACGGTGTCGAGGAAGGGCACGTTCACGGCGGTGTGGGCGGCCTTGCGCACCACCGGCTTGGCGTTGAAGGCCACGCCGAGCCCGGCCGCGTTCAGCATGTCGAGGTCGTTGGCTCCGTCGCCGATGGCCACGGTCTGCGCCAGCGGCACCCCCGCCTCCGCGGCGAACCGGCGCAGCAGCCGGGCCTTGCCCGCCCGGTCCACGATCTCCCCGGTGACCCGGCCGGTCAGCTTGCCGTCCACGATCTCCAGGGTGTTGGCCGAGGCGAAGTCGAGCCCCAGCCGCTCCTTGAGGTCGTCCGTGACCTGCGTGAACCCGCCCGAGACCACACCGACCTGGTAGCCGAGCCGCTTGAGCGTACGGATGAGGGTGCGGGCGCCGGGCGTGAGCCGTACCTCGGCGCGGACCTTGTCCACCACCGAGGCGTCGAGGCCGGCGAGCAGCTCCACCCGCGCGTGCAGGGACTGCTCGAAGTCCAGCTCACCGCGCATCGCGGCCTCGGTGACCTCGGCGACCTTGTCCTCGCAGCCCGCGTGCGCCGCGAACAGCTCGATGACCTCGTCCTGGATCAGCGTCGAGTCCACGTCCATGACGACCAGGCGCTGGGCCCGCCGGTGCAGCCCGGCCGAGACGACGGCCACGTCGACGCCGATGCTGTGCGCCTCGGTGGCCAGGGCGGTCCGCAGCGGCGCCGTCTCGCAGCCGGAGACGGCGAACTCGACGGCCGTCACCGGGTACTTCGCGAGCCGGAAGATACGGTCGATGTTGCCGCCGGTCCCCGTGATCCTGGCCGCTATGGCGGCCGTCTGCTCGGCGGTCAGCGGGTGTCCGAGCACGGTGACGTGCGAACGGCCACTTCCGCGCGGACGGTTGTCGCCCGTTCCGGAGATGATCTCCGCCTGGAGCTTCAGCGACTCGGCCCAGCTGTGCACGGTCGCCCGCAGCTCGCCCGGCGAGGCGACGGTCGGCTCGGTGACGAGCGCGCACAGGACGAGGCGGCCGCGGGACACGACCTGCTCGATGTCCACGACATCGACGGAGTAGGCGGCGAGGGTGTCGAAGAGCCCGGCGGTGATCCCGGGACGGTCCTTCCCGAAGATCTTGACGAGAAGGGTGGGAACGTCTGAGGTCTGCGATGCGCTCATGGTGGTTCCACCGTATCGGGCACTGGGTGCCACCACCGCCCCCGTCCCGCGTACCGGACACCCGACTCGTCACGCGCTCTGCCACCGTAACTCTCCGGAGCCCCTCGGTGCCTGTCGGCGGCCGCCCGAGGCCACGGGCGCAGGGACCGACGCCAGGAGAACAGGGCCCGAGGCCTTGATCACATCGGCCCGACACCCTGACCACACCACCGGGCCGTCACCGTCCCGCCCGCCGCCCGCCGGCCCTCCCGCCGGCCCTCCCGTCGTCCCCGGATCATCCGGTTCATGACGACTCACCCCTTCCGGACGTTTCCTGCGCACTCATGGCGCTCGTCCTGCTCCCTGACGTTTTCTCCTCGCGCCGACGGCGTGTCCGGGGGCGACCCGAGGATGGCCGAAGCGCGCCTCTGCCGGGTCTTCACACCGCCCGACTTTCGGACCCGGGGCCGGGCCTGAAATAGTTCCCCCCGATGTTCGCCATCCCTAGACTCCCAGCGACGGGGGTACATCGGGGGACAAGTAGTGGGGCATGGAGTGCCAGAACTCGTACTGGAATTGAACGGAAGGACCTGGACTCTCGATCCGTCCAGGTCGTACACCCTGGGACGTGATCCGCAGGGTGACCTGGTGATCGACGACGCCAGGGTCTCGTGGCGACACGCCACGATCAGCTGGGGCGGCCGGAGTTGGGTCATCGAGGACCACGGCTCGACCAACGGCACCTTCGTGCAGGGGCAGCGGATCCACCAGTTGGAGATCGGACCCGGCACCGCCGTGCACCTCGGCAACGCCACCGACGGCCCGCGGCTGAATCTCGCCGCCGGCGCCCCGGCGCAGCACCAGGCGGCCGCGCAGGCGGCCCCGGCCCATCAGGCCGCGCAGGCCGATTGGGCCACCCACCCGGCCCCGCCGCAGCAGCAGGGCTGGCAGCAGCAGCCTCCGCAGGCCCAACAGCCTCCGCAGGCCCAGCAGCCGCCGTTCCCGCACCAGCAGGGCGGCCCCGCCGAGCAGTTGGCGCAGAAGACACCGGGCCAGGGTGGCGGCATCGCGGGGGCGCCGCCGGTCTACGGAGACCGCAGCCCGACCACGTTCCACCAGCTGGCCCTCGGCCACGTGATGCGGATCGGTCGTGCGCTCGAGAACGAACTGGTCGTCTCCGACCTCCAGGTCTCGCGCCACCACGCCGAGTTCCACGCCACCCCCGACGGCCGTTTCGAGATCCGAGACCTCGGCTCCCACAACGGCACGTACGTCAACGGTCAGCCGATCGCCAAGGGCGGCTCCGTCCTCATCGGCCCCAACGACATCGTCGGTGTCGGTCACTCGACCTTCCGGATGGTCGGCGGCCAGCTCGAGGAGTTCGTCGACACCGGTGAGGTCTCCTTCTCGGCCCGCCACCTCACCGTCACGGTCGACGGCGGCAAGCAGATCCTCAAGGACGTCTCCTTCGGCGTCCCCGAGAAGTCGCTGATCGGTGTCATCGGCCCGTCCGGCTCCGGCAAGTCCACGCTGCTCAAGGCGCTCACCGGTTACCGCCCGGCCAACGAGGGCGACGTCCTCTACGACAACCGGAGCCTCTACAAGCAGTTCGCCGAGCTGCGTCAGCGCATCGGTCTGGTCCCGCAGGACGACATCCTGCACAAGGAGCTGACCGTCCAGAAGGCGCTCCGCTACGCGGCCAAGCTCCGCTTCCCCGGCGACACCGCCCCGGCCGAGCGCGAGGCCCGGATCGACGAGGTGCTGCGCGAGCTCAAGCTCGACATCCACAAGGAGAAGAAGGTCACCTCCCTCTCCGGTGGCCAGCGCAAGCGTGTCTCCGTCGCCCTGGAGCTCCTCACCAAGCCGTCGCTGATCTTCCTGGACGAGCCGACCTCCGGCCTCGACCCGGGCATGGACCGCGACGTCATGCAGCTGCTGCGCGGCCTCGCCGACGACGGCCGCACGGTCCTCGTCGTCACCCACTCGGTGGCCGAGCTCGGTCTGTGCGACAAGCTGCTCGTGATGGCGCCCGGCGGCTCCGTGGCCTACTTCGGCCCGCCGGAGGAAGCGCTGAACTTCTTCGGCTACAGCACCTGGGCCGACGTCTTCTCCGCCTTCGAGAACTACCGCGACTACGACTGGGCGGGCCGCTGGAAGGGCTCGCAGCACTACCAGATGTACGCCGCGGACATCGACGCCGTCGCCGCGCAGCCGGTCCAGATGCCGCAGCAGGCCATGGCCAGGCCGCCCAAGCCGCAGGGCTGGGGCTCGCAGCTGTGGACGCTGATCCGCCGCTACTCGTCGGTCATCGCCTCCGACAAGGGCTTCATGGGCCTGATGGTGATCCTGCCGGCCGTCCTCGGCCTGGTCTCGGTCGTCATCCCGGCCGACTTCGGCCTCGCACCGCCCACGCCCCCGTCCCGCTACAACGGCGACGCCGGCACGATCATGCTCATCCTCGCGGTCGGCATGTGCTTCTCGGGCGCCGCCAACTCCGTACGAGAACTGATCAAGGAACGGGTCATCTACGAACGGGAGCGGGCCACCGGCCTGTCCCGCTCGGCGTACCTGATGTCGAAGGTCATCGTCCTCGGCGTGATCACCGCCATCCAGGGTGTGATCATCTGCGGCATCGGCTTCGCCACCCGTGAGCTCCCGGCGGAGGGTCTGGTCATGCCGCCCGCCGTCGAGCTGTGCGTCACGATCATCGCGCTCGGCTTCACCTCGATGATGTTCGGCCTGGTCATCTCGTCGCTGGTGAAGACCGCGGAGAAGACGATGCCGCTGCTCGTCATGTTCGCGATCGTCCAGGTCGTGTTCACCGGCATCCTGTTCCAGGTGTACGGATCCCCGGGCCTGGAGCAGTTCGCCTGGCTGATGCCCTCGCGCTGGGCCATCGCCGCCGCGGGCTCGACCCTCGACCTCGGCCACCTGATGCCGCCGTGGGACCACAAGGACCCGACCAACCTGGACCCGCTGTGGGACCACACGGTCGGCCAGTGGGGCTTCAACCTCACGGTCCTGTTGCTCATCGGCATCGCCTGCGGCTTCGCGGTGGCGCGTCTGCTGCGCCGCCACGAGCCCGAGGTCATGCGCAAGTAAGCACTGCCGGACGCGCAAGCGCGGCCGAACGCGCCGAAGGGCGGCACCCCAGCACGGGTGCCGCCCTTTCGGCGTCTGCGCTGCCTACGCTCAGTAGGCGCTGTTCACGTTGTCCATCGAGCCGTAGCGGTCGGCGGCGTAGTTGCACGCCGCGACGATGTTCGCGACCGGGTCGTACTGGTCGAACTTGGTGCCCGGCACGTGGTAGGTCTTGAAGGTCGGGTAGATGACCTGCAGCAGGCCCTTCGACGGGACACCGTTGATGGCGTTGATGTCCCAGTTGTTGATGGCCCGCGGGTTACCGCTGGACTCCCGCATGATGTTGCGGTGGATGCCCTCGTAGGTGCCGGGGATGTTGTGCTTGTCCATGATGAACAGCGCCTCGCGGATCCAGCCGTCGAGGTTGTTCGCGAAGACGGGCGTGCGGGCGGCGGCACGGCTCGCGGCCGCCTTCGCCTCGGCGCGCTTCTTGGCGTCGGCCTTGGCCTTCGCCTCGGCCTTGGCCTTGGCGGCCGCCTTCGCCTTGGCGTCGGCCTTGGCCTTCGCGTCGGCCTTCGCCTTCGCCTCGGCCTTCGCCGCCGCCTCCTGCTTGGCCTTGAGGCCGAGGACCGTGTGCTGGTCGGTGAGGCTCGCGTGGAGGGCCTTGGCCTGAACGCTGTCGGCGTTGTAGCCCCAGGCGACCTGCTGGGTGTTGGCCAGCGCCTGCGGCTCGGTCTCAGCGGCGGCGTTGGTGGGGACGAGGGTGAAGGCGAGGGCCGCGGCGCCGAGGGTGGCGACACCGGCGAGAGAGGCCTTGTAGGTCTTGCTCAGACGACTGTGGCCAGGAGTGTTCGCAGACATGCAGGAGTACCTCTTCGAATCGCAGGGGGTCGCTCAGGCCGGGGCGGCGCTGCGCCTTGCTCGGCGGCGACGGATGCAATTCTTAGCGGCAGCAAAATCCTGTGGCAAAGGTGTGACGTACGATCCCGGGTAGTGGATCAGGGGCCCGTGCATGACCCACCGAAACCCACCCGGGACCGCCGCGTACCGTCCTTGTCTGCCCCTTATGCGGCAACTAGGGGAGGTCGTAAGTGACCTACGTCCTATGCCCGGGCTCACATCGGGCAGGTGGCGAACTCACCGTGAGTTGCTTCAGTAATGCAAACGGTGAGGGGCCTCCTCGGGGAGGATGAGATGGACGTCGCCGAACTCGTGCCAGAGGTAGGACTCGCGCAGTGCCTCCGCGTAGGCACGGCGCAGCGCCCTCCGGCCGGCGATCGCCTCCAGCATCAGCAGATGCGAGGCCTCGGGCTCGTGCAGACCGGTCAGGAGCCCGTCCACCACCCGCACCCCGCGCGCCCGGGTCACCACCAGATCCGTCCACCCCCCGGCGGCCCGCACCACCCCCCTCTCGTCTGTCGCCGACTCCAGCGCCCGTACGGCCGTCGTCCCCACCGCCACCAGCCGGCCCCCACCCGCCTTCGCGGCGTTCACCAGCCACGCGGTCGCCGCCGGGACCTCGAAGCGCTCGGGGTACGGCGGCTCGTGGACCTCCGCCGACGCCACCCCCGTATGAAGGGTGAGCGGAGCGAACTGCACCCCCCGGCTCACCAGCTCCGCCACCAGACCGGCCGTGAAGGGCCGGCCCGCGCTCGGCATCTCCGCCGAACCGGCGCCGTCGGGGGACGGGAGCGCGAAGACCGTCTGATGTGCGGCGAGCGGCTGGTCGCGCTCGGTGTACCCGTAACGGATCGGCCTGCCGTACCGCGCGAGCAGCGCCGGTACGGCCGTGTCCGCCCGCGCCCACCAGAGCCGCGCCGCCCCCGGGACCAGCGGTTCCTCCAGGACCAGACGCGCCCCTCCCTCCACACCCCCAGCCGGCGTGGTGCGGCCCCCGGGCAGCCGCACCACCAGCCCCGCCGGGCCGCCCGGGCGCGGCCGGGTACCGCCCCGACCGGCCCCGGGCCCCGTCCGGGGGTCCCCGCACGGCTCCCGCAGTTCCACCGCCCACCGGCCGTCGTCCCCGCACGTCGAGAAGTGCACGACGACCGGCTCCCCACCGCTCTCCGCGCCAAGGCGCCCGGTTACGGCAGCGGCCAACGTCGTCGACGTGTTGACGACGAGCACATCGCCGGCCCGCAGCTGCCCCGGCAGCTCACGGAACGCGTGGTGCGAGACCTCCGTACCGCGCGAGACCATCAGCCGCACGTCGTCCCGGCCCCGCCCCGGCCCTCGCTGCTCGGCCGGCACCCGCGCCGACAGCTCCTCGGGCACGGCCACGCCCTCCCCCAGCACAGGCCCCGCCGCGTCGTCGGGGCTCCGCCCGGCGGCCGGGCGGGCCCCTTGCGGGCGGGTGACCGGCGCGGTCATCGGCCGGCCTCCTCGTGCCCCGACGGCAGGAGCCCCGATGCCGTGAGCCCCGATGCCGTGAGACCCGATGCCGTGAGACCCGGCTCCCCGCGTCCCGGCTCCCCGCGTCCCGGCTCCCCGCGTCCCGGCTCCTTGCGGTCGGGGTCGGGCTCCCTCGGACCCGCCTCCGTCAGATCAGCCGCCGCGTACCGGCCGCTCGGGGGCCGGCGCTCGATCAGCGAGAGGAACCCCGGCACCACCGCCTCCGGTGACGGCCGCGGATCGTCGTCGTCCGGGACGGCCGCCGTATAGAGGTCCGTCGCCATGTCGCCCGGATCCACCGTCCACACCCGCAGCCCCGGCTCCTCGACCGCGAGTACCGCCGCCAGCTGATCGAGCGCCGCCTTCGACGCCCCGTACCCGCCCCACGTCTCGTACGCCTCGACCGCCGCATCCGAACTGACCGCGATCACAGCCCCCGCCCCTGCCTCGGCTCCGGCCGCCTCCACCCCTGCCTCGGCTCCACGCGCCCTCAGCAGCGGCAGCGCCTCCTGCACGAGCCCCAGCGCCGCCACCACATTCGTCTCCAGCGCCGCCCGCAAACCGTCCAGGGGCAGCGCGTCGAGCCGCACCAGCGGCTCCGCGCCCAGCGCGCTCGCATTGCTCACCAGCAGATCGAGCCCGCCGAGCCCCCGCGCCGCCGCGACCAGCTCCCGGCGGTGCGCCGCGTCCGTCACATCCCCGGGCAGGGCCACCACCCGCGCTCCCCGCGCGCGTGCCGCCTCGGCGCTCTCCTCCAGCACCGCCGGCGTCCGGGCGTCCAGCACCAGGTCCCAGCCCCGCCCGGCCAGCTCGCGGGCCAGCGCCCGCCCCAGCCCCTTGGACGCTCCCGTGATGATCGCGACAGCCATGACATCCATCCCCTCTCGTACCGATGGATTCAGCCTCCGGCCGTGACCCCGCCCGCCGCCTCGTCCGCGGGCCCCGACCGCACAAGGCACTTCGACCTAGTCCTGAGGTCCCGAGCCATGGCCGTCCCCAGGCGGATACGGACTGTCACAACCCACGAGTACGGTGAGTTCATGAGTCATCGACCGAGCTCGGGCCTCGCCGCCGTGAGCACCGCGCTGCTGGCGATGAGCCGCCACCTGGAGGTGCGTGACGTCCTCAAGACGATCGTCGCCTCCGCCCGTGAGCTGCTCGACGCCGAGTACGCCGCGCTGGGGGTGCCGGACGACCACGGCGGCTTCGCCCAGTTCGTGGTCGACGGCGTCAGCGACGAGCAGTGGCGGGCCATCGGACCGTTGCCCCGCCAGCACGGCATCCTGGCGGCCATGCTCCACAAGGCCGAGCCCGAGCGGCTCGCCGACGTCCGCCGGGATCCGCGCTTCGAGGGCTGGCCCGCGGCCCATCCGGAGATGTCCGACTTCCTCGGCCTGCCCATCCAGGACGGCGAGGAGACCATCGGCGCTCTCTTCCTGGCCAACAAGCGCTGCCCCAGGCCCGGCGGAGGGTGCGGTTTCACCGAGGAGGACGAGGAGCTGCTCTCGATCCTCGCCCAGCACGCCGCCATCGCCCTGACCAACGCCCGGCTGTACGAACGCAGCCGCGAGCTCACGATCGCCGAGGAGCGCTCGCGCCTCGCCCACGAGCTGCACGACGCGGTCAGTCAGAAGCTCTTCTCGCTCCGCCTCACCGCCCAGGCCGCGGCCGCCCTGGTCGACCGTGACCCGGCCCGGGCCAAGGGAGAGCTCCAGCAGGTCGCCACCCTGGCCGCCGAGGCGGCCGACGAGCTGCGCGCCGCCGTGGTCGAGCTGCGCCCCGCCGCGCTCGACGAGGACGGGCTCGTCCATACGCTGCGCACCCAGATCCAGGTCATGGACCGGGCCCACAGCGCCCGGGTCACCTTCGACAGCTCCGGGGTGCGTGCCCTGCCCGCCGCCCAGGAGGAGGCCCTGCTCCGGGTCGCCCAGGAGGCCCTGCACAACGCGCTGCGGCACGCGGAGCCGCAGCTGGTCGCCGTCTCCCTGGTCCGCCGCGGTCAGGGCGCCCTGCTCACCGTCACCGACGACGGCTCGGGCTTCGACCCGCGTACGGTGCGCAGGGCCGGACGCCACCTGGGCCTGGTCTCCATGCGGGACCGGGCCGGCGGGGTCGGCGGCACCCTCACCGTGACATCGGCACCGGGCCGAGGCACCACGATCGAGATGGAGGTCCCCGGTGGCTGACAGAGTCATCCGCGTCCTGCTGGTCGACGACCACCAGGTCGTCCGCCGCGGCCTTCGGACCTTCCTGGAGGTGCAGGACGACATAGAAGTGGTGGGCGAGGCGTCCGACGGCGCCGAAGGGGTCGCGCGGGCCGAGGAGCTGCGGCCCGACGTCGTCCTGATGGACGTCAAGATGCCCGGCATGGACGGCATCGAGGCGCTGCGGAAGCTGCGCGAGCTGGCCAACGGGGCGAGGGTGCTGATCGTCACCAGCTTCACCGAGCAGCGGACGGTCGTCCCCGCGCTGCGGGCGGGCGCCTCCGGGTACGTCTACAAGGACGTGGACCCGGACGCCCTGGCCGGTGCCATCCGCTCCGTCCACGCGGGGCATGTGCTGCTCCAGCCCGAGGTCGCCGAGGCGCTGCTCTCGCAGGACGACACCCCCAGCGGGACGGGCCGCGGCTCGACGCTCACCGAGCGGGAGCGGGAGGTGCTCGGCCTGATCGCGGACGGACGGTCCAACCGGGAGATCGCCCGTGCCCTCGTCCTGTCGGAGAAGACGGTCAAGACACACGTCTCGAACATCCTGATGAAGCTCGATCTGGCGGACCGGACCCAGGCGGCGCTCTGGGCGGTCCGGAACGGTCTGACCTCCTGAAACAAGGGGGAGCAGGGGCAAGGCGGAGGAGGCACCTCCGTTCGTCCTCTTCATACTGTCGGGTGCATGTCCCCCGTTCGGCGCAACCCGGCGGGGCGGGCGGCGTTCTTCATGGCGTGCCGCGGCGGTACCGCCGCGGCGAAGACCAGGAGGATCCTGAAGTGAACAAGCTGAAGAAGGCCGCTGCCCTCACCATGATCGCCGGTGGCATCGTCGCCGCCGGTGCGGGTGTCGCCTCCGCCCACGGAGCGGACGCCCAGGGGCAGGCCCTCAACTCGCCGGGTGTCGCCTCCGGCAACCTGGTGCAGGTCCCGGTCCACGTCCCCGTGAACGTCTCCGGCAACACGGCCAACGTGATCGGCCTGCTCAACCCGGCCTTCGGCAACAGCGCCGTCAACAGCTGACGCCACCCCTGACCAGCCCGGCCCCCGGACGATCCCCCGGGGGCCGGGCTCTGCCCTGTCCGCCCCAGCCCCCCTCGCACCGGGTCAGCGCTCCCGTTCCCTCTCCTCCACGTACGCGTTGTAGGCCGCGACCTGCGCCCGCCGGGCCACCCGCTCCACCGGCCGCAGCGCCGCCACCCGCGCCGCCATCTCCGCCGCGCTCACCGCGCCCCCGTGGCCGTGGTCGTACGCCAGATCCACCAGCAGAGCCACCCGCTGGGCCAGCTCCAGCACCCGTACCGCCCGTGGCGGATAGCCGGGCGCCAGCACCTCGCGGCCCGCCTCCGCCCGCGCCCGGTACGCGTCGCGCGCCGCGTCCGCCACCGGACCCGACGCCGCCACATCGAGCCTCGTCAGTACAGAGGTGGCGTCCCGCAGTGCCTCCGCCAGTTCCCGCTCCGCCTCACCCAGCGACGGGACGTCCGCGGGCGGGGCCTCCCGCACCGACAGGCACTGCCAGACCACCTCGACGTGCACATCGCCCGCGGGACCGGCCTCCGTGACCGCCGGCACCAGACCGTACGGAGCGCCGAAACCGACCACCGCCTCCTCCGCCTCCAGCGCCCGCGCGTTGAAGTCGGGCGGCCCGCTCAGACCCAGCGGATGCCCCGGAGCCGGCAGTGCCACCCGCCACCCCGTCACCCCCAGCCGCCGCAGCCGCCCGAGCGCGAGGGTCAGGCCGACCGGCCCCGCCTCACCCGGCAGCCCCTCCACGCGGTGCACCGCGTCGTCCCCGACGATGGCCAGCGCCGCGTCGTCCGGCGATACCGATCCGGCCAACAGGGCATTGCCCCAAGCGGCCAGGCGTCCTGAGCGTGGTTCCGAAAGCATGCCCCCAGCCTAGGGAATCCCCGAGGCGGGACACGGAAGCACCGGACCCGGGGACGGACTAAGGGCCGACCTAAGGACCGGCCCGCTCCGACAGTGGCGTAGGTTTTCCCTGGACGCCGCGCCCACAGGCGCAAGGCGACGACACGACTCGACCGCAAGGGGAGACAACGCGCTCATGAGCGATGTACTGGAGCTGGTGGACGTATCCGTGGTCCGCGACGGACGGGCTCTGGTGGACGATGTCTCGTGGTCGGTCAAGGAGGGCGAGCGCTGGGTCATCCTCGGCCCCAACGGCGCCGGCAAGACCACCCTCCTCAACATCGCCTCCAGCTACCTCTTCCCTTCCCAGGGCAGCGCCCGGATCCTCGGCGAGCGGCTGGGCGGCGTCGGTACCGACGTGTTCGACCTCCGTCCCCGCATCGGCATGGCCGGCATCGCGATGGCGGAGAAGCTCCCCAGGCGCCAGACCGTCCTGCAGACCGTCCTCACCGCCGCGTACGGCATGACCGCCACATGGCACGAGGACTATGACGCCGTCGACGAGGAGCGCGCCCGCGCCTTCCTCGACCGGCTCGGGATGACCGAGTACCTGGACCGCAGGTTCGGCACCCTCTCCGAGGGTGAGCGCAAGCGCACCCTCATCGCCCGCGCGATGATGACCGACCCCGAGCTCCTCCTCCTCGACGAGCCGGCCGCCGGACTCGACCTCGGCGGCCGCGAGGACCTGGTCCGCCGCCTCGGCCGCCTCGCCCGCGACCCGTACGCCCCCTCCATGATCATGGTCACCCACCATGTCGAGGAGATCGCCCCCGGCTTCACCCACGTCCTGATGATCCGTCAGGGCAAGGTTCTCGCCGCCGGCCCGATGGAGACCGAGCTCACCTCCCGCAACCTCTCGCTCTGCTTCGGCCTGCCGCTCGTCGTCGAGCACGTCGGCGAGCGTTACACCGCCCAGGGTCTCCCGCTCAAGTAGCCCTGCACCGAACCGAATCACGGAATCACGGGCGTCGCGTCCCCGCACAGCGCCGCGCCCTGTCCCCGGAGTTCCCACCGCCCTACCATGACCACGTGGACATCGACGCATGGGTCTGGTGGCTGATCGGCGCGGTGGGACTCGGCATTCCGCTGGTCCTGACCGCGATGCCCGAATTCGGCATGTTCTCCGTCGGCGCGATCGCCGGAGCCGTGACCGCGGGTCTCGGGTTCGGCATCGTCGCGCAGGTGGTCGTCTTCGCCGTCGTCTCGGTGGCGCTCCTCGCCGTGGTCCGCCCCATCGCGGCCCGGCACCGCAACGGACCGCCCCAACATGCCAGCGGAATCGACGCACTGAGAGGCCGTCAGGCCGTCGTGCTCGAACGGGTCGACGGCAACGGCGGCCGCATCAAGCTCGCCGGCGAGGTCTGGTCCGCCCGCGCGCTCGACTCCGGGCAGGCCTTCGAACCGGGCGATCAGGTCGACGTCGTCGACATCGACGGGGCGACCGCCGTGGTCATGTGACCGAACCCCTCACACGACGCTCCGTCGTCTGGGAAACTCGATCATCAGCAGCAACCCGGTAGTCAACCGGCAGCGAAGGGCACGGGGAACACGATGTCAGCAGTCATCATCGTCCTGATCATTCTGGTGGTGCTTGTCTTCATCGCCCTGATCAAGACGATCCAGGTCATCCCGCAGGCGAGCGCCGCGATCGTGGAGCGCTTCGGCCGCTACACCCGCACGCTCAACGCGGGCCTGAACATCGTCGTCCCCTTCATCGACTCGATCCGCAACCGGATCGACCTGCGTGAACAGGTCGTCCCGTTCCCGCCGCAGCCGGTGATCACCCAGGACAACCTGGTCGTCAACATCGACACCGTCATCTACTACCAGGTGACCGACGCCCGGGCCGCGACCTACGAAGTCGCCAGCTACATCCAGGCCATCGAACAGCTCACCGTCACCACCCTGCGCAACATCATCGGCGGCATGGACCTGGAGCGGACCCTGACCTCCCGCGAGGAGATCAACGCGGCCCTGCGCGGCGTCCTCGACGAGGCCACCGGCAAGTGGGGCATCCGCGTCAACCGCGTCGAACTGAAGGCGATCGAGCCGCCGACCTCCATCCAGGACTCGATGGAGAAGCAGATGCGCGCCGACCGCGACAAGCGCGCCGCGATCCTCACCGCCGAGGGAATCCGTCAGTCGCAGATCCTCACCGCCGAGGGCGAGAAGCAGTCGGCCATCCTCCGCGCCGAGGGTGAGGCCAAGGCCGCCGCCCTGCGCGCCGAGGGCGAGGCCCAGGCCGTACGGACGGTCTTCGAGGCCATCCACGCGGGCGACCCGGACCAGAAGCTCCTCTCGTACCAGTACCTCCAGATGCTGCCGAAGATCGCCGAGGGCGACGCCAACAAGCTCTGGATCGTGCCCAGCGAGATCGGCGACGCCCTCAAGGGCCTCTCCGGCGCCTTCGGAAACCTCGGCGGCGGCGCCCCCGGATTCAACACCGGCGGCACGGCGAACGGCACCGGAACCGAGCGCCGCGAACAGCCCCCGGTCGACTGACACGTACACGTGGTCATGCATGATCGGTGAGAGCCCCTCGACCCTGACGGCCTCAGGGCGGGGAGGCGACTCACTGACCATGTAAGGAGATGGCGTTGTCCATCTGGGAAGTACTGGCAGTCTTCGCCGCCGGTGTGGGAGCCGGCACCATCAACACCATCGTCGGGTCGGGAACGCTGATCACGTTCCCCGTCCTCCTCCTCACCGGACTGCCACCGGTCACAGCCACCGTCTCCAACGCCCTCGGCCTCATCCCCGGCTCCATCAGCGGCGCCATCGGCTACCGCGAGGAACTCAAGGGCCAGCGCCGCCGGATCGTGCGCCTCGGCATCGTCGCCGCGATCGGCGGGCTCGGCGGAGCGGTACTCCTGCTGATGCTCCCCGCCCGGGCGTTCGAGACGATCGTCCCCGTCCTGGTCGCCCTCGCACTGGTCCTCGTCATCCTCCAGCCCCGCCTCTCCAAGGCGGTCCAGGCCCGCCGCGCCCGCACCGGCGCCCCGGGAGACCCCGACGGCGGCCCGCTCCTGCTGACCGGACTGCTCCTCGCCAGCGTCTACGGCGGCTACTTCACCGCGGCCCAGGGAATCATCTACCTCTCCCTCATGGGCATGCTCCTCGCGGACACCCTCCAGCGCCTCAACGCCGTCAAGAACGTCCTCGCCGCGATCGTCAACAGCATCGCCGCGCTCTTCTTCCTCTTCGTCGCCGACTTCGACTGGACCGCCGTCCTGCTCATCGCCGTCGGCTCGGCCATCGGCGGCCAGATCGGTGCCAAGGTCGGCCGCCGCCTGCCGCCCCCGGCCCTGCGCGGCTTCATCGTGGTCGTCGGCACCGCCGCCATCGTGCAGCTGCTGCTCCGCTGAACGACCGTGGGCCCGCCCCCCGAGGGGAGCGGGCCCACACGACCTACGGACGACGGAAGATCCCTCTCACGCCGCCGAGTTCGCCAGCCACTGCGGCAGCTCCGAGCGCTCACCCGCCCGCATCGCCAGCAGCATCGCGTCCGCCGGCGTCGGCACGAACGGCTCGTGCAGCAGGGGCATCCCCGCCTGCTCCGGCGTCCGGTCCGCTTTGCGGTGATTGTCCTCGGCGCAGGACGCCACCGTGTTCAGCCAGCTGTCCGCACCACCCTGCGCCCGCGGCACCACATGGTCCACTGTCGTCGCGCGCCTCCCGCAGTACGCGCACCGGTGCTGGTCCCGGACCAGCACCCCCCGCCTCGACCACGGCGCCTGTCTTCGAAACGGCACCCGGACGTAGCGGCAGAGCCTGATCACCCGGGGCACGGGAATGTCGACGGCGGCGGCACGCATACGGAGCTCGGGATGTTCCTGCTCCACGACGGCCTTGTCCTGCAGGACAAGCACCACCGCACGGTTGAGTGTGACCGTCGAAAGCGGCTCGAAGCTCGCGTTCAGAACCAGCGTGTCCCGCATTGTGCCCACCTCCCGTGTGCCGGCCCAGCCCCGCTGCGGGGCTCCGGACTCGGATCAACTCTGGCCGGGCGCGCCGGGTTGGACAACGCAATATCCGTGTGCAACGAAAGATGCCCGCTTCTGATCTCTCCAAGACCAGAAGCGGGCAAACAACAAACGAACGCTCAGCTGTGCTCGGGACCCGGGTACTCCCCGATCAGCTGCGCGCGCCCCAGCGTGTGGAACCGCAGGTTGATGCCCACGGCCGCCGGCGACGCGTCCGCGTCCGGCCCGAGCTTCTCCGTGTCCACCGCGTACACGGTGAAGACGTACCGGTGGTTCTCACCGGCCGGGGGAGCGGCACCGCCGAATTCCCGGGACCCGTAGTCGTTACGGACGTGCACGGCACCGGCCGGCAAGCCCTCGAACGACCCCGAGCCGGCACCCGCGGGCAGCTCGGTCACCGACGCCGGGATGTCGAACAGCACCCAGTGCCAGAACCCGCTGCCCGTCGGCGCGTCCGGGTCGAAGCAGGTGACGGCGAAGCTCTTCGTCCCCGCCGGGAACCCCTCCCAGCTCAGCTGCGGAGAGACGTTCCCCTTCGCATACACCTGAGCGTCATTTAGCACACCGCCCGGCACGATGTCGTCGCTCACCACGGTGAACGCCGGCACCTCCGGGTGGAAGTCGTGAGGGAGCGGCGCCCTCTTTCCCTCGGCCACGTCTGAACCTCCGTATCGCCTGGCCAGGATCTGGCTCACAGCCTTACGCGGCCGAGCCTAGGCCCAGTTGCGCTTCCCACCGACGTCGGCGAGCCACTGGTTGAGGTAAGCGGCCCAATCGGTCGTGTGGAAGTCGTTCAGACCCACCTTGAAAGCACGGAACGAGTCGCCGCCCTCACTGAACAGCCCCGGCTTCTTGTCCATCTCCAGGACGACGTCCATCTCACGGTCGTCCGCGACGAAGCTGACCTCGACCTGGTTCAGACCGCGGTACTGCTGCGGCGGGAAGAACTCGATCTCCTGGTAGAACGGCAGCTTCTGCCGGGTACCGCGGATGTGCCCGCGCTCCATGTCCGCGCTCTTGAAGCGGAAGCCCAGCTGCAGGAAGGCGTCGAGGATCGCCTGCTGCGCCGGCAGCGGGTGGACGTTGATCGGGTCCAGGTCTCCGGAGTCCACCGCGCGGGCGATCTCCAGCTCGGTGGTCACACCGATGTTCATCCCGCGCAGCTGCTGGCCGGCGATGGCCGTGACCGGCGTCTCCCAGGGAATCTCGAGACCGAACGGTACGACGTGCACCGCGCCGGCCTTCACCTCGAAGGCACCGCCGAGCCGGACCTTGATGAACTCGATGTCCTGCTTGACCTCCTGCTCACCGCCCTCGACCTCGACCCGCGCCTGCAGCCCGACGGACAGCCCCTCGATCTGCTGGTCGACCGAACCGCCCTGGATCCGCACCTCACCCTGGACGACGCCACCCGGAACGACGTTCTCCTCGGTGAGCACCGTCTCCACCGACGCACCGCCGGCACCCAGGCTCGCGAGCAGCTTCTTGAACCCCATGAACACTCCCTCTTGGTCCTGCTTGGTCTCGACCCCTACATACGCGCGACGACCGTAGCCGGTTCCGCGCCGCTTCCCGGCGCTCCCCAGTACGCTCGGACGCCATGAGCGAGAGCCCCGACCGTACGCCGCTCCCGCGGGACTTCTTCGACCGCCCCGTCCTGGAGGTCGCCCCCGACCTGCTCGGCCGCACCCTGGTCCGCACCTCGAAGGCGGGCCGTATCGAACTCCGCCTGACGGAGGTGGAGGCGTACGCGGGCGCGATCGACCCCGGCTCCCACGCCTTCCGGGGCCGCACCGCCCGGAACGCGGTCATGTTCGGTCCGCCGGGACACGCGTACGTCTACTTCACCTACGGCATGTGGCACTGCCTCAACCTGGTGTGCGGCCCCGAGGGCCATGCGAGCGGAGTGCTGCTGCGCGCGGGCCGGATTCTGGTGGGCGCGGACCAGGCCCGGGCACGTCGACTCTCGGCCCGATACGACACGGAACTCGCCAAAGGTCCGGCCCGCCTGGCGACCGCCCTGGACGTGGCCCTCTCCCTGAACGGCACCGACACCTGCGACGGCCCGGACTCCCCCCTGTCCCTCCTCACCGGCACCCCGCCCCCGGCCGACCAGATACGCAGCGGGCCCCGCACGGGAGTGGGCGGAGAAGGTGCCCCGCACCCCTGGCGCTTCTGGATCGACGACGATCCGACGGTGAGCCCGTACCGGGCCCATGCGCCCCGCAAGAGGACCTCTTGACGCGACTTGACCCAGATGCTGGGGACGCCTAATGTAGTCCGAGCCGCTTGAGACGGGCAGTGCTTGTGAGAGCACCCCCGGAGCGGCCATCCACTACCTACAACAAACCCCCACAGGGTGGGTTTCTCGGCGTGCCGGAAACCGAACTGAATGGCTCGATTATGAGCCGCCGGGGAATTCGGCTAAAGTAGTGAACACGCCGAAAGGCAAAGGCCCCAATCGGCCGCCGGAATACAGAATCCGAACCGGAAACGGATCGGAAAACGGATCTGGTAAGGTTGGAAACACGAAAGACCGAAG